>CAZETS010000027.1:0-23266 GCA_964515335.1 uncultured Spirochaetaceae bacterium
TTGATCTCGGTGGTCTGGCGCTTGTTGCCGTCCTTGTCCTCCCAGTCCCGGGTCTGGATGCGGCCCTCGATGTAGACGGTCCGTCCCTTCGACAGGTACTGGGCGCACAACTCGCCCGTCTTTCCCCAGGCCACGATGCGGTGCCACTCGGTGCGCTCGACGCGCTCGCCGCTCTTGTCCGTCCAGTTCTCACTGGTCGCGAGTGTGAAATTCACAACGGCCTGTCCGCTCTGCGTATATCGCAGCTCGGGATCGCGTCCGAGGTTGCCGATCAGGATCGCTTTGTTGACACCGGCCATGGCGGACTCCATCGGGACGCGTGGGATTCGCCCAATGATCCCGGTGCCTTCGGGCGCAGTCAAGTGCGCACGGGCGTTCACCCAGCGCGTTTCCGGGGTACTCGTGGCAGGGGAAGGGTGCGGGGGGTATTCTGCCGCGGTTCCTTTCCGGGGGGTGAGGACGTGACGTTCGCGAGCGCGAGCGGCTCCAATACGGAGCATGACGGCGGCGTGCGTGCCGGATGGTTCGGTGCTCGCTACCGGCTCGCCTGCGCGCCGGGGCTCGCCGTGCGGCCGGGTGGTCGGCATGGCTAGGGCCGCCGCCAAGCGCGGTCGGCGTCGGCGCACACGCGACGCCGACGCCAGGTCGCGGCTCGCGCAGGCGCTCGCTGCCGAGGTCGTCGGCATCGGGCTGCTCGGACTCGCCGCGCTGGCCACTCTGGCGCTCGCCACGTACTCGCCCACCGACCCCCTGCTCGCCCTCGAGCAGGTCGACAACGCGGCCGGCATCGTGGGCGCCAACCTCGCCGGCGCGTTGATCGAGTCGCTGGGCTGGGGGGGCGTGGTCTTGGTGGCCTCGCTGGGCTTCCTGGGCGGGCGGCTGGTGCTGGGCCAGGGCCTGCCCGGTGCGACATCGCGCCTCTGGGTCGGCAGTGCGCTGCTGATCGTCGCCGCCGCGACGCTGCCGCCGATCCTCGACGGGCTCGCCCCGGGCCGCCTCGGCTCGCCGGCGGGGGGCTGGCTCGGGAACTCGCTCGCGGACGTCGAGCGCCTGATGCTCAGCACCTGGGGGGCGCTGCTCGTCAATGTCTTCCTGCTGGTGGTCGGCGTGCTGAGCGTGACCGGTATCTCGGTCGGTGCGGCGCTGCGTGCGATGGGGGCGGGGGCCGCGGTGGCGGGCGCCTGGGCGGCCCGCCTCGCTGCAGCCGTTGGCACGGCGTCGGCCTCGGCCGCCGTGGCGGCCGGGCAGGCGGGCCGGAGAGGCCTGGCGGGCCTCGGGCGCGCGTGGGCGACCCTCGACGTCTGGCGCGCGCGGCGGGCGCGCCGCGAGCGGGTCGCCGATCGCCGCGGCCCGGAGCTGCCTCCGATCGAGGCCGCCGAGACCGAGTCCGAGCCGGCTTCCGAGGTCGAGGAGCCGGTCGCCGAGCGGCCTCGCCGGCGGCTGCTCTCCGGCGGCGAGCCGCAGATCGTGGATCACGTCGAGCAGCGCGAGAAGGAGCGCAAGCCGGAGCAGGAGGCGTTCCACTTCGACGACAGCGGCCCGAGCGGTCCCTTCCAGCTGCCCGATGTCTCGATCTTCGGGCTGCCGCCCGAGGGCGGGCGCACCTTCGACCGCGACAGCCTGCTGATGAACTCGCGGATCCTCGAGAAGAAGCTCGGCGACTTCGGGGTGCAGGGACGCGTGGTGCGGGTCCATCCGGGCCCCGTCATCACCATGTACGAGTACGAGCCCGCCGCGGGCATCAAGGTGAACAAGATCGTCGGCCTCACCGACGATCTCGCGATGGCGCTGCGTGCGATCTCGATCCGCATCATTGCGCCGTTGCCGGGCAAGAGCGTGGTCGGCATCGAGGTGCCGAACCCGCAGCGAGACACCGTCTATCTGCGCACCGTGCTCGAGAGCGAGCAGTGGCGCAAGACCGACTCGGCGCTCGCGGTCGCGATGGGGATGGACATCTTCGGCAATCCGTTCATCTCGGATCTCGGCAAGATGCCGCACCTCCTCGTGGCGGGATCCACGGGCACCGGCAAGAGCGTCTTCCTCAACTCCTTCCTCTGCTCGCTGCTCTGCCGCGCGACGCCCGACGAGCTGAAGCTGCTGCTCGTCGATCCCAAGCTCCTCGAGCTGTCGATCTACGAGGGCATCCCGCATCTCATCGCCGACGTGGTCACGAATCCCAAGCGCGCGGCGGCGGCGCTGCAGGGCGTCGTGCGCAAGATGGAAGAGCGCTATCAGATGATGAGCGCCGTGCAGGTGCGTAACGTGGCGCAGTTCAACGACAAGGCCCGCGAGATGATCGCGGCGGGCGAAGAGTCGTTCCGGCTGCGCGCGGCGCCCGGCGAGGAGGAGGGCGAAGAGATCCCCTGGGCGCCGATGCCCTACATCGTGGTGGTGATCGACGAGCTGGCCGACCTGATGGTAATGGTCGCCAAGGACGTCGAGGAGTCGCTGCAGCGGCTCGCCCAGATGGCCCGCGCGGCGGGCATCCATCTCGTGCTCGCCACCCAGCGCCCGAGCGTCGACGTGCTCACCGGCGTCATCAAGGCGAACTTCCCGTCGCGCGTCTCCTTCCAGGTTTCGTCGGCCACCGACTCGCGCACGATCCTCGACCAGAAGGGCGGCGAGAATCTGCTCGGCATGGGTGACATGCTCTTCCTGCCTCCGCGCACGGCGGTGCTCGAGCGCATCCACGCGCCGTTCGTGTCGGAGAAGGAGGTCGTCGAGCTGGTGGCGTACCTGCGCGACCAGGGCAAGCCCGTCTTCGATGAGGATCTGGTGCGCGCTGCCGAGTCGGCCGGCGACGCCCCCGATGTCTCGGGCGAGGAGGTCGACGAGATGTTCGACCAGGCCGTGGCGGTGGTGGCCGAGACCCGGAACGCTTCCATCTCTTATGTGCAGCGGCGACTCAAGATCGGCTACAACCGCGCGGCCCGGATCATCGAGCACATGGAGAACGAGGGGATGGTCGGGGCCCAGGTGGGCACACGCCCTCGCGAGGTCTTCCTGCGGGACCCGAACGAGGAGTAGGCGGCCGGCCACCACGGCAGCGCCGGCGGTGTCCCATCTCCCCATGCGATCGACCCCCCTGCTCGCCGTCGCGCTCGCGGCTCTGCTGCTCACACTCCCGGCAGACGCGGCCGCGGAGGAGACCACGGGCCCGGCGCCGCCGGTCGACCAGGCCTGCGATGACGCCCGGGCGCGCGCGGTCGCTGAGGTGGTGCAGGGCCGCTACGACGCCGTCCAGCACCTCGAGGCCGATTTCGAGCAGAGAACCAGATCGGTGGTGCTGGGCATGGGAGCGCTTCCCGGCGAGGCCGACACGGCGGTCGTCAGCCGGGGGCGCGTGATCTTCTCGAAGCCCGGCCGGATGCGCTGGGCCTACCACGAGCCCGAGCAGAGCTACGTCGTCTCGAACGGCAGCGTGCTGTGGATCTACGACGTGGCGAACGCGCAGGCGACCCGGCTTCCGGTGGGCGAGCAGGTGCTGGCGGGCGCCGCGCTGCAGTTCCTGCTGGGCGAGGGGCGCCTGGCCGAGACGTTCCGGATCGCGGCGGGGAGCTGCACGGAGGCGGGGGTCGAGCTCTCGCTGGTGCCCCGCGAGGCGGCCAGCTACGAGCGCCTGGGGCTGGTCGCCGATCCAGTGAGCGGACTGATCCGCGAGACCTCGATCGTCGACCTCTTCGGCAACCGCACCCGGATCCGCTTCGAGGGTCTGGTGACGAATCGACCGCCGGCGGACGGCACCTTCGAGCTGGAGCTGCCCGACGGCGTCGACATCATCGACATGGCGACGCCTCGCTGAGCGGCCGCTCCGAACGAAGCACTCGAGGCGGCAGCTGGGGCGCATCTCACCTCGGGCCGTTGTCCATTTCGAGAAGAAACCTTCCTCCTTCCGGGGGCGCCGCAAAAAATGGCGGTGGAAATCGCCCCCGTCGAAGCACGCGCGATCCGGAGCGATCTGCCGTCCGATTTCCGGCAGCTTGCCGGTCCGTGAAGCCTCCTGCGGCGGGGCCGTCAGTGTTCGAAATCGGCCGCCACGTGTGGCCCAAACGGTACTCGCGGACCCGCTACGGGTGCCGCGCTCCGTGTCCTCGGGTGCGATCCGGCGCCTCGGCCGGGCGCTCTGAGGGGCCGTGAGCAAGGGGCGTGTGTTTGCCCCGGCACCCCTCCCGATAGTCTTTTTAGAACAGTGGTTTGCGCATGCTGGCGCGCACTTCTGACGGTTGACAGCGAGGTGCCACCCGATATCTTGGAACTCGAAGCAAAAGGTTCGCTATTCCAAGAGGTTCGACGCTTTCGCGGATTCCCGATCGTGCTTTTGGAGTCCCCCCACTCGGCAGTTGCCGCCCGGTGGTTCCGCTCTCTACGCGTCGAAGGCGCCTTACAGGCCGAATGGCCTCGTGGAGGTGCGCCTGACGAGCCACGAGAGTCGAGAGATGCTGGCCAGGGCTGTTAGAGATCATCGCTCATCGCCGAACTTCCCTCGCCGCGTCCACGTCGAAAACAAGGTGGCAATGCCCCGGCAGATCGATGCAGGCCCCCCTCGGATCGATGGGTCGGCTCGCCTGGTCGGCCGTTCGAAGGGCACGGCAGCATTCCAGGCACAGGAATTGCTTCCTTGAATTCGTGGAAAGAAGATCCGCGCGGGGTGACGCGGATCGCGAATGAGGAGATGGCGCGATGAGCGAGCATGATTCGGACATGGGCGGCGGCCGCAAGGGCTTCGTCCGCGACGTCATGAGGCGCATCTCCCCGACGGGGGCACGCGTGGACGACGAGAACGAGGGTGGCGGCCGGGCCGAGGGCCTGGGCGAGAGCGACATCGAGCAGCTCCAGGATGCGATTCGCTTCTTCGGGAGCGACTCCAACGAGTTCCGGCACCGGTTCGACCGCGTGCTGGCGGACTTCGACACGCTGCGCCGGCGCTACGAGCAGGCGCGCGGTCAGCTGCGCGACTCCGAGCGCCAGAACGAAAAGCTCGTGGGCATGCTCCAGGAGGCCAAGCAGCAGATCGAGCTCTTGAAGGAAGAGGTCGACAAGCTCTGCGCGCCGCCGAACACCTACGGGATCTTCCTGCGCGCCAACAAGGACGGCACCGCCGAGCTGCTCGTCGACGGCCGCCCGATGCGCGTGAACGTGCATCCGAACCTCGACCCGTTCCAGCTCGAGGACGGCCAGATGGTCGTGCTCAACGAGGCCTTCAACGTCGTCGAGCCGGCGGGCTACACGAGCCGCGGCGAGGTGACGACGGTGGTCGACACGGTGTCCGAGAATCGCGTGCTGGTGCTTGGTCACACCGACGACGAACGCGTCGTGAAGATCGCCGAGCCGCTGCGCCGCGAGAAGATTCGGGTCGGCGACCGGCTGCTGGTCGATCCGCGCACCCAGTACGCCTTCGAGAAGATGCCGAAGTCGGCGGTCGAGGAGGTGATGCTCGAGGAGATTCCCGAGATCACCTACGAGGACATCGGCGGGCTCGACGACCAGATCGAGATCCTGCGCGACTCGGTCGAGTTGCCGTACCTGCACCCGGACATCTTCGCCGAGCACGAGCTGTCGCCGCCCAAGGGCATCCTGCTGTACGGCCCGCCGGGCTGCGGCAAGACGCTCATCGCCAAGGCGGTCGCGAATGCGCTCGCCAAGAAGATCGAGCAGCGCACCGGAAAGGCCACGTCGGCGTTCTTCCTGAACGTGAAGGGGCCCGAGCTGCTCAACAAATACGTGGGCGAGACCGAGTCGAAGCTGCGCGAGGTGTTCAAGAAGGCGCGCGAGAAGGCCAGCCAGGACGTGCCGGTGGTGGTCTTCTTCGACGAGATGGACTCGTTGTTCCGCATGCGCGGCTCGGGCATCTCCTCCGACATGGAGGCGACGGTCGTCGCGCAGTTCCTCTCCGAGATCGACGGCGTCGAGTCGCTGAACAACGTCATCGTCATCGGCGCCAGCAACCGGCAGGATCTGATCGATCCCGCCGTGTTGCGCCCGGGTCGGCTCGACCTCAAGGTGAAGGTGTCGCGCCCGGACGCGAATTCCGCGCGGGACATCTTCAACAAGTACCTGACCGAGAAGCTGCCCCTGCACGAGAACGTGCTGACCAGGTCCGGTGGCGATGCCGCGGCGGCCTGCAAGGCCATGATCGACGACGTGATCGACAACATGTACTCGACGGGCGACGACAACAAGTTCCTCGAAGTGACCTACGCGAAGGGCGAGCGTGAGATCTTCTACTTCAAGGACTTCGCGAGCGGCGCCATGATCGAGAACATCGTGGCGCGCGCCAAGCGCAAGGCGGTCAAGCGCATGATCGACGACGGCGAGCGCGGCATCAAGCTCTCCGACATGGTCGAGTCGGTGCGCGAAGAGTTCAAGGAGAACGAGGATCTGCCCAACACGACGAACCCCGACGACTGGGCGCGCATCTCCGGTCGGAAGGGCGAGCGCATCATCAACGTGCGAACGCTCATCACCGGGGTCGAGCGCAAGGAGCAGACGATCGAGACGGTGTCCGCCGGACAGGGCCAGTACCTCTAGGCGATCCCCGCACGAAGCGGGGGTCGTGGTGGGTCCTGGCGGCGGATCGACGGGTCGGGTGGAGATGGCCGGCGCGCACTCCGAGGCAGATGGACGACAAGTAAGGGCGACACTTCGGGATCCGGTACCCTCGTGGGCCGCTTCCCGGTGGCGGAGTCGCCCCGGAGCGGCGGCGAAGACTGCGGCCGGAGCCGGGTCGAGAGACAGCCAGGAGACACGATGGCAATCCCCACGGTCATGGGAACCGAAGTCGAGTTCGGGATCATCGTCAAGAACGATCCCGACTTCGACCCGATTTCCAGCTGTGTCCTGCTCGTCAACGCCTACCGTGAGGATCCCGAAGGCAAGATCCTCTGGGACTACGATCAGGAGAACCCCTTAGCGGACGCGCGCGGCTTCCAGGTGGACGGCGAGAAGTACACGCCGAACCAGCAGGAGAACATCGCGCGCAACAAGACCCTGATCAACGGAGCGCGCTACTACGTCGATCACGCGCACCCCGAGTACTCGTGCCCCGAGGTCACCAACGCGCGCGACCTCGTGATCCACGAGAAGGCCGGCGAGCGCATCGTCGAGGTCAGCCGTCGCGAAGCCAACACGCTGCTGCCCGACGGCGCGATGATGTTGATCCACAAGAACAACAGCGATCGCAAGGGCAACAGCTACGGGTGTCATGAGAACTACCTCATGGACCGGCGCACGTCGTTCAAGCGCATCGTCGAGCACCTGCTGCCGTTCTTCGTGAGCCGGCAGGTCTACTGCGGCGCCGGCAAGGTGGGCAGCGAGAATCGCGGCCAGCCCTGCGACTTCCAGATCTCCCAGCGGGCCGACTTCTTCGAGACCGAGGTCGCCCTCGACACGATGGTGAAGCGGCCGATCATCAACACGCGCGACGAGCCTCACGCCGACCGCGACAAGTACCGCCGGCTGCACGTGATCGTGGGCGACTCGAACATGAGTGAGCCCACGATCTACCTGCGCAACGGCGTGACGGCGCTGATCCTGTCGATGGTCGAGGATGGCGCGATCGGCAAGGACCTGACGCTGCGCGATCCGGTGCGGGCCATCAAGGATGTCTCCCACGACCCGACCTTGCGCCAGACCGTCTCCCTCGACAACGGGAAGAAGCTGACCGCGGTGCAGATCCAGCAGGAATACCTCGAGATGGCTCTCGCCTACGCGGCGAAGAACGATCTCGACCCGGTCACCCGGGACGTGCTCGCCCGCTGGCAGTCCGTGGTCGAGCGGCTCGCCGTCGAGCCGATGGATCTCTCGCGCGAGATCGACTGGGTGGCCAAGAAGCTGCTCTTCGAGAGCTTCATGGAGCGCAAGGGCCTCTCGTGGGACGACTCGCAGGTTCACATGCTCGACCTGCAGTATCACGACTCACGCCCGGACAAGGGCCTGTACTACATGCTCGAGCGCCAGGGCAAGGTCGAGCGGATCGTCAGCGACGACGAGATCAATGCGGCGGTCCACAATCCGCCGCCCGACACACGGGCGTACTTCCGCGGGGAGTGCCTGCGGCGGTATCCCGGCGAGGTCTTCGGCGTGAACTGGGACTCGATCTCGTTCGGCTTGGAAGACGAGCCGGTCAAGCGGATCATGATGTCCGAGCCGCTGAAGGGCACGCAGTCCCATGTCGAGGATCTGCTCGGCCGCTCGGAGAGTGCAGCGGCGCTGCTCGCGAACATGGGCTCGTAGCCGAGGCCTTCGCGCTCCAGCTTTTTCGGAGCGTCAGGCGGCCTTGGGAAAGCAGAAGACGAAAGAGGTGCAATCCATGGCGACATTCATCCGCAGCCGAAAAGACCTGGCGAAGGCCGGCGCGCGCGCGCACGCGGCGCTGTACATGGCCGCGTCGGGCGAGCAGAAGCAGAAGTCCAAGGGTGGAGGCGAGGGCGAGGCCGACGCAGACGACGGCGAGGGCGCCCAGAAGCTGGCCAAGAAGGGCGAGGATCTCAAGGAAGAGATGGACTCGCTGATGGACGAGATCGACTCGGTGCTGGAGGAGAACGCCGAGGAGTTCGTGAAGAACTACGTTCAGCGCGGCGGCCAGTAGAGCCGCGCGAGCGCGTGTTCGAGATCGACGCCGGGGATCCGCTCCCGGTGTGAACGAAGCCGTCGACCGAGGGGGGGGTTCGGTGTCTTTGCTGGACAAGTATCGAGGCTCGAGTTTCTTCGAGCTCCTGCACGTGGATCATCCGCAGCTCGTGCCCGACGTCTCGGCGTGGTCGGAGGGCGCCGCCCATCTCGTCCCGCACGGCACGACCGTGTTGGCGATGCGTTTTGCCGACGGCGTCCTGGTCGCCGGTGATCGGCTCGCCACGGCGGGGCACTCGGTGGCGTCGCGCGACGTGGTGAAGGTATTCGCGACCGACAACCACTCGCTGATGGCGATTTCGGGTGCTGCGGGCCCGTCGATCGAAATGGCGCGGATCCTCTCCATCGAGCTCGAGCACTACGAGAAGATCGAGGGCGAGGCCCTCGAGCTCGAGGGCAAGGCCAACAAGCTCTCGCAGATGATCCGCCAGAACCTTCCTGCGGCCATGCAGGGGCTGGCGGTGGTTCCGCTGTTCGCGGGCTTCGACCGCCGCCGCAAGCAGGGCAGGCTCTGGAAGTTCGACATCACCGGCGGCCGCTACGAGGAGGCCGACTTCGACGCCACCGGCTCGGGCGGACTCTACGCCCGCGAGTCCCTCAAGCAGGGCTGGCACTCGGCGCTGACGCGCGCCGAGGCGGTGTCCCTGGCCGTGGCGGCGCTCACCGCTGCCGCCGACGAGGACCGCGCGACCGGCGGCGTGGATCTCGAGCGGCGCATCTTCCCGGTGGTCAAGATCTGCTCGGGCGGCGGTGTCGAGGACGCCGAAGAAGGCGGCATCGAGCAGTCCTACCGTGACATCATCGGCCGACGCGCGGCGTCCGCCGGAGGTTCGGCCCAATGAGCATGCCTTTCTTCGGCCGCGCGGGCGGTCTCGACCACAGTGCAGGAGGTCGTCTCCAATGAGCATGCCTTTCTATGTCTCCCCCGAGCAGATCATGGCCGACAAGGCCGAGTTTGCTCGGAAGGGCATCGCGCGGGGCAAGTCGATCGTCGCGCTCGAGTACGACGCCGGGGTGCTGCTGGTTGCCGAGAACTCGACGAGCCTCTCGAAGATCGGCGAGATCTACGACCGCATCGCCTTCGCAGGCGTCGGCAAGTTCAGCGAGTTCGATCAGCTTCGGAAGATCGGGGTTCGTTTCGCGGACGTCCGTGGCTACCAGTACAGCCGCGAGGACGTGCGCGGCCAGGCGCTCGCCAACGCCTACTCGCAGGCGATCGGCGAGGTCTTCACCCGCGAGATGAAGCCCCTCGAGATCGAGGTGATCGTGGCCGAGGTCGGAGACGACCGGTACGAGGACCACAAGGAGAACGCGCTCTACAAGATCACCTTCGACGGATTCATCGGCGACGACCGGGGCTTCTGCGTGATCGGGGGCGGCGTCGACGAGGTCGAGGGCGTGCTTCGCTCCGAATACCAGGACGGCCTCTCGATCGCCGAGGCGCTCCAGCTCGGCCGGAGGGCCCTCGACGCCGGCGGCGACCGCAGTTCGACCCTGACGGAAAAGGCCTTGGAAGTCTGCGCCTTGGAGCGCTCCCGCGCGGGCCGCAAGTTCAGGCGCCTGTCGGCCGATGAGGTAAAGGGTATTTTGGAGGCCTGAGCGGGCTCCGGTCGCCATCGAGCTCGACCCCGCGGGCGAGAGCGTCCGCTCGGCAAGCGCTGAGAGAGCGGCTGAGAGAGAGGCAGAGAGATCTGCAGAGAGATCTGGAGAGAGATCTGCAGAGAGAGCCTGGAGAGCGCAGAGAGCGCAGAGAGCGCAAGAGGCGCGGGGCTGGCGGAACCCGATCCGGGTCCCGGAGCCTCCAAGGTTCCCGGGCGACGGAATCGCCAAGACAGCCTGAGACATCAGACCCCCGGCGGCATCAGCCGGAGTGGATCGGACCGCGGCATGCAAAAGCGGATCTACGGAATCGAGACGGAATACGGGATCATCTTCACGCCCGAAGGGCGAAAGACCCTGCCCGTCGAAAAGGCGATCCGCTTCCTCTTCGAGAAGCTCATCACCACCGAGCACTTCCTGAACGTCTTCCTCGAGAACGGCGCCCGCTTCTACCAGGACACCGGCTGTCATCCCGAGTACGCGACGCCAGAGTGCGCCTCCCCGAAGCAGTTGATCGTCTACGACAAGGCCGGTGAGCGCATCCTCGAGGACCTCCAGGACTACGCGGAGGAGAAGATCCGCGAGGAGCGCATCCCCGGGAAGCTGTCGATCTTCAAGAACAACACCGACTTCGTCGGGAACTCCTACGGCTGCCACGAGAACTACCTCGTCGACCGGGACGTCGACTTCTACTACCTCGCCGAGCAGCTGATTCCCTTCCTCGTTACCCGCCAGATCTACACGGGCGCCGGCAAGGTCTTCCAGACCCAGGACGGCATCCACTACTGCGTGAGCCAGCGCGCGCAGCACATCTATCAGAAGATCTCGGGCACCACGACGAACGATCGCTCGATCATCAACACGCGCGACGAGCCCCACGCCGACCGCGAGAAGTACCGGCGGCTGCACGTGATCGTGGGCGACTCGAACATGAGCGAGTACACCAACTTCATCAAGGTGGGCACCTGCTCGGTGGTCCTCCAGATGATCGAGGACAACTACATCAACAAGGACTTCACCCTGCGCAATCCGGTGAAGGCCATCAAGGACATCACCTACGACGTCACCTGCAAGCGACGTCTGCGACTCGACAACGGGCGCGAGTACTCGCCGATCGAGATCCAGCGCGAATACTGCGAGATGGCCCAGAAGTACATCGAGCAGTACCCGGTGAGCGACGAGCACAAGCAGGCCGTCCACATGTGGCAGCACGTGCTCGACTGCCTCGACACCGACCCGAATCAGCTCGATCGCCAGATCGATTGGGTCATCAAGCGCCGCATGATCGAGTCCTACATCGAGCGGAACGGCACGTCGTGGAGCGATCCGAAGGTCTTCATGCTCGACCTGCAGTACCACGACATCCAGCGTCGTCGCAGCCTCTACTACCTGCTCGAGCGCAAGGGCATGGTGGATCGCGTGTTCAGTGACGACGAGGTCGACAAGGCCAAGACGGATCCGCCGCCCGACACGCGCGCCCGGATGCGGGGCGAGTTCATCAAGCTGGCCCGGGAGAACTCGATCCAGTACGACCTCGACTGGTCGAACATCCGGCTCGGCAATCTGTTGAACGTGCGCGTCATCTGCAACAACCCCTTCGAGACCGACACCGAAAAGGTGGCCGAGCTGGTGCGCACGATCCAGAAGACGAACCTGCGCAAGACCAGCCTCTCGAAGCTGGTCATTCAGTCGTAGCTCCGGCACTCGCGCAGAGGACGACCGTCCGCACGGCAGTGGGGCAGGTCGTCCCGTGGCCACACCCGGGCGTCATTCCGATGCGCTCGTGTCGAACTCGATTCGAATATTCGCTGCCATTCGATCGCCATCGATGCCGTGGTCATTTCGAAACCGCCGCCGATCTGCAACACTACGGTCGCAGCTCGATCGTCCGCGAGGACTCACTCAGAGCGCTGGATCGCTGGATCGCTGGATCGCTGGATCGCTGAATCGCTGGATCGCTGAATCGAAAGGGGCACAGAATGGCCGCACCCGAGTCCTCTCCCGACCTCTCCGTAGTACAACCGAGTGCAGAACCGAGTGTGCAACCGAGTGCACAACCGAGTGCACAACCGAGCGCCGAAGCACCGGCCGAGGAGACGGCCGTCGAGCCGACGCCGCCCCACACGGGCCCATCCGCCGCCAAGCCGCAGAGCTCGGAGCGGCGGGGCGCGCCCTGGTGGCTGGTCGTAGTCGTTGCGGTGGTCGGCGTGATCCTGTTCCTCAATCAGTATCAGCGCGCCGAAGTGCTCGACGCACGCGTGACCTCGCTCACCGACGAGCTGCTCGCCACCGACCAGCAGCTGCAGCTCGCCCACGACCACATCGCGGCCCACCAGACGCACCTCGACCAGGTGCGCTCGGGAGTCGCCGAGCTGAGCGCCAGCGTGGCCGGCCTGCAGGCGCTCGCCGACAGGGATCCGCTGGCGCCCCCGGCGGGCCCCACGGTGGAGCCTTCAGCGGCGTCCTCCGCAGAGCCGACCCCGCCGGTCGATTCGGCTCCTCCTGCCCGCAGCACCGCCGTGAGCCCCGAACTCGAGCGATCGATCATCCACGACGCCGTGGGGACGCCCTTCGCGGACTTCTGAGCCAGGGCCGAGGCCCCTTCCAAACTGCGGCCCGGCGAGGCATCTGCCTCGCCGGGCCGTTTGCGTTCGTCAGGCCGGCCGCACCCCGGCCGTCGAGCGCGAGGCTCGCCCCAGGGACGTCGTGGGACGTCCCGGCGGGGGTAGCGGTCGCCGAATCACCGAGCGGAATACTGCCCGGGACGCGGGGCGTTGGACTCAAGGTCTGCCTGTTCCCGCCGATCAGTTCTTCCACGGAGTGCGCGGCCGTCCGGGCCGAGCGGAACACCCCTGGAAGGACACCCTCATGCTCCTCGACTCCATCGCCGGATGGTTCTCCCACGACCTCGCCATCGATCTCGGCACCGCCAACACCCTGGTCTACAGCCGCGGCAAGGGCCTGGTGTGCTCCGAGCCGAGCGTCGTTGCCGTTACCGAGAAGAACGACGGACGCGGCCAGCGGGTGCTCGCCGTCGGACATGCCGCCAAGGAGATGCTCGGTCGCACACCCGGATCGATCAGCGCGATCCGTCCCATCAAGGACGGCGTGATCGCCGACTTCGAGATCACCGAGGCGATGCTTCGCTATTTCATCCAGCGCGCCCACAACCGGCGCACGCTGGCGCGGCCGCGCATCGTCGTCTGCGTGCCGCCCTGTATCACGAGCGTCGAGAAGCGCGCCGTGCGCGAGTCGGCGATCTCCGCTGGCGCTCGCGAGGTGTTCCTGATCGAGGAGCCGATGGCGGCGGCGATCGGAGCCGGCCTCGATGTGACCGCGCCCACCGGCAACATGGTCGTCGACATCGGCGGCGGCACCACGGACGTCGCCGTGATCTCGCTCTCGGGCATCGTCACGTCGCGCTCGATCAGAACCGGCGGCGACAAGATGGACGAGGCGATCATCAACTACGTGAAGCGCAAGTACAACGTGCTGATCGGAGAGCGCACCGCCGAGAACGTGAAGATGACGATCGGCACCGCGTCCACCGAGACCAAGGCCTCGACGATGGAGATCAAGGGACGCGACCTGGTGGCCGGCATCCCGAAGGTCGTCGTCACCACCAGTGACGAGATTCGCGAGGCGCTCGTCGAGCCGATTCATGCCATCGTCGAGACCGTGCACCTCACGCTCGAGAAGACGCCGCCCGAGCTCGCGGCGGACATCGTCGACCGCGGCATCATGCTGGTCGGCGGCGGCTCGCTGCTGCGCGATCTCGACCAGGTGCTGCGCCAGGAGACCAAGCTGCCGATCCTGCGCAGCGAGGATCCCTACACGGCCGTCGTGCACGGCGCGGGCAGTGCCCTGGACAACATCTCGCTGTTGCGCGAGGTGGCTCTGGGGTGACGGACGGACGACGGCATGGCCGTCGTCCGTTCGTGAACAGGGTGGTTCGATCCGTTCGGGGCTGGTGCGGGGGCGCGACCGGGGTGGCGGTGGTCTGGTAGGCTCGGGCCGTGGCGGCTCGAGGGGTGCGATTCCTGATCATCGGCGGTGGTGTCGCGGGGCTCGGCACCGCCTGGCACCTGGCGCGCGCGGGGCAGGGCGCCGAGACGCTGCTCGTCGAGGCAGAGCCGCACCTCGCAGCGCGCTCCTCGGCGGTCAACGCCGCGATCCTGCGCACCCTGACCGGTGATCCGGTCAGCACCCGGCTCGGCCTGCGCAGCGCCTGCTTCCTGCGCGAGCCGCCCGCCGACTTCAGCGAGATTCCGCTCGTCGACGCCTTCGGGCTGGTGCTCGTCGCGGCGCGCGAGCGCAGCGCCGAGATCGCGGGCTGGGTGGATGCGATCGACGGCGATGCGCCGTGCAAGATCGAGCCGCTGTCGGCGGATCGGCTTCGCGAGCTGGCGCCAGGCTTCGCGGGTGACGCCGCGAGGGCCTGGTGGCTCCCCGAGGAGGGCCGGCTGGACATCGCCGCGCTCGTCGCCGGCTTCGCGCGGGGCGCGCGCCGCGGCGGCGTCGAGCTGCGTCGCGGGTGCCCGGTCGAGGGGCTGATCCGGCGCGGTGGGCGCGTGGTCGGTGCCCGGCTCCGGTCGGGCGAGGAAATCCGGGCAGACGTCTGCGTCCTCGCCGCCGGTGGCTGGGCGGATCGGCTCGGCGCGGCCGCCGGGTCGCGGGTGCGCCTGCGCCCGACCCGCCGGCACCTGATGATCACGGCGCCCGATGCGTCGGTCGACCGTGGCTGGCCGGTGCTCTGGTACTTCGGCGGCGACGACGAGGGCGAGTTCTACTGCCGCCCGGAGGCCGGGGGCATGCTGCTCTGCGCGTGCGAGATCGACGATGTGGATCCCGATCGGTTCGACGTCGACGAAGCGGCGCGGACGGCGATCGCCGCCAAGGCCTCACGCTTCCTCCCGGAGCTGCGCGATGCGCACGCCGCGCAGTTCTGGTGCGGGCTGCGCACGCTCACGGCGGACGGCCGCTTCGCGATCGGGCCCGATCCCGACCTGGCGGGGCTCTTCTGGGTGGCAGGTCTGGGGGGATCGGGCATGGTCTGCTCCCCAGAAGTCGGCCGGATCGCGGCATCGGCGCTGCAGGGCGAGCCCGTGGACCCCGTCGTCCTCGAGGCCCTGCGGCCCGGGCGGCTCGCCGTCCCGCCGGCCGCATGAATCGATGAGATGACGAAAGACGCGCCCGCCAGACCCGCCGACGACCCGAGCCTCTCCCACTGGGCCGACCACGCCGCCCGCCGCGCGCTCGCGGCCGCCGGCGAGACCCCGTCGATCACCGTCGCGGCGGGCATCACGCCGTCCGGCGTGATCCACGTCGGCAACTTCCGCGAGGTCATCACGGTCGACCTGGTCGCCCGTGCCCTGCGCGACCACGGCGCCGACGTACGCTTCATCTACTCGTGGGACGACTTCGACGTCTTCCGCAAGGTGCCCGCCGGCATCCCGCGCCCCGAGCTGCTCGAGGAGAATCTGCGCCGCAGCGTGTCCGACGTGCCCGATCCCTACGGCGACCACGACAGCTACGCGTCGCACTTCATCGCGCAGTTCGAGGAGAGCCTCGCCCCGCTCGCCATCGCGCCCGAGTTCATCCGCCAGTCGCGTCGCTATCGAGCCGGCGACTACGCGCAGGGCATCCGGCGCGCCCTCGAGTCCCGCGAGTCGATCCGCGCGGTCCTCGATCGCCATCGCACGCAGCCGCTGCCCGACGACTGGCTGCCTCTCGCGGGCTTCTGCGACGCCTGCGGTCGGGACGAGATCGACTTCGCCTGGCCCGGTGACTGGATCGTCCGCTACGCGTGCCGGTCGTGTGCCCACGAGGCCGAGGTCGACCTGCGCGACGGTGGCAACGTCAAGCTGCCCTGGCGGGTCGACTGGCCAATGCGCTGGGCCGAGGAGCAGGTGGTCTTCGAGCCGGGCGGCAAGGATCACAGCTCGGCGGGCGGCAGCTTCGACACCGGCCGGGAGATCGTCGACGTCGCCTACGGGGGGCGCGCGCCCGAGTACGTCGCCTACGACTTCGTGCGCATCAAGGGCCGCGGCGGAAAGATCTCGAGCTCCAGCGGCGACGTGGTCACCGTCGCCGACTGCCTCGAGGTCTTCGAGCCCGAGATGCTGCGCTGGATCTTTGCGAGCCAGCGCCCGGGCAGCGAGTTCCAGATCTCGTTCGACGCCGACGTCATCAAGCTCTACGAGGACTTCGACCGCGGGCGCCGGGTCGCCCACGAGGCCGAGGACGGCAGCAAGGCGGACAAGAAGCGGCGCATCGCCCGGCGCACCTTCGAGCTCGCCTCTCTCGATGGCCGACGCATCCTGCCGGGTAGCCCCGTTCCCTTCGTGCCGCCGTTCCGTGCGCTCTCGGTCGTCGTCCAGGCCTACGACGGCGACCTCGACCGCACCGTCGCCTACTTCGAGGCGACCGGCGAGATCGAAAGCGACGTCGAGCGCACGCTGTGCCGGCAGCGCGCGGCCTGCTGCTGGCGATGGATCGGCTCGTTCGCGCCCGACGAGTTCCGCTATCGCATCCGCAAGGAGCCGGTGGCGCGAACGATCGAAGCGGATCAGCGCGTGGCCCTCGAGCGACTCGTCGCCATCCTGCGAGAGGCTCCGGCGATCAGCGAGGACGACCTCGTCCCGCACATGAAGACGCTCTGCGAGGGCACCGACCTCACCCTCAAGACCTTCTGTCCCCTCGTCTACGACCTGCTGATCGACCGCGACCACGGCCCCAAGCTGACGACCCTGCTCACGACGATCGGCGGCGCCGAGGCCCTGCCGCTCCTCGAGCCGACCCTCGATCGGGATCGCGCCTAGGGGCCGCTCACCGGCAGCTTGAGCTGCAGGCAGGCGCCCGTGGCGCTGCCGATCACGGCGAGCGTTCCGGCGTGCGCCGTCGCGATGTCCCGCGAGATCGCCAGGCCAATTCCGGTGCCCTGGCTCTTGCGCGTGTAGAACGACTCGAAGATGCGCTCCCGAATGGACGGCTCGATGCCCGGGCCGTCGTCGGCGACCTCGATCTCCACCCAGTCGCCGGCCGAACGCGTGCGCACTTCGATGATGCCGCGGCCCTCGAGCGCATCGATGGCGTTCTGGATGAGGTTCAGCATGACCTGGGTGATCTGATGCCGCTGGCAGCGGACCTCGGGCAGGATCTCCAGACGACGCACCACCCGGATGTCCTCGATGTGATCGAGATCGGCGAGATGAAGCGCGGTGTCGACGATCGCGTTGACGTTCGTCCAGTCGGGAATGCCCGGCTGTCCCTGCGCGAAGCGGCGAACGTCGTCGCTGATGCGGCGGATCCGCTCGGCGCCCTCGAGCGCCTCGCCGATCAGGTCGCAGAGCCCGTCCTCGCCGTTCACGTACGCGTCGACCGAGCGATCGCCCCCGAGCTTCCCGGCGGCGAGTCGCACGCGCTCGATGTGCGGATCGTCCGACTCGGGCAGCCGGCTCGCCAGGTCGGCCAGACGCGTGACGTCGGGCATCAGCTGCTCGAGTCCATGGGAGACCCGCATCGCCTCGGAGAGGCACGAGAGCACGAAGCTCATCGGGTTGTTGACCTCGTGGGCGATGCTCGCCGCGAGCTTCCCCATCGCCACGGCCCGCTCCTGGCGCATCAACGCCCCTCGCGCCTGCGCGACCTCTTCGGTGCGCGCGCGAAGCCGCTCCTCGAGCTCGCCCTGATGGGCGATGCGCGCCCGCAGTCGGTGCGCCTGCTCGAACGCCGAGGTCGCGATCTCGCCTACCAGCGCCAGGTCGCGCGCCCAGGCGGCGTCGTGCTCGTGGCGCGACGGCGCGACCGCCACCACGGCTCCGACCGCCCCCCGGCCGGCGGACCGGATCGGATGCGCCCACACGGGGGCAGGCGGAGCGCCCGTCAGCGAGCCGCCTGCGGCCGTCTCGACGCGGTCGGTGGCGAGGTGCACGACGTGCGCCTGTTCGAGCGCTCGTCGGGCGGCCCGCATCGCGAGCCGTGCGGCGCACTCGTCCTGCGGCTGCCCGGCATGGGCCAGCAGCTCGAATGCGTCCACGCCGTCTCTGCGCAGGTAGACGTCGACCTGCTCGCTCCCCAGCGCACGCGCTGCCAGGTGCGCCAACGATTCGCCGAGCCGGTCGGACTCGAGCAGGTCGCGGACGACTGCCAGGATTGCGTCGAGGAGCGACGCGAGGATCGCGCCCGCGTGCTCGCGATCGTCGCGCTGCTCCTCGCTGGCGGGTGCTCGGTCGCGCATCGCGTCGCCCTCACGGAGCGCTTCGCTCACGCCGTGACGATTCCCTCGCGGATCGCGTAGCGCACGAGGTTCGAGACCTTGTGGACGCCCACGCGGTCCATCACGTTCGCCCGATGCGTCTGCGCGGTCTTGAGCGAGATCCCGAGCTCACCCGCGATCTCCTTGGTCGAAAGCCCCTCGGCGATCAGCTGAAGCACCTCGCGCTGTCGCGTCGTCAGCTCGCTCGTGGCTCCCGGAGAGCCGTCCGCCGGCGACTTGAGAGCGCTCACGACCTGATCGGCCACCGCGGGTGCCAGGTACGAGCGGCCCATGCGCACGGTGCGAACCGCGTCGATCAGGTCCTGCGCGGCGGAGTCCTTAGGCACGAAGCCGGCGGCGCCCGCGACCAGCGACTGGCGGACCTGGCTCGGGCCGTAGGTCGCCGAGGTGATCACGCAGGCCGAGAGCCGGTTGTGCTCGCGGATCCGTCGAACCGCCTCGACGCCCGAGAGTCGCGGAAGCTGTCCCTCGATCACGACCACGTCCGGCCGCTTGCTGACCACGAGGTCCACGGCTTCCCGGCCGCTGGCGGCCTCGCCCACTACCGAGAACTCCGGAACCGCTTCGAGGATGTTGCGCAGCCCGTCCCGAACGAGGCGCTGCGAGTCTGCAATGACGATCGATGTCTCCATGAGGTCCCCTCCGATCAAAATGCCCTACAGGCGAAATCCCTGTTCGTATCGGGATCTGGTCCAAGAGCTGCATACGAGGAACGGCGGAATCGAGGGGCCGTTTTTCCGGAACCGGGACCGGTGTTCCTACGGATGCGGCGTGGGGGCAAGTATTCAGATCCGTGGAATTACGTACGGGTCGCTTCGGTTGCTGCGCAGCCCGGTGTTCGCAGGTGCGCGGTCCGCTCAGTCGAGGTCGACGCTAATCAGCCACAACGTGTTCTCGCGCGTTGCGCCGCCCCCACGCCGGATGGTGTCACCACGCCCGGAGCGGCTCAGGTCGTCCGTGAGCGAGCCGAGCACGACGATCTCTCCAGGGCTCAGCTCGACCGTAGTGGCCGACCGCAGGGTGCGGGTGCGGGCCCTCTCGTCGAGCTCGCCCGCGTACGGGGCCAGTTCGAGTCGCACGCGATCATCCGACACCACCGTCGGTGAAACGAGCAGGCCGGAGCTGGCCTCGACCACGGTGGTCGTGGTGCCGAGGAGGCTCCGGTCGGTGATGGGGACGGAGCGCCCGCTCTCGATGCGCCCGGTCTCGCCGTCGAGGATGCGCAAAGACGTGGCGAAGACGTCCTCGCGTCCGGTGGCGAGCACGCGGGTTGGCGCCCTCGGATCTTCGCCCGATGCCACGTCGCCGTTGCTGTCGGTGAGTCGTCCCGTCCCGAGCGCCTCGCCGCCGCTCCAGACCACGCGCCATCCGGCACTGCGCAGGGCACGCTCGGTTCTCGACTCGACGCGCACCACTACGCTGTGTCTCGGTCGGTCGAGCCGCTCGACGAGACGCCGGAGAGCCTCGGCCTCGGCGGCCGGGGCGAACAGCACGAGACTGTTGGTCGCCGGATCCGCGACCACGCGCGATTCTTCGCCGAGCGAAGCCTCGACCAGCGGGACCAGCTCCGCGGCGGCCCGGTGACGTAAGGGCACGACGACGCCTTCGCCGGCCGCGCCAGGCGCGGCGACGGCGAGCAGAGCCCCGAGGAGCAGGGCGAGACTGGTCGCCGGGCCGCGCCTCATGCCGCTACTGGCCGAGCGAGACGAGGTTCGCCATCAGCTCGTTGGTCACCGATACGGTCCGGGTGTTGGCCTGGAACGCGCGCTGGTTGACGATGAGCTTGACGAACTCGCCCGCGAGGTCGACGGTCGACTGCTCGAGGTTGCCAGACCGGACGGAGCCGAAGCTGCCGCTGCCGGCGGTTCCGATCAGCGGCTGACCCGAGATGCGCGACTCGCTCAGGTTGTTGCTGCCGATGCTCTGCAGGCCCTCTACGTTCGGGAACGTCGCCAGGGCGAGCTGAGCGAGCGAGAGCGTTTCGCCGTTCGAGAACTGCCCCGTCACGAACCCCTGCTGGTCGACGTTCAGCGACTGCATGGTGCCAGCCGAGAAGCCGTCCTGATTGACGCTGTTCACGTTGGACTGCTGGTCGTACGACGTGGTCGGCGAGCCCGTGCCGATGCCGGCGATCGGTCCGAAGTTCAGGTTCACGGCCTGAGCGGGCGTAGCGCCGCCGGCGAACTCGAGCGTGAGGTTGTTGCCGGTGACGCCGGTGAGATTGCCCGCGGTGTCGAAAGACAGCGTTCCGCTGCCCTGGACGGCAATCGACGCGCCGGGTACGGGCGGGATCGTCGTCTCCGTGCTGGGGAGCGTGGCCGTCCAGTCCCAGTTGCCTGCGCCGGTGCGCGTGAAGTAGACCGACGCCAGGTGCGGCCCGCCGAGTGAGTCGAAGACGGTCACGCCCGTGTTGAAGCTGGACGAAGTGCTCGGATTCGCCGGGTCGAAGGCCGGGAAGATCTGGCTCCCCGCGTCGATGTTCGCCGACAGATCGATCTGGCCGGTCGCCTGCGGCGGAGAGAGGGCGTTCGACAGCACGATGTCGCCGATCTGGCCGTTCGACAGCTGGGTGATCGGATCGATTCCGAAGCCCTGCACGCGCAGACCCTCGGGATTGACCAGCACGCCCTGGTTGTCGACGGAGAAGACGCCGGACCGCGTGTAGTGCCGTCCCTGGGCGCCATTCACGATGAAGAAGCCCTGGCCCTCGAGCGCGAGATCGGTGCCTCGCCCGGTGCTCTCGAAGGTGCCCTGGGTGAAGCTCGTGCTCACGCGCGAGAGCTTGGCGCCGGCTCCCAGCGCCGAGAAGCCGCCGGACGACGTGATGCTCTGACCGAGAACATTGGAGAACTCGGCCCGGCGGGCCTTGAAGCCGGTGGTGTTGACGTTGGCGATGTTGTCGCCGATGACGGAAATGGCCGTCGACGTGGTGTCGAGGCCGGAGACGCTGCTGAAAAGGGCATTGGCAAGGGGCATGACGTCCTCAGTGGTTGGGGCCCGCAGTTGCGGGCTTTGCGTTGGGGGTAGGGTTGTGTGAGCAGCGCGAAGGCCCGATTGCCATCGACCGCTCGAGTGAGCGCGCGCTGAACGCGACGAAGGGCTCCTGCATGGCCGCGTCGAGTGAATCGGCGAACGACGGCTTCGCGGGCCGCGTGAACGGCCGAGTCAGTGCAGCGAGGAGTCGCATCAGGAGATTCACGGCTGCGGACTCCCGGTGCTCGAGGCGTAGACCTCGCGCACGTTCGAGAGCGGCAGCAGGAGATTGCCCAGCAGCAGCATGGGCGTGGAGCCCGTCACGTCGGCGCCGGAAACGGTTCCCGAGACGACAGGCGATGCTTCGACCGGCTCGCCGGCCGCCGACGCTGCGACGACCAGCTCGTAGACGCCCGGGTCGTGGGGCTGTCCGTTCGATCGCAGGCCGGGCCACGAGAAGTTGTTCAGGCCGGCTGGGCGATTGCCCGCGTCGATCGTCGCAACGGTGGACCCGCTCTGATCGACGACCCGCAGCTCGACCGAGTCGGCGGGCTGGCTCAACTCGAACTCGAGCGAGGCACCCCCGCTGGTGAGCTCGAACTGGCCGCCGTCGGCGAGCACCCGCTGCCCGATCATGCCGATCGCCGTCACGCTGTCGGTGCGCGACAACGCGGCCCGGATCGATCCCAGCGAGTCACGCATCGCGATCTGCTGCTCGAGGCTCGAGAACTGTGCGAGCTGTGCGGTGAACTCGGTCGAGTCCTGCGGGTTCAACGGGTCCTGGTGCTCGAGCTGCGCGATCAGCATGCGCAGGAAGTCCTCGCGGCCGAGAGCAGCTGCGGCCGCATCGGTGGCCGCGCCCGTGTCGAGCTTGGTATCGCTGACGGATGCTGTGAGCATGTTTCGTTCTCCTGTCGTTCGCGCGGTCGGCGGGCTCGCTTCGGCGAGTCGCCGGCCGTCAGATCCTCAGGTCGATTCCGCCGCCCGCCGCGCGGGCAGCGGCGATTCCGGCGGGCGGTGGTGTCACGTCGTGGTCCGGCGCCGAGCTGGACGCGTCCGGCCGGTTCGTCGGCCGGCGCCCGTCCCGGGCCTCGCCCTCGAACCCGAAGGCGTCCGCCCGTTGCTCGGCGCCGCTCTCCCGGTCGTCGCCCCCCCGGTCGCCGGCGAGCACGTCGAAGGTCTCCATGCGCAGCTCGCGCGTGCCGAGCGCGTCGGCGAGCTGATCGCGCTGGCCGAGCACGGCGGTCTGGGCAGAGGCCTCGTCGGCGCGGATCACCACGTCGACCGCCGAGCCGCGAAGTGACACCTTGATCTGCAGGCCACCGAGCTCGGGTGGGCTGAGCTGCATGCGCGCCGTGCCCCCGCCCTGCGATGCAATGAGCTGGATCTGCTGCGGAAGCGCCTGCACGGGCTGGGGCGGGAGCCGTCCGGCTTCGGAGGTCGGGACGTTGCTCGCGGTGGCCTCGACGGCCGCTGCCGACACCGGCGGAGTGGGCAGGCTGGCCGCGCCCGGTTCGCTGTGCGCGGGGGGCGTCGCCATCGATTGGGTGGCTCCCCGGCTCGCTGCATCGATCGGCAGGGCGGTGGGCTCGGCGGAGGGCAGCTCGCGGAATGCGGCGGCCCCCGCGTCGGGCAGCGACCGTGAGGCGCGCTCGATCCTCGGATCCCTGACGCCGGCTTCTCCGCGCCGCGCCGCCCTGACTGCCGGCGCGGGCCCTTCGGCGTTGCCGCGCGCGGTCCGTGCGGCCGCCCGGGCGGCCAGGTCGCTTGCCGGCATCGCGGTCAGCG
>CAZETS010000027.1:23366-66054 GCA_964515335.1 uncultured Spirochaetaceae bacterium
CGCGGCGGGTGTCGGTCTCGTCGACGGGCGCATCACGGCCCGCGGCCCGCGCGTCTTCTGCCGCATTCGCGGCAGCCGCCCGCGAGCTGGCCGGCAGCGCCGCGGCGGTGTCGGCCGTTGGCCGCGAGCCGGTCTCGACGAGCGTCTCGCGTGGGACGAAGTCCGGCACTCCGGCCTCGAGGGTGTGCGAGCCGGGGGCCGTGGCCGCCGGCGTCCCGTCGCCACGCCCGGTTCCCGCGACGCCTGCTGGGGCCATGCCGTCTGCCGTGGCCGCCGCGCCGCTACGGGCGTCGCTGCGCGGCGAGCCGTCCAGCCTTCCGAGCTGCCCGGTGATGTCGCCGGCATCCGGCGCACCCTTGCGGATCGTGGTTTGCTCGAGCGAGCCCTCGACGCCGCGTTCTGCGGCCGATTGCTCGCCGGTGCGGCGCGGAGCGTCTTCGCGTACGGCCTGCTCGTTCAGGACCGCACCGAACGTCTGCGCGAAGGCGTCCTCGCCGGACGAGCCGGCGCCGTCGGGCAGGCTTCCGACGTCGTCGGTCGGCATGACAGCGGTCGGGTCGACTCTCATTGCACGGACTCTTCTTCCAGGCTGGCCGGCTCGAAGCTCAGCGGGTGCGCGACCTGCCGGCTGACCGTGAGCGCGCGCTTGCGCGACAGCCGCGCGAGCACGGCCGCCGACTGCTTGTGGCGCATACGTCGCAGGATCTGCGTGGCCAGCTCGGCGTCGAGGTCGTCGATCAGGCCGGCGGCGCTGTTCGGCGGCATCGAGGCATAGATCTTTGCGAGCTGCTTGATCCGCCTGCCGCTCTCCTTCTGCCACGCGTCGATGCGCGTGTCCACGAGCTCCCGCATCTCGCCGACCTCCTCGAGGCGCGTGCTCACGATGGCCTCGAGCTCGGCGAGGCTGCGCTCGCGCTGGTCGAGTTCGCGCTCGCGGCGGTCGAGCTCGGACTGCCGCGTGCGCACCTCGGCGAGCAGGGGCTCGATCGAGTAGGGCACTTCGCCCTCGCTCTCGGAGGAAGCCGTCGTCGCGACCAGCAGGCCGAGCGCCATCACGGCGAGTCGGGTGAAGATCTTCATGCCGTGCCGGCCTCCCGTCGGCCCGCCGCGCGCGAGCCCACCTCGTCGAGCGCGGCGCGGTCGATGCGCTCCTGGGTTCGAAGGGCTTCGAGTTGGTGTCGGTCGCGCAACTTCTCGAGTGCACGCACCCGCGTGCGCGCGGCCAGCAGCGCCTGCCGGGCCTCTTCGGCCTGCGCGGCGCACGCGGCCTCGCGCTCGCTCGCGTTCACCAGCGACTCGGCGTTTGCCTCCAGCGCGACCGCCGCCGCGTGGTGGGCGCCCGCCGTCGTGCCCGCGGCGGCTCGCCGATGGCGATCGGCGGCGGCCTGGCGCAGGGCGCGGCGGCGCGCGTCCAACTCGCGCCGCGCCGAGAAGAGCTCGGAGGTCGCGCGGGCGAATTCGGCGGCGGCCCGGTCGAGGTCGACACGCCGCACGTTCAGGACTCGCTCGAGTCGGTAGGCGGTCGTCTTCATGCCGAGGCTCCCGTCGGCTCGTTGGGCGCGATCAGCCCTGCGAGCGCGCCGACGCCCTGTTCGAGGCTCGTCACCTCGTCGGGGCGCTGCCTGAGGAACGTCTCGAGCGGGCCGTGCAGCCGCTGCGCCTCGTCGATCGCCGGGTTGCTGCCGGCCACGTAGGCGCCGATCGAGATCAGGTCTTCCGCGTCGCGGTAGGTGGCCATCAGGCTCCTCGCCCGTTCGGCGAGCGCGAGGTGCTCGGGAGCGACTACGTCGGGCATCAGTCGCGACACGCTCTGCAGTACGTCGATGGCGGGATGTCGGCCGCGGCTCGCGATGTCGCGCGAAAGCACGACGTGACCGTCGAGCAGGGCGCGGAGTGCGTCGGCGACGGGTTCGTTCATGTCGTCGTTCTCGACGAGCACGGTGTAGATGGCGGTGATCGAGCCCGTCCCCGCCCCGGTGCCCGCGCGCTCGAGCAGGCGGGGCAGGGCGGTCCAGAGCGACGGCGGGTAGCCGCGTGTGGTGGGCGGCTCGCCGGCGGCGAGGCCGATCTCGCGCTGGGCATGGCAGAATCGCGTCACCGAGTCCATCAGCAGCAGCACGTCGCGGCCTTCGTCGCGCAGCTGCTCGGCGAGGCCGGTGGCCAGCGTGGCAGCTCGCTTGCGCAGCAGGGCGGTCTCGTCACTCGTCGCCACCACGACGATCGAGCGGGCCAGGGCTTCCGGTCCGAGCTGACCCTCGACGAACTCACGCACCTCGCGGCCCCGCTCGCCGATCATCGCCATCACGATCACGTCGGCTGTGGTGCGGCGCGCGATCTGTCCGAGCAGGGTCGACTTGCCGACCCCCGATCCGGCGAAGAGCCCCACCCGCGCCCCGCGTGCGGTGGTCAGCAGCGTGTCGATGCCTCGCACGCCGAGCTCGAGCGCCGAGTCGATGCGTGCGCGGGCGAGCGGCGGGGTGGGCCGCGTCGAGAGGTCCCTGCTTCGGTCGATAGGCAGGGCGGCGCCGCCGTCGATCGGCTGTGCGAGCCCGTCGATCACGCGACCGATGCAAGCGCGCGCGTCCGGGACGCCGGCGCCGTGCAGGGCGGGGCGGATTCGCCAGCCCGGCCCGACGCCCGCCGCCTCGCCGAGCGGCATCAGCAGGAAACGATCGTCGCGAAAGCCGACGACCTCCGCGTGGAAGCCGGTCGCCGCCATGTCATCCTCGATCCGGCAGACGGACCCGACCTGCACGTCGAGTCCCTCGCCCTCGATGACGTGGCCCACCACGGCGCGCACGCGGCCGCGGACCACGAGCGGATCGACGTTTGCGATGCGCGCTCGGCAGGCGTCGAAGAAGGGCGTGTCGGCGAAGGCGCTCATGCGGGCTCCTGGTCGGACGACTCGCACGCGTCCGGCTCGATGCCCTGCGCGTCGAGTCCCTGCAGCGCTTCGCGGAAGGCGGCAACCAGGCTCTCCGCCGACACGTCGATGCGTGTCGCCGCGCCGCTGACCCGCGCCTCTCCCGGTGACAGCTCTGCGGTCGACTCGACGCGCAGGCGGTTCTCGGCGGCGAGTCGTCCGAGTTCGGCTCCGTCGTGCTCGGCGATCACCTCGTGATCGCCCGTCGACAACTCGACGACGACCGGGCCGTCGCCGGGCAGCGCGGCGATGGCCCGCTCGAGACAGCTCGCGAGGGCCTCGGAGTCGGCGCGCAGCTCCCGAGCGACGATTTGCTCTGCGATCGACACTGCCAGCTCGATCAGCAGGTCGCGCTGATCGCGCAGGTAGGCGCCACGCAGCGCGTCGAGGTCCTGCGCGGCGGCCGTCAACGCCGCGAGCGGGCCGGCGATCCGGGACTCCGCGACGTCGCGTCCGGTCGCGCAGCCGCGCTCGTACTCGGCGGCGAGGTGGTCCTCGAGCCTGGCGAGTGCCGTGTCGGCGTCGGACTCGGCCGGCGCCGGCGCCGGTTCTGCGGCCGCGCGGAGGCGCTCGAGCGGTCCGTCGACGGCGGGGCGGAAGCCGACTTCCTGACCCGACGGCTCGGGCACGAAATCGCCGGCGGTGATGTCGCGCGCAGCCTCAAACGAAAACATCGTCGCCGCCTCCCACGTCGATCGAGAGTCGACCCTCTTCCTCGAACCGGCGTGCCGCCTCGACGATCGTCTCCTGCACGGCCTCGACGTCCGAGAGTCGCACGGGTCCGAGCAGGTCCATCTCCTCCTTGATCTGATCGACCGCGCGGGACGAGAGGTTCGAGTAGACCTTTTCGAGCATCTCCTCGGACGCCGTCTTGAGCGCCATCGCCAGGTCTTCGGTCGAGATCTCGCGCAGCAGCACCTGGAAGCCGCGCTGATCGATCGTCTCGAGATCGTTGAAGGTGAGCATGCGCTTGCGGATCGCGCCGGCGATCTCCGGATCGCTCTTGTCCACGCCCTCGAGAATGTCGCTGCCGCTCGACTTGGGGACGCGGTTCAGGATCTGCGCCGCGGCGGCCGTGCCGCCGACCCGCGACGAGGCGACGGCGCGTCGGTCGAACAGCTCGGCGACGCCCTTCTCGATGTCGCCGATGATCTCGGTGGCGACGGTGTCGAGGCTGGCCAGTCGGAGGACCACGTCGGACCGGATCTCCTCGGGCAGCTCGGCGATCACCTCCGCGCCGCGATCCGCCGGCAGCTGCGAGAGGATCAGCGCGATCGTCTGCGGGTGCTCGCCTGCGATCTGCTCGGCGACGAAGGCCGGCTGGTAGGCGCGAAGCGTCCAGTCGATGCGCTTCTCGTCGCGCCCGAGCTTCTCCAGAATGCCCCGGGCCCGTCCATCGTCGAGCGTGCTGCTCACCAGCTCGAGCGCCCGCTTGCGACCGCCCGCGATCACGTAGTCGTTCTGGCCGAGGGCGTTGCGGAACTCCTCGAGCACCTTGTTCTGGATCGACGGCGGGATCTCGTCCATTCGGGAGACGGCGGCGAGCGCCTTGTGGACCTCTTCGTCGCCGAGCTGCGCCATGAAGCCGCCGACGGCGTCCTTGGGCATCGAGAGGATCACGATCGCGGCCTTTTCGGCGCCTGTCAGGGATTCATATTCCATCGGTCACCCCTGATTGAGCCAGTTGCGGATCGCCGTCAGGCTGTCGTCGTTGCGCTGCTGCGCCTCGGCGCCCACCTGCTCGGCGAGGGTGGGCGGCTGCACGGCGGCTTCGGGCGCGGCTCCGGCGAGACCGGCCTCGAGAGACGACACCGGCGCCGGCAGCACCGCGGCGCCCTCGACGTTCACCGCGTTCAGCATGGGTCGCACGATGAACTTCGCGAACAGGATCAGCGCGACGAGCTGCGCCGCGATGGCCAGCATCTTCGAGAGGAAGATCAGCATCTCGCCGTCGACCAGCGGCGCGGCCTCCTTGGGCGGCGCCACGGGGGCGCGAAACGGGGCGGCCGTGACGACGATCTCGTCACCGCGCTTCTCCGAGAAGCCGACGGCTTGCATGGCCAGCTCTTCGAAGCGCCGCATCTGCTCGGGCGTGTAGGCGGGCTGCTCGCCCTCGCCGACGACGTCCGCCGTGCCCGAGTCGACGAGGACGGCCACCGAAAGCCGCTCGACTCGGCCGATGGGCTGGGACTTGTGACTGACCACCTTGCTGATCTCGTAGTTGTAGGTTTCGGAGACGCGGCTCGAGGCCGGCGTCGGCTCGACGCCGGCGCCGCCGCCGGCGTCGGGAGCGTTGGCGGCGATGCCGGGCACGCCTCCGTTTCCGCCGTCGGTCTCGGTCTCTTCGGTGCGCTGCTCGCTGCGCGCGACCTGCGAATCGGGGTCGAAGCGCTCCTCGGTGATCTCGCTCTTCGTCCAGTCCATCTCGGCGCGCACTCGCGCCACCACCCCCGACGTGCCGACCACCGGCTCGAGGATGGCCTCGACCCGCTCCGAGAGCTCGGCCTCGATGCGCGCCTGGTAGCCGGTGACCTCGCCGACCTGGATCGCTTCGTCGGACCCCTCGCCGACGGGGGCGAGCAGGCGGCCCGAGCCGTCGACGACGGTCACGTTCTTCGGGTCGAGCGATTCGACGCTCGAGGCGACCAGGTGCACGATCGCCCGGGCCTGGGCGGAGTCGAGCTCGCGGCCGGGCGCGAGCTTCACGACCACCGACGCGCTGGGTGCGCGCTCCTTGGCGTCGAGCACCGTCGATCGCTTGGGGATGACGACCTGCACCCGCGCTCGCTGGACCGGATCGAGCTGCTCGATGCTGCGGGCGAGCTCTCCCTGTACCGCGCGCGAGTAGTTGACGCGATGCACGAAGTCGGTGACGCCGAAGGCGGGGCGGTCGAAGAGCTCGAAGCCCGTCGAGCCGCCGCCCGGCAGTCCGCGGCCCGCCATGCGGATGCGCGCCTCGTGGACCTGCTGCGCGGGCACACTGATCGCCGTGCCGCCGTCCGCGAGCTGGTAGTCGATGCTCTCGGCCCGCAACGCGTCCGCGACCCGGGCGACTTCGTCCTCGGCGAGGCCGCGGTAGAGCGCCCGGTGCTCGACAGCGCCGAGTCCGAGGGCGATCCAGCCCATGAAGGCCAGCGAGCCCAGTCCCGCGACCCCGAGCACGAGCTGGCGCTGCGGCGGCAGCGCGCGGATCTGCTCGATGATGTCCGATAGCCAGCTCTGCATGTCAGACCTGCAACCTCATGATCTCCTGGTACGACTCGAGCATTCGATTGCGCAGGCCGACCACCATGCGGAGCGAGACGTCCGCGCGGCCGAGCGCGAGCATCGTGTCGACGACGTCTCCCTTGCCCTGGGTCAGCTCGCGTGCGGCGGCATCGGCGTCGTTCAGTGCGCGATTGGTTTCGTCGAGCGCCGTGCCCATCTCGCGGACGAACGATTCGGCGGCGCCGGGCGCCTCGGTGCGGGGCTTCGGCTTCGCCGCCGTCAGCGACGCGAGGCCGGATTCGAGTGCGTCGAGCTTCATCGGCCGATCCTCAGCGCGGCGTCGGCCATCTGACGCGCCTTGCGGATGATCAGCAGGTTCGACTCGTAGGAGCGGCTGGCCGACATCAGGTTCGCCATCTCCTGCACGACGTGGACGCGGGGAAAGTCGACGAAGCCGTTCTCATCGGCGTCCGGGTGTCCGGGCGAGAAGCGCGAGACCGGCGGGCCGTCGTCGAGGTTCATGCGGACCACCTCGACGCTGCGCATCGCCCGCGAGAGCGATCCCGCGAAGCCGATGTCCGGCTGCGCGGTGCGGAAGACGGGGTCGCGGCGGCGATACGGGCCGCCTCCCTCGGTGCGGGTCGTCTCGGCGTTGGCGATGTTCGACGCGGTCGCGGCGAGCCGGGTGCGCTGGGCGGCAAGCCCCGACGCCGCGATGTTCGTGATCTCTTTCAGGTTCATCTCTGTCTCCGGTCTCAGCGCGGCTCGCCGGTCACGGCGATGCGTCGGAGGCTCAGCAGTCGCGAGAGCACCTCGGCCTGCTCGGTGAACGATCCGGCGTTGCGCGACAGGGTGATCAGCTCCTGGTCCAGGTCGACGCCGTTGCGGTCGGGGCGGCTGCCGTACTCGCCGCGTTCGAGCGTGTATCCGTCCGCGCCCGCAGCGGGCATGTGGCGGGGGTCGCTTCGGGTCAGGCGCTCGGCCCGGTTCGCGACCAGCTCGTCGAAACTCAGGTCGAAGCGGCGGTAGCCCGGGGTGTCCGAGTGGGCGACGTTGGATGACAGCACCGCCTGCCGCGCCACGCGGAAACGCATCGACGACTCGACCAGGTCGAATGTCGGCCCGAAGAGGCTGCTCACGTCGTGCTCCCCGGCTCGTCGTGCACGCTTGCATGTCGGGCGCGGCTCATGTGGAACTTCCTTCCGGGTTGTGTTTCAGCGGGCACCGCACGAAGCGCCGCTCGGATGTCCTGTTGGTTTGCGCCGATCACTTTTGCAACCGGCGTGCCATTCGTGAAACACGGCTGAGACGCGTTTGAGCGGCGTCCGGGAGCGGCATGCCCTGTGTTTCGTTGCAGGCTCGGCGCGCGGGCGTTTCAGGTTGAAAGGGCGGGCGGCAAGATCTGCACGCTCGAGCACGCTGTCAGGCGAGGCCGTACTCGCGGATCTTGTTGCGGAGCGTGCGCACGCTGATGCCGAGGTCGCGCGACGCACGCGTCCTGTTTCCGCCGCGCCGCGCGAGCGAGAGCGTGATGGCCTCGCGCTCGAGGTGCTTGAGGTTGAGGGTGGGCGGCATCCCCGTCGCGACCGACTCCGGTGGATCGGTCGAGAAGAGCACCGCCGGGTCGACCTCGCAGCCGGCGAAGAGCAGTGCGGCGCGCTCCATCAGGCTCTCGAGCTCCCAGGCGTTTCCCCGGAGCGGGCAGCCGCGCAACGACACCAGGGCGGCCTCTCCGAGCCGGGGCACGGGGCTGCCCTGACGTCGCGCGGCGCGCTCGAGCATGCCGCGGGCGAGCAGCTCGATGTCGTCCGGCCGCTCGCGCAGCGGTGGCAGGGCGAGCTCGATGACGCCGAGCCGCAGTTGGAGGGCCTCCTGGATCTGGCCCCTCAGCGCCGCCTCGGCGAGATCGATCTTCGTGGTGGCGATCAGCCGCATGTCGCCGGCGTCGAGGAGCAGCACCTCGAGGAGCCGCTCCTGGAGGGCGGGATCGAGATCCTCCACGCCGTCGAGGGTCAGCGTTCCGCCCTGTGCGGAACCGAGCAGGCCCTCCGAGGAGGCCGAGCCGAACAGCTCGAGTCCGCCGGTCTCTCCGGAGAGGCCCGCGCAGCTGCAGGTCACGATCGGACCGTGTCGCCAGCGGCTGTGCTGGTGGATCCAGTGGGCGAGGGTGCTCTTGCCGGTGCCGGTCTCGCCGCGGATCACGATCGTCGCGTCGCACCCGGCGGCGCTGGCCGCACGCGAGAGGATGCGATCGACCCCGCGATCGGCAGTGATGAAGCACTCGTCGGCGCCGGGCTGCTCGGCCCGCTCGGTGGCTTCGGTCAGGACGCGCTCGAGCCCGTCGACGTCGAACGGCATGCGGACGTAGCCAGCGGCGCCCGCCGCGCGCGCCTCGACGTCGACCCGCCGAGCCGACGAGCTGCCGATCGCGATGATCCGCAGCGTGCGGTTTCGGGCATGGAGGTCGGCGATCGCGTCGACGTCCGCGTCGTTGCAGGCCTGCATCAGTACGACGTCCAGGCCCGGCCATGTCGCAGGGTCGAGCGGGTCGCTCGATGCGACGGGGCGGGCCGCACAGCCGGCCGCGCGGACGCTGTGCACCAGGTCACCGCGCAGGCCCGTGTCCGAGACGACGACGGCGACCTCTAGTCGGCGCATGCTTCGCTCCCGCCTTCGATCCAGACGACAGCCGACGCCAGCGATGGATCGGGCATCGGTTCGAGGGTGCCGCCGTTGCGGTGCACGAAGCCGCGTGCCGCCGCGAACGCCTCCGGCTCGCCGTCGGCCCGCTGCGCGTCGGGAGGCTCGGCGCCGTCTTCTGCGTGCACGCGCAGCACCACCCCGCAGCGACCGGGCCATTCGCCCGGCACGAGCGCGAGCTCGATGCGTCCCTGCGCCGGGGCGAGGGCGAGGCCGTCTTCCAGCAGGCAGAGCACGGCTTGGCGGGCGGCGGTCGCGTTTCCCAGGATCGGCCCATCCGCCGCGTCGCCGGCCGGCGCGATCCAATCGATGCCGCGCGCGTGCAGCGCGGGCGCGATGCGCTGGTGCAGGGCCTCGAGCATGCCCCGGCAGTCTTCGGGCGGGGCCGACGGCCGGGGTGCGCCGACCAGGTCGCGCATGGCCCGGCCGAGCCCGTCGTCCAGCTCGCTCACCGCTCCCCGGATGTCGTCGGCGAGCGCGCGGCCGGCGGGCGCCGTCACGAGCCGAGCGAGCCGGCTGGCGGCGAGTTCGATGCGCGACAGCGGCGTGCGCAGGGCGGCCAGACGCGCCGCGGCCTCGGCGGCGTGGGGCTCCATCACAGGTCACCGCCCTGGGCCGTTCGCGTTGCCGGGGGCCACGCGGGTTGCTCGCGACCGAGCGACGCGCGCGTGCGCCCGAGGCCCAGCTCGCTGTCCACCAGGCGGGCCCAGACGTCGTCACCGTCGTCCGCGCCGCCCCAGGTCGCCCGGGTCTGGTCGATGTCGCTGGCCAGCGAGCCCAGCCAGAAAGCCGCCATCGAGTGCAACGGCCCGGCCTGCAGGCGTGACATCGCGGCTGCGTAGAAATCGCGCGCATGCTCGTCGTCGCCGGCGAAACGGTGAAGGTCGGCGACGATCAGCAGTGTCTCCGCCAGCGCCGACTCGGGCGGGGCGCTCTTGGCGACGACGTCGATCCCCGCGCGCAGCGACGCGCGGAGTTCGGTGTTCGCACCGTGCTCGGAGGCCGCCTTCGCGAGCAGCCAGACAGCGTGCACCGCCTCGCCGCCCGTGAGCGCTCGCTTCGCGACGTCGCGCACCACCGGCACCAGCACGGGGATCGCGTCGTCGGGCCTTCCGTCCTCGATGAGGATCTCGCCGTAGAGCAGCCGCCAGGACCTCGTGGGAATCGTGATCAGCTGCAGGTTCGAGCGTGCGGCCGCCCGGGCCGAGTCGACCTCGCCGATGGCGTGGTCGGCCCGGGCGGATCGCAGCGTGATGTGGCGGGTGAGTTCGGGGCCGAAGCGGCGGTTCGCCGAGCGGTAGACCTCGCGTGCCGAGCGGGACATACCGAGCTCGAAATAGCAATCACCGAGCCGCAGGAAGGGTTCGGCTACGCTCGCGTGTTCGAGCAGCAGAGTCCGGCGTCCGCCGAGCACGGCGAGCAGGCCCACGCAGTCGCGCTTCGCGGCGAGCCCGCCGATCACCTCGTCGAGCCGATCTCCGAGGGGGCCGACGACACCCGGCGGCGCGTTTTCGTAGACGATGGCCACGAGCATGTCGAGGGCCGTCTCGTCGTCGCCGGCGGCCGAGAGCCGGTCGGCCAGCAGCGAGCGAGCATAGATGGAGAGACCGGGCAGCGCGCTGCGTGCCGCGCGCTCGAGGTGGGCGCGCGGTCGGTCGCCGGCTGGCGACTCGAGGTCGATCAGCCGCACGGTGGCGAGCTGACGGATCGGCTCGGTCGACGCCTCGTTGGCGAGTTCGCGCAGCAACGTTTCGCCGTCGTCGCCTCGGCCCGACAGATAGAGGGCGTCGGCGCGGCGGATCTCCAGCGCCGCGCGCTCGCGCTCGTCGAGGTCTCCGGGGGCGCGATCGAGCCACTCGAGCGCGCTCTCGGTGTCGCCGCCGACCAGCGCCCACTCCGCGATCCGAGCCGCCCAGGCATCGAGCGTGGTCGGCGCCGGCGTGTCGCTCGAAAGCACGGCTTCGAGCCGGCGGCGGGTATCGGGTCCCGGCCGGGCCTGGTAGTCGAGGTCGGCCAGTCGCAGCCGCGCGGCGCTGGCCACCTGCGTCTTGCCCGTCGACAGCGACTGGTAGAGCGGTCTGGCCGCATCCGTCTGGCCGGATCGATAGAGCGACTCCGCGCGATAGTGGTCGGCGGTGCGGGCGATCCAGTCGGGCACCGGCGTCTCGTCGAACGCGCGAAGGGCCCTCAGCGCGTGCACGCGCGCTTCCGGCAGCCGGCCGTCCACGAGCTCGAGCCGCGCGAACTCGAGCCACGCGCAGGCCCGGCCGCGCGCCGTGGTCGCGCCGCGGGCAGCCGCACGCAGCGCGCGGCGCGTTTCACGGCCGGCCGCTCGATGGCGGGCCGCGAGGCTCGCGCGCAGCACGGCGGCGGCGGTCGCGAAGTCGGGCTCGGTGTCGCGCGCGGCGTCGTCGAGGGCGATCAGGGCCGTCGAGGCGCCGTGGCGTTCGAGCGCGCCGAGCGGCGTCGCAAAGCGCGTGTCGTCGGCGGGCAGGCAGAGCGGGGGAGCGTCGAGCGGCGGCGGCTCGCCGAGCGCGACCTCGAGGATCGCGTACGGACTCGGCGGCAGCGCCACTTCGGCGGCCTCGGCGGTGCCGGGCACCCAGCCCGCGAGGCCCGCGAGTACGGCCACGAGCGCGGCGCCAGCGCGTGAGCGCGGTGCGGTCATTCGGCGGCGTCTCCCTCGCGGTGCGCCCGGATCTGCTGGCGCTGCACCGACACCGTGTAGGCCACGACCGCATCGACATCCTCGGCGCGGATCGTCTCGAATGCGACGCCGACCACCGCGCCCCGTCCATCCGCCCCGGGTGTGCAGTGCGCGATCTTCGCGATGCAGCGCACCTGTCGGGCGCGCTCGGCCGGGATCTCGAAGTGCAGCACCACGTGGGAGCCGACGGGCAGCGGTCCGGCCGCCTCGAACGACATGCCGGATCCGGAGAGCAGCATGTCGGTCTCGCCGTCCGCACCGAGTACGGGATCCGTGTGCGCGTCGAGCAGGTGCAGCACTCGGTCGAGCTTGCGCTCGATGGTATCGAGCCATGCGCCGAGCCCCGGATCGAGTTCCACCGGCGGCGGGTCGATGGTTCCCAGGATCTCGGCGGCAAGCGCCTTGCGGTCGCGCTCGTCGAGCGGCTCGCAGCGCAGCGGCAGCCGGGTGCGGACGCGGAAGTAGGCGCGGTCTTTCGGCGAACCGGCTTCGGGCCAGTCGACTAGCTCGGTCATGCTTCTCCTCCGATCGCAGCGACGGCTGCACCGGCAGACGAGATGCATGAGCAAACCGCGTGCCAGCGGCACGGAGTCGCGAGCGCGAACCACGGCGCGCTCGCGGCGGGTGCGTTTCAAGTCGAAACGGTTGGGAACCCGAATCGAAACGCGCGCGGCAGAATCTGCCGCCCGCTCGATGTGCGGTTCGCGGTCAGGACTCGGAAGCCAGCAGCCGAGCCCTGATCTCGTCGGGATCGTACGGCTTGCCGAGGAACGTGTGCGCCCCCCAGCGCAGGGCTGCCGAGACCATCGCCTGGGTGGGCTCTTCGGAGGCCAGCGCGACCCGCAACCCTTCCAGTCGGGAGTCGCGCTGGATGGTGTCGAGCACGTCGAGGCCCGACAGCCCGGTGAGGCTCCAGGCGACGATCAGTGCGCCGCACTCGGCGATCTCGTCGAGGTGATCCGGTGCGAGGTCGGCCAGCTCGATCGTCACCACCTCGCTGCCGAGCTGTTCGGCGAGCGCTTCGGTCTCGGCACGGTCCTTCACGCCGGTGTCGATCAAGCCGATCCGCCAGGCGTTCTGCTCGGCCACGGGTGCGCCGGGGGACGGGCCGAACCACGTGGCGGCCTGCTGGGCGGGAACCAGCCAGTCGATCGTCTCGGCGCTCCCCCCGTCGATCACGATCTCGAAGCGCGCGCGCCGGTGCTCGCCGGCATCGGGCTTCGCTTCGTCGCCCGGGGGCATCTCGACGACGGCGACGTCGTCGAGCGTGAGCCCGGGGAGACTGGCCTCCTCGTCGAAGACCCGGCTCAGGATGCCCACGCAAACGTCCATCACGCCGCGATGGGCCTCGGCGACCTCTCCCTCGATCTCGGCGCCCTTCAGCTCGGCGGCGCCCTTGCCGAGCTGTGCGGCCGCCATCGCAAGGGCCGCGCCGACTCCGGACGCCACGTAGATGTCTTCGTGATCGTCGCCTTCGACGCTGCACGCACTGACGACGACCGATCCCCGCTGATCGAGCACGCTCTCGCGCGGTCCCTCGGCGATAGCCGTGCACGAGACCGTCACTTCCTTGCCGAGCAGGCCGGTGAGGTCGGCCGAGACCGCCTCGCTCCAGACCGCCGCCATTTTGTCGAGGTCGTGCATGTCGTTTCGCGACCGTGCGGTCGGACTCCTGATCAGGCTCGCCGGCTGACGTAGCGGGGAGTGGGTTCGGCGGTTGGTGGGCGCACCAGCCGGGCGCGGGAGGTGCGCAGCTCGCCGAGCTCTTCGTCGACCGCCGCGAGCTTGTCGCCCGCGAGCCCGAGCACCGCTGACTCGAGGCGGCGCAGCTCCTCGGTCCACGGGTCGCCAGCCGCCGCGAACTCTCGCGGGTGGCGTCCGAGGGCCTCCAGCGAGCGCCGTCGATCCTCGAGCGCAGCACTCCAGCCGGCGGCATCGTCGGCGGTGAGCGAGCGGTGCATCCGCCGCATCGCGTCGAGGAGCGCGTGCCGCGCGGACTCGTCGCCTGCCCGGTTCACGGTGCGCCTCCCGGGCCGGCGCCACCGCCGGCTGCAAGCTCGCGCCAGGCGTCGGCGAGTGGCTCGAGCACGCCGACGGCTTCGTCGATCGCAGCGATCTGGTTGTCGACGTTGGCCGTCACGAGACGAGAGGTCACGAAGTCGTAGAGGTCGCTCAGGTTGCGGGCGATCTCTCCGCCCTGCTCGTGATCGAGCGAGTTCTGCAATTCGCCGACGATCGCGAGTGCCTTCGAGAGAGAGCGTGCGCGGTCGGCTGTTCGGCCCTCGACCATGTGCGTGCGCGCCTGGTGGGTCTGTCTGAGCAGGCCCTCGTAGAGCCTGTTGACGAGACCCACCGGGCTCGAGGTCTCGATGTCGGTGGTGAGGTAGCGGCTCAGCATCTGCTCGGCTTTCTCTCCGGTCTCAGCTTTCCGTGCGGTTGGCGACGATGGAGCTGATGAATCCGCCCTGGGCCTGAAGCCCGTTGATCAGCGTCTCGAGTCGGCTGAAGCGTTCGATCAGCATCTCTTCGCGCATGGCGAGCCGTTGCTCGAAGCGCTCGATCGATTGGTCGAGCGCGCTGATCTGCCGCTCGAAGGCGTCGTCGCGGTTGGCGAGCGTGCCGTCGACGTCGCGGGTCAGGTTCACGAGTTCGCGGGCGAGTGCGGTCGCGGCCCCGTCACCGTCGGGCCGCCCGTCACCGTCGAGGTCCGCGGTCGAGCCGTCGCCTGCGAGCAGCTGACGGACGGCCGCCGGGTCCTGGTCGAGCGCAGAGGTCAGCGCGTCCGAGTCGAGGCTGAGCAGCCCGTCCCTGTCGAACTGCATGCCGATCTGACTGAGCGAGGAGAACGGGTTTCCGGCGAAGGAGTAGACGGCGCCGATCGACTGCTGGAGCTGACGGTCGATGCCGCGCAGCGTGGAGTCGCCGGAGAGGATGCCCGCCGTCTCGGTCTGCTCGTCGTAGCGGCTCTGGTCGATTACGAATTGCCTGACCTTGTTGTAGGCGTCGACCACAGCCTGCAGCTTCGCCTCGATGGCCTCGGCGTCGCGAGTGATCTCTATGCTGGTCGAGGTGGCGGGAGCGTGTTGGGCGTGCAGCTCGAGAGTGAGGCCGCCGAAGAGATCGTCGATCGTGTTGCTCTCACGCGTGATCGGGATTCCCAGCACCGTCAGCCCAGCGTCGCTCGCGGCCTGCGTCTGCGCAGCGTCGATGAAGGGGCCGGTGCCGCCGGGGCCGGTCACGTTCGTAGTAATGCTCAGGTCGTTGGCCGCACCCGTCGAGGTGCCCGCGAGGACGAGGCGGTAGGTCGACCCGTCGAAGAGCACGTCCGCCCGAACGGCGCCGCCGTTGTTCGGATCGGTGTTCACGAGGGTCTTCAGGTCCTGCAGGCTCGCGCCCGAAGCGCCCACGGTGATGTCGATGTTGGAGGCGCCGCCGTAGTCGATGCTCAGCGTCTCGCCCGACGACGCGATGCTGGTCGTGTCGGATGCGAAGCCGAAGGACATCTGCCGTCCCACTTGCGCGAGGGCGGTGATCTCGACGTCGAGGGTGCCCGGCGACGCGTTGCCCGTGGCCGTTGCGGTCACGTATGAGTCGTCGGCCGACGTCGCCGTGTAGGCGAGCAGCTCCTCGTCGAGGGTCGGGCCGGTGAGCAGCGAAGTGTGGTTGTCGAGCGCCTTGACGGCCTCTTCGAGGGCCTTGAGATCGGTGTTGAGCTGGCGGAAGAGGTCGCGTTGCGACTCGATGCGGCTCTGCCGCTGCTGGATGAGCGAGAGGGGGCGGCGCTCGAAGTTGATCAGCGCGTCGATCAGAGACGACGTCTGGAGCCCAGTCGAGAGCCCGTCGAATCGGATGCCTTCCATTTACGGTCGCCCCCCTCAGTGCGAACGAATGCCCCCGGGACGCGGTCGTGATACCCGCGCCCCGGAGGCTGGCCGGTTCGTTCTCTGCGTCGACCGCTACTGCAGCAGCGACAGCGCGATGGAGCTCGAAGCGTTGGCCTGCGCGAGCACGGCCACGCCGGCCTGCTGGAGCACCTGGAACTTCGTGAGCTGAGCCGTCTCCGAGGCGACGTCGACGTCGCGGATCCGCGACTCGGCGGCGCTGGTGTTCTCGACGGCCACCGCGATCGACCGGACCGTCGACTCGAGTCGGTTCTGCGCGGTACCGAAGCCCGCCCGCAGACCGCTGAGCGTGTCGATCGCGCCGTCCACCACGGTGATGGCCGCCTGCGCGTTCACGACCGTCGTGATGTCACCGGTCAGGGACAGACCCGTGCCCGAGGCATCCACGCCCGTGATCGAGATCTGGTCGTTCGCCGTGTTGTTGGCGCCGACCTGGAAGGTGACCGTCGGCGCGCTGCCGTCCAGCATCGTCACGCCGTTGAACTCGGTCACCGCCGCCACCCGGTCGATCTCTCCGAGCAGTGCCTGGAACTCCGAGTCCAGCGTGGTGCGCTCGGCCGCTCCCAGCGTGCCGTTGGCCGCCTGGATGGCCAGCTCGCGCATACGAATCAGGATGCCACTCGACTCGTTGAGCGCGCCTTCGGCCACCTGCAGGAGCGAGATGCCGTCGTTGGCGTTTCGCCCTGCCTGGGAGAGGCTGCGGATGTCGGCGCGGAATCGCTCCGAGATCGCGAGGCCTGCAGCGTCGTCGGATGCGCGGGTGATCCGCAGACCCGAAGACAGGCGCTCCATCGAGCGGCCGAGCTGGGCCGTGCTGTTCACCAGGTTGCGCTGCGCGTTCAGCGATTGGGAGTTGTTGTTGACTCTGAGACCCATGTTGGGAATTCCTCCGTGATTTCGTTTCGATCCGACCTTCCTTGGCGGGACCGGTCCTCGTGTCTCGACGCTCGACCTTCGTTGCGGCTTACTGCTCCTCTGTCCGGTCGGGCGTTCGGGGGGAGAGACGACTCGACCGTCGAGTCACACCCCACTGCTCGCCTGCACTCGCGCGGGCGATCAGGTCCGTCTTTGTGCAATCGGGATGCCAGTGTCGACTGGAGTCTCGTCTCAGCTCGTCCGGTTTCTTCCGTCGGCCCTGTGAGGGCGACGGATAGGCGGGGAGCTGCACGTCGACTGCGCGCGCGCGCGCGTGACGCAAAGCGGGCCGAGCCTATTCGTCGCTTTTCGATCTGAAAGGGATCTTGCTCTCTGAAACGTTTCGTCTGCATGGCGGCCCACACACGACGCCCAGCCGTCGGGCAACGGCGGCATCGATCTTGCTCACCTGATCGCTGCTCACTTGCTCATCGGAGCTCATCGGAGACCGCATGGACCCGCTCTCTTCGACGTCACATGCCGCCCGTCCGGCCCGCACTGCCGCACCGCGGTCAGCGTCCGCTGCACCGCTGGCCCGGCCGATCACACCCGAGGAGCGGGCCGGTGTGCTGGCGTGGCTGGATGCCGCGCTTCGCGATGGCGAGCCCGGTCGGCTCGCGGTCGAGTACCCGCTGTCGCTCTCGCGATCGAATCTCGCGGGCCACCGCGTCGCCTTCGAGGGCGATCGTCCGGTGGCCCACGCGATGTTCCACGTCGTCCGTGTGCGCCTGGCCGGCCAGGAGCTTCCGGTGGGCCTGATCGGGCTCGTCTACACTGATCCGAGCCGACGGGGGCAGGGGTTTGCCCGGTCGGCCGTGGAGGCATGCGTCGCAGAGCTGCGACGGCGCTCGGTGCCGGTGGCCGCCCTGTGGGCCGAGAATCCATCTCTCTATACCGCGATCGGCTTTGCGCCCGCCGGTCGCGAGTTCCACTACTCCCTCGCTGCGGACGTCTGTGCGCGCGCCCACTCCGCGAGCCTCGCAGGCGCCGACGCGGCCGACCTGAAGGTCGACGTCGCGCGGGCGCGTGACTGGTCGATCCTGGAGGCGCTGTACAGCCGGAAGGCGAGTCGTGCGGTGCGCGCCCGCGGTGCGCTGCGACGTCTGGCGCGGGCTCCGCACACGCGTGTGATGGTGGCTCGGCGGCGTAACCGCGCGATCGCCTATACGGCGATCGGGCGCGGGCTCGACTTTCCGGGCGTCGTTCACGAGTGGGCGGGCGGCGAGGCGGGGGTGCTCGCCTGTCTCGACCAGCTCGCCCGCGAGCACGGCTCGATCGGGTTCCGCTCCGGCCCGCTCGCCGAGGCGCCGGTGCCCCGACTGCTCGAGATGGGCGCTCCGGTGCGCCCCGGCTGCTTCGCGTTCCTGAAGGTGCTCGACCCCGTTGCGATCTGGCAGCTGCTCGTCGCCGGCGAGCCGACGAGAGCCGCGCCGCTGCTCGAGGAATCGCCCGCCGGCACGAAACTGCACGCCAACGCCGGTACGCTGACCCTGCACGGCGACGAGGTGGTTGCGCTGCTCTTCGGCCCGGACCGGCCGCCGCGCATCTACGACTGCCTCGATGCGAGAGAGCGCGAGACGCTCGCGCAGGTACTGCCGTTGCCCCTCTATCTCTGGGGCTTCGACTCCATCTGATCCCAGGCGCCGGGCTCGTGGCCAGCATTCGCCCCGGGCGCCGGGCTCGGCAGGGCCGGTTCGCCCCGCGGTAGCTCGGCGCGAATCGGGTACTCGTCGCGTTCGAGGATCGCCTGTACGGCGCGCTTCGTTCGCGGTCCCACCACGATCGGCGCCGCCAGGTTGAGGGTCGGCGATTCGCCCCCGAAGGTCGCGATGGCGAGCAGATCGTACGACTCTTCTTCTTCGAGACCGATGGAGCGCCGGTGGTGGAAAGCGAGCGTCGGTGCATAGTCGGGAAAGAACCGGCGTGGGTCGGCCACGACGAAGGCCAGGTCGGGGTCCTCGGGCGAGACCAGCCAGGCGAAGGGAGACGGGCAGTCGTGTTCCACCAGCACCAGGTGCCGGAGTGCTCCGAAGCCCGGCAGTCCCTCGCAGCGGAGCAGCGCCGACTCGGGCACCTCGAAGTCGCCGAAGCGGCGGTGATGGATCTTCCTGGCCGGTGTCGCGGTCGTCACTTCATGTCTCCCTGCTTCTGGTCCGAGGGCGCGTCGCGGTGGTCGAGCGCAGCGAGTGAAGCCGCCATCGCCTCGACGTTTGCGTCGGCGATCCGCTCGTAGACCTCCTCGCGGTGCACAGTCACATGGTCGGGCGCATCGATGCCGAGTCGGACCTGTCCGTTCGAGACGGCCACCACGGTGATGCGCACCGAATCTCCCACCCGTATCGATTCACCGGACCTGCGTGCCAGTACCAGCATTCCGGCGGCCTCCTAGGAGAGGAAGTCGAGCAGCGAAGGCTGCACGAGTCGTCCCGCCGCGTCGAGAGAGGCGCGGAGCGCGTTCTCCTGATTGACGAGATCCGAGAACACCTCGGCTGCGTCGGCATCCTGCGTGTCCGAGAGTCGCAGCGAGAGCTGAACGCTGCGATCGGCGAGCTGATCCTGGGCGCGCACGAGCCGCGAGCCCACCGCGCCGACCCGCGATCGCTCCTCGCTCAGCTGATCGATCGCATCGTCGAATCGTGACAGCGTGGCGCGAATGCCGCTGGCGTCGTCGGCGCGCAGGGCGTTGCGCAGGTCTCCGAGCAGGGCGAAGAGGTCTTCCCGGCCGGCGTCCGGAGAGCCGTTGCCGTCTCCGTCGCCCATGAAGACGCGCCGGCCGTCGAGGGTGGTCGGCACCGTGACGCCGTCGAGCACCGGCACCTCGATCTCGTTGGAGTCGCCCGCGAAGCTGACCGTCGGCGCGGGCAGCGCGTCGACGAAGGGGCCCGAGGCGACGAACGGGGTGGTGGTCGAGGCGTAGCCCGCGAAGAGATAGCTGCTGCTCGAGCGGGTGTTCGCTTCGAAGAGCAGCTGCCCGAACAGGCCCTCGACGTCGTTGGCGAGGTTGGCCCGCGACCGCGCGTCGTAGGTGTCGTTGGAGGCCTGGGTGGCGATGCTCCGGGCCTGCACGATGACGCTGGTGGCGCCGCCGAGGGCCGACTCGATGGCCTGTACGCGGCTCTCGGCCCGGGATGCATTGCGTTCGAACTGTTCGGTGGCGTCGATCGCCGAGCGCAGCAGCAGCGCGGCCGAGACACCGGACGGGTCGTCCGAAGGGCGGTTGATCCGCATGCCGGACGAGGCCTGCTGCTGGGCGGTCGACAGCCGGACGCGCTGGCGATCGATGTCGGCCAGCGCGTTTCGCGTGAGCATCAAGTTGGTGACGCGCATCCTGGAACCCCCTCCGGCGAGCGTCGCGCGATGGCACTCGCCGTCCTTCTGTATGTTTCTCGGCGCTGCCGCGGACTACACGATCTGGATCACGTCCTGCAGCAAGCGGTTGACTGCGTCCATCACGCGGGCGTTGGCCTGGAAGGTGGCCTGCAGCGTGATCAGGTTCGCCACCTCCTCGTCGATGGAGACGCCCGACACCTCGTCGCGGCGGTTCTGGAGCACCTCGCCCACCCGGCCCTGCTGGGCGCTCTCCTGCTGGAGGACCCGCGACTGCTGACCAATGCCCGCCACCACGTTGGCGGCGTGGCTGATCACCGAACGTGTCGGGCCGGTGGCGGGTCCCGGCGGATCACCGGGCAGGAAGATCGTGCCCGGCTGGTCCCGCAGGGCGGCGAGTGCCACTGCGTTTCTGTTGTCTGCGGGATTGGTGGTCGTCCCCGCCGCAATGGCGTCGGTGCTCGCCAGGATGTTCGCGTCGAGCGCGATGTCCCGCGCGGCATTCTCGACCGCGGGCAGCGCCGCGAAGAAGTCGCCGACTACGCCGTTCAAGCCGACGCCGCCCTGGTGCACGGCGTTCACGCTGGTGGTCAGGTTGTAGGCGACGGTGTCGAGCGACCGGATCGCCGCCGGAACGAGCGCGTCGCGCACCGCGAGCTGGCCGCCGAGCTGGCCGCCGGTGAGCCCCGCCGTCACGTCCTGGATCGACCCGCCGCTCGAGTGTCCGATGCGATAGAACGACGAGTCGAACGGGTTCGTCGGATCGGGAATCGCCACGAGGGAGTGGGCGCTGACGCCCTCGACGAGGGGCTGGCCGCTCGGCAGATAGGCGATCTGCGCGCCTCGCGCGTCCTCGAAGGCGTTCACGTCCACTTTCTCGGCCAGCGAGCGCATAAGTGCGTCGCGCTGGTCGCGCAGGTCGTTGGCCGGAGCGATCACCTCCTGCTTGACGATCTGCTGGTTGAGCGCTGCGATCTCGCCGGTGAGCGCGTTGATTTCGGTCAGCAGTCCGTCGATCGACTCGTGGGTGGACTTCTGCAGCGCGCGCAGCTGCGCGTCCGCGCTGTGGAGCGTGTCGATGACGCCGCTGGCGGCGCCGACGAGGGCCTGTCTCTCGACGGCGGCTCCCGGCGCCTGGGCGGCGGCCAGGTCCGAGAAACCGTCGTAGAGCCGCGACAGCGAGACCGTGAGCCCCTCGCCGCGTTGCTCGTTGACGATCTCCTCGACGATGCGCATCGCGTTCGCCTGCGCCTCCGTCGAGCCCATGGCGTTGTTGTGATCGAGGATCTGCGCCTGGGTGAAGCGCTCGTGAACGCGCTCGATCGAGCGCTGGACCACCCCGCCGCCGAGTGAGCCGTTCTGCTGCGTCACCGGGATGCCGGCGGCGAGCACCTGGCGCTGGCGCGAGTAGTCGGGGTTGTTGGCGTTGGCAATGTTGTGCGACGTGGTGCGGATGCCGTTCTGGGTGACCAGCGCACCGCGGCTCGCGACGTCGAGCACACCGAAGAGGCCGGCCATCAGGCGCTCCTCCGGACGAGGTGACCGCCCGGCGCGGTGGGGGCGGCGACCACCCCGGTGCGTTCGTAGGCGGGGGGCTCGGGCGAGACGCCCGGCAGCATGCGGCCGAGCAGGCCGAGCGTCGACTGCACGAACGAGAGGCGCTCGCCGCCGATCACGCGGTTGGCCTCGACCAGCTCGCGCACCGCTGCGAGCACCGCCATCAGCCGTCGATGCGCCTGGCGGAGCTCACCGGCCCGGTCGCCGAGCCGCTCGCAGATCTCCGAGAGAGTGGCCGGTGTCGAAGTGATGCCCAGCTCGCCAGCGAGGCGCTCGGCGATCTTCGCGCGTCCCTGCTCGATCAGTCGGCCTTCGCTCGCGATGGCCTCCTTCTGCCAGGTCACCTCGGCGAGCCCGTCGGCGTCGAGGTCGATCATCAGCTCGCGCTCGCGCTGAAGCAGGGCGAGCAGCTCGCGGTACAGGCTCTCCTCCGAACCGAGCACGGTCGAGAGCTGTTCGATCGCGTCGGTGCTCACGTCGATTCCTCCCCTTCGACCGCTTCGTCCGACCGGCCGCTCGGCTGGACAGCAGTTTCGCCCCGCATCTGCGACTCGAGCTGCCGGGCGAGACCCAGGCCGCGCCCGTGGCTCACCACGCGCGCCAGCTCGGCGTTGAGCTGTTCGCGGGCCATCCGGCCGGCGGATCCGCCATCGAGAGGGTGCGAGCCCCCGATCGGACGCGAGGCGATGCGCAGCATCTCGCCCACCACCAGGGCCTCGAACTCGTGGGCGACGCGCTTCGCCGCCTCGGCGTCGCCCGAGGCAGCGAGCGACCGCAGGCTGTCGAGGGATCCGGTTGCGGCGATCATTACATCAGCTCCAGCTCGGCCGAGAGCGCCCCCGAGGCGCGGATGGCCTGAAGGATGGAGATCAGGTCGCGAGGCGTGACGCCCATCGAGTTGAGGCCGCGGACCAGCTCGCGGATCGTGACCGGCCCGGGCACGATGGTGAGAGACGAAGCCTCCTCGACTGCTTCCACGTCCTCGTTGGTGACGTCCCGGGTCTCTCCCTGCGAGAAGGGCAGGGGCTGGGATACCTCGTTACGGGCGCTGATCGTCACCGACAGGCTGCCGTGCGAGATCGCCACCGTGCCGATCCGCACCAGGTCGCCCATCACGACGGTTCCGGTGCGCTCGTTCAGCACCACGCGGGCCGGCATGTCGGGTGTCACGTCGATCATCTCGAGCTCGGACATGAAGCGCACGACGTTCGGCGCGTGGGCCTCGGGCACCTGCACCTTGATGGTGCCGGGGTCGGAGGCGGTCGCGACCAGCGCCCGGAAGTGGTGGTTGATGGCGTCGGCCGTCCGCATGGCGGTCGTGAAGTCGGGATTCGTGAGCGCCACGCTGAACTCGGCCTTGTCGTGGATCGCGTAGCCGAGCTCGCGTTCGACGGTGGCGCCCGAGGCCAGGCGGCCGACCGTGGGGTGGTTCTTCTGCACCGAGCTGCCCGCGCCGCCGCCGGCCGCGAAGCCGCCCACCGAGAGCGGTCCCTGGGCGATCGCGTAGACCTCGCCGTCGGCGGCGAAGAGAGGCGTCATCACCAGGGTGCCGCCCTCGAGGCTCTTCGCGTCGCCGATCGACGACACGACCGCGTCGAGGGTGGAGCCGACCCGGGCGAAGGGCGGCAGGTTCGCGGTCACCATCACGGCGGCGACGTTCTTGACGCGAATCTCATCGGCGTCGATCGCGATGCCGAGGCGGGCCAGCATGCTCTCGAGCGACTGGGTGGTGAAGCGCGTGCTCTGCTTGTCGCCGCTGCCGTTGAGGCCGACGACGAGCCCGTAGCCAACGAGCTGGTTGGAGCGCACGCCCCGAACCGAGGCGATGTCCTTCACGCGCGCGGCGTGGACGTTCGCGGCGGCGCCGGCCACCACGCAGAGAGCGACGGCGGCCGGCAGCCAGCGCCTGCGGTTCTTCGGCATCGTTTGCATGATCGTCCGCATGGTCAGAAGGGGTACACCCAGTCCATCACGCGGCCCATCATGGAGGGCCGCTGCTTGTCGTCGAGCACACCGAAGCCGTCGAAGCCGAGTTGCGCTTCGGCGAGCGCGGTGGACGACACCGTGTTGTTGATCGAGATGTCCTCGCGGCGGACCAGGCCCTCGACCGTGAGGATCTGCTTCTCGTGATTGACGATCAGCGAGCGCTTGCCGCGGATGTGGTAGACGTTGCCTTCGAGTTCGTCGATGATTCGGCAAGTTACGACGGCGCTGATGCTCCCCTCGCGGGTCGTCTCGCCGTCGCCTTCGAACTCTGTCGTCGTCTCGGTCTCGAGCACGTTGAGCTCGTTGCCCGCGGCGATGTTCCCCGGCGCGGCGACTCCGAGCAGGCCGAAGAACCAGCGCGCGGCCCCCTGCATGGCCTGGGTCCAACCGATGTCGGAGCTGGCCTTGGCGTCGATCTTGCTCGTCTTGTCGGTCGTCGTGTTCGCCGAGCCCTGGGCGCTCATGCTCTCCATCACGACCACCGTGACGAGGTCGCCCACGCCGCGGGCCTTGCGGTCGAGGAACAGCAGCGAGCCCGAGGCCGAGGGCCCGCGCAGCACGGACCCGTCCTCGGGCTCTCGCGGGGCCGGGCGGGGCAGCTCGCTGTAGTCGGGCGTCCGGTTCTCCTTGCGCAGCGCGTGCTCGACGCAGCCGGTGCCCGCCAGTGCGAGCGTGGACAGCAGCAGAGCGCAGAGGAAGAGGGCGAGACGGTCCTGCTCAGAACGCAACATGGATGCTCCCGTCCGCGGCGACGCGACCGATCACCTCGCGCCGCGAGTCGGCATTGACGGCGCGCACCGTGTCGCCGGCGGCGCCGCGCGAGAGGGCGAGCCCGACGGCGTCGATCCGCAGTCTCGGTCCGTGCAGCACCAGCCGGACACGCTCTCCGCGTTCGACGAGGGCCGGGCGTTCCACCCACCCGGCACGCATCACGGCGCCCGCGCGGATCGATCGGCTTGCCTCCATTCCCACGACTCTCTGCGGGTCGCCCACCGCCGAACCGTGCAGAGTGGAGGCTTCCCGCCTCTCGAGCCGGATGGCCCCCGGATCGATCGGCTCCCCCTTGCGGATGGCGCGCGTGGCGACCACTACCGGCCGCTCCATGCGGAGCTGTACGGTGACCACGCCGCGCTTGAGCACGCGCTCGCCGTCCGAGATCACCACCGTCACCGGCACCGTACTGGCCATGCGGCCGCTGGCGCGGGTCGAGAGATCCACGCGGAGCGAATCGGGGTCGGCGCCCGCGATCCGGAAGTCGCCGAGCGGCGGCACCGAGATCGACGAGACCGAATGATCGGCCCGTTCGCGGACGAAATCCTCGATCTGCGATCGCAGCGCGTCCGTGTAGGCGGCGGCGGGCGCCGCGCCGAGGCATGCCAGCAGCGGCAGCGCGGCGAGCAGGGCCCCGGAGAGGCGGGTGATCTGGTGGGTGGCGCGACGCATCATCATCGATCCAGTGCGGCCGCCGTGCGCAGCATCTCGTCGCCGGCCTGGATGACCCGCGAGTTCACCTCGAAGGCGCGCTGGGCGAGGATCATCTGCACCAACTCCTCGGCGATGTTCACGTTGGACGACTCGAGCATGCCCTGGCTGATGGCCCCGAAGCCGGGATCGTCCGGCCGCCCGGTTTCGGGATCGCCCGAGGCTTCGGAGGGCACCAGCAGGTTGTTGCCGATGCTCAGAAGTCCGGAGGGATTCACGAAGCGCGCCAGCTCGATCTGCCCGACGTCGGTGGGCTGCGTGGACTGTCCGGTCAGCACCGAGACCGTGCCGTCGGCCAGGATCGTCACCTGGACGGCGTCGGTCGGCAGCTGGATGTTCGGCAGCACCGCGTAGCCCTGGCTGGTGACCAGCGTGCCGTCGCGATCCAGTCGGAACGCGCCGTCGCGCGTGTAGGCGGTGTCGCCGGCAGGGCGCTGCACCTGGAAGAATCCGTCGCCGTCGACTGCGAGATCGAGGCTGCGGCCGGTGCTGGTGCGATCGCCCTGCGAGTACACCTTGCTCATGGCGGCGAGCTTGGTGCCGTGTCCCACCTGCACGCCGACCGGCAGCGCCTCGCCCGTGGAGGTGGCGGCGCCCGGTGCGCGGATGGTGTCGTAGAAGAGATCGTGGAAGTCGGCTCGGGTGCGCTTGAAGCCGGTCGTCGTCACGTTCGCCAGGTTGTTGGCGACGGCGTCGATGCGGAGCTGCTGCGCCTCCATGCCGGTGGCTGCAGTGAAGAGGGCTCTCATCGTGTCATCTCCTGGATCAGTCGGTTGGTGGCCTGGTCGTCGGCCTGCATGGCCTGCATCGAGGCGTCGAAGGCGCGTTGCAGGAGCATCAGCACCGCGAGCTCGACGACGGGCTTGACGTTCGAGCCCTCGACGCTGCCCGTGTGCAGGGCGGGCGACTCGACCTCGATGGGCTCGAGTTCCGGAGGTGCGCTGAAGAGCCCGCTTCCGAGCTTCGCGAGGGCGCTCGGGTCTTCGAACTCGACGACCCGCAGCGTGGCGTTCACCTGGCCGTTCGTGTCGACCAGGTCGCCGTTCGCCTGGATGTGCGTGCCCGGGCTGGTGATGTTGATGGGGCCACCGGCCCCGAGCACGGGGTGTCCTTCGCGGGTCGTGAGGTCGCCCTCGGGACCCAGCACGAAGGATCCGGCCCGTGTGTAGCGCTCGCCGTCCGGCGTCTCGACGACGAAGAAGCCCCCGCCGTCGATGGCGGCGTCGAGCGCGGCTCCCGTCGAGGCGACGGGTCCGCGCGAGTGGTCGGGCCGGACCTCGCCCATCTCCACGTAGACGCCGCCCGGCGGTCCACTCGCCCCGTCCTCTTCGCGCGGAACCGCCGTCGATGCGAGCGCGGCATGGAAGAGCGCGCGATCGGCCTTGAAGCCGACCGTCTCGGAGTTGGCCAGGTTGTTGGCGACCATCTCGAGCTGCCGGAGCCGCGTGACGGCGCCGGACGCCGAGATGTAGATGTTGCTGCCCACCAGCGATCGCCCCCCTCGAAGCGCATGCGGAGCGGTCGGCTCCGCATCTTCGACTCATCTGCGTCGACAACTGCTCATGCTGTCGACTCTGTCAAAAGCAACTCTCGTGCCAGAATCCGTCGGCGTCTTTTTGGCCGTCTTGCCCGCCGAAGTGCGCCTGAGCGCCTCGAGGGCGAAAAGGTTGGGAAGAAGCTGCCGACCACTTGAAACGTCGCGTTTCGATTCGAAATGCCCGCCTGAGACGGGCCACTAGGTTCGGATGTCCACCAGGTGCGGCGGCGCGTCCGGATCCTCCAGGTCGTCGGCCGGACGCTTCTCGTCGCCGGAGCCGGGCTTGTCTTTGCGATCTCGCTTGCGCTTCTTCCGACCGGTTGGCTTGTCGCCTCGCGGACCGCCCTCGCCGATGGGCTTGGGCACCCACGCCGTCGGTCGATCCGGGGGATCGATCCGGTCACCGCTCATGGCGTCCTCCCCGCTGCACGGATGGCTAGCCGAACAGCCCCTCCGTGCTCTTGACTTCCTCGGTCACTATTTCGAGCACGGGGTCGATGTCCTCGTGGTCCAGGCCGAGCACCGACCAGCCCCAGTGGGCGCCGATGTCCAAGTCGTCGACGGGAGCGCGACGGCCCACGCCCAGGCGTGTGCAGCTCGCGGTGACGACCGAGGTGAGCGCCGTCAGTCGCTTGTCGTCTTCCGGGAGCTGCTCGGCACCTGCCTGATCGTGGTGGAAGCGGATCGCGTTCTCGAGCGACTTCGAGAGCTTCCACTTGGCGGCCACGCAGGCCCCGAACTCCGCGTGGTCGAAGCCGAGGATCTCGTTCTCGGCCTCGACGAACGAGAGACCTTCGTTGTAGACCCGCGAGAACACCTCGGTGTACTTCTTTCGCGCCGTGTTGTTCAGGGCGATCTTGCCCAGATCGTGAAGCAGTCCGGCCGTGAAGGCGTCGTCTCGGTCGACGTCGATCGGGCCGTAGCTCGACAGGCGCGCCGCGACGGCGCCCGCGATCGTCGAGTGCTCCCACAGCTGCTTCTCGGCCAGGCCGAAGTGGGTGAACACCTTTCGCAGCGACGCAGCGAGCACGATGCTCGTGACGGTCCGGAAGCCGAGCAGGGCAATGGCGTGCTGAACGGTTTCGATCTCGCGCGAGAAGCTGTACAGCGACGAGTTGGCGACCTTGAGGATGCGCAGGCAGAGGGCCGGGTCGCGATCGATCACCTCTCGCAGCGTCTCGGCCGAGCTGTTCGGGTCGCTGGTGACCTCCAGCACGGCGCTGGCCACGGCGGGAACCGAGGGCAGGTCGCCTACCTGCGCGATGTAGCGCTTGATTCGGGAGCTCATGATCCAACCCTCCTCCACTGACCCCCGTCCTGCGGCCCGCCGGCGTCCTGGAGATCTCGCCGTGACGAATCGCGCAACACGTTGCGCGCGAGCTCGACCAGCCCGCGGGAGGCGCGGGCCAGGGGAAACGCTTCGACGACGGCCATCTGTCGTGCCACCGCGTCCTCGAGGCGCGGGTCGCGGGGCAGAGCGCTCCGCAGCGGCAGGTCGCGCCCCAGGAATCGCTTCGACATCAGCTCGAGCTGCGAGTGCGTGTCGCGGGCCTGGGTGTCGTCGCGAGACGAGTTCACGACCAGCTCGACGTCGAGCTCGGGCGCTACCCGGGAGAGCACCTTGAGGGTCGCGTACGCGTCGGTGATGCTCGGCGGCTCGGGCGTCGTCACCAGCAGCGCCCGATCACTCATGCTGGCCAGCGACAGCGCCGCCGGTCCGATGCCCGCCCCGATGTCGACGAGCACCAGGTCGTAGGTGCGCGTCGCCTCGAAGAGCGGTGAGAGCAGCCAGTCGAGATCGTTCGCCCGTGACGCCGCGAGGTCGAGTCTGGCGGACGCGGCGGGCAGCACGTGCAGCCCCGCCGGTCCGGGCACGACGGCGTCCGCCCAGTCGCAGTCGCCGGCGTGGATCTCGGCGGCGGTGAGTCGGGGCGTGAGTCCGAGCAGGACGTCTACGTTCGCGAGCCCGAGGTCGCCGTCGACGAGCAACACCCGCGCACGCAACGCACACGCGGCGACGGCCACGTTCACGGCGACGTTGGTCTTGCCGACGCCGCCCTTGCCGCCGACGACCGAGACGATCCTGCCCGGCCCGCGAACACCGTCGGTGGTCGGTCCGTCTCGGTCTCCGCGAGGGCGCGTGGTGTGGTTGGGGCTCATGCGGCTACTCCCAGAATCTGCCGAGCGAGATCGGTCGGTTCGGCGAGGTGCAGGTCCTGCGGCACTCGCTGGCCGTTCGCGATCCAGGTGAGCGGCGGACAACCCTCGTCGAGCAGGAGGTTGCCGATGCTGCCGAGATCGCGGCTCTCGTCGAGCTTGGTGATGACCATCTCGTCGGGCTCGAGGGCCCGGTAGCGCTCGAGGTCGCTCCGAAGGTCGACTTCCTTGTGGGTCGCGGGCAGCACCACGCAGACCCGCGCACGGGCGCCGAGGGCGTCGCGCAGCCGCAGCAGGTCGGGTACGGCGTCCGCGTCCTTGCGGCTGCGGCCGCTGGTGTCGACGAACACGGGCCGGCGCCCGAAGCGGCGCACCGATTCGGCGAGGCCCTCGGGCGAGACGGCGGCCGCGTAGGGGACGTCGAGCACCTTCGCGCAGGCCCGCAGTGGAGCCTCCGCGCCCATGCGGTGCACGTCGGTGCTCAGCAGCGCCGGACGCTCGTCGCCGCCCTCGGCACGCGCCGCCAGCTTGGCGAGGGTCGTCGTCTTCCCGCAGCCCGGCGGCCCCACGTAGAGCAGCGCACTCGCGTCGTCCGGACGAGGCGGCTCGAGCCGACCGTCGAGCCGGGACGCCAGCGCGTCGACGAGCGCCGCCAGATCGGGCGTCTTCTCCGAGCCGCTCGCCGCGCACGCCGATTCGGCGAGTGCCCGCGAGTGGCCGGCGTCGAGTCCGGCGGATCGCAGCGCATTCGTGGCGTCGTCGGGCGGCGGGCTCCGGCGCTCACCGGCCTCCCGGCGCAGCGTGCCGACCAGGCGCCGCAGCTCCTCGATCTCTTCGGCGAGCAGGCCCGTCGCACCGCCGTGGGCCTGGTGGCCGAGGCGGTCGACCGCCCCGCGCAGCGAGCGCAGCTCGCTCTCCATCGGGCCGACCAGCGCGCGCGCCAGTCGCAGGTCCTTCCAGGAGTCGTCCGGGCGGGCGCGGCCGGTCACGTCGCGCTCGTCGCCGTGCAGGGGTTCGCGTTCGGCGGCAGCGGTCACCTCGACGATCGGCCCGGCCAGCCGGCCGAACAATCCGCCGCCCCGCCGCACGGTCCGCTGCGAGATCACCAACGCGTCGGGACCGAGCTCTTCGCGGACCTGGCGCAGCACGTCGGCCATGCTCGTGCCTTCGTATCGCTTAAGATGCATCGGCGAGCTCCACGCGACCCGCCGCCACGATGCGCGTCTCGGGCGGCACTTCGTTGTGGGCCAGCACGGTCAGTCGCGGCGACACGCGGGCCAACAGCTGTGCGAGCGGTGCGCGGAGGGCCTGCGGGATCAGCAGGACCGGGTCGCGCGTCGCACCGGCGGCGGGCGTGCTGCCGAAGCTCCGCTCGATTCCCTTGATGAGCCGATCGAGCATTCCGGCATCGACGGCGAGGTACGAACCGCTCTCGGTTCGCCTCACCGCCGAGCGCAGGTTCTCCTCGATGCGATCGTCGAGGGTCACGACGCGCAGCAAGCCGTCGTCGCCGACGTGCGGTCGCACCAGCGTGCGGCCGAGCCGCTCGCGCACCAGATCGGTGAGCAGGTCGGGGTCCTGGATGCGCGGCGCGTTCTCGGCGAGCACCTCGAGGATCGAGCCCAGGTCGCGGATCGACACGCCGCACTCGAGCAGCGATCGCAGCGTGCGGTGCAGCACCGACACGGACACGATCGAGGGCACCACCTCCTCGACCACCTCGGGCGCCTTCTCGGCGAATGCGTCGAGCAGCTCCTTGACGTGCTGGCGGGTCAGCAGCTCGGCGGCATGCCCGCGAATCACCTCGGCGAGATGCGTGGCGATGGCCGACGAAGCGTCGACCACCGAATAGCCGGCCGCCTCGGCCTGGCCCCGGTGGCGATCCTCGACCCAGACCGCCGGCAGGCCGTAGGTGGGGTCGCGGGTCACGATGCCCTCGATTGCCGGGGCGTCTTCGCCGGGATGCAGCGCCAGCGCGCGGCCGGCCGGAATGTCGGCGGCGGCGATCGGATCGCCGCGCAGCAGGATCGAGTAGCCGCCGGTTCCGAGCTGGAGATTGTCGCGGATGTGAACGAGTGGGACGACGAAGCCCAGCTCGCGGGCGAGCTGCGCCCGCACCGCGCGAATGCGGTTCAGGAGCTCGCCCCCGCGCGCGGGATCGGTGAGCGGGATGAGCCCGTAGCCGATCTCGAGCTCGATGTCGTCGACCGCCAGGGCCTCGCGAATGCGCGAGGCTTCGGTCTCGGTCGGATCGACGCTCGGCGCCTCGGTTTCCGCCGGCTCCTCCTCGGTGGTCTGAGGCTTGAGCCGCGCCAACGCGCCGACTCCGCCTGCCAGCAGCGCGAACGGCGCGAAGGGGAAGCCGGGGGCGAGGGCCAGGATGCCGAGCATGCCCGCGACCATCGTCATGGCGCGCGGCTGGATGAGCACCTGGGTGCGGAGCTCTTCGGCCAGCGGCGCGCCGGCGGCCGCGCGGCTCACCACCATGCCGGTGGCGGTCGACACGAGCAGGGCGGGCACCTGGCCGACCAGCCCGTCGCCGACGGTCAGCACCGTGTACGTCTCGAGCGCATCGATGATCGGCATACCGCGCTGGAGCACGCCGACGCCGAGCCCGCCGAGGATGTTGATGCCCATGATGAGCAGGCCGGCGATTGCGTCGCCCTTGACGAACTTGCTCGCGCCGTCCATGGCGCCGTAGAAGTCCGCCTCCATCTGGACCTCACGGCGCCGCCGCTTCGCCTCGGCGTCGTCGAGGATGCCCTGATTGAGGTCGGCGTCGATCGCCATCTGCTTGCCCGGCATGGCGTCGAGGGTGAAGCGAGCGGCCACCTCGGCGATGCGGCCCGCGCCCTTGGTGATGACGACGAAGTTGATCACCACGAAGATCACGAAGAGGATGATCCCGATGAGGTAGTTGCCGCCCACCGTGATGTCGCCGAAGGCCTGGATGACTCGCCCCGCTGCGTCGGGGCCCTCGCTGCCGTGGACGAGGATCAGCCGGGTGCTGGCCACGTTCAGGCCCAGGCGCAGCAGCGTGACGATCAGCAGCAGGCTCGGAAAGACGGAGAAGTCGAGCGGGCGCTCGGTATAGAGGGCGATCATCAGCACCAGCACGCCCACCGTGATCGACAACGACAGCAGGAAGTCCATCACGGGCGCCGGCAGCGGCACCACCATCAGGGCGAGCACCCAGAAGAACGCGGCGGCGAGGCCCAGTTCGGAGCGTCGGACGTTCACTGCGTGGCCTCCCACTCACGCCCGCGCCGGGCGTCGACGCGATAGACGAACGCCAGCACCTCGGCGACCGCCTGGAAGAGCGATTCGGGAATCATCTCGCCGACCCGGCCGGTCTTCCACAGCACGCGCGCGAGCGGCGGGTTCTCGACGATCGGAACGTCGTGGCGCCGGGCTTCTTCGCGAATTCGTTTTGCGACGTGATTGCGGCCCTTGGCCAGCACCTTCGGCGCATCCAGCTCGCGCTTGTACTGCAGTGCCACCGCATAGTGGGTGGGGTTGGTGACGACGACGCTCGCGTCGGCGACGGCCTCGATCATGCGGGTGCGCGACATCTCCTGCTGCATGGCCCGCATCCGGCTGCGGACGTGAGGGCTTCCCTCACGCTCCTTGACCTCGTCGCGTACCTCCTTGCGCGTCATCCTGAGTCGCTTGGCGTGTCGCCAGCGTTGGTAGACGAGATCGATCGCGGCCATCACCGTCAGAAAGGCGAGGCTCGCGAAGGCGACCTGTCGGGCGAGGCGACCCGCCACGACCAGGCTCTCGGCAATAGATACGTGGAGGAGTCCGGTGATCAGCTCGATCGCCGTCGCGATGACGAACCAGGTGATCGTCCCGACGACGGAGACCTTGAAGAGGGACTTGCCGAGGTCGAAGAGGCGATCCGGGTCGAAGAAGCGCTTGAAGCCACTCACCAGGCTGAGACGCGAGGCCTTAGGGGCGAGCGCCTCGAGGGAGAAGAGAGGTCCGATCTGTGCCAGCGCCGACCCGCCGCCCGCCAGGCCGAGGAGCACCATCAGCGGCAGCACGCCGATGGCCGCGTGGCCGACCGAGTTGTAGAGCGCGGCCTGGAAGTCGCCGAAGCCGTCGAGTCCGCTCCCGGCACGGCTCCACGATGCCTCCGCGACCGCGGCCACCTTCAAGACGAGCGCTCCGCCGAGCATGGGCCCGGCGAGCCCGGCGGCGACCCAGAGTATGGCGACGCTCTGCAGCTCCCGGCTCTGGGCCACCTGGCCCTTGCGCCGCGCGTCTTCCTTTTTCTTGGGCGTAGCCGGCTCGGTCCGCTCCGCCATGTCGGTGCGTTCGTCGGCCATCTACCCCGTCCCCAACAGGCTGGCGAGCACGTGGCCCGTCGAGTCGATGAGCGCGTCCGCGATCGCCTCGCCGAGCACGTTGGCGATCAGCGCGAAGATGACCAGCGTCAGCGCGATGTTTGCCGGCAGCTGCAGCGCCATCAGGTTGAGCTGCGGAATCGCCCGGCCCAGGATGCCGACGCCGACGTTGGTGACCAGCATCATCACGGTGAGGGGCGCGGCCAGGCGCGCCGCGACCTCGTAGAGGCTGCTCCCCAGACTCGCGATGAAGGCGAACACCTCACTCGGCAACGCGGCGCCGCCGATCGGCAGCCGGTCGTAGGAGGCCGCGATGCCTCGGATGAGCGCGTGATGGCCGTCGACGGCCAGGAAGACCACCATGGCGAAGATCTGCAGCACTACGCCGAGCACCGCCGAAGACGCGCCACTCGACGGATCGATCGCGTTGGCCGCCCCGAGGCCGCCCTGGATCGAGACGATCTCGCCGACCGGCGCGAACACGTCGAAGATCACGCGCAGCCCAAAGCCGAGGGCGCTGCCGATCAGCCCTTCGCGGGCGACGAGGCCGGCCATCTCGATCGGCCCGGGATTGCCCACGGCGGCATGAGCGGCGGCGATCGGCGAGATCAGCAGGGCGAGCACCACGGCGATCATCACGCGCACGCGCATCGGCACGCCAGCGTGGCCGAAGATCGGCGCCGTCAGCATGAAGGCGATCAGCCGGGCCGAGGCCAGCGGAAGCGCGTAGAGCAGGGCGGCCGGGGCTTCGAGCGTCATGGCGACGTGCCCGCGGCCACCTGGGCCAGTAGCCGCGCCGAGAAGTCGACGAGAGTCGTCATCATCCAAGGGAAGATCACGGCGAAGACCAGCATCGTGAGAACGATCTTCGGCACGAAGGTGAGCGTCTGCTCGTTGACCTGCGTGGCCGCCTGCAGGATCGAGATGATCAGGCCCGATACGAGTGCGGTGCCGAGGACCGGCGCGGACACCATCAGTCCGAGCAGCATCGTCTCCTGAAGCAGCGTGCTGACGTGTTCGATGCTCATCGTCGGTCCTACGAAAGCCCCATCACGAGCGAGCTGATGACGCGGTTCCAGCCGTCCATCAGCACGAACAGCATCAGCTTGAAGGGGAGCGAGATCACGATCGGCGGCAACACGATCATGCCCATCGAGATCAGCATCGAGGCGATCACCAGGTCGATCACGAGGAACGGCAGGTAGACCAGGAAGCCGATTTCGAACGCGGTGCGCAGCTCGCTGATCATGAAGGCCGGCAGCAGCGTGAAGAGGGAGATCTCGTCGCTCGACGTCTTCGTTGCTTCGCTCTTCTGCAGTGAGGCGAAGAGCGCGAGGTCGCTCTCGCGGGTGTGGGCGGACAGGAAGCGGCGGACCGGTGCGACCGCACGGGTCGTCGCCGTGGAGGCGTCGATCTCCTGGGCCACGTAGGGCTCGTAGGCCTCGCTGCGAATCCGCTCGCCGATCGGCGCCATGACGAAGAGGGTGGTGAAGAGCGCGAGCCCGACGAGCACCTGGTTGGGCGGCAGCTGCTGGAGACCGATCGCCTGACGGAGCAGCGCAAGCACGATCACGATGCGCGTGAAGCAGGTGGCCATCAGCAGCAGGGCCGGGGCGATCGAGACGAGCGTCATCAGGGCGACGATCTCGAGCGTCGAGGAGATCTCGTCGGGGCCGGTGAGCCCGGGCAGGTCGATGGCGATCGTCTCGGCGCCGGTCGCCGAAGCCGGAGCGGCCTGGGCGCTGGCGAGGGCCGGTGTCAGCACCAGCGCGAGGAACGTGAGTGTCCGGAGGCTGCGCGACAGCCGCGTCCAGCCCGCCGGGCCGGCCGCGGGTCGGGTCGCATCGCCGGCATCCCGCTGCGGCGCCGCGTCCGAGTCGGGCCGGTCGCTGTCTGCAGGGGCGTCGCCGAGCTCGCCGAGCAGCGTGATCCCCGCCTCGCTGCTGCCGACGAGCAGACGCTTGCCCTCGACCCGAACGAGACAGAGCCGCTGCCGCGACGACAGCGCCTGGACCGTCTCGATCTCGATCGCGTTGCCGCGCCCGCCCTTGGCGTTGAAGCCGCCGCGCACCAGCACGAAGCGGAGCAGCGAAATCGACGCCAGGACGATCAGCAGTGCCGAGCCCGTCTCGATCAACCCACCTCTCCCTGCAGCGCGGGTCGCGCGGCATCAGCTCGCGTCACGTTCGGACTCCTCGTGGATCAGCTGGGTGACGCGAACTCCGATCCGATCGTCGACCAGCGTGATCTCACCACGCGCGACCACGCGTCCGTTCACCAGGATGTCGGCCGGATCGCCCGAGAGCCGGTCGAGAGGAATGACCGAGCCGCGGGCAAGCTGCAGCACCTCCTTGACGAGCATCCGTGTCGATCCGAGCTCGACCGTGACGTCGAGCGGCACGTCGATCACGAAGTCGAGCGAGGCGGCGCCCGCGCGAGCGGACGAATCGCCCGGCGCGGGGGCGGCGGGCGATTGCTCGGTGGTCGCGGATCCGGGGACGTTCTCTTCGGCGCTCACAGCTCCTCCAGTACGCGGACGGCCAGCTTCTTGTCCAGCGAGCCCCGCTCGGCGCGAAACTTCGGCTGGTCGCCCACGCGAATCAGCAGATCACCCGCACCGCTCGTCTGCAGCGGGATCTCCGTGCCCGGGTGCAGGTCGGCCACTTCCGACAGCGAGAGCTTCGCCCGCCCGATCTCCACGTGGACATCGACGGCGACCTCGAGCAACTCGTCCTGCAGCTGTACCGGCCGCGAAGGCGCGCTCAGGAGATCGCGCCGTTTCTCGACGCTTCCGCTCTCGACGATGCCGGAGGGCAGGGCGATGCGTAGTCGCCCGAGATCGCCGAGCCCGCTCACGTCGAAGCTCGCGACGAGATGAGCTCGCGAGGCGCGGTCGAGCAGGGCGCTGGGAGGCTCGAGGCCCGACACACGCACCTCGCCGGCGATCGAGTCGGGCAACGACGAGGCGAGGGTGGCCGCCAGCTCGCCGGCGGCACGCTGCATGAAGCGCTCCTCGATGCGGGTGTAGGGCCGGTCCGGAACCTGCGGCTCGCCGGATCGGGGCTTGGCGCCGAAGGCCAGCATCATCCAGTCGAAGAGGAAGGGGCGGTTGAGCTGTATGTAGGCGTCGGCCTGGCCGTTGCCCAGATGGACGCGCGCCACTCGGTCTTCGGACATCATCGCCGCACCGAAGTCGCGCAGCGAGATCTCTTCCCACTGCGTGAGCTCGAATCCGATGGCGGACTGGAAAAGCGTCGACAGACCGCGTCCCTGCTCCTCGGCGAAGACGCTGGCGATCCGAACGAGCTCGCTGCGAACGCCGGTCGTCGGCATCAGGCCCACGGGCCGGCGCGTCTGGCGCACCTGTTCGTTGCGGGCGCTCTCTGCCATCGACTCGAGCAGGGCGCCGAGCTCCTCGCGCGAGAGCAGGGCGTCGAGTGCGGGCGCTTCGCTCATTGAACCACGAACTCCGTGAACAGGATCGACTCGACGCGACCCTCGGGCAGCAGGCGGTTGATGCGCTGGCCGATGTCGTCCTTCAGCAGCGCCTTGCCTTCGAACTCGGCGACGTCGGCGAGGCGCTTGCTCGAGAGCAGCAGGATGATGGTGTCGCGGACCTGCGGCCGACGGGACTCGAGCTCGTCTCGGGTGGCCATCGAGTCGGCCTCGAGCTCGACCTTGAGCTTGAGGAATCGCGCGTAGCTGTCTCCGCCCACGTTCACGACGAACGGCTCGAGGGAGAGGAGGCGGTCCTGGTAGCTCTCGGGGGCCTTCGGCTCCCCGTCCTCGGTGGTCGCTTCCTCACTGCTGCCGTTCGACTGATCGCGTTGGTCGAGCACGAAGTAGGCGGCGCCTGCGCCGGCCGCCAGCGAGAGCAGCATCACGATCAACATGACGAGCAGACCGGGTCCGCCCTTGCCGGACGGTGCTTCCGCGGTCTCGTTGGCTTCTTCACTAGCCATGGAATGTGCCTCCGCCGGCGCGGCTCGGGCCCGCCGGGTTCGCCATGCCGTTCGCGCGGCCGCGTCCCGGGGTGCCCTCGATGCCGAACTCCTTCAGCCGGCGCCACAGGGTGGTCGTCGAGATCTTGAGCAGGCTCGCCGCCTTCTTGCGGTTCCACCCGACGCGATCGAGGGTTTCGAGGATGTGGCGCCGCTCGAGCCCGGGCAGGCTCTGGATGTCGTGGACGTCGTCGTGGACGGGCCGCCGCAGGTGCAGGGCCTGCAGGTCGGCTACGCCGATCTGCTCGCCCCGACAGAGCGCCACGCCCCGCTCGACCACGTTCTGCAGCTCGCGGACGTTGCCCGGCCACGAGTGTGCGGCGAGGGCCGCGATCGCCTCCGCGTCGAAGCCCTGCACGACCTTGGGGGTGCGGCGCAGGGCGCGCTGTAGGAAGTACTCGGCGAGCAGCGGAACGTCCTCGGCGCGCTCGCGAAGCGCGGGGACCGCGATCGGGATGACGGCGAGGCGGTAGTAGAGGTCCTCGCGGAAGCGACCGGCGGCGACCTCTTCCTCGAGGCTCTTGTTGGTGGCGCTGACGAGCCGCACGTCGACCGAGCGCGTCGTCTCGCCGCCGACTGGCCGGATCTCGCCGGTCTGGAGGAAGCGCAGCAGCTTGGCCTGCATGGTGAGCGGCATCTCCGCCAGCTCGTCGAGGAACACGGTGCCCTGAGAAGCCTGCTCGAACAGGCCCTTGCGGTTGGCGTTGGCGCCGGTGAAGGCGCCCTTGCGATGTCCGAAGAGTTCGCTCTCGAGGAGCGACTCGGGCACCGCCGCCGAATTGATGGCCGAGAAAGCGTGCTTGGCACGGTGGCTCGCCCGGTGGATCGCGTGTCCCACGAGCTCCTTGCCGGTGCCCGTCTCGCCCGTGATCAGCACCGGGCTATCCGTTCGGGCCACGCGCTCGATCAGGTCCACGAGTCCCACGATGGCCGGGGAGCGCCCCACGATTCCGTAGATGTGGCCGGGCGAGCTCTCGTCGACCGCAGCCGGGCTGGCGTGACGCTCCGGGGCGGCCCCCGCGAGAATCTCCTGGCGGATGCGCTCGATGCTCTCGTTGCTCCACGGAGTTCCCAGCAGGTAGGCGATGCCGGCCCGGTTGACCGCCTCGCACATGACCCCGGCGTCCTGCCCGGCGCTCACCAGAACGCGGCGAACGTCGGGGCATCGCTTCCGGGTCCGCGCGAGCAGGTCGACTCCGGTCGATCCGTCGAATCCGTCCTGCACCAGCAGGGTGTCGACGCGGTCCGACTCGAGGAGTCTCTGCACGGTCTCGGTCGAGCGGGCCTCGACGACGCACAGGCTCGGATGCTCGAGCGCGCGGATGAGGCGCTCGCGCAGATCGCTGTCGTTCCCGGCAACGACGGCGAGGGGACGCTCGTCGGGCCCGACTTCGTCGAGTCGACCCGAGAGAGCCCGTACCGTGTTGGGGCGTGCCTCAGTCTCCGGCGCTGCATTCATGCCAATGACCACCAATCCATTCGAAGGTTTTCGACTTGCATTGCGAATTTCAGGAAGTTCGTTCAAGTTGCTTGCGCCTGATCGCAATATGCATGCTGGATCGGCCGAGGTGATGTGCACCTTGAAGGGTGTTTTGGGAAAATTCTTCTCTCACTGAAACACCCGATGGCGATTCAGTCGAACACCCGATGCCGAATTGCGGGCGCACCGGACCCCTGAATGCGGCGATCCCGGACGTTCGCGCGCCGAATCAGCGCGAAGCGGTTTGCTGGAGTTCCGGGTTCTGCTTCGGCGTCTTCGCGCGGCGGAAGACGAACTCGACGCGTCGGTTGCGTTCGCGGTTCGCGTCGGAGTCGTTGGGGAGCAGGGGGCGCATCGCCGCGTAGCCGCTCACGTTGAGCCGCTTGGGGTCTACGTTCTTCACGCGGGTCAGGTAGTCGAGCACGCTGATCGCGCGCCCGGTCGAAAGGTGCCAGTTCGACATGCCGCTGCCGGTGGCGGCGGGGGTCACGTCGGTGTGGCCCTCGATGGAGACGAGCTCGGGCACGGCCGCGATGAGCCGTGCGATCTCGTTCAGCAGGACGAACGACTCGGGTCGGAGCTCGATCGATCCCGCGTCGAAGAGCAGCTGGCCGACGACGCGCACCACCACGCCCCCCTCGGCCTCGTCGACCTCGACGAGGTTCTCGAGGTCGAGGCGCTGAACGAGCGTCTCCACCTCGGCGCGCAGAGCGGACGAGTTGGGGCCGGTCTGGCAGAGCTCCAGGGCGACGACCCGAGGCAGCCCGGCATCGTCGAGATCGAAGGGATTGATGCGCGGGGCCCCGTCGAACTCCTGGAGGGCGATCGCGTTGCCCAGCGCATCGCGCAGCGACTCGACGGCAGCCGAGAACTTGATCACGTCCATGTTGGCGAAGGAGAGGATCAGAACGAAGAAGGTCAGCAGCAGACTCATCATGTCTGCGAAGGTCGCCATCCAGACGGGCGCCCCCTCCTCGTCGGATCCGCCTGGGGCGTCCTCTTCTTCGATCACTTATCGGCCCCTTCGCGCGCAGCTCGCTCCTGCGGGGAGAGGAAGGAGTCGAGCTTCGACTGGATGACGAGGCTGTTGTCACCCTTCAGGATCGACTCGACGCCCATCATCGCGAGGCGCCGGTGCGACGTCTCCTCGCCCGTGCGGACCTCGAGCTTCTGCGCGATCGGGTTGAAGATCAGGAAAGCGAGGATCGCGCCGTAGAGGGTGGTGAGCAGAGCGATCGCCATGGCGGGGCCGATCGCCGCGGGGTCCGAGAGGGTCTGGAGCATCTGCACCAGGCCGATCAGGGTGCCGACCATGCCCATGGCCGGCGCGGTGGTGCCCATGAAGCGGAAGATCTTGTGGCCCCGCTCGTGACGCTTGAGCAGGGAACTCAGCTCGCTGGCGAGCGTGGCATGGATGATCTCGGGGCTGAGCCCGTCTACGCCGAGCCGCACTCCCCGCGCCAGGAAGGTGTCTTCGATCGTCTCGTCTTCGAGCGAGACGAGGCCCTCCCTTCTCGCCTTGGCGGCGAGACCGACGATCTGCTCGATCATCGCGTTCGAAGAGACGTGGCGCTCGAAGAAGGCGTTCTTCGCGACTTTCACGGCGCCGATCACGTGCGAGAGGCTCTCGTTGATGAGCGTCGCCGCGATCGTCCCGCCCACGACGATCAGCAACCCCGGCCCGTTGGCGAACGCCATGATCGACCCACCCATGGCCATCGAGCCAAGGATGAGCGCGAAACCGGTGACGATGCCTACGAGTGTCGCTTTGTCCATGAGCTCGGGCTCAGTTCATCTGCTGCGAGAAGTCGGCCGATAGCGCGGCACCACGAATGCCGGGTAGTTTGGCCGATCGGCCTTGCAGGGCCGGGTCTGTATCGGGCGGATGGCCCGATCCCGTCCCACGATCGACCGACGCGCCGTCAGGCGAAAGCCCGACTCAGGCAGAGAGCAGCGCCGCGAACTGCTCGGCTTCGTCCACGCCGACGCTGACCACCTCTGGCAGCCAATCCGTCGCGATGCCGAGCCGCTCCGCCGGTCCGCTGAGCTGCTCGAGCGGATCGCACGCCTCTGCGTCGGCCTCGAGGTCGGCCACGAGCAGGACGGGAAGCGGCGTCGCGTCCTCGTCTTCGGTGACGGGATCGTGATGGCCGGCGATCGCACAGGCGAGGGCGTCGGGCAGAGCCCAGGCCTGGGCGATGGCCGCGCCGATCTCGGCGTGGTCCCAACCGAAAGCCGAGCGCTCGAGCGACGCGAGGGGCGTGTCGCCCTTGGTGGACTCCTCGAGCAGTCGGCCGTAGCGCTCGCCGAGGGCCTCGACGAGCAACGGAACGGCGAGGTCGGCGAGCAGCGCGGCCGTCCAGCAGAGCGAGCGCTCCGCCGGCTGCAGGCGCGCCGCCACTGCGCCCGAGATTGCGGCGCGCAGGCCGGCGCTCGTCCAGAAGCGACGCGGATCGAAGCCCGCCCCCTGCTCGAGTGGCAGCGAGCCGCCCACCGCCGCCGCGATCAGCATCGACTCGACGGAGGCCCGGCCGATCAGCTGGATGGCCTGCTCGAGATTCTCGGCCGGCTGGCGCAGCCCGTAGGCGGCCGAGTTCACCACCCGGATGAGACGGATCGACATGCCGGGATCGAGCTCCAGCGCATGGGCGATCTCGGCGTTCGAACTGTCCTCGCTGCGCAGGAGCCGCAGCACGTCCAGGACCGCGGCGGGAAACGTCGGCAGCTCGTAGCCCTCGAACAGCTGGGTGAGCCGCGCCGGATCGTGTGCGCGCTTGCGTGTGAACCAGCCGGCCACCGTGTCACTCCCCGCGCCGGGCCATCTTGTTGGCCAGGATGCTGATCAGTCCACCGAGCGCGACGTAGCCGAGGATGACCTCCGTCATCACGACGAGCTGCGCGGCCGGCGAGGCCGGCACCACGTCCCCGTAGCCGAGGGTGGTGAGCGTGACCACGCTGAAGTAGATCGATGAGAGGAAGGTGGGATGATCGCCGTAGTCGATGGAGACGAAGTCGAACACGCCGGCGAAGATCACCACGACGAGAACGGTCCACAACGCCCAGCGAAGGAAGCTTCGGCCACAGTCCGAAGTCGCCCACCACATCCAGTACAGGGCGGCATTTCCGCGGCCCCGGCTCCTGAATTCGTGCAGGTAGTTCTCGTCGACGATCTGTCGTCTCAGCGTGTAGGCGCCGCGGAAGTCCGTGTCGCGGTCGTCGACGCCGATCCAGCTCGCCTTCTCGAAGCCCACGATCTCGGCGAGGCTCGTCTCACGCAGGTCCGCGCGGTCGAAGGTCGCCCCCTCGACCCGGGTGCGATCGAGCTGGGCCGAGCGCAGGTCGCAGCGGCTCGCATCGGCGCCTTCCAGGCTCGCGTCGTGGACGTGCGCTCCGCGCAGAATCGCGCAGCGCAAGTCACTTTCCGCGAGATCGGCCCGGCTCAGGCTCGCTCCCTCGAGGTCGGCCTCGAAGAGCTGCGACCCGCGTAGATGGGCGCCCCCGAAGGCGGCCCGCCGGGCCGTGCAGCGGCTGAGGTTCGCCCCCGAAAGGTCGCTGCCCACGAGCTCTGCTTCGTCGAGGCAGGTCTCGAAGAGGTTCGCCTCGGCGAGGCGCGCTCCGGCGAGCCGGGCGCGCGTGAGGTCCGCGCCGGAGAGATCGACCCGCGTCAGGTCCGCGCCGGTCAGATCGCATTCGCGGAGGCTCGCGCCGCGCAGATCGAGTGCACGCAGCGCATCGGCGTCCGCCTGCTGGATCGCCCGAAGCAGGGCTTCCCGCGTCGGCCCGGCCTCGCCGGTCTCGCGCAGTGTCTCGCCGACGCGGGCGGGCGCCTCGGTGTAGAGGTCGTCCGCGCACTCGGCGGAGGTGTCTCCGCCCATCCGTCAGTACCCCTCCTGCTCTGTTCTTCGTGGAATGACACACGCACCTTTAGTCAATGGTTCCCACACCTCGCGCCAGCCGGAAGCCGTCGGGATTTTCTACTACGCGGTGTCGAGCGTTGCCGAAGGGCGATCTCAGTGCATTGCCCGGCGATCCATGCGCGTGTCGGCCGGTGGCCCCGCTGCGCGTCCGGCGCGCGCGTTCTGCGGGCTGCCACTGCGCAACTTTCTTCGACAGCGGTTCGCGGTGGCCATCGCATTGCTCCGTTGGCACCGCCGCTACATCCCGACGCCGGCGCGCGCAGCCGACACCGATGTGCAGCTCGCGCCCCAAGTAAGCGTCTGCGGGCTCGTATGCTGTGGTGCCACCGGCTCGGCATGGGGCTTGCTCTATAGGGGGACATGTCGCTCATCCTGATACTCGGCCTGGCCAGCGTATGCTGGACTGCGTTCGAGCTCGGACGCATGTCGAAGTCCACGGCCGGCGTCCAGGCCTGGGACGAGCATGGGCGCCCGCTGCGGATTGAGGTTGTCGACTAAGAGGTGTCCCAAAGATTGTGCTTGGCACGGCTCCTGCTTGATG
>CAZETS010000028.1:0-63995 GCA_964515335.1 uncultured Spirochaetaceae bacterium
CCCCACATCGCCGAGACGCTCCACACGTTCTCGCGGACCGGGTAGAGCGACTCCCGGTTCGCTCGATGGATGCACGCGAGCCGCGCCCAGCGTCCGAGAGGGCCGGGAAGCCTCTCTAGAACGGACCCTGGTACACCTCCACGAAGCGCATCGAGGCATCGCCCGGTGTGCCCATGTTGGCGTCCTTGTCGCTGCGGATGCACACCACGGTCGGCCGATCGCTCGCCTTGGCGCGCTCGAGCGCGGGCTCGAGCTGTTCCATGGCATCCACGTACTCGTGGTCGCATCCGAGGCCCTGGCCCGCGATGTCCCAGCGCACCTCGCCCTGGTCCGTGCCGAACGTCTTGCCCCAGCGCATGCGCTCGTTGGGCTCCTCCATGGTCCACGAGCCCTCGGCGAACACGATGGTCGTCACGTTGATGCCGTCGCGCGCCGCCGACTGCATCTCCATGAAGTTGAACCCCGCCGCGCCGTCACCCGTGATGCAGACGACCTCGCGCTCGGGATTCCCGAGCTTCGCGCCGATGGCCGACGGGATGCCCGTCCCCAGCATTCCGAGCTCGAGAATGTTGAGGTAGGAGCGCGGCTGCGTGGGCGGCAGGGCCGAACTCGCCCAGAGCGAGGTCTGCCCGCCGTCGGTTGCGTAGATGGTATCGCGCCCGAAGACCTTACCGATCACCATCATGGCGTGGGCCGGGTGGATGCCCGGGCTCGTCCACTCGAGGACGGGCTTGGCTGCCTCAGCGTCCCAGGCGGCCTGGGCCTCCTTCGCCCGCGCGAGGTGCGCCCCATCCGCGGGCCGCGCGCCGCGCTTCTCGAGCACGCGCAGCAGGCCCGAGAGCGCGTCGCGGGCGTCTGCCACGATGCCCAGCGCGATCGGGCGGGTCACGCCGATGTGGCGATCGTCGATGTCGATCTGGATCAGCTTCTGCGTCGCCGGATCGCCCCAGTACTTGTCGTAGGGCAGATCGAGGTTGCCGAGGCGAGAGCCCACGATCAGCACGACATCGGCCTCGCGGCGCGCGACGTCGCCCCCGGCGCTCATGCCCGAGACGTACTGCGGGTGATCGCTCGGCACGACCGCTCGCCCGGCCATGCTGGGCATCAAGGGCCCCCCCAGCCGCCCGGCCAGCTGGAGCAGCTCGCCCGTGGCGCCGGCGCGGTCCACGCCCGAGCCCGCGAACACCATTGGCCGCTCCGCGTTCGCCAGCAGCTCCGCCGCCTGCTCGAGCTGGCTCTCGGACGCCTGGGGCTGCGGTGCGCGGTAGCGCTCGGGGGCGAGCAGCGCGACGTCCGCGTCGTCGTGCTCCTCGTACAGGATCGGACCGGGCACCTCGAGCTGAACCGGCCCGGGACGCCCCGACCACATCTCGCGGAACGCCATGCGCGTGACCTCGGCGATGCGATCCCACGAGAAGATCGGCCCGCCCCACTTCACGCTGGCCGAGAAGGCGTCGAGCTGGTCCTGTCCTTGGAACGTGGAGGGCGGCGAGGGATAGACGATGCCCATCCGGTGCTGCGACGTGATGGCGAGCACCGGCACGCCCTCGTGGCGCGCGGTGATGATGCCGGGCAGCAGGTTCGCCGATCCCGGCCCCGGGTTGCCGAGCACCACCGCGGCCTGGCCGCTCGTCTTGTACAGCCCCTCGGCCATGTGAACTGCCGCCGCCTCGTGGCGAACGGGCACGAGCCGGATGGCGTTGTCCTCGAAGGCCGCCAGCAGCGGATCGATCTCGGGGCAGGGCAGGCCGAAGCAGAAGCGCACACCTTCGGCCGCGAGGCAGCGCGCCAGAAGCTCTCCACCGGTCATGGTCGGCATGAGGGATCTCCTTCTGTCGTTGGGGGGGCGGGGGGAGTGTAGGAGATTCAAGCCCCCTACCCGGCTCCACGTCCGATAATTCGATCTATGTCAAATACGGTCCTGAAGAGCCGAGCCCCCCGAGGCGGGCGGTCGGGTGGCTTCGGCCAGAGACAAATTGTCGCTGCAATCGAGCAAGAAGTGTTTTGCTGCCGGGGTCACAATTGCGGATGCTCTGGGGGGCGATTGTGCAAGCGAGACGGATGCCTCGGGTGTCGCGAACTGCCTTGCAAAGAAAATGGCCTGTCGGAGTTGCGCGATGATGGAAGGGGAACTCGGCCTGAACATGGATTGCGACAATTTCGATGACCGTCAGGACAACCAGAGCTGCGAGCGCGGATCATGACCGTACACGGCATGCTGACGTCGGTCGGTTTTGCCGGAATCTTCATCGGGATGTCGCTCGGGGGCGATGACCCCGTCGACCAGCTTTCGGCCTATATGGCGGTTGCCGTCGGCACTTTGGGGTTGGCAAGCGGCAGCCGACATATTTTTCTGGCGGGCGCTTTGGGCGATACGCCGCAGCCTTTGGGGTTCGCCAATCAGACATTTTTTGAATGGGAGGCGGGATTTGCCAACCTGGCCTTTGGCATCATGGGATTGGTGACGTCTCTGGGGGGATGGGGCGTGCCTGCGATGTCGGCTGTCGCAATCGGCTACGCCATCTATTTATTGGGCGCTGCCGGAACGCATTTGCTGTCTGGTTGGAAGGCGGGTTCGTTGCGACGCTCTCTTCTCTACGCGGCAATGACCGGGGCTTTGGTTGCGACGGGGGCCTTCCGCGTGGTTCCCGCCTGGGGTCATTGAGCCCGCGCGTTTATCCGTCGATGCGATGTGATGGTGGGAGTTCGATCACTTTCGCATCGAGCCGGGCCAGACGATCCCGCAGTGCCGGATCGAATGTGAAGTAGAGAATCTGCCGGCCTTCGTCCGCGAGTTCGGCAATCGCCGAGCTGAGTGCTTCGCGACGGCCGGCATCACTGGTGAGGAAGGCATCATCCAGAACCATAAATCCGGGTTCGCCGAGAAGCCGTCTGACCAGAGAGAGCCGAATTGCGAGAGCCAGTTCGTCGCGCGCACCGCGTGAGAGAGCCTCCACGGGAAAACGTGAACCATCGTCTCTTTCGGCCGAGAGTTCCTGAGATCCCTCAAGGGCGATCGCCCGGCAGCGGCCTCCGGTGAGTTTTGCCAGATAGCGCCCGGCAGCTTCGGGGCCATTGCCGAGCGCTTCGCGCGGTTTGAGCGATCAACAGATCGACGCGCTGCTCGTCGACAATCCGCGGCGCTTCTTCGCCGGCGAAAAGCTCCCGACGCTTTCCTGAGGGCAGGCGAGAAGCGCTGGTCAGCCCCGGTCGTGGACCGCGCGATAGCGTGCGAAGCGTTCGTTGATCGACGCTTCGTCGAGCCCCCATTGCTCGAGCGTGTAGCGATGCAGAGGTGGCGCGCTCTCCTCGCGAAACGCCTCCATCTTTGCGCGCGTCTCGATCGAAAGATCGAAGCCGAAGCGCTGATAGATCCCCTCGATCACACCCAGCGGGCTGGCCTTGAAGTCGGGAAACGAAACGTCGTGGAAACGTTGGCGCCCGCCCTCGCCGAGTGCTTCACGTACATCGAGCGTACGCTCCACCGCCATGTGCCACAGATCGAGCGTCTCACGCCCGTACGCCTCACGTGACTCACCCGTGTTGAGGGCGTGACGCGCAGCCCAGCACAGGCTGCACACCGACGGGATCGCCTCGATGGGATCGCGATGCGTGTAGACCACGCACGCATCGGGATAGACCTCGAGGAACGCGTCGAGAGCAAAGAGATGGGTCGAGTCCTTGAGCAACCAACGCGTCTGCGGCTTCCGGGAACCGATCAGCTGTAGATTGCGCTTGTGCCGTTCGTAGACCGGAACCATGTCGCACTGCTCGAAGAAGCTGCGGTAGCCGGGAAGCGCCGTCTGCGCGAGCCAGCTCGAATGGGCGAAACTCTGCGCCGCGAGGTTCCAGCATTCGTCGACCTTCCATGCTTCCATCTTGTGGATCGCGTGGAGTTCGGGCTGGTGCTCGCGAATCATGTCGACGGAAGCGGCGCACTCGCGGTAGTCGGGGTCCTCTTCCCAGCTGTCGCGCTCAGGGCGCGGCTTCGGCGCGCGGGTGAGCCAGAGTTCGAGGCCCTGGAACTGGGGATCGAGGGCAAGCATTTCCTGGAGTGCGGTGGTTCCGGTGCGCGGAAGCCCCACGATCACGAGTGGGCGCTCGATTGGATTCTGGGCGCTCTCGGGATGCGCGCGAAAACCACGCTCCGCGGTCAATCGCGCCGCCAGATGCCCCGCGATCATCCGACGAATCGCGAAGTCACCGATCGGGTTCAGCATGCTGTTTTCGTCGAGCGCGGCGAGTAGCGCCCGCAAGCCGGGGCGGAACTCGTCCGGCCCGAAGTCATCGAAACCCGCCCTGGCAATGGCGCTTTCGAGCAGCTCGTCTTCGCTGTCTGTAAACGAACCCGTCACTGCTTCAACCGAGGTCCGCGAGCTTGACCACCCGGGTCTTCGTTTCGGGGATCTCGTCGGCCGCGACGAAGCGAAGTGCCAACCCTCCGCGGTCATGCCCTGCCGTATCGAGCCAATTCGCAACACCCGGGTCGCGACGGGCAACCACGATGCGAACCGCGCCGTCTTCCGAAAGCTCGGCGGTCGCATGGTTGACGTGGGTGTCGTAGTGGAGGAAGTCGAACGACTCGAGCCAGTGATTGCCGATCTGGAGGTTCCAGTAGTCGCAAGCGGGTGGGACGAACTCGATCACGAAGGCTTCGTCGGGTTCGAGCGTCCAGTAGCTGTAGAAGTAACGGGTGTTCGGGTCGCCCTGCGCGACCCGCAAGAATTTCGGATCGAGTTCACGGATCTCGTGAGCGTGTTCCTGGAAGGCACGCGTCCAGCCGAGGAACTGCCCCACCACCCCCTGCACCATGCCGCCCGCGCGAGCGAGTCCGCGGGTGAAGCGCTCTGGATCGAGGGGGGCGGGCGGCGCACCGGCGTCGACCCGCTCGAGTGCGAGGGTCGCAGGGGTGTCGGTCCGACGGCGAAGTACCGTCTGACGAATGGTGAGTTGGTTGGAGTCGTCGCTCATGGGCAACCAGTTCTTTTCGCGCTGTTCCCTGGAAATGGCGATCTCGAAGGAGCCATCGGCTTCGACGACGAAGTCGCTGCTCGAGAGATACCCGTCGTTGATCAGGCCCTTCGGCGTACCGAGTCCACCTGAGTAGGTCCCCACACCGAGTAGCTGCGCGTCGTTCATGCGGCCGCGCAGGCGGTATTCGAACGCGCTCGAAAGGCGCGCGCTTCCGTACACGTAGTCGGGGTTGTCGAGTCCGATCTTGGGGGACTCGAGGTTGAGACGCGCCAGCGCGGGGTCCGCGTCTTCGAGGGCCGAACGCATGAAGGCGCGGGCCAGCCGCGTGACATAGCGAAGCCCCTCGGCTCGATCGAAGTCGTTGGGAGGCGCCGCATCGAGGGCGTTGCGCCCGGCCGCCTTCAACTGATCACAGAATGCCTCCCAGGCGTGCAAATCCCTGGGTGTGGCGTCTTCGGCTTCGGACACGACCCTCTCCTCACTGTGCACGGATGCCTCACCTCGCAAGCCGCCCTCGCACGCAAACCTACGCTACCGAAACGACAGAAGGCGTCGATCGACTTCACCCAGCAACGGGTCGCGTGGGGATCATGATCACCGCTTCGCCTTCCAGGACGCGCTCGGCGTCGACGTAGAGGTCGATCGCGAAGCCCACGATCGCCATGCCGGGACGTGATCGCGACCCGTTCAGGGACGCAGCGCGATAGCGCACGCGAACGGTTTCCTCAGCGCCGGGTATCCGGTAGAGCCGCCAGTGATCACCGAGGTGTCCCGCGGACCCGGCTTCCGGCAACGGGCACTCCAACAACGCGCCGAGAAAGCATGCGAAGCCTCTCGCGAAGAGCAGCGCTGCGGGAAACGGGGAGGCCGTTGGGTCATCCCCGCCGCGAAACAGCGCGCCAAACCGATCGACGGCAGCGTCGTCGCCCCAGGCGATCTCCGCCTCGCCGAACTCGAAGTGCTCGATCACGTCTTCGGCGTACCAAACGTCCGCAGGCGTCGAACTGCCCTGCGAGGCGGCATCTGACGGAGCGTTCGAACACCATGCCAATGCGTTGCCCGTGCCACCGCGTGCGACGATCTCATCTCTTTGGTTCACCACTTCGAACGAGGTCTGGCCATCCCCCGCAGCAGCCGCGCGACACTCGAGCCGGTCGTCGGCCAACACGGGTCGCTGGAAACGGATCTCGAAGGGACACGTGCCAGCGTCGTCCCCCCGACGCGACAACGACGCTTCAGCAAACGCCGCGACCAACAACCCCTGCGCGATCGGCGCAGCAAACCCATTCCGCTTTGCAAAGGCGGGCTCGCTGTGGATCGGCGCATCGTCGCCCGTGAGTTCAGCGAACGTTCGAATGGCTTCGCGTGAAACGTTCAATCGAATTCACCCCTCGGAAGTGGTGCCATCACTTGCTGAGTGTAGGAGCTTCAAGCCCCCTACCCGGCTCCACGTCCGATAATTCGATCTATGTCGAATACGGTCCTGAAGAGCTGAGCCCCCCGAGGCGGGCCACCCTCGAGTGGGTCGACTGGTTCAACAATCGACGCCTGCTCGTGCCGATCGGGAACATCCCCCGGCGAAGTTCGAGGAGTTGTACTACGCGAGGCAGGGAGGCCCTGCCACGAAGGCGGGACTCAACCAAAAGAGCCTCCGCCGATCCCGGGCCGGTTCACTTCTTCAACCTCACGGTCGAGTCGCCATAGAGTTGGGGCTCTTGCGTGTAGACCGTGCCCAGCCGCCGGGACTCTTCTTCTACCCCTGATCTAACGTGCTCGGACAACGCCTCGATGTCCGTCCGCCCGGCCAGCAGGCCGTCGATCAGGAAGTAGCTGAACAGACGGTGCCCCTTCTCGCGGTATTGGTTCGAGAACTGGCTGTCCCGGCCCGCCGCCAGCACCGTCATCCGCTCTCCATCCGGCAGGCCCGACTCCGAGACCACCACCAGGGGCGCGACCCCTTCGAAGATCAGCTTGTCGGGAGCGATGCGGCCGGAGAAGCAGGCATCGATGAAGGCCACGATCCTGCCCGCCTTCGAGGCGGCCATCCGGGCGTAGATCGACGCGAGTTCGAGGCGCTCGTCCTCGAACCCGCCCATGTCCCCGTCTGCAGGCAAGAGATAGGTCGATTTTCCATCCAGCCCGGGCGCGCCATGGCCGGCGTAATAGAAGTAGAGCTGATCCTCTGGCTCCAGGCGGTTGAGGATACGCTGGAGGCGGCTCAGAATCCGCGAACCGGTGGCCTTGCCATTGCGCAGAACGATCGTGTTGTCCTTGGGCACGCCCAGCAGCTTCCGGAAAGTCTCGGCGAAGAGTTCGGCCGAACGGTCCGCGAAGGGCACATCGGGCACCTCGTCATAGTCGCCAATGCCAACGGCCAGCAGGTAACGGCGGGGGTCGGGCCTCGCCGCCCGTGCCTTCTTCAGCCGGGCGGGAAGGTCGTCCTCGAAACTGCTCCGCTGCAGGGCTGCCTGGTGCGCAGCGATCTCCTGCTGGAGCTTGGAGATCTCCCTCTCCGTCTGCGCCTTCTTCTTTGCCCGCGCTTTCTGGCTCGTCCTCTTTCTCTCGAGTTCATAGAGCTGCCTCTGCATCTCGGCGAGCTCCGGGTCTTCCTGCAGATGGATCTCCACGCCACCGAGCGCAATCGGCTGAGGCATAGCGGGGTTCAGGGTTCGCACCTCGGCCTGGGCAATGGGGACGCTCATTTCGACGGGTTCGAAGGCCACATCGCCGATGGGCTTTGCCTCCCATGTCCGCCCCAGGTGGGTGATCGTCGCGCTCTCCCAGCCGATGACGCCGTTCTCGTCGATACGGAGGTTCACCTCTGGCTCCGAATCGGCCAATCTCTCGTCGAAAGCTCGGGCCTGGGAATTCGGCACTGATACGGCAACGGTCCGCTTGAAGTCCCCGGCCAGAGGACTGCTACTCGTGAGGTCGATGAAGAACAAGGCGGCGTCAGCGTCGTAGCGCACGTTGCCAAGTTGCGGTTTTCCGTGGACTCCGAGGAACGCCTGGGCAATGGCTTGATTGCGCTGACCGGTCGTGAGGCTCCGGGGCGCTGACTCATAGTACGCCTCGATGCGGCCTTCCAGCTCGGCCACCTCGAGGTTATAGGCGGAAACCCGTGCTGAATAATTGGCCCGGGTCTCTTCAATGCGCCTTTCGAACGCTGAGGTCGACTCGTACTTGCCCTTGACGATCCGGGGCGAAGCAGCCGGCTTATCTGCCTGCAGGCGAGCCCTGTCCTCTTGAAGGGACTGGGGAAGCTTGCGCTGATCGGCCAAGAACTGCTCCATCGCCTGACCCGCAACCTGTTCCACCAGCAATAGGCCCGAGGAGAGAGATACCGACCACAGGGTCGCCGTGTAGTCATGTGACCCCGTCAAAACAAACCGGCCATCGGGCGAGAAGGCCGCCGACCTCACCCAACCTTTGTGCTTCAGCGTCCGGAGTTGCTTGCCACTCTTGGCATCCCAGATCACCGCCGTGTCAGCCTCCGACCCCGTGACAACGAACCGGCCATCGGGCGAGAAGGCGACCGACCGCACCGCATCTTCGTGCTTCAGCGTCCGGAGCCGCTTGCCACTGCTGGCATCCCAGATCACCGCCATACCGTCGTATGAACCCGCCACGACCGTCCGGCCGCCGGGCGAGAAGGCGACCGACATCACCCAACCTTAGTGCTCCACCGTCCGGAGATGCGTGCCACGCAAGGCATCCCAAATCCTCGCCATGCCGTCGAATTACCCCGTCACGACGGACCGGCCATCGGGCGAGAAGGCGACCGACCTCACCGGATCTTCGTGCTTCAGCTTGCGGAGCTGCTTGCCACGCTTGGCATTCCAGATCCGCGCCATGCCGTCAGTTGCCCCTGTCACAACGGACCGGCCATCGGGCGAGAAGGCGACCGACCACACCTTATCCCTGTTCTTCAGCGCAGTGGTTGGCCCAACAAGCGTCGTGCTTGGGACCGTCCTCTCGTTCTCGCGCGTCCAGCGGATCACGGAAGAATCCGCTGAAGCCTCCGCCTGGGCGTCTAGGAGCGGGAGGCCCCAGCACATCAACCCGATGACCAAGCTCAAGCCTCTTCCCGACCATCCCGCCCAATGCTTACTCGGCTGCATAGATCTCAAACGCCACCTGGTCGAACGCCCATGCTGTGGGGTCGAGTTGGTTCAGTGCGCCAATGATGTCGCTATAGAGGTCGCCTCCGCCCTGGGTATCGTAGATCTCGAATACGCTGCCTTTCGAGTTCGAGCGAACCGGAAGCTCGAGGCCCTCGCGAAGTGCGAAGACCGTCAGCGATTCCCGCGAGTGGTCGACTCCCTCGGGCAGGATGGCCTGGAACCTGATTCGATTGTCGGCCCCGGGAAAGCGGAGAGGTTTCCCCTTCCGGCCTCGCACTTGCTGCTGGAAGCGGTTCGGCAGTAGCACGGCCGCGCCTCCCGGGTGGCGCGCCACCAAGTAGATGATTGCATCCTGGCTCGCCTCGATGGAAACACGAATCTCCTGGCCCTCCATCAGACGCGTGCGGTCGAGTTCGAGATTGACCTCCAGACCCGACTCCGTCTTCGAGGCCGGCACCAGGACCTTGACCTCGATCTGTACCCGGTGGCGCTGCCCTGTGCCTTCTTGCACGAAATCGCTCGATTTGGAGAGCAAACGCTCTTCGACCACCAGCCCCTTGAGCCGCGTCGTCGTCAGTTCCTGAATGAAGAGGTCGCTGCCCTCGGCTGTTTCGCTCTCCAGGATCACCAAACCCGACTTGATGCTCGTGCCCGCCACAGCCTCGACGGCCTTGCGCCGGGCCTTGGCGAGAGCGCGCGCCCGGGCGGCTTGGGGGGTCTCCTGATCGGACGCGATGACGGCGGCTGAGCTGCGCACCCGGGCCCATCCTTCGCCCCGCTCGAGCACCCGGGCTGATTCGGGGTGCCGCGTCTGAACGGGTGCCGGGGCTTCCGCGGGCTCGAGCGTCCGGTCGGGCACCGCTGCCGGCACGGGAAACCCCGCCGCGCGGTCCTGAGGCATACCCGGGGCTGCGCACGCCACCGCAATGCTGGCCAGCGCCACCAGGGCCGCGGATTTCAGGGGGGAGATGCGCATGGGGGCCTGCTGCCGCCGAGCCCGTCTACTCGGCAGGGGCTGCAAGGGAGGCCGGCGCTGCCACCGATTGCGAGGTCTCAGCGGTTTCGACGACGGCGGCCAGTTCGGCAAGTGAGTGTAGGGGATTCAAGCCCCCTACCCGGCTCCACGTCCGATAATTCGATCTATGTCGAATACGGTCCTGAAGAGCTGAGCCCCCCGAGGCGGGGGAATCCTGCTGACGGGCTACACAGCTCGGGGATCCCCACCTCACCGACGCTCTGATCATCCCACATGATGTGGATGGGGTTCGGGCGCTTGCCCTTCGCCGCGCGCAAGGCCTCGAGGCGATGTTCGAGCTGCGCGTCCTGGGCCCGCCAGGCCTCGCCGTGCTGCGCCTGCAGCAGGGCCTGCTCGGCGTCGTGCCGGATGTCCTTGGCGGCCGCCGGGCCGAGCCAGAGCAGCGTGAACGTGAAGACGATCGTGGTCGCGCGAATCATGCGATCCTCCCAGGTGGTCCGGCGCGCGCCGCGCCTGGACGTCAGTCGTGAGCGGCGGCGGCGCCTCGAAGAGGCGGCGTGCTGGCGGGCGGCCGTCGCGGGCCCTCCGCCTGCTCGAACGCGTACGCGAAGGCGACGAGCTCGGCGTCGGCTCCGGGCCGGCCGAGCAGCTCGAGCCCCACCGGCAGGCCCGACTCGGTGAAGCCCGCCGGCATCGAGATCGCTGGCAGACCGGCGTTGGCGCTGGCGTGCGCGTTGCTGCCCGGCTGGTCCTCGCCGAGGAGCGCGGCGGGCTGCAGCACCGGCGGATACGCGAGCGCGTCCAGCCGATCGGCCTTCATCCTCTCGACCAGCAGAGCGCGTACGCGCGCATGGTTGCTGAGCGCTTCCGCATACGCGTCGCTCTGCTTCACGGGCGCCGAGGCCGCCGCCGCCAGCACGGGCGCCACCTCCGCGTGAAGCCGGCCGGTGGCGACGATCGCTTCGAGGCTCATGGCCGGCGCCGTCGGATTCGTGGCCAGGTAGGCGGCGAGGTCCCCCGGCACGTCGCCGACGATCACGGTGAACATGACGTCGAGCAGCGCCGGCAGCTCGGGGATCTCGACGGGGACGACCTCGGCCCCGCGCTTCCCGAGGCGCCGGAGGGCAGCGTCCGCGATTCCGGCCACCTCGGCGTCCGCGGGCTCGCCGCCGAAGAGCGTGCCCAGGCGCCCGATGCGCCGCCCCTCGAGCGCGCGCGCGTCGAGGCGCCGCTCGAAGGCCGGTGGTGTGCCGTCCGGATCGCAGATGGCGTCGAGGCCGATCGCCAGATCCCGTGCGGTTCTCGCCAGTGGCCCCACCGTGTCCTGCGCGAGGCAGAGGGGGACGATGCCTTCTAGCGGAGTCAGCAGACCGTGCGTCGGGCGCAGGCCGAAGAGCCCGTTGTGGGCGGCCGGGATGCGGATCGAGCCGCAGGTGTCGGTCCCGATCCCGATGGCCGCGAAGCTGGCGGCGACGCCCGCCGCGGTGCCGCCCGACGAGCCGCCCGGGTTGCGGGCCGGGTCGTAGGGATTGCGGACGCGGCCGTGAGCGGAGCCCACGCTCGTGATGCCGGCCGCCAGCTCGTGGAGGTTCGTCTTGCCCAGCACGACCGCGCCGGCCGCGAGCAGCCGGGCGGCCACAGTGGCCGTCCGCTGCGCCACCATGCCCTCGAGCGCCCGGGATCCCGCCGAGGTCGGCAGCCCTGCGACGTCGACGTTGTCCTTCAGCAGGATCGGGATGCCGTGCAGCGGTCCGCGCGGGCCCTGCTCGCGCCGTTCGGCGTCGAGGGCGCGCGCTTCGGCTTCTGCGTTCGGGTTCTCGAGCGCGATCGCGTTCAGCGCAGGCCCCGCACCGTCGTAGGCGGAAATCCGCTCGCGGTAGGCCTCGACCAGCCCGGCCGCGCTGACGCGGCCGGCCTCCATCGCGCGTTGGAGGTCTGCGATCGAGGCCTCCGAAACGTCCAACGAATAATCACTCACGAGAAGGCCGCCGCCATCGCGTCCGTGTCGTTGTACTCGCGCATGCGGCGGATCCGCCCGTCGACGATCGTCAGCACGTGCACCCACGACATCGTGTAGCGCTTGTCGGTCGCGCGCACGCGGCTCGTCTCGCGCCCCAGCACCACCGCGCGCTCGCCCTCCGCAAGGATCTCGTCCACCGCGAACTCCTCCACCTCGAAGCCGGTGAGAGTGTAGGAGATTCAAGCCCCCTACCCGGCTCCACGTCCGATAATTCGATCTATGTCAAATACGGTCCTGAAGAGCTGAGCCCCCCGAGGCGGGCCTGGCCACCGCCGGGGTCCACCGGCATGCCCGGCCCGACCTGGCCCGGTGCGTGGTGGAGGCGAGGCCCGAGATACTCACCGATCCCGACTGCCCGATGTGCGGGGCCGCGTCGCCCTACAGCCTCGGACTCAACCCGGAGAAGAACATCAACGCATACATCGTCGATCTCGAGGGCCCCACCGCCTTTGCGCTGGCCCCATGCCTCTTTCCTCCCGGCGACGCCCGGGACGGGATCCACATCAGCCGGGAGATCTTCAACCGGCCCGACAAAGCGGTCCTCGCCCACGAACTTGGCCATTACTTTGGCCTGCTCCATACCTTTCATACCTGGCGCTGGGCCGAGGAGGGCCCGGATCCGGTTTGCCGAGATGCGGACAACGATTTCGTTCCCGATACCCCGCCCCAGCGCTCGTACCTGGCCCTGCGCGATGTCGACTGCGCGAACCCGCCCACCACCTGCCCGGGGTCGCCCGAGCCCGATCAGCTCACGAACATCATGCAGTACTCGGCCTGCCTGACCGCAGAGAGCGGCACTTTTACCCCCGGGCCAGCTGCGCCGCATGCAGTGGATGATCGTCCAGGAGCGCCCAGGACTCCTGGCAGCGCGGGAGGCGGGATGGGAGGGGGCGCCGGCAGGCGCTAGCGTTTCCCCCATGGCGGATCCCAAGAACAGGCCCACGGTTCCCTTTTCCGACCTCGAGAAAGGCGACCTGCTCGGCGAGTACAGCTACACCCTGACCCCCGAGTTCGTGGACCGACACCTGCGCGCCACCGACCAGACCCCCTACCCCGACGCCAGCCTGGCCCCGGCCTCGATCCTGTCGGCCGATGGCGTGAACCTTGCCGACCAGTTCTGGGACATTTCCTCTTCCGTACACGCGGCCCAGCAGATCGAGATCGTCGAACTGCCCCGGATCGGCGACACCCTGACCGTCGTGGGCCAAGTCACCGAGAAGTACGTCCGCAAGGGCCGGCGCTACGTGGTCAGCGCAACCACGACCCGCGACGAAGAAGGCCGGGTGGTGGGCCGGGGCGAAACCACCGGGGTGATCGTCTACGACGAGGGCGGCGAGCAGCGCGAGGGCGACGCGCCCCCGCCCCCGGTGGAGGAAAAACCCACGGGCCCGGAGATCGGCCCGTTGGTTCGCCAGATGGATTTCGAGAAGATGGTTCTCTATGAGCCGCCCGGGGAGTTGAGCATCCATACCAGCGACGAGCGGGCCCGGGAAGTCGGCCTGCCCTCGGCGATTGCGACCGGCACGCAGTTCATGGCCTACGTGTTCGATCTCCTCTATCAGGAGTACGGCTTCGAGAGCATCCGCGGCACGCGCATGGAGGCCCGTATCCGCCTGCCCGTCTTTGCCCACGACCGCATCGAAACCCGCGGCTGGGTACAGGGAGAGGACGGCGGCGCCCGGAGGCTGGGGGCGCGCTGCACCAGCGAATCCGGCGACGTGATCCGGGCCACGGCATGGGTCCCCCTGCCGTGAGTGCGCCGGCCTGGGCATCCCACTTCGGCGGCGCCTGGACGTCGCCCGCGGAGGTGGCCGCCCGGGTGCCCCATCAGGCGACCCTGGCCACGAGCCTCATCGAGCCCAGCACGGTGCTGGGGGCCCTGGCCCAGCGCGAGGATGCCGGGGGCACGGCCTGGGTCGCGGTGGCCGCCATGGGGGCCCTGGCCCTGGGGCAGACCGGCCGCTTCAAGATCGTCACCTGCTTTGCGTCGCCCGTCTACCAGGCCCTCGAGCCCGCCGAGGTCTGCGAGTACCTGCCGGCGCTGTTCTCCGATGCCGAGCGGCTGTTTCGCGAACTGAAACCCGATTGCGTGCTGCTGCGGCTTGCGCCCCCCGATGACGAAGGCCTGTGCTCCTACGGCTGGGCATCCGCCTTCAGCCCGCACCTCTTCGAGTCGGCCCGCTCGGCGGGCATCCCGATCCTGGCGGAGATCGACCCCGCCATGCCCCGCACCCGGAGCGGCATGGAGGTCCCCGCCGCCGAGGTGGCGGCGGCCTGCCTGGCGGGCGGCGAGGCCGCCATCGATGAGCCCGGCGCGTTGTCGCGAAACGCCGAGAAGGTGGGCGCCCATCTCGAAGCGTTCGTCCCGGACGGCGCGACCCTGCAAGTGGGGATCGGGTCGGTGCCCGACGCCGCGGTGGCGGGCCTGGGCGCCCGGCGGCTCGGCATCCACACCGAGGTGCTGAGCCGGGGGCTGGCAAGGCTCGTGGCCTCGGGCCAGGCCGATGGCAGCGAGAAGATCGAGGACAAGGGGCTCGCGGTCTGCACCATCGCCTCGAAGGACCCCGAGGTGCGGGCCCTGGTGGAAGATCAGGCCCGGGCCGAGGTGCGGGCCTCGAGCCGGGTGCTCGACCCCCGGGTGATCGCCCGCCACGACAACCTGCGCTGCATCAACAGTGCCCTGGCGGTGGACCTGCGCGGTCAGGTCAACGCGGAAACCCTGGGCTGGTCCCAGGTGGCCGGGGTGGGGGGGCAACTGGATTTCTTCCGCGGGGCGGGGCTGCGGGACGATGCGCTTCGCATCATCGTGCTCGGCAGCAGCACGGCCAGTGGCGAGAGCCGGATCGTGGCCTCCCATACACCGGGCGCCGTGGTGACGGCGACCCGCTACGACATCGACCTGGTGGTGACGGAACACGGCAGCGCCTGGCTCCGCAACCAGAGCGACGAGGCCCGGGCCCGGGCGCTGATCGAAGTGGCCGACCCCGCCCACCGGGAAGCCCTGGAGCGCAGCCGCTTCGGCAAGTGAAAGCGTTCTTCAGGCGGCGGCTTCCGCGTCCAACTGGATCACCGGGGGCGCTTGTGTGAAATAGCCGCGGCGCTGTTCCGGGGTTTGGAGCCTTTCGGTGCGCCCACCGCGCACGTTGTACCAGAGGCGAAGCAGAAGCCGCGCCTTCGCGGGGTCGGGATCGTCTTCGAAAGTCCACCTACACTCCAGGCCCCACTCGGATCGACCGGCCTCCTGGCGCGGTTGCCTCGCCTCGCCAGGATCGCATGTGCCGGGCCGCTCCGCTTCCGCGGCCCGCACGCAAGGATCCGGCGAAGCCGGATCGCAGCTAGTCGTCCCTCTCTTGCCGGGCGACGGACCGGGCCTCGCGCAGCACGTGGTGCTGGTTCGGGGCGAGATCACGGAGGACCGTCCGGGTGCCCGAGGGCCACTCGACGATCAGCTCGTCGATCTGCGTCTCGGAGCCGAGGCCGAAGTGTTGCCTCAGGCTGTTGCCGGAGAGGTAGCCGCTGCCCGCGCTCACGACCCGGGTCTGCCAGCGATCGCCGGTGCGCAGCCGGAGCCGGGCGCCGACCGCATCGCGGTTCGAGGTCGTGCCCTCGAGCTCGAAGCTCGCCCAGTTGCCCCCTCGGCCGCGGTTCTTCAACAGCCCGCCGCTCGCCCGGTAGTTGCGAAGCGCCACGTCCACGTTGCCGTCGTGGTCCGCATCCAGGAGCGCGAGCCCGCGACCGTCCTCGATGCGGTCCGCTCCGGTCACCCATCCGACCTCGACGAACTCGGTCCCGTCGTTGCGGAAGAGGACGTTGCGCTCGCGACCGTTCACGCTCGCATTGCCGATGTCGAGCAGGAACCCGCCCTTCGTGCCCAGGCGTCGACCGACGCCCTCCAGCATGTCCATTCACAAGTCGTCGACGACCGGCCCGGTGATGAAGCCGTTCACCGCGTACAGATCGAGGTCGCCGTCGTTGTCGTAGTCGAAGAAGTCACCGGCCCAGCCCCATTGCCCGTCCCGGACGCCCACCTTGTCGCTGATGTCGGTGAAGGTTCCGTCCCCGTCGTTGCGGAGGAGAGAGCTGCCCCGGGAGAGCCGGTCGGTGTAGATGTCCGACTGGATCTGGACCGCGTCCGTGAACATGCCGACGAACCGGAAGTACCAGGGGATCGGCATCGGGAATTCGGGATGGAAGAGCGCCCAACGGGAGTTCGACCGCATGCCGGATACGAAGAGGTCGAGATCACCGTCGCCGTCGACGTCGCCCCAGGAGGCGCCCATCGCGGAGCCTCCGTCTTCCACACCCGCCACGTCGGTCTGGTCGGTGAACGTGCCGTCTCGCTCGTTGCGGAAGAGTCGGTTGTTGCCGAACTCGTTCGCGACATACAGGTCCGGCCAGCCGTCTCCCGTGTAGTCCCCCCAGGCCGCCGCCATGTCCCAGCCCGGGCTGTCGACCCCGGCCACCTCGGAGACGTCCTCGAAGGTGCCGTCCCCGTTGTTGTGATAGAGGGTGCCCCGCACGCCGTTGCGGGCGTTCTGGGGCGGTCGCGGAGAGAGTCTCTCGTGGTCGCCCATGCGTGCCACGTAGATGTCGAGGAAGCCGTCGCGGTCGTAGTCGGCGACGACGGGCATGCTGCCCCAGCGTCCGGGCACGATGCCCGCCTGCTCGCTGACATCGACGAACCGACCTTCGCCGACGTTGCGGAAGAGGCGGTCGCCGCCCTTGACCGCAGCGACAAAGAGATCCTTCCAGCCGTCGTTGTCGTAGTCGAGGAACACGACCCCGGATGCGGCGGCGGGATAGGGGGAGGGGAGACCCGAGCCGGCGGTCGCCTCCTCGAAGGTGCCGTCGCAGCGGCCCCGCATGAGCTGGAGGTCGGGGCTGCCGGCGAGCAACAGATCGTCGCAGCCGTCTCCGTCGGCGTCGCCAGCGGCCACTCCGGAGGCCTGTCGGACCGGGTTGTCGGCGTGCTTGCCGAAGAGGCGGAAGGGCGGAGACACCTTGTTGGCATGGACGCTCTGGATCCCGGCCTCCTCGGTCTGCCACTCGAACTGCAGGTCGGGCGAGGTGACCACGCTCCGCTCGGTGATCTCCTCGCCGGTGATCTCCCAGAACGGATCGAAGAAGTTCAAGTGCAGGATCGCTCGCTGCTCGAGCTTCCGATACTCGCCTTCGGGCGTGCGGCCGCGGACGATCGCGTGGACCGTTGCCCGCCGGCCGAGGGGGGCGCGGTTCCGCCAGTCGACCCGGTCGACGCGCAGCTCGGCCCGCTCGACCTCCGAGAACAGGCTGAGGAGCCTCTGGTAGCGCTCGCGGATCGATTCCTTGTCGCTGTGCCCGACGAAGTGGATCGTGCCGCCGTCGTCTTCGGCCCGGGTGGGGCCGTCCCAGGTGATGCCCGTCCCGGTATCGGTGGCGTACAATCTGAGCAGCACTTCCAGATTCTGCTGCTGGACCTCCGCCGGCCAGTGCTTGTGGAGCGCGGCGTTGAGGGGCTCGATGAGCCTCTGGCGTGTCTCGTCCCAATCATCCGCTTCCGCTCGCGGAACCGAGAGGAGGCTGGGTGCCACGACCAGCAGGGTCAGGAGGGCGGGTGCGGCGACCAACCGGATGGAAACGAGCGACGCGGCGCGCCGCGATGCACGAGCTAGACCTTTACGAACACGATCCAAGATGCGGGAACCCGGAGCACGAATGAATGATGGGCCAGGACGGGGAGAGAGATAGCATTTCGACTTCTGGCTCGGCAGTACTCGAGGCCCTCAACCGGACCCTCGACCAGGCGCGCCGAAGCGATCTCTATCGGGAGCGAGTCGGGGCGGCGCCGCTCCGAGATGTGGCAGAATTTCGCAAGCTTCCTCTCACCACGAGAGCGGACCTGGAGTCCGCGGGCGTGACCGGGACCCGGGCCGCGCCCCTGGAAGAGGTGTGCCACTACGGGGAGACCTCGGGAACCTCCTCCGGGAAGACCAACTCCACCTGGCTCACCCACGAAGACCTCGCGGGCAATGCGCGGACGATCGCCCAGCGCCATCCGGAGATCTTCGGACCCGGTCGGATCCTCCTCAACCGCTTCCCCTTCATGGCGGCACCCGCGCACCTCATCCAGCTGATCGCTCAGCAGGGTGGCGGTATCGCCGTACCCGCAGGGAATATCAATTGGGACGTCCCCTTCCCGCGCGCCCTCGATCTGGCGCAGCGGACAGGCGTGAACGTGCTGGCCGGCCTGCCCCTGGAGCCCATCGTGCTCGCCGGCATCGCTGAGGCGCGCGGTCTCGATCCGAAGCGCGACTTCGCGATCGACACCTTCTTTCTCGGGGGCGCACCGCTGCCGCCGAATCTGCAGAAGAGGATCGAGCGCATATGGGGTGCGCGCGTGGTCGAGCTCTACGGCTCGACCGAGACGATGCTGCTCGGCACCGCGTGCCGGGAGCGCACCCTCCATCTCGAGCCCGATCTGGTTCATGCCGAGCTGCTCGAGCTCGAGAGCGACGAGCCCGCCAAGGCGGGTGACGACGCGCGGCTGGTGATCACCACCCTCGCCATCGAAGGCAGCCCGCTCCTCCGCTTCGAGACCGGCGACATCGTGCGGAAGCTCCCGCCGTGCCCCTGTGGCGACCCGCGCCAGGCGGTGATCGTGCTCGGCCGGGCGGGCGACGTGGTGGAGCTTTCGGGTCGCCGCCTGCACGGCTACGAGATCATCGACGCCGCGGCGGCCGCCGCAGACGCGGTCGACAGCTCGGTCTTCTTCACGGTGGTGCTCCCGGATCGACTGGTGGTTCGCATCGAGTCGCCCCACAAGTCGCCGAGCCCCGGGCCCGCCCAGGCGGCACTCGGTGCGAGCCTGGGAGATCTACCCACGGAGCTGGAATTCGTGCCCCCGAATTCCGTGCTGGATGTAGAACACATCGGCCGGAGTCCGAGCGTGTACAAGCCGAGCCTGGTCAGCGATTGGACGAAGCCGGGACGGCACATCGTGAACGTCCACCAGGGCATGATGGAGTGGCCGAGTCTCGGTCTCGGCGAAGCGGCGCGCTGGCTTTCCCGGGGGGCCAAGAGCGCCCTTCGCAAGCGTCGCTTGAGCCGCGGCATGCGGGTGGCCAACCCACCTGGCCGGTGATATCAACCGCCAATGGTTCAGTTCACGATCGATTCAAGTGCGATCGCGGCACAGGCCGAGGACGCGGGAGAGCGCGCCGCGCGCGGCGACGCACACCAGCTCGCGAGTGCGCTCGAGCGAGGTGAAGCACTCGACGACCTCGCCGTCGCGACGCTCTTCCTCGCGCGGGACGTGTCGACCGATCAGCTGGTCGATCTGGCTCGCAGCCGCCGCCCGGCGGGCGCCCCCCAGCTCGAGACGTTTTCGCCCCTCTATTTCTCGAACGAGTGTGACGGCGAGTGCCGGATGTGCGGGATGCGCGAGGGCAACGCGGGGCTGCGTCGCGAGACCGCCGATGCCTCGACGATCCGCGGGCAGCTCGACACACTGACCCAGCGCGGGATGCGGGGCGTCGCCGTCCTGTCCGGTGAGTATCGGCACGGCGAGCGACGACAGCGCATGCTGGCCCGCGCCGCCGAAGCGACCCGCGATGCCCTCGACCGCGGATTCACTCACGTGTTGATCAACGTGGGCTCGCTCGAGAAGGAAGAGTACGGGGATTTCCTCGCGGGCATTCCGCGCGACGAGCAGGGTGCGATCGCGCCGCACCTGACCATGTGCACCTTCCAGGAGACCTACGATCCCGCCACCTACGCGAAGTTCATGGGGTCGACCCCCGACAATCCGCGCTGTGACTACGGGCGGCGCCTGCAGAACTTCGACCGGGCGGCAGCGGCGGGGATCCGCTCGGCGAATCCGGGCGTGTTGCTCGGCCTGAGCCCGGATCTCGCCTACGAGTTCCTGGCCCTCAGCAGCCACGTGCGCCACCTCGAGTCCCTCGGCCTCCAGGTCTACATCAGCCTGCCGCGCCTGCGAAAGGCGAACGGCGCCGAGCACAAGGCGGGGGTGAGCGACGACGACTTCACGCGAGTGGTCGCGGTGCTCTCCGCCGGCTTCCCCGACGCCAAGGTGGTGATCTCGACCCGCGAGACGCCGGAGATGCAGCATCGCCTGCTGCCCATCATCGGTGTGCTGACCGCCGGCTCCCCGGGCGTGGCGCCCTACGGTGCCGCGGATGCGCGCTTCGAGCTCGAGGCCAGCCAGTTCGAGGTGGCCGATCAGCGTCCCTTCGAGGCGATTCTGGGCGAATGCCTGGACGCCGGTGCGCGGATCGACGGCTACGAGCCCGCGCCCCAGACGGATCTCGCCTCCGCACGCTAGCGGCGGAAGGCCCGGCGTGAGATCGCGGATCGTCTTCTGGGCCAATCTGGCGATCGGCGCCGCGATCTTCGCGTACTTGATGGTCGCGTACGGGGACGGCGCACTGGCGGTGCTTCGCCTCGACGTGTCGATGCCGTGGCTGGCCGCCTACCTGTGCACGACGGCGGCGAGCATCGTCTGCCTGTCGTGGAGATGGGGATACGTGCTGCGGGGGCTGGCGCCCTCTCCGGGGATCGTCGCGCTCACCCTCTATCGCAGCGCCGGCCACAGCCTCGCCGTGCTGGTGCCGAGCGGGAAGCTCGGCGGCGACCCGCTCCGTGCCTATCTGGCGGTTCGGGGAGGAGTCTCCGCCCCTCACGCGATCGCGAGCACCGGCGTCGATCGGACGCTGGAGATCGCCGCCTCGGCGCCCTTCAGTATCCTCTTCGCCTCGCTGCTCCTGCAGCACGGCGTGCCCCAGCTCGGCCGGGCCCTGCTGACGGTGATCGTTGCCACCGCTGCCCTGGGCGTCGGCGTCTTCCTCGCGGTGCGTCGCCTGCGCCGAAGCCGCGGCCTGGTGAGTGCGCTCGTCAAGGCGATGGGCGTGGACCGCTGGGCGGTGGTGGACTCACAGATGGGCGTCATCGAAGCCAGCGAGGAGTCCGCGGCTGCGCTCTCGGCAGATCGGGGGCGCATGTGGGCCACCTTCGCGATCGGACTCTTCGCGAATCTGCTCGTCGTGGCGGAGTTCACGTTGCTCCTGCACGCCTTCGGCCTGCCGGACGATACGGTCGCCATCGTCGGCGCGATCTTCGCCACCGGCGCCGCGCACATGCTGCCCGTCCCGGCGGGCGTGGGCGTCCTCGAGGGCGGGCAGATGTGGCTCTTCGAGATGTTGGGCTACGGGGCGGACGTGGGGCTCGCGGTGGGGCTCGTCGTGCGACTCCGCGAGCTGCTGTGGATGGCTCCCGGCCTGGTCTACCTGGCTCTGCGCGCGCTGCGCACTCGCAACCAGCCGATGCCCGCTGCCTGACCCGGCGCGTGCTCACTGGTGGGCGAGGCTCGCCAGCAGCGCGCTCATGTCGTCGAGGATGTTCGGGTCGCAGGTGCCGGTATGGCCGCGTCCCTTGAGCACGACGATTCGCGCGCTCCCGGCGGTCATCACGTAGGCGACGTTGCGGAGCGTCCCGCAGTCCATCGAGGCGCGGGAGCCGCCCAGCTTGACGTTCAACGCGTAGCCGCCGGGCCCCGGCTTGTTCGAGGGCTTGAGCCCTGCCTTGCGCAGCGACTCGACAATCCGATCCCGCTGGGTCGACGCGATGACGTAGATCGGCTCCTTCGCGTCGATGAGTCCGATGGGATGCATGGTGACGGTCGCGGGGACCTGGCTCGTACACGAGATGGAGAAGAGTCCGAGGATCCCCGCCAGCACGAACGTATGGAGCCCCACCTTCACGGCCGCACCCGAGCGAATCTGGTCCATCTGCGTTCCCCTCCGGATTGCGAAGAGCGTTGACGAGTGGGCAAGGATATCACCCAGAGGAGTGTCGCGAACCAACCGATTGGTTCCTGACCCCCCGCGCCGGTTGGGCGACGCACGGTCCGTCTCACCATGAGACCCGCAGGCACACCCCGATGCAGAGCCGACCACCCGTTCGCCGGAACGACTTCCTTGCGCACTACTCCGCAGACGCACCGGGCACAGCGGTCAGCCGGGCACTCGCAGGGTCCCGAATTCCAGCAACCCTATTGGCGAGCCCGGCCTGCGCGGTCGCGCGCTGCGCCCGAAATCAGGGGGCGCATGTGCTGCCACAGCGGTCCGTGGAAGCCTCGCTTGCGGAGCATCTCGAAGAGTCGCGGGTCGTAGTTGACCCCCAGCGAGGGGATATTCCACCACGGGAAGTCGGCCCGCCGTTCGTCGAGCTGGACCAGGACCTGGTCGCGGAGCTTCTTGCGCTCGCTCGCGAGCGCGGGGTCGAGCGCCTCGTAGTCGTCGACCCAGGCCATCAGGATCGCGCCGAAGGGGTCGAGATCGACGATGAAATCGAGTGTGCGACGCACGTCGTCGAGGGTCTCGCCCGGTGTGCCCAGCAGGAAGGTGTGGCAGTCGGGGATGCCCGCATCCTTGGCGAGCCGGCTGATGCAGCGGATGTCCTCGGTGGTGAACCCCTTCTGCAAGACCTTCAGCGAACGATCCGAGCCCGAGTCGGCACCGATCTCCATCCCCGCGCAGCCCGCCTCGGCCATCAAGCCCGCCAGCTCCGCGTCGAACCCCAGCGGGTTCGCATAGCAGGTCCACGGAATCTCGAGCTGGCGGTCGATCATCTCCCGACAGACCGCCTTGGCATGGTTCCGGGGAAGATTGAAGACCGAATCGACGATGAAGACGTGCTTGAGATCGGGATTGAGCTCGGGCCAGGAGGCGAGCTCGTCGACCACCGCCTTCGGATCGCGCAGTCGGCCGACCCTTCCTTCGATGATCGGGTACGTGCAGTACTCACACCGCAGTGGACAGCCGCGCTTCGTCTGGACCCCGGCGATCCCGTGCAGGGAGTAGTGTCGCTCGTCGATCAGCGATCGATCCGGCGGCGGCAGCGCGTCCATGTCCAGGAAGCCCGGGCGCGGTGGGTTCGAGACCAGCTCGTCGTCGACGAAGCGGTGGAGGCTCCCGATCCCGTCGAAGCCCTGTCCCGACTCGAGCGCATCGAGCAGGGCGGGAAACGACTCTTCGGCCTCCCCGGCGATCCCGTAGTCGGGTCGGAGGGCCTGCATGAGCTCGGCGGGCATCACGCTGAAACCACTGCCGCCCATCACGACCGGAACGTCGGTCGCCTCCCGCACCGCGCGGAGCAGGTCCTCGTAGTAGGCGATGGTGTCGGAGGTTCCGCTGTAGTCGGCGCTCTGGATGTTGCGCATGCCCACGCCGATGACATCCGGTCGGAATTCGTCGAGCCGCTCGCGCAGCACCGAGAGCGGCTCGTCTTCGAAGCAGAGGTCGATGACCGTCTTCTCGTGTCGGTCCGGCAGGGTGGCCGCAATCCATAGGACACCCAAGGGGATGACGGGATCCGGGAGCTTCTCCCGGTTTCCGGAGACGAGCGCCACTCTCACCGGCGGGTCCCGCTTGGGTGTGTTCCGCTCGGCGCACGGTGCCGGGCATGCTGCGTGAGTGTCTTCATGATGTTGGGCTCGGCCTTCCTACGAGCACCGTGGGTCGAGCAACGATCCTGCGACGAGGTGGCAGGATACACGAATGATCGGCTCATCGAGGCTCGCCGGCAGGTGCGCGCCGGCGACGCGCGGGTGGTGCCCATCGACGCGATTGCTAGGCTGATATGCGATCGCGAATCGGGCGGTTCGGTTCGCCAACACCGCGTCGGTACATCGCTCGGACGGCGATCCCAGGGGGTTCACTTGGGTGCCTTGGGTGCACGGGTTCTCGTCACAGGAGCCAGCCGGGGGATCGGAAGGGCCATCGCGCTGCGGCTCGCGTCGAACGGCCATGCGGTCGCGATCAACTATCGCGAGCGCTCCGACGAGGCCGAGAAGACCGCGGCCATGGTGCGGGACGGGGGCGGAGACGCGTCGCTCCTTCGCTTCGACGTCTCCGACCGGGCCGCCGCACGCGCCGCGATCGACGCCGACATCGCGGAGCACGGGAGCTACTACGGCATCGTGTGCAACGCGGGCGTCCACCGGGACGGCGCCTTCCCCGGCATGAGCGACGAGGCCTGGGACCGGGTGGTCGAGACGAATCTCGGCGGCTTCTACAATGTGGTCCGGCCGAGCATCATGCCGATGGTCCGCGCGCATCGGGGTGGCCGAATCGTGACGATCGCCTCGGCGGCGGGAATGATGGGGAACCGGGGTCAGGTGAACTACAGCGCTTCCAAGGCGGGTCTGATCGGCGCCACCCGCTCGCTGGCGCTCGAGGTCGCGAAGCGCGACATCACGGTCAACAGCGTCGCGCCGGGGCTGATCGCCACCGAGATGATCGACGACCTCGATGCCGACGAGGTCACGAAGCTGATCCCGATGCGGAGGCTCGGGCGCCCGGAAGAGGTGGCCAGCGCGGTCGCTTTCCTCTTCTCCGACGAGGCGGCCTACATCACCGGCCAGGTGCTCTCGATCAACGGAGGCCTCGGATAGCCGGTCATGCCCATACCCACCCGATACGACGCGGTGATCGCCGGCGGTGGCCTGGCGGGGACCTGCCTCGCGATCCAGCTCAAGCGATCCATGCCGGAGCTCGAGGTGCTCGTCGCCGAGAAACGGCCGGACCTGGCGCCCCATGCGGCCCACAAGGTCGGCGAGTCCTCGGTGGAGATCGCGAGCCAGTACTTCCGCGACAAGGTCGGGGTCGGCGATCTCCTCGGCGACGAGCTGCCCAAGTTCGGCCTGCGCTTCCTGATGGGTGGGGGTCGCAAGCTCGACATCGCCGAGCGCCTCGAGTGCGGACCCAGTCACTTCCTCTACGTCCCGAGCTTCCAGATCGACCGCGGTCAGTTCGAGAACGCGCTGGTGGAGCGCGCCCGCAGCCTCGACGTGCGGGTGGAGAACGGCGTCGTGGTGCGCGACTTCGCCCTGGGTGACGGCGACGGGGACCACCGTGTCGTGATCGAGCACGGAGGTGGGCAGCGGGAGGTGCGCTGCCGCTGGCTCGTGGATGCGAGCGGCCGCGCTTCGCTGCTCAAGAAGAAGCTCGATCTAGCGAAGCCGAACCGCCACAACGTCAACGCCGCCTGGTTCCGGGTCGACGGTCCGATCGAGATGGCCGACTGGTCGGACGACCTTCATTGGCGCGCACGCCTCAAGCACCCGCGTCGCCTCAGCACCAACCACCTGATGGGCGAAGGGTATTGGGTCTGGCTGATCCCCCTGGCCGGCGATCGCACCAGCGTGGGCATCGTGGCCGATGACAACCTGCATCCCTTCGCCGAGATCTCGTCCTTCGAGCGCGCGATGGAGTGGCTCGGTCGGCACGAGCCCCAGTGCGCAGCGGCGCTCCGGGAGCGCGACGATCCCGTGATGGACTTCCGAGCGCTCAAGAATTACTCGCATGACGTCAAGCAGGCCTTCAGCCCGCGGCGCTTCGGCCTCATCGGCGACGCGGGTCTCTTCATCGACCCCCTCTACTCGCCTGGCAGTGACTTCATCGGCATCGCCAACGGCTACCTCACGGACCTGATCATCCGGGACCGCCGCGGGGAGGACGTATCGGGACGGGCGGAGCGCTACGACCAGGCCTATCGCTCCTACGGCCGCACGTATCTCGTCAACTACCACCGCCAGTACACGCTGATGGGCAGCGCACACGTGATGACGACGAAGATCGTCTGGGATTTCGTGATGTACTGGGGTGGTGTCGCGCTGCTGTTCTTCGGCGACCGGCTCTGCGACGAGGCCTTCACCGAGCGCGTACGGCCGATCATGCAGCGCTTCGCCTCGATGAACGTGCGGATCCAGACGCTCTTCCGCAGCTGGGCGGCGGCCTCCAAGGATCTCCAGCCGCGGCCGGGGACGTTCATCGACTACGCGGAGCTGGGCTTCCTCGCGGATCTCAACAAGGAGCTCGAGCACGAGTACGACGACGAGGCGCTCGTCGCACAGCTCGAGAAGAACCTGCGACTGGCGGACGACCTCCGTCTCGAGATCCTCACCGAGGCGGCCGGCTGCATGCCCTCCCTCGCCGACTCGGCCCTCGAGACCCCTCGCACCGAGTATCTGAGCGAGACGTTCGCCGCGATGCGCCCCTAAACGGGTCGCTGATCGCCTCCGCGCTCAGAACCAGGCGCTACCCGACAGGGCGAAGGTCACGCCGGCGGACAGGAGCAGGGCGCCCGCCGCCGCTCGGGATGCCGCGAAGTCGGAGCGACGGACGCGTCCCACCAGTCGCCCGCCGAACACGCCGCTCAGGAAGACCAGCGTCGTGTACCCGACCGAGAAGCAGAGCATCGTGACCACCGCGAGGCCAGCGACCGCCTGGGCGGCGGCGGCGGCGAGGACGGCGGCGAGGAGAGGGCTCGAGCACGGCGTGGTGACCAGCGAGAAGGCTGCGCCCGCGCCGACGGGTCCGAGCCGACGCGCACCCATGGGCGCGCGCCCACGGAACGGGCCGGGGGCGACCTCGAGCACCACCATCCCGAAGTAGAGCATCGCGATGCCCGCTCCGAGCAGGAGCGGTCCTCGATGGTCGATTAGCAGGAAGCCCGCGAGGTCGGCGAAGACCCCGAGCGCGGTGAGGGCGATGGCGGCGCCGAGCACGAAGCGCCCCGAGATCCACGCCGCCCGGCGCCCACCCACCTCCGAGGCGCCGATGTAGGCCAGATTCAGCGGGATCAGTGGCAGGATGCAGGGCGAGAGGCTCGCCACGATGCCGGCTCCCAGACCCGCTGCCGGGATGAGCAGCAGGGCGAGTCCCCCTGTGTCACCCGCGCCGAAGCTTCCCGCGAGCAGAGACTCGAAGTCGAGGAGCTCCGACTGGAGCGCCCCCTCCCACACTGGCATCGAGAGGACGACGATGGCGGACACGACCAGCGTCCAGCGGAACGCGGGATGCTTCCAGAGCGGATGCGGGGACGTGGCTTCGTCCCGAGAGGCGATTGCTCCGGCGGTCAAGAGGCGCGGCTCGCCCTCGAGATCGCCTTCCGATACTCGCCGATGTCCCGTTCGCCGTTCAGGATCGCGACCGGGCGCATCGTCTCGCAGTCGAGCACCGCGATGGTTCCGGTCTTGCTCCGGTACTCCTGGAAGAACTCGCTGATTCCGAGATCCTCGGCCCGGGCGCGCGAGGCCTCGTAGGCGACGCGGTCCGAGACGTCGAGCTCGATGATCTCCGCGCGATCGCCGAGATCGGTCCCCAGCTGGCTCCACAGGTTCGCGGTCGCCTTGCAGGTCCCGCACCAGTCGGCGTGGATCTTGACCACCATCGGCTTGGCCGGGCAGGTGGCGTCGTCCGCGGACGCGGGACCGCTCCAGCCGACGACCTGACCGAAGACGAACAGGCCGGCTGCGGCGAGGGCTGCCGCCAAGGGTTGGCGGCGAATCCGACTCCGCCCGGGCACGCGGGATCGGGACATTGCGGGCGCTCCTTGTCCGGGATGGGTTGCGACGGGCGAGGGTAGACGCCTGCGGCGAAATCTCCAGAGTGCTTGCTCCCCGAGGGAGGCCCGTGCTGCCTTCGCGTTCTTCTCGTTCGCCGGCGCCCGCGGTCGCCCGATCGGCGGCGCGTGGATTATCATCGCCCCGAGGGCATGGCTCGTCGGTCGCCCGCAAGTCTGCGAATGGATGGGACGAGGCCGATGTCCGGAAGCGCGAGCACAGAGGAACCTTCCGGCGAGCGGATCCGGACGGTCAGCATCGGCGAGGACGATCTCGCGGTCGCCGACGTCGTGCAGCTCGCGCGGGGCGGCGCGCGAGCGAAGCTGTCGGAGCAGCCCGAGTACAGGGGGCGGCTCCGCGCATCCGCGAAGCTGCTCGCCGAGAGGCAGCAGGGAAGAGCCGCGGTGTACGGCGTGACGACCGGCTTCGGGTCCTCGGTCTCGAACGAGATCCCCGCGGCTCTGCAGGAACGCATGCCCCTGAATCTGCTCAGGTTCCACGGGGTCGGGACCGGTGCCAACCTGACCGAGGAAGAGGTCGCTGCCGTGATGGCGGCCCGGCTCGCCTCCTTGGCGCGCGGCTACTCGGGCGTCAGCGAGGCGCTCCTCGAGCGCCTCTGCGAGTTCCTCAACGAGCGGCTGCTGCCGGTGATGCCTTCCGAGGGATCCGTCGGCGCGAGCGGCGATCTCACGCCCCTCTCCTATCTCGCGGCGACCCTCGTGGGCGAGCGCGAGGTCACTCTGGGCGGCGAGGCAATGACGGCGGCCGCGGCCCACGAGGCCCTCCAGCTCGAGCCCCTCGTGCTGCGCCCGAAGGAGAGCCTCTCGCTCATGAACGGCACGAGCGTGATGACGGGGCTGGCCTGTCTCGCGTACGAGCGTGCCGTGGCCCTCGCCGCCTGGGCCTCCCATCTCACCGCCATGACGAGCGAGGCCGTCCACGGCAATCCCCAGCACTTCGACGATCGGATCTTCCGCTTGAAGCCGCACCCGGGATCGAGGGCGTGCGCGACGCTGATCCGTGAACACCTCGCCGGCGGCGGCGGTGAGCCGCCCGCTCGGCTGCAGGATCGCTACTCGATCCGCTGCGCGCCGCACGTGATCGGCGTAATGATCGACGCGCTGGAGTTCTCGCGCGGGATGCTCGAGGTCGAGCTGAACGGCGTCAACGACAATCCGCTGATCGACGCCGAAGCGGGGGATGTGCTCCACGGTGGGAACTTCTACGGCGGGCACGTCTGCTTCGCGATGGACGGGCTCAAGGCCACCGTGGCGAGCGTGGCGGATCTGCTCGACCGGCAGCTCGCTCTGCTCTGCGCACCCGAGACCAGCAACGGGCTTCCCGAGAACCTCGTGGCGGGGGAGCTGCCGGACAGCCTGATCCACCATGGCTTCAAGGCGATGCAGATCAGCGCTTCAGCGCTCGCCGCCGAGGCTCAGAAGCTCACCATGCCCGCCGCCGCCTTCAGCCGTAGTACCGAGTCACACAATCAGGACAAGGTCAGCATGGGGACGATCGCGGCGCGGGACTGTCTGCGCATCCTCGAACTCGCGGAGAACGTGGCGGCGATCGTGCAGCTGGCGGATTGCCAGGGCGTGGATCTTCGCGGCCCGGAGCTCGTGAGCGAGCGCAGCCGCGCCTACCACGCACGGGTACGCGCGGAGATTCCCATGGTCGACGTCGACCGCCGCCAGGATCTGGACATTCGCAGGGTCGTCCCGATGCACGAGCGCGGGGCGCTGCCCCATGGCCGTGGCGGCGCTCTCGGTGCGTCGAGCCCGCCCGCAGCCCGCCCATGACGACTCGTCAGCGCCTCCACGAGACCCACGTGCAGTTCGAGGTGCCCTTCCACGACGTCGACCCGCTCCGGCTCGCGTGGCACGGCCACTACTACAAGTACTTCGAGCTGGCGCGAACCCGGCTGCTCCGCTCGATCGGTCTCGACGCCGGCGATCTGATCGGTCCCCGCTACCGGCTGCTCGTGGCGGAGAGCCAGTGCCGCTACATCCAGGCCCTCGAGTACGGCGAGCGCTTCGACGTGGGGGCGTGGGTGCGCAACTACGAATCCCGTTTGTGCATCGACTACGAGATCCACAGCCTCGACCGGGAGCGCCGGAGCGCCAAGGGACGAACCGTACTCGTGTACACCGACCTCGAGGGCCGGCTCCTCCTGCGTACGCCGAACGCGATTCGGGAGCGGATCGAGGCCGGCCCAGCTCGCGCGGCGGATTGAACTTCTGTCGGGCGGGCACCTCTCGGCACACAATCTCTGGTAGCCTGCGGCCGTCGGCAGCCCGCCCCCCAGGCATGACCGACCCAACAGGGGGGATTCGCATGAGGTACTTCGTCGTCTCACTGCTTGCTCTGGCTGTCACCGCATTCGCGTTGCCGGGCCGCTCGAACGCCGAGGGCTTCCTGGACGTCTACGGCGGCGGCTCGTTCCATGAGCAGTCCAACGTGACCGGCACGATCTTCGGCCTGGGCACCGGCACCTTCCCGGTCGCATGGGAGAACGGCGGGAACTTCGGCGTTCGCGGCGGGTATTGGTTCACGGGCCCCGTGAAGTGGCTCGGCGTCGGTGGGGAGCTCGGCTGGTTCAACGCGCCGGTCCCGGGCGATACGGTGGATCTCCACGTCATCCCGATCACGCCGATGGTGCTCGTCCGGATACCGATCATGCCCAACGAAGACCATCCGGGTGGCGTGATCCAGCCCTTCGCCGGAATCGGCCCGGGTCTCTTCACGTCGGTGGTCGTCGAGAGCGTGACGAACAACGCAGCCGCCGGGTTCGCAGTCGGCCTCGACGTGAAGGTGGGTGTAGCGGCCATGGTGGCGCGGCACTTGGGTCTCTTCGCCGCGTATCGGTACACCCAGTTCGATGGCACCGTCACCGACACGCTGGGTATCCTCAGCGCCAGCACCACGCTCAAGACGAGCCACATCAACGTCGGCGTCGCCCTGAGGTTCTGAGCGACCGTCGGGCGCGGCGGCTACTGACGCGGGATGGCGATCGAGAGGCGCCCCTGTGCCAGGGGGCGCCCGGATTCGCCGGGCCTGTGCACCGCGCAGGTGTGGGACATGATGCCGAGCTCGGGCCGGCCGCGCAGTCGCATGGTGTTGACGTTCAGCTCCTCGCCCGGTCGGAGCCGATCCAGGTCGAGCTTGAGTCGGACCACGGAGACCAGGAAGCCGATGGGCGGCGGCCGGCCTTCGACCTGCTCGAGCAGGCCCTCGTGGGCCGCGACACTCTGGGCCATGTACTCGACCACCAGCCAGGGCGCGATGCCGCCCTCCCGGCGCAGGAGCCACGGCTGGCTCCCCACGACGACCCGAGTGGTCGTGCTCTTGCCATCGTGATCGAGCAGGCGCTCGATCAGCACGCTCTCGCCCCGATGCGGGATCAGCGTGGTGAGATCGAGGTTGTCAAGATCCTTCATCGTCGACGTTGGCCCAGAAGTCGTAGAAGTTGAACCATTGTAGGGGAGCCTGGCGGCAGTAGTCCTCGAGGCGCGCGGCGTACCGCTCGACCTGCTGCTGGACGAACTTGGTTCGCGCGGCGCTCGGGACCGGCGATCCGTCGGAGATCGGCTCGAGGTGGATGTCGTACGCGCGGCGCCCGCGCCGCAGGGCGATCGTCATCACCACCGGCAGCCCCAGGACCGCGGGCAGGAGGAAGGGGCCCTCGGGAAACGCCGCCGGCTCGCCGAAGAAGTTCGCGTGGCGCACCCGGCTCCGGGTGCCGGGCCGGATTCGGTCCGCGAGGACCGCGACGAACTCCCCCCGCTGGACACAGCGTCGGATCTCCAGCGTCGTGTTGATCGAACTCGGGTCGAGCTCGATCAGGCGCACCTTCGACTTCGGGTCGAGCTTGCGGAACGTCTCGTTGATGCGGTCCGCGTTGGCCGAGTACATCACGACGTTGACCGGAATGTCCGCGTCCCGCGCGATGATGCGCAGCACGTCGAAGCTTCCGAGGTGCGCCCCGATCAGAAACGCGCCCGTCCCCTCGTCGACCATCGACTGCATGTGTTCCTTGCCGTGCAGCGTGATGTCGAAGTCCTCCATCGCGCCGCCCCAGAGGGCGAGTCGGTCGAGGATCGCTCCTGCGAAGCTGTAGATGTGCCGGTACACGTCCCACAGGGTGGGCTCCCTCGGCGACCCGTTCGACCGCATCACCCGGCGCAGGTAGTCGCGGGAGGAGCTTCGGGTCACGGGCCCCGTCAGGAAGAAGTAGAGGGTGATGGGGCCGAGGAGCACGACCATCGGCGCGTGGCCGACGGTGCGCAGGCAAGCCAGGATGAAGGTCAGCCAGAAGTCGTTCCCGCGCTCGTCGACCGACGACCAGTCGCCTTGCTCGGGCTCACGACTCATCGTTCCCGCCCGCGTCGATCGTGCGTGGTCGGTGCCAGATCGCTTCGAGGGCCAGCCGCACGTAGGCCCGAGCGATCAGCAGGTTGTCTTCCCGCATCCGGAAGTGGGAGATGCCGCCCTCGTGGTACTGGACGGCAGTGGGGATGTTGATCACCGGGACGCCGGCGCGAACCAACCGGATGATCAGCTCCGGGTCGAAGTCCATCCGGTCACCGGTCCTCGCCCGCTCGAGGAGAGGCAGCGTCGACTGCAAGGGAATGCAGCGGAAGCCGCACAGCGGATCCCGGACCGAGAAGGAGAGCGTCTCGAGCCAGACGATGCCCTGGGAGAGCTTGCGTCCGTGCAGGCGATGGAAGGGTGCCGAGTCGTCGAAGATCGGCGCGCCGAGGACGAGCGCATCCGGATCGCCCCGTGCCGCCTCCAGGAAGAGCGGGACGTCCCGCGCGTCGTGCTGCCCGTCCGCGTCGAGCTGGACGACGTGGGTCATGCCGCACTGCCCAGCCGAGCGGTAGGCGGTACGCAGGGCGGCCCCCCGCCCGCGGTTCTGCGGGTGCCGAACGATCTCGACCCAGGGCAGCCGCGCTTCGAGCTCGTCCAGGACGAGCCGGGTCTCTTCGTGGCTGCCGTCGTCGACGATGATGCAGGGCAGCTCGAGATACTCGAGGGATTCGACCACCTGGCCGATCGTGCCGCCGTGATCGTAGATCGGGATCGCGAGGCAGGGCTTCACGCCGAGATCTCCGCATCCCTGGACTCGGGGATCTTCGTCCCGGCGAGGCGGACACGGCCGACGGACACCGTGTCCTCCTCCGTCCACATCCGGAAGTCCATGCGGAGCGGTGCCTCCTCGGACGTCGACGCCAGCCTCACCTGGAGCCGGAAGGCGTTGCCCGGCTCGAGCTTCGAGCGCAGCTTGAGCGACTCGATCTCCTCGATCATCGGCGGCCGTCCATGGATGGCCTCTGCGAGATCCATCGCCCAGTCGAGCTGGACGACCCCTGGCACGACGGGGAAGCCGGGGAAGTGGCCCGAGAAGCAGGCCAGATCCTGGGGCACCCGACAGCTGCGCTCGATGAAGTCGCTGCCGCGGACCTCTTCGAGGATCTCCGGCCGGTCCACCGCGTCCCGGTCGGTGGTCCGGAAGAGCGCGTCGAGGGCGGCCCGGGTCACCTTGCCGCGAACGTCCTCGGGCAGCTCCGGGACCACCCGCCAGAGTCGCGGGTGGAGGACCGGGTCCCAGCTCTCGGCCAATGCCTCACGCAGACCGCGACAGAGCGCCGGGCGGCCCTCGTCGTCGAGCACCGCCTGGCCTGCGGTGGAGGGCACGATGACCGCGGCGACGCGAGGCTCGGCGTCTCGCTCGGCCGTCGTGAGCGCAGCGGCGTCCACCCAGACATGCTGTTGGAGGTGCTTCGTCATCTGCGCCAGGTCCAGCCGCTTCGCGCCGACCTTCACCGTCTGGTCGGTCCGCCCTTCGAGTCGGAAGCGCCCGTCGTCCTGGACGAGGATGCGGTCGCTGGTCGCGAAGCCGTCTTCCTCGTCGACGCTCACGAAGGGTGAACGCACCCGCATGGCGCCGGTGTGGGGATCCTCGGTGATCCGAACCGAAGGGAAGGGGGTCCACAGGGCCTCTGCACCTTGCGGGTCCTGGGAGCGCGAGGCGATGCCCCCGGTCTCGGTGGAGCCGAATACCTCGATGGGCGTTCTTCCGAGTACCTCGTGCACGGCCCGAGCCGTCTCGAGGGGCAAGGGGCCACCCGAGGAGAAGACGGCGCGACAGCTCTCCCGCACGTCGGCCATTCCCGCGTGTCTCGCGACCCGCTTCAGCGAGGTCGGGATGCTGACCAGTACGCTGGCCTCCGCGTCACTCATTCTCGGCACGAGTTCGCCGGCATGCAGGAACTGCTGGGTGTGGAAGACCCGTCCGCTCGAGAGCGGCCACAGCACGCCGAAGAGGAGACCGTAGAGATGCTGGGCCGATGCCGAGCAGAAGACCGTGGCGTCGCCGATGGTCTCTCCCCACTTCGCTTCGAGCTCCACGACTTCGTCCTCGAGGTGCCGGAGCCGCTTCTCGACCGGCTTCTCCTCCCCCGTCGTGCCCGAGGTGAAGAGCTCGACCCCGACCTGCTCCCGCTCGAGCATGGGAAGTGCCGCCGAGCGGGGTGTCGCGCCATGCTCGATCGGGTGGATGGACGCGTGCCCGGGAAGCCACTCGGGGCGATCCGAGATCGCCCCTACGGCCAGCGCACCCAGCCGCTCGAGGGAGCCGGGCTGGCGGTTCGGCGGCAGAATGGCCGAGGAGCCGGAGTGCCAGAGGCCGAAGAGTCCGACCGCGAACGCGTAGCTGTCCTCGGTGAGGAGGATCCAACGGCCGGTGGGCTCGCGGGACAGGCGCTCGCACAGGGATGAGACGTCGTCGCGAAACGAGCGCCAGGAGAGGCTCCGAACCCGTCGCTCGGCGTGGTCCCAGCTGCGGGCGACCTCGGCGCGCGGATCGCGCCCTTGCTCGAGGAGCGCCACGATCGGCATCAGCGCGTCCGGTTTTCGACCACGAATCCGGCGATGCTGGCGATGGACTGGAAGATCTCCCGGTTCACGTCGGGGTCGTCCTCGAAGGAAACGCCGTAGTTCTCCTCGAGCACCATCGCGATCTCGAGCGAATCGATCGAGTCCAGGCCCAGGCCGTCGCCGAAGAGCGGCGCGTCGGTTTCGATGTCCTCGGGTGCGACGTCCTCGAGCACGAGAGTCTCGACGATCAGGGACTTGAGCTGGTCATGGAGCGTGTTCGTCTGGGACACGAGCGAGTCGCCTCTCGAAATGTTCGCGGAGCGCGGCCGTGATGGCTCGCGCGGCCCGCCCACGGGAGACCGCCCCCGCGGCCACGTCGTCGATCTTGATGGGATCGCCGACGGTGACGGTCATCGTGAACTTGCGGTCGGGGACGCTCCACCAGGGGAGCCCTCGATAGAGGGTAGCCGGCTCGCATTGGATCGTCACAGGCAGGATGTTGGCTTCGGCGGCCAGTGCGATGTGGGCGGCGCCGCGGGTGATGGGGCCCAGCGCGCCCTGCGGCGACCGCGTCCCTTCCGGAAAGATCAGCACGGATCGGCCCTGCCGCAGCCGCTCCGCGCAGTCCTCGACGATCTGCGGCCCACTCCGATTCGGGACGTAGCCGGCTCCCTTGCTCGAGGCGCCGAGCCAGAATCCGTCGTAGTACTCGGCTTTCACCACGCAGTCGGCCTGAGGCATGAAGGACATCAGCGTCGGCGCATCGATCAGCGTGGGATGATTGGCGACGACCAGGGAACCCCGGTCGCGCAGCTTCTCGGTGCCGTGTGTGCGCAGCTGCATCACTCGCAGACCGACCATCAAGCGCTGGTGGATGCGGAAAACGAGATGGGCCGCATACTGGCAGCGAAAGCCGATCTGCTCCCGGGTGCCGGGGAACAGACGGATCAGTGGGAACACGATGGCGGCGAGCGACAGCGAGAGGATGCCGAAGACCGCGAAGGAGACGCCGGTGCCCGCGATGCGCCAGATCCGGTTGATCCGGCTCGCCAGCCCAACCGGCCTCCGGGGTCGCGCGGGGGGTGACGCGTCGCCGGACGTGGTGGTTTCTTCCATCGAATGCAATATACAGTCGACCGCAATGGGCGGGCACGCGATCACTCCGAGCGGCTCCACCGCCGAGCGCCGAGTCGGTGCGTGCTCGGCCGATCGGCGCCGATCCCCCCACGGGGTCGCGCGGTCGTCCACGGTGGACTGGCCCAGAGGATTCAAGGCTGAGCGGGCAGGCAGGATCGGCCTCCGTGCGCGGCATCGCGTCGACGGCGGGCTCCGGGCAGTGGGCGCGCTGTGGATCGTGCTCTGTAGTTTCGGCGCGTCGTTCGCCGCTGCGCAGGGTCCTCTGGTCGTGCCGAAGACCGCGCCTGCGACGGTCGAGGCGCTCATGGCGTTCTTCGCGAAGAGTCGGGGCGTGCGCGCCCGCTTCGACGAAGCCAAGACGATGTCGATCCTGGCGCGCGACATCACGACCCACGGCGTCCTGTACTTCGACCCGCCGGATCGGCTGGCCCGTGTCACCACGGATCCCGGAGCGTCGACGGTGATCGTCCGGGGCACGGCGGTGTCCGTCGAGGACGAGACCGGTCGGCGCGAGCTCGACCTGGGTGCCAGCGCGCTCGCGCGTGGTCTGGTCGGCAACCTCGCGCTCCTGCTGCGAGGCGATCTGGTCGAGCTGGAGACGCGCCACCGCGTGGAGTACGTCGCCGAGGGCGATCGCTGGCGCCTCGATCTCCTGCCGAGGGACGCGGAGCTCGCAGCCATCGTGGACCGGGTGCGGGTCACGGGCGTGGGGGGCTCGATCGCGAGCGTCGAGACCCATGAGAAGAGCGGCGACCAGACCGTCACCCGCCTGTCCGACGTCGCGTTCGGGCTCGAATTCACCGGTGCCGGCGAGCGCTTCTTCGAGTCCTACGAGCCGCGATGAGCGATCGCAGCCGACGGATCTGGACCTTGCTCTGCATAGCGGCAGCGGGCCTCTACGGCGTTGCCCGTCTCGAGCTCAACGGATCCATCATGCACTTCCTGCCGTCCCGGGTGGATGCCGAGCTGATCCGGATCTCCCTCGACCTCCTCGAGTCGCCCCTCTCGCGCCGGATGGTCCTCTCGATCGAGGGCGGCGAAGACCCGGGCCGGGTGGCCAAGGAGCTGGCCGGAAGCCTGCGGGAGCACGAGGAGGTGGCCTGGGTGGAGGCAGGCTTCGATCCCGGGACCATGCGGAGCCTCTACGAACTCTACTTCGACCGGCGGGTCTACCTGGCCTCCGCGAATCCCGAGGTCGAGATCCCGAAGCTCCTCGCTTCCGATGCCCTGGCGAGGCGGGCCGATCACCTGCTGGCGCGCCTGGCGGCGCCGGATGGGATGCTCGTGGCGCGGGTGGCTCCGGAAGATCCGCTCGGGCTCTTCGACGCCGTTCTCGCTCGCGTCCAGGACTTCCAGCCCGGGGCGAGTCGCGCTGCGGCCTCCGGCGATCCGCCCTTCGCCCTCGTCCAGCTCGGTCTGCGCAGCTCTCCCTTCGACTCCCTGCGCCAGGTCGGGCTGCTCACGTTCATCGAGTCCGAGTTCGAGCGCATCGCCGCCGAACACGGCGGCGGCTTCCTGCTGGAGCAGAGCGGTGCGAACCGCTTCGCGGTGGCCTCGGAGAAGAGCGTCCGGGGAGACGTGAACTTCATCTCCCTGGTCTCGCTCAGCGTCGTGTTCGGCCTCTTCCTCCTGATCTTCCATTCGCTGCGCAATCTGCTGATCGCGATCATCGTGCCGATCGGCGGTTTCGCATTCGCTCTGGCGGCGAGTCTGGCTCTCTCCGACGCGGTCCACGACATCACCCTGGCCTTCGGCTTCGTCTTGATCGGCGTTGCGATCGACTACCCGATCCATCTCATGAACCACCACGCGCTCACCGCGGGCGCCGGCTCCGCCTGGCAGGCGGTGGCGTCGATCCGGCCTTCGCTGGTGGTCTCCGCCGTCACGACGACCCTGGCCTTCTTCTCGCTCTTCCTGAGCGACTTCCCCGGGCTGTCCGAGATGGGCACCTTCGCGGCGATCGGCGTCCCGATCGCCCTCGGGCTCACCCTCTTCTGCCTGCCCGCGTTCCTCACCCGCCCGCCCGTGGCGACCCCCGCCCAGCGCGCGCTGTCGCTCGGCTCCGTTCGCCTCGTCGATCGCCTCTCGGAACGCCCCGCCCTGCTCGTGGGCGTCCTCTGCGTCTTCGCCGCGATCGCCGCCATCGGGATCCCGCGTCTGCAGTGGGAGGACGATCCTTCCGGACTGATGACCATGGATCCGGTGCTCCTCGCCGAGGCGCGTCGCGTGTCCGACAAGGTCGGCGAGTTCGATCCGGGCCGCTTCGTCGTGGGGCTCGCTCCGGATCGGGAGTCTGCGCTCGTGCTGAACGAGCGTATCGCCGAGCGCCTGACGGCTCTGGTGGACTCGGGCCAGATCGGGGGGATCGGCTCGCTGAGCTCCTTCCTCCTCTCGGAAGATCTCCAGCAACGGAACCTCGCCGCGTTCCGCGATGCCGACGGCCTCGAGGCGAGCATCGACACGGCCTTCGGCGCGGCGGGCTTTCGCCCGGGCGCGTTCGCCGCTTTCGCCCAGAGCATCGATGAGCCCGCGGCGCCGCCCCTTCGGCCCGACGACCTGATCGGTACGCCCCTCGAGCGGGCGCTCGCGTCTCTGGTCGAGGTGGACGGTCACTACTCGGTCGTCACCCTGCTGCGCGGCGTCGATTCGGGCGCCGTGGTGAGTGCGGCGCTCGAAGGATTGGACGGCGCCCACTACGTCGATCAGAAGGCGATCATGAGCGACGTCTATCAGGGGTATCGACGATCGACTGTACGGATGCTCGGGGTCGGCGCGGTGGTGGTGCTGGTCGTCCTGCAGCTGCGCTACCGACATCCCCTTCGCGGCCTGCTGGCGGCCCTGCCCGCCGGGCTCGGCGCCCTGGCGACCTTCGGCCTCTTCGGTCTCCTGGACTCGCCGGTCAACGTGGTCTCCGCGATCAGCGCGCTGGTGGTTCTGGGGATGGGTGTCGACTACGGGATCTTCGCCGTGGACTCGGCGCGCGATCACGCGCGCCAGGGCGCCATGCTGACGAGCCTGATGGTCTCCTGTCTGACCTCGGTCTTCGTCTTCGGCGTGTTGGCCCTCGCCTCCCAGCCCGTCCTGCGGTCCATCGGACTCACCACGGGTGTCGGTGTCCTGCTGGCTCTCGCCCTGGCGCCGGTCACCCTCGCTCTGGCGCGGCGGCTGTGATGCGCGGTGCAGCCCGGGCGGGGTGCTGTCTGATCCTGGTCGGTGTCCTCTGCGGGTGCGCGTCGCCCGCCCGCCCGCCGAAGACCGGCTGCCCGGTCGTTCCCGTGCCGAGCGAGCGCCTCCCGGAGGCGCTGGCGTTGCGCGCTCGGCTGCAGCTCGAGAGCCGGGGACGCGAAGTCGGCCTCGAGGTCGTCGCGAATCGCGTCGGCGACGACTTCGTGATCGTCGGCCTCGCGACCCACGGGCTTCGCCTGTTCACCGTCCGGCAACACGGCCGTGAGCTGGATGTCGACGCGGGCGACGATCCCGGTCTGTCGTACCTCGCCCTCTTCGTCGTCGATGTCCTGCATCGCGCCTACTTGATCGAGACCTCGGGAACCGGCGGGAGCTGGGGGGAGGAGATCGTCGAGGAGTCGAGGCGCGACGGGGTGAGAACGCGTTCGTTCCGGGCACCGGGGACCGAGTCGGCTGCCAGCCAGGTCGCGATCGAGTACCCTGACGAGTTCCCTGGACAGGGCGCGGGTCTGACCGAGATTCGCAACGACTGGTGCGGGTACGAGGCCGTCGTCGCGAGGCTCGACGGTCAATGATCGGTACCCGGGCGGGACCCGAGCGGAGGAAGGACCGGTTGAGTCGAGGCGAGCACAGCGCGTATCCGGTCACGAGCTGGTCCGCGGTGAACTCCCTCGGCGATTCGACCGAAGCCGTCATGCGGGCGCTGCGCGCCGGCGAGCCATCGCTCTCACCACCGCCGGCGAACACCGGCTTCACCACCCCCTGCGGTGCCGTCTCCGACGACCTCCCTCCCCTGACCGGTGAGCTCGCTCGGCTGGATTCCCGCAACAACCGCTTCGTGATGCGCGCCCTCTCCGAGATGTCCGAGGACGTGGCACGGGCTCTGGATCGCTGGGGCCCGACGCGGGTCGGTGTCTGCGTGGGGTCGAGCACCGCGGCGATGGACGAGATCGAGTCCGCGTACTCGGCCCACGTGAACGACGGATCGGTTCCCGCCGGCTTCGACGTCGTGCTCCAGGGATCAGCGGACGGGTTGGTGCGCGTGACTCGCGCGCTCTCGGGCGCGAAGGGTCCGGCGACGGTCGTCGCAAACGCCTGCGCGTCGAGCGGCAAGGCCTTCGCGAGTGCCAAGCGGTGGATCGACTCCGGCGCGGTCGACGCCGTGTTGGTGGGCGGCGCCGACAGCCTCTGTCAGATCACCCTGCGCGGATTCCGGGCGCTGGGTCTCCTCTCGGAGGGGATCGCACGTCCCTTCAGCAGCGAGCGCCTGGGGATCAACATCGGTGAAGGGGCGGCCTTCGCCCTGGTCGAGCGCGAGGGCAGCGGGCCGCGGCTGCTGGGCGCGGGCGAGAGTGCGGACGCGCACCATATGACGACCCCGGATCCCGAGGGCGCCGGTGCGGCGGCGGCGATGCGCGCGGCGCTCGACGAGGCGGGCGTGTCACCCGGCGACGTCGATCTCGTGAACGCCCACGGCACCGGAACGCGCTTCAACGATGCGATGGAGGCCCGGGCGATTCGGACCGCCCTCGGCGAACGGTCGAAGGCCATCGTCGTCTCGACCAAGGGCTTCGTCGGACACACCCTCGGTGCGGCGGGGGCCACCGAGGCGGTCTTCGTGTTGGAGTCGCTCCGCGGAGGCTGGATGCCGCCGAGTGCCGGCGCGGAGCCGGTCGAGCCCGATCTCGGCATCGAGGTCTCGACCGAGGTGCGCGAGGGCGACTACCGGATCGGTCTCAGCAACTCCTTCGCCTTCGGTGGGAGCAATGTCAGCCTCGTCTTCGGAGCCGAGGCATGAGCGCCGCGTACGTGACAGGGATCGGCCTGTTCACGCCCGGGTATCCGAGTCCGCGCTCGTGGTGTGAGGGCCGCCCCGACGAAGAGGCGGACAAGCCCGAGGCGAAGATGCTCGCCGGCCCGCTCCGCAGGCGGGCGACCGCGCTCACGCGGATCGGGATCGACGTGCTCGAGCAGGCCGCGGCCATGGGCGGAGCGGATCTCTCGACCGTGCCGAGCGTCTGGGCGACCGCTCACGGTGAGCACTCGGCGGCCATCGCACTGCTCGGCCTGATGCAGAAGGGCGAGGGCAAGCTCTCGCCGACCAAGTTCCACAACTCGGTGCACAACACCGCCAGCGGGTATGCGTCGATCGCGAGCACGAACTGCTCGCCCTCCACCACGCTGACGGGCGGTCACGAGCTGGCCGCATCGGCGCTCTTCGAGGCGATGTGTCTGCTCGGTGCTCGGGGCGGCGAGGTCGCCCTCGTCCTGGCCGACGAGGCACTGATGCCCCCCTTCGAGCGGAAGGATGCCCTGGCGCCCCTCGGTCTCTCCCTGCTGCTCTCGGACCGACCGGCTGGCGCGCTGGCGCGGCTCCACGGCCTGCGCGCCGGCAAGCTGGATCCGGCGCGCCCTGCGGACGTCTTCGAAGGCCTGCACGTCGCTGCGGCGCTGCCGCTGATCGAGGCCATCGTGGCGGGCGACATCGGAACGATCGCGCTCTCCGCCGAGGCCGACGAGGACGGCCAGGTCTGGTGCGTCGAGCTGGAGAGCCCGGTCGAGGACTGAACCTCGGTCGTGTCCCGCGCGTTTCCGGTCCCGGGCTGCAGGCACGCCTCCCCTCAGGGCCCCTCGTGCCGCCGGCGGATTGTTCACGGATCCGGTGAATCCTCGCATTGCCGCCCGGCGCGTTCTGGTCGGATCGCGGCAGTCAGTACGCGAGTGGCGACTACCGGGATGCGCTCAACGAGGCCGGCCTGATGTGCAGCATGAGCCGTCGAGGCAACTGCTGGGACAACGCGGTGGCGGAGAGCTTCTTCGGGACGCTGAAGACGGAACTGATCTACCAGATGCCGCTCCAGTCGCGAAGCGCGACAGAGGAAGCGGTGGCCGACTACATCGAGAACTTCTACAACGTTCGTCGTCGGCACTCTTCGTTGGACTACCAGAGTCCGGTGGAGTTCGAGTTGAAGCACCGCAGCCACCCCCGGGACGGGGGCTCCGCCCCCATCCCGGGGGTGGCTGTCACAGGAGCCCGGTGGCAGGAAAGTCCTGCATGCTCGGCCTGACCAAAGTGTCTACGGAATCGGGGCAGGGTTAGGGAGAGAGCAACACGGACGGATGGCCAAAGGCCCCACGCATCCCAGCGTATCGGTGGCCCCCTTCCCAGTTCGTCCATAAAAAGAGAGTTTTGGCATGAAATGGCAAGCAGAATCTTCTTCGGGAGATGGCCACCAGGCGGTTCAGTGCAGGAGATCCCCCCCTACCCGGCTCCACGTCCGATAATTCGATCTATGTCAAATGCGGTCCTGAAGAGCTGGGCTCCCCGAGGCGGGCAAGAACCCGATCACGCGAACGGACTGCCGTGAATGCATGTCGAAAGGCTAATCGACACCGGAGCAGAAAGCCCGCTCAGGTCGCGCCGCTGGCCCTATCAGTTTGCACAGACAGATGAGGGAACTTCAGCGCCTTCAGCCCTGCCACGGGTCGTTGTGCAGAACCTTGAGTTCGAAGCGGAGCGTGCGACCAGCCAGTGGGTGGTTCATGTCGATCACCACTTTGTCGTCACGGATCGCCACGATGTCGAACACGTCCTCTGAGCCATCTGGCCCGCGCCCCATGATCTTGCGTCCGACCTGACGGGCTTCTTCGGGGATCGAGTCGAGAGGAAACTCTCGAAAAGCCTCGTCGCGAATCGGGCCATAGGCCTGCCCGGGTGAGAGAACGATCGACCGGCACTCGCCCGCTGCCAGGTCCACGAGCGCTCGCTCGACAGCAGGCAACATTTCCCCGGCACCGACCTGAAAGATCCTCGGGTTCTCGCCCACGTTGCCACCCAGTTCCTCGCCGGCCTCGCCGAATACGGTGAACTCGAAGGCAATCAGGTTTCCGTGGGCGTGCCCGGCGATGTGCTCGAGTTGTGCTTCGGCCAGGGGACGGTTGCCATCTTCAGGCATGCTTCGGCGGGCCTCTAGAGCTACTGGGGCAGGTCTTTCCTTGCTGCCGGGTCGATGTTGTGGACGGGTGCACCCTCCGCATCGATCTGCAAAGCGTCGAAGACGATGAAGCCGCCCAGTAGCCGACCGGCGGCGCTGTAGATCGGGTCGCCATCTGCCGCCGAGAGGCATTCCCCGAAACGGGGTGCCCAGCGCACCAGATGGTCGCGCAGGAAGACGCGCGAGGCGTCACGACAGATCTGCGCGTTTTCCCCGGGCCCCTCCTCCTTCAGTGCTGTGAATTCTTTCGCCGCCAACAGGTTCATGAATTCGAGCTCGGCCACGATGTGGTCCACGCGCTGTTCGCTATCGCCGAGTTCCACACCAAAGGCCTTGTAGAACCCGCCGACATCGGCCATCTCGAAGGTCCGAGTCAGCTCGAGCTGCGGGGTTCCGTCGAGCTGATCCATCTCCGTCGGCGCACAACGAATCGCACTACTCTCATCGAATGCCAGGTCGTGCCCCCTGCGCATCCGTTCCGGTTCTGTGTCTTCGAAGAGCTCGCACAGAGCTCTCGCCTCACCAATGAGAGTGGAGCCATCACCCCCTTCGGTCAAGCGCTCCAGGGATTCACAGAGCTCGGGCAGATTGCGTTCGCGCGCCTCCCCGAGCGACTCTCCGTCGGGCGTCCGAAAGAGCCCCGCCAGTGCCCGATAGACCCGCGCGCGGTCGACGCTCAACAGGAGGTCCGAATCTATGTCGGGGCTAGTGGCGGGCACTTGTCACACCCAGATCGGCCTTCGCGGTCGGGCTGCCGAGAGCATCCAACCTCGCCGGGACCCACTGATAGGTCACCGCTTTTCGACCGTTCACTTCTTTCTTGTCGCCATCCCATACGGCCAGAATCAAGGACGACGTGCCACCAGGAACGAAGACGGGATCCTCGTCGTTGGAGGTCTCGAGCTTGCGGCGAAGCACCACGTTCCATCGCCCGCGCTTGTACTGGCTCGCCCCTTCGACATCTGTTCCCATTCGTGGCGTGAGTGTTCCAAAGCCCTTGGCCACGTACTCCATGACCGGGTCCGCACCTCTCCAGCCTCGCACCTTTCTCCTCAAGCTCAGATCCTGAGGGAAGATCCAGACGCCCTCAGAATGGGGATAGCGCTCGCCGAAACGACTCCTGCCCTCGGCGTCGGCATCGAAGTCGGCGGCCCACTGCCAGATCACGACGGGATGCTCCTCGTCCCCCATGAACGGCGAAGGCGCCACGTTGGGCCTACCCACCGGGAACCCAATAGCCGCAGCGTCGCGGAAGGTGTCCGTACCCACACCTCGGTCTGCACTCGAATCGGACCACTCGAGGCGGAAGGCGATCTCATCACCGTCATGAGTCGCTCGAACGGAGACCTTGGAGACGCTTCCGCCGCCAACGGGCGGGGTGATCTGCTGTGCCTGGAGCGAGTACGTCGTCTCTGGGACTTTTTGCCAAGCGGCGTCGGTCGGGCTCGTGAAGACCCCGTCTCTCACGAAGACCACACGTACCTCCGCGGGGCCAGTGGGCTCCGCCATGGCTCCTTGCACCAGCAATTGCGTCATCAACAGCGACATACCGATCGCCAGGCTGCAGGTCTTGACCATCGTGCTTCTCCTCTTCCTTCTCTGGACTCCGTGCTGCGAACGTCGACACCGACCCGCTACGGCAGGAGACGGACCGCAGTGGCCGCTCGAGTCCGCCACATGCGTTGACGGGGGCGACTCAGGTCACATCCAGCCGGTAGACATCTCGCTTTTTGTCGTACGACTTGCGCATCTGCGGCGGCTCGGTGATCGGTACTTCCGCGACCTTCTTGCCCTTGCCGTTGTATCCGTACGCGATCTTCTTCTTCACCTTGAAGGTTTCCATGATGTCGGGAGCGCTTCCGAAGAGCTGAAGCAGACCGGCCAACGTATCATCCTCGGGTGCGGCCCTGTACGCGTCGATTGCATCCTGCACACCAGGCCCGAATACCTGATTCAGGTAGTCCGCCGGCACGTGAATCGGCGGTATGTAGTAGACGTTCGGGCCGGTACCGAACTGCGGATAGAGCGGAAGAGCGATCTTCCGGATATGGACCAGGTAGTCGATCGGGTTGCTGGGGTCCGGCTTGCCCTCCTTGGGGTCCGTCAAGAAACCCTGCCCACGGATCTTTCCGATGCACTGCTCCACGCACTGGGTCTGCTTGCCCTGCTCGATCTTCGGGTAGCAACCGATGCACTTCTCCGAGACCTCATGATTGGCTCGGAACATCGGCTTTCCGTACGGGCAGCCCTTCACGCACTCGCGATACCCGCGGCAGCGACTCTGGTCGATCAACACGATGCCGTCTTCCTCACGCTTGTAGATCGCTTTGCGCGGACAGGCCGCCAGGCAGGCTGGATGTGTGCAGTGATTGCAGATACGGGGCATATAGAAGAACCACATCGGGTGGGTATCACCCTCGATGTGAGCACCCTGCGGCATCTCGCCGCCAGCGATGACGTCCTCACCGATGTTGGGATGGTTCCACTCCTCGTCACCGGGCCGATAGCCAACCATTTTCTCGTTTCGTTGGTCCGCAGCCTCGAAGATGGTCTTGCCGTCGTAGATACCATCCTTCCAGGTTCCCGGGCCGATCTTGTTCAACACTTTCAGATCCCAGGCCTTGGGATACCCGCCGTAGGGCTTGGTCTCGACGTTGTTCCAGAACATGTACTCCTGACCGCGGCCGGAACTCCATGTTGTCTTGCAGGCAATCGAACAAGTCTGGCAGGCGATGCACTTGTTCGTGTCGAACACCCAGGCCACCTGCTTCTTTGGGCGGGCGTCCTTGTACGGGTAATCCATCTCACGGCCCAACTGCCAATTGAATACCTTCGCCATCAGATCAGCTCCCTTCCACCTTGGTGAACCCGCCCTTCAGGTACCGCTTCATGTCGTCGCTCTCTTGTCCGGGGCGTATGCCGAATGCGATGGGCTCCCAGGGGCTCGACCGGTCCTTTCCGCCCGCCTCGGCCCTGGTGAACTTCACGAATGATTCGCGAGGTGCACCGTTTGCACAGTGGACGTCCGGGCAGAAGCCGGTCCCGATCATCTGGCCCATCAGATCCTTGCGAACCAGCGAGTCGGTCAGGAGCGTCGGACGCAACCAGGAACGCGTGCCACTCTGGTGACTCCCGAAGCGGTACATCGCCTGGTAACCCGTGGTCGGGCTCTTCGCCTGACCGTCTTCCCGCGATTCTTGCCCCTTGATACTTCCGAAGGAAGCCCCAGCAAAGTGGAAGAACGTTCTGGCTACGCCCCGTGGTGTACCCGGGTAGTACCGCGCACGCACCATGGCACGGGAGACCTTGGCCTCAGCGGGGCGCTCCTGCCATCCATGGAAGGGGCGGTCTTCGGGATCGGCATCTACCCAGATGTAGTCACCGTCACCGATTCCGAGCTCCTTGGCATCCGTGGGGTTGATGTCGACATAACCTTCACCCACCCAGGGCATGCGCTTGTCGTGGCGGTACATGTCGCCGTACGGCCCCCACCAGACGGCCAGGATGTCGAGATCCGCGACCAGCGTGTGCACACTGTGGCGATACTTGGGTGTGATCCACTGGTGCGTGAAGCCCTGAGACATCAGCGGGTGCTGTGTCTTCAGGAGTTCACTCGGCGTGAGCACGACATTCCGCACCTGCCTCGTCTCGCCGTGCCGGTCATTCTCAGAGAAGCCCATGTCCTTTGGCGTGTCCGGCCGTATCAGCGGGTGAGGTGCTGCGACGATGGCGTTTGGCTCGTAGAAGGTCGAATCGATCGGCTCACGGTGAAGTGGAATATTTTCGCCGTGCACCCTGAACTCGGGCTCATCGCGAAGGAACTCGAGCCGCCCTGTCCGGTTGTACCAGGGTTGGCACTCGACGCTCTGTTCGTAGCCGATGAACTTCGGATAGGTCCGTCCCATCATCATGACGGGCACGCCCTTTTCCGCCTTCTCCAGCAGGTCCTCGAACTCGTACCCCTTCGTGATGTTGCTGTGGTCCAGGACCCTCTGGATGTAGGTGGCGGCCTTGTCCTTCTCGATGAAGTGCCAGTAGTCGTTGAAGCGCTGATCCCCAGTGATCTCCGCCAGCTTCGCCGCAACGCCCAGGTAGGTTTCCGAATCGGAGCGCGTGTTGTGGATACGGTCGATCTTGCTCAGCGGCATGACCTGCATGAAGGGATTCGTGCACGACTGCGTCATGTCGTGGACGTTGTACTCGCCCCAGGAGTCGACCGCGAGGACGATGTCCGCGTACTCGCAGCTGCCGGTCCACCACCACTCGTTCACGATCACCGCATCGATCATGCGCTTACTCTGAGACTTGGCCCGGTATCCGGGATGACGCAGCAGATTCATCACCACGTCGTAGTGGCCCTTGGCATTCCCGAGCAGGGAGTTCGAAGCCGAGAACCAGAGATGCTTCGTCGGCAGCGGCATGTGGGTTTTGCCGTTGTAGACGTTGCCATGCACATCCAACGGCGTATCGCCATGACTGTAGAAGTGCGCTGACTGCATCCGAGTCGTAGGGCGGATGCGAACCTTCTTCTTGGGATCGAGTTCCGGATCGAAGGGATCTTCCGCCATGTACTGCGGCATCCCGTTGAAATAGGCGGCCCGGTAGTTGCCCGCGTAGCTGCCGACGTTGCCACCGCGGAAGCCGACGTTCCGCGTGAGACTGGCGACCAGCATGATCGCTCGGTCCTTCTGATCCGCGTTGAACATCTGATTCGGGCCCATGCCGACTGGAGTCAGCACGTGCTCGGGATTGTCGGCGTATGCCCGAGCCAGACTCTTGATCGCACTCGCCGGCGCCCACGTGACCTTCGTCGTGTTCTCGAGGGACCATGTATCACGCAGGTGCTGCCGAACCAGGTCGAAGACCGGCCGCAGCTCTACCGTCGTCCCACCGACCTTGGCCTTGAACGTCCCTTCCAATGCCGGGTCTACACCGCGCTCGAAGAAGTACTTGCCTATGTCGTCGCGCGAAACCGCTGCAAGGGCTGCTTGCTTCGAATCCCAGACAACGAAGTCACCCCATTCGTCGCGCATTTCCTCCTTGACGGCAGGGTGGCCCTCGTTCGTCGCGTAGGGGACGACGTTTTCGCCGGGCTTCAACACCTTCGTGCGCTTCAGCTCAGCGTTTTCGTAGCCGGGGATGACGTCCGCTGCCCGCAGCAACTCCTTGGTATCCATCCGCACGAGGAGGGGAAGATCCGTGTGCCCCTTGACGAACTCTCCGTCGTAGAGCCCCTCGTCGATGATCTCGCGAGCCACGCCCAGTGCGAATGCTGGATCCGTCCCAGGCCGGATGACGATGATCTCGTCCGACTTCGAAGCTGTGGAGCTGTACTCGGTGGTCACGGAGATCACCTTGGTGCCCTTCAGCCTCGCCTCCGTGAGGAAGTGAGCGTCGGGCATCTTGGTGGAGATCCAGTTCATCCCCCAGCACACCACGGCCTTCGAGTACTCGACGTTGGCCAGATCGAAGTCGATGGTCTGCTGGCCGCACACCATCGGATGCCCGGGCGGCAGATCGGTGTGCCAGGTGTAGTTGTCGAAACCCGTGCCGCCCTTCGCTTGATCGGGCTCCACGCCGCGAACGTAGGTATCGAGCAGAGCCATCGAGTTGGCCTGGCGGTACTGACCGAAGAGCTTGATCGAACCGAGCACCGGCATGCCGCCGCGGAACTTGAGCGTGCGCGTGCCCGCGCCCTCGCATGCCTTGACCATCTCGGGGTGATAGTCCTGTTCCAGCAGTCGCTGGGCTCCCTTGTCACCCGAGTAGTAGCGAGCCAGATGCTCTTGAACTCTCGCGATGATCGAGAAGGCCTCGTCCCAACCCAGTGTCATGAAGGTGTCTTCACCACGGCGGAAGAGTTCGGCCGGCGGTAGTCCGTCCTCGTTTCGGGGGAAGCCGCGCTCGACCCACTCCATGAAGCCCCGTCTGATCTTCGGGCTCTTTACTCGGCGATCACCGGAGAACCGGCGCACGAGTGCGACGCCCTTGTTGCAGTGGCGGGGATCCCACCGCTGCGAGGCCTTCGTTTCGTATACGTCGGTCGCCTCGTTGTAGCGCTGCGTTGGGCTGCAGCGCGTGATGACGCCGTTCTTCACGTAGGCCTGCAAGTAGCAGTTGTGCGTACAGTTCGGCGTGCAGACGAAGACGAAGGAATCGTCGTAGGAGTAGACGTCGCGGTAGAGCGACTCCCAATCCCTGTTCGGATAGCTGGCCAGCGGGTTCGTCGACGCGGATGCAGGCTTGAGCACTCCGAGTGAGAGCAGTTCGCCAGCAGCGACAGCGGCGAATGTCGCCCCGGTGCCCTTCAAGAAATCTCGTCGCTTCACTCCGGACCCGCGATCCATCAGGCTTCCTCCCACGGAACGCTTCAACCACGATTCCAACAGAACTGCTAGCGGTGGCGTTCGCTGCCTAGTCTCAACCCCTCAATTGCCAATGCCGATGCCGATGCAGGTGAGCACCAGCCCAATGGTTGGCTGTATCACCCACGCCATTGGATAATCCAATGCAGCAGGGCGTTGCGTGTCGATCGGCGTGACACGTTGCCCCGCAATGGATTCGAGTCTGATTCAAAGCGCCTCACTCACACGACAAGGTGACCGGAAAACCTCCGACCGAAGGCCCGAGAACTCGATCACGGTTCTGAGTGCAGGGGCGCAAACACCACTGCCTGGGGCTACGAACCAAACCAGGTGAGCTACCCATCTCGGCACGGACGGAGGCAAGACACATGGGAGCGGCACCGCCCCCTCGTTCTCGTAGGCAGAGCTTGGCCGTGACGATCTTGTTGGCGGGGGTCGTTCTCGCTCTGGATCTCTCGGTCCCGCTCGGAGTCGCGGGTGGGGTCCCTTAGGCGCGCCTCGTTTGGCCCGGGGCTCTTCCGCAATCTGCCGGAGGCCGAAGCTTGCGAGCGGCAACGAGAGCGGGCTCAGCTCTCAAGCCACGACGAATCCCCTGCCGGGTCTCGATCCTTCGCGCCAGGCCACTCCTCTCGATGCCCCGCCTGCGGTGATTTCTCTCCCAAGGGAAGGCCGCAAAAGCGTACACTGTGCTGCATAGGATGGAGAGGATCGGCAATGCACACGGCCACTGCGATTCCGGCTCTGCCGCAGGGGCGCCCCACGCGAACTGCTGGCCGCGAGCGATTGTGGACCAGCGTCGGGTCGGCCCTCGACTCTGCGATGATGCGAGGTGTGCAGGTCGTGGTCGAACGGGCACTGATCCCCGACCACAGTGACCTCGAGGCGCTGCGCGACTCCGCGGATGCAATGCGCCACCCCACTCTCGTCTCATCGCCCAGGAGCTTCTTCGACTTCGCGGACGAACGAGCGCTGCCGCATGATGAGTGGGTGTACAGTCGACGCAAGGTCTCGGGAGGCTCCATCGCGCGGCGCCACCTCGTTGCGCGCTACCGGCCCTATACCGGGCCGGGAGCACGCGCTGTGGATGCCATCTCGAACGGTGGCCCCATGCACGTCGAGCACTGGCAACACGACGGCGGTGCGACGCGCGGAACCGTCCTCGCACTCCACGGCTTCGCCATGGGGAGGCCCGCCATTGATGCCCCGGCGCTGTTTGCACAGCGTTGGTTCGACCACGGACTCGACGTTGCGCTGTTGACACTGCCGCATCACGGCGCGCGCAAGCCGGACGAGGCTCGCTTTTCGGGTGAGCACTTCGCCGTGCCTCACGTCGGGCGGCTGGCCGAGGCCGTCCGAGAAGCCATCTACGAGATCCTCGTGCTTCGAAACTGGCTGCGCGAACAGAACGATGCACCGGTAGGGCTGCTCGGCTTGAGCCTGGGCGGGTACCTGACGTCGCTCGCCATCGGGCTGTGCGACGACTTTGATTTCGCCGTACCCATCGTGCCGCCCGCGTGCATGGGCGACCTGGCCTGGCGGGTGTTCCGCGGCACGCGCCATGGCGCGAGCGCGGGTGGTGGGCCGATCGACGAAGCGGAGCTGCGCGCGGCATTCCGAGTTCACTCTCCCCTGGCTCACGCTCGGCGCGTCCCCAGAGAGCGAATCCTGATCGTCGCCGGCCGGGGGGATCGAGTCGTCCCGCCCGAGCACCCGACAGCGCTCTGGGAGCACTGGGATGAGCCTGCGATCCATTGGTTCTCGGGCAGCCACCTGGCACCATTTGGCAGGGCCCAGGTCGTCGCGTCGATTACGCGACACTTCGACTCGCTCGGGATCCGCTGAGGTTCGGGGTCTCGTCTGGTGCGATGGCCCTGCTGGTGTGGTTCCAAGGACACCGACAGGTGGCAGATTCGACACACCGGGATCGGTGACCACTGCGTACCATCGACCCAGGAAACCTCTCAGCAACAGAGGAACGAGGCAGAGGTATGGCTCCCAGACGACTAGGGGGGCTCGATGCGGCCTTCATTGCCGCCGAGACTCCTGCCAATCACATGCACATGATGGCCGTCATGGTTCTTGATCCAGGGACCGTGCCCGCAGGATATCGCTTCGAACAGCTTCGCGATTTCATCGCTTCCAGGCTCGCCGCTGCGCCCCCTTTGCGTCGCCGGCTCGTCGAGGTGCCCTTCGGTATCGCTCGGCCCGTCTGGGTGGAGGACGATGACATCGATATCGATCTGCACATTCGTCGGATGGCCGCGCCCAAGCCTGGGGGCCCTCGCGAGGTGGCGGCGATGGCGGCCGAGATGAATGGCCGACAGCTCGACCGCGGCCGGCCGCTCTGGGAGATGGCGATCGTCGAGGAGCTAGCGGGCGGCCACATCGCCATCCTGGCGAAGATTCATCACTCTCTGATGGACGGCGTGGCAGGAATGGAGTTCATGGCTTCGCTCGTCAGCCTCGCGCCCGAGGCAGCGAGCTTGCCCGATGTGAAGCTGCAGCCGCACGAGCCGATTCCCGGCAAGCTCCAGATGCTCCTGCACGCCGTTCCCAAGGTCGTCGAGAGGCCCCTGCGCATCGGCAAGCTCGCGGCTAGCTCGCTGCTCTCCCAGCTCACGAGTCGGGTCAAGGGCGACCGCAATCAAGTATCGCTCCCCGATCCGGTCGCAGTGGGCCGCACCATCTTCAACGATCGCATTACTCCCCGCCGCAGCGCCGCATACGCCGAGCTGAGCCTCTCCGATATCAAGGTGGTCGCGAGTACTTTCGGGGTGACGCTGAACGACGTCGTCCTTTCCCTCGTCGGTGGTGCGGTCCGCGCCGAGCTGCGCAAGAGGGGGGAGCCTACGGGCGAGCCCGTCGTTGCCGGAGTCCCTGTCTCGACGCACGAGGCCGGCGGTGACGATCTGACGAACTCCTACTCCGTGATCTTTGCCAGCCTGGCATCCGACGTGGCCGACCCGGTCGAGCGGCTGAACGCCATCCACCGAACGTGCGAAGTCGAGAAGCAGCGCGAAGGCGGCTTCTTCGGCGGCGCTCTGGCTGAGTTTACCGAGATCCCGTCGCCGCTCCTTCTGGGAACGATCGCCCGCCTGTACACGGGTCTCGGGCTCTCCAGCCACATCACGCCCTTCTGCAACCTGGTCGTGTCGAATGTCCCAGGGCCGCCCGTGGCGATGTACTTCGGCGGAGCCAAGATCGAGGGGGTCTACCCGCTGGGCCCGATCTTCGACGGAGTTGGCCTGAACATCACCGTCATCAGCGTCGGGGGTGGTCTCGACGTGGGCATCTCCGCATGCCGCGAGGTCCTTCCCGACCTCTGGGGCATCACCGCTGGCCTCTCCGACGCCCTCTCCGAGCTGCTGGAACGGCTACCAGCTGAGCCGACCGGGGAAGCCGCAGCGAGCCGGACGCGAGAGGGCTGATCGCAGCGAGTCGCGCCAGCTCATTCCAGCGCGCAACGACCTGCCGCAAGCCGTTGCCGGAACAAGCGCCCGATGGCCTCGGCTGCCATTCCCTGATGTGAAGCAAGTATAAAGAGCAACTGTATAATTTGCAGCAGCCTCTCCCTGCTCTAGGGTGGCTTCACGGCGGGCTCGGTGCAGGGTGCGCGTCGAGGGAGCCCGGGCAGCGTGAGTGAACTCCTCAAGATGAGCGAGCCCCACCATCGTGGAGCTGTGCGAGATCGTCTGCGGCGGCCTTTCGGGTCGCTTGATGGAGACACTGGAAGCACTGCCTTGACCCGAGCCTGCGTCTGCCTGCGCATCATCTGCTGGCGGGCGAACGTGCGTCGGGAAGCCTCGCCCGAGCAGCACCGGGCCAAGACGCGAACTGCGGCGACGTCTGAAATCACTAACGTCCGCAGCCAGAAATCAACCAGGCGTGGAGGCCATTGCAGATGTACGACGTGATCATCCGAGGCGGCGATGTCGTAGACGGAACGGGTAGTGAACCCAAGCGAGCAGACGTGGCGATCAACGGCGAGCGCATCGTCGAAGTTGGCGTCGTCGAAGACGAAGCGAAGCAGACGATCGACGCCACGGGCAAGCTCGTCACCCCGGGCTTCGTCGACATCCATGCGCACATGGACGCGCAAGTGATGTGGGACCCGATCGCATCGTCTCCCTGCTGGCACGGCATCACGACCATCTTGAACGGAAACTGCGGCTTGAGCCTGGCGCCAGCGCGCCCCGAAGAAGCTGGCTTCCTCGTCAAGCTCCTCGAGTCGGTCGAGGACATTCCCGCCGAAGCGATCCTCGCCGGCAACCGCTTCCCGGGCGGGAGCTTCGGCGACTATCTCGACACCCTCGACTCCCTTCCGATGGGCGTCAACGTGGCGTCCCTGGTCGGTCACACGGCGGTGCGCTTCCAGGCGATGGGTGAGCGCAGCATGGAAGAGGGCGCCGAGCCGAGTGAGGAAGAGAGCCAGGCGATGCTCGCTTCGGTCAAGAGTGCGCTCGACGACGGCGCCTTCGGCTTCTCGACGTCGCGTTCCTTCCTCCACACCACGCCCGACGGCCGCTTCGTGCCCGGCACCTTCGCCGGACTCGACGAGTTGATGTCGTTCGGCAAGGTGATCCAGGAAGCCGGGCACGGCATCTACGGTTGGGTGCCACCGGTCGAGGTCGGTGATCCCACACCGCACGAAAAAGAAATCGAAATGATGAAGGAGATCTCCATCGCGACCGGGACGGCCTTCACCTTTGCGGTCGTCCAGAATCGCGACAACCCCGAGCTCTGGCGCGATCTCGTGGGACAGATCTCCAGGGCGAACGCACAGGGTGCGAAGCTGGCCCCGCAGACCGAAGTCCGCTCGATCGGTGTCGTGGTCGGGCTGCCAAACATCACGCCCTTCGATCAGAGCCTCGCGTGGCTCGCCCTCAAGGACCTCGCACTGGAAGACCGGCTCGAAGCGCTGCGCGACCCCGAGCGTCGCGCCCAACTGGTGCGCGGTGGCAATGAAGCCGCCACCGACGAACAGCTTTCGATGATCTACCACCTGGTCGTCGAGGATGGCAACGCTCGCTACGACTTCTCGGAAGAAAACAGCCTGCTCGCGATCGCGAAGCGGCGCGGAACGACCGCCGCCGACGCCTTCATCGACATGGTACTCGAAGCCGACGGCAAGGCGTACTTCATCTTCCCGTTCGCGAACTACGACATCGACATCGTGGGAGAGCTCTTGAGCGACCCCAACATGCTCCTGGGCCTCGCCGACTCGGGTGCACACGTGGGCCAGATCTGCGACACGAGCTTTTCGACGTTCTTCCTGCGCTACTGGGTCGGCGAACGAGGGCTCATGTCCATTGGCGAAGGCATTCGCAAGCTCACCAGCGAGCCGGCGCAGTTCCTGGGGATCGGCGATCGCGGGGAGTTGCGCCCCGGCGCGTTTGCGGACATCAACGTGATCGACCAGAGCAAGCTGAGTGTCCACCCGCCGGAATACACCGACGACCTGCCGGCCGGTGCCCACCGCTTCATCCAGCGCGCCTCGGGTTACGACTACACGCTCGTCAATGGGCAGATCTTCATGAAGGACGGCGAGCACCAGGGTGTGTCCGCCGGACGGGTGCTGCGAAGTTCCTGTTAGAATCGATCGGAAGGCGGAGAAAGTGAGACATGGCCAACCAGGCGAGTGAAGGCAACAAGGAATTCGAGCTGCGGGGTGTGAATCACGTCGCGTTGGTGTGCGAGGACATGGCGCGCACGGTCGACTTCTATACGAACGTGCTCGGCATGCCGCTGACCAAGACGATCGACCTGCCCGGTGGCATGGGGCAGCACTTCTTCTTCGACATGGGCGGAGGGAACGCGCTGGCCTTCTTCTGGTTCCCCGAATCGCCGCCGAAGGCACCCGGCGTGGCGGCTCCCGCTCGCCAGGTCGGGGAGGGGTCGATCGCCACCGCGCACGGTTCGATGAACCACATCGCCTTCGATGTCGCGCCGGAGAAGATGGAGGAATACCGCGAGCGCCTGGTCGCGAAGGGGATCGAAGTCACCGAGATCGTGAACCACGACAACTCGCCCATGCAGGCGAGTGCGGAGGTGACCGACGACGTCTTCGTTCGCTCGATGTACTTCTGGGACCCCGACGGCATCATGCTCGAATTCGCCGCCTGGACGCGCGAAATCCGGCCGGACGAAGCAGGGCTCGAGGGCGTTGGCCCGGCGGAGAAGGAAGAGTACCTGGCGAAGCAGGGTGAGTTCCTGGCCATGCTGAAGAAGCACGCCGAGAAGAAGTCGTAGCCGGCCGACAGAAGGTCGAGAAACGAAAGAGGGGCGGGCCGAATCACGGCCCGCCCCTTCGCCTTCCGGGTATTCCCGTTCGTTACGCTTCGAGCTGTTGCACGAACGCTTCGAGCGGGCTTTCGCTGCTCGGGATCCCAGCAGCCTCACGCCGCGCCGCGTGCTCGTCGGCAAAGCGGCGATAGAGCGCGATCACCTGCGGCACGCCCGATGCGGCACCTTCCCGACTCCCCGCAGTCAGCAGCGCGAGGGTGGAGATGAAGATCGGCGATGCCAGCAGGCCAACCGTCGCGTTTTCCGCCTCGTCGAGATGCCCCGACAGGCTCGTCGTCTCGTGCGGTCGTTCGGCCAGCAGGTACTTCATGTGGCCGATCCCGTAGGCCAACGACCGGGACACGTCCTGCATGCCGAAGCGCGCGATCGTCTCGTCGGCGGCGTTCTCCGAAACGGCACCGACATGCCGCAACAGGATCTGCATCAGACCACACAAGAGCAGGTGCGTGGAGGCCGACGCGCAGGGGTAGGTACCCGAGTCGAAGACCGTCTTCGCGAGCTCACCCAGTGGTGCGTGGTCGCGGCCAAGGCCCGTGCCCCCCGCGATCGCACGCTTGCGGAACACGTCCGCGAGCTGTGCGGCGTCGAACATCTGGGTGCACTGCCACATCTTGAGTTCGACGAATTCCTGGTTGATGCGCCAGACCCACTTGGACGGGATGTCGCCCAACACCGTGGCCATGGCCGTCAGGTCCGTATAGAGCTGCGCCAGGCCGCGCTCGAACTCTTCCGAATGCCCGACCTGTTCGACCGCGTCCCACGGCACCTCTCGCGACGGGATCCAATGGCGCGCCTTCGACTCTTCGTAGAGAGCCGGCCCATTGTTCGACCAGACTTCACTCTTGCGATTGATGTCGTAACCGAGGTGGGGGAGACCCGGCGGCAGGACCGCACCGCGCGGCGCCATCGAGTAGTTGTGCCGGATCTTCTCGGGGATCGCGTCCCACGCGTAGCTTCCGACGTTGAGGTCGTCGAAGGTCAGCCCGCGGCGGTTGTCGGCCGGCCTGCACTTCGCGCTTTCGACGTCGAGCTTCATCCAGTCGAGGGTGACGTTTCCCTTCAGGATCTGTCCCGAGCGTTCGAGCAACTCGGGGTTGTTGAAAAAGTCGTCTCGTGCGTAATAGCCCATGGTCTTTTCCTCCTTCCGCTCAGGACATCGCCGCAGCGATCATGCGCTGCTGCAGTTCGAGCAGGGGGCTTCGCTCTCGGCGCTCGGGTAGCCCCGCCCGCTCGGCTCGGTGGAAGTACTCTTCGATCTGCTTGCCCTGGAAGGCGCCCACGACCTCGATGCCCTTCTTGATCTGGTCGGGCTTGGTGCCCTTGCCGCCGAGCACGATCATGCTCTCGAGCTGGTCGGGGTTGAACAGACCGGTCAGGTGTCGCTCGGCCTCGTCGAGGAAGCCGTTGATCTGCGGCCGGACTTCCGGGCAGTTGTCCATCAGGTACTTGAGATGCTGAAGGCCATAGGACACGTGCCGCGCTTCGTCCTGCATCACCAGCTGGAACATGCGCTGCTCGACCGGCGTCGGCGAAATGAATTCGCTCGAGCGGAAGAGAGTGAGGATGAACCCCTCACCGAGCACGTGCAGGAAAACGCTGCCCTCGCTGTAGCTGTCCGCTTCGAGGATGCCCTTGAGCGCATGCTCACCGCGCACGCTCGCGCGAAACAGGCCGGCACCGGCCAGCGCACGCTTGCGGAAGACTTCGGCGTGACGTGCTTCGTCGATCGCCTGGGTTGCGATGAAGCCCTTCACCTCCTGGAAGTAGCTGTTCATGTGGTGGCTCCACTTCGCCGGGAGGTCCGTGGCGATCATCTCCACCTCGGAGAGCAGCGTGCAGAGCTGGCAGAAGGCGATCTCGAGATCGTCGGGAATGTTGTGCTTGTCCATGTCGTGCCAGGGGACGTCGGTCGAGACGTTCCACTGGCGACTCATGGCTTCTTCCCAGTAGCGCTGGACGCGGTAGCCCCAGACGTCGGACTTCTTGTTGAGCGAGGGGCCGAGGTCGGGCTGGACCGTCGCGGCGTCGAGAATCGCGCCGCGCGGGGCGAGGCCGCGGTTTTCGCGGATCACTTCAGGGGTGTTCTCGATCGCGTAGGGGCCAACCTCGCAGTCTTCGATGGTGAGCCCGCGTCGCGGGTCTCGGCGTCGCACTTCGACGGTCTCGCGCGCGTCGTCGAGCCAGCCGAAGTCGAGATTGCCCTTCTTGATGTCGCGGATTCGGAGATTGAAATCCGAGTTGTAGGAGAAGTCGTTCGTTCCGTAGTAGCCCATTGAAGAAATCCTTATCGGTTCTTTATGAATCGTGGAATCGTGGTTGCTCGGCGCGCGCGATGGTGCGCGATCAGGCCCATTCGATGTCGAAGTCGGACGTCTGGTCGACGAACGCCTGGAGCGTGGCCATGAAGCGGTAGAATTTGTCGTGACCCTCCGGATCGTCGTAGACGACCTTCATGCGATCGCCGACGTGGGAGAGGCTGTTGAGGGTGTAGGCCGGCTCGGGCGTTCCGGTCTTCTTGATCGACTCGAACATCTCACGCCACAGCGCGAGCGGTGCTTCGAGGGTGAAGTCGAGTTCGACGTCATCCGGGCTCGCGAGTTCGCGGACGTCGGTGCAGTCGAAGACGTCGAAGGTGAGCGCGTAGAGGTGAGCAGAATCGCCGTCCACCTTGACGCCCATCACGGTGTCGCAGAAGCCCAGCTTCTCGAACTCGGCCGCATTGTCCGCCATGCGGCGGGCCAGTTCTCGAAAGAAGTCGATGGAAGGGAATTTGATTGCCATTTCGGTCTCCTTGTTTTCTGTCTCGCTGGACCGCGCGGGTACCAGTGGAATCACGTTCGTTCGAACACACCCAGATAACCGAGGAACGCACGGGTGAGTTCTTCGGCCAATTTGTCGTCCGACGCCGGGACGCCATATGCGCCGGTATCATTGAAGAGGATTGCTTGCTCGAGCGTTCCGAAGACGATTCGCAAGCCGAAGCTCACCGCGGCTTCGGGGTCGGGGTGCCCGATGCGCTCCGCACGCACGAGCAGCAGAGCAGACAAGCGCTGGCTGATGTGCGCGTTCAGTCGCTCCCTGCGTTCGACCATCGACGCGTCGTACCGCGTGCGCCCGAGTAACTCGCGCAAGACGCCGCGGCGTTCGCGATGGATCTCCACGAGGAAGACGATCATCTCGCTGACGATCTCTTCGATGCTCGCGCCTTCCCAGCGATCGAGGTCGAAGGCCGCGTCGGTCGTCAGGTAGGCCTCGTCGACGAAGCGGTCTTGCAGGCAGTGGAGCAACCCCTGCTTGTCACGAAAGCGCGAGTAGACAGCACCAACCGAGAAACCCGCTCGCGCGGCGATCTGCGCGACGGTGACGTCGCGGAAGCCCTTGTCGGCGATCAGGGTTTCGGCGGCGTCGAGAAGCCGCTCGATGGTCTGCTGACTACGCGCCTGCTGGACGGGGCGGACCCAATGAAGATGGGGGTGAGGCTTCATGTCCTGCGCTGTCTCCTGCGCTTCCACATCGCCGAAAGAATTGCGGAATTTCGATATTGATAATTCGCATTCGGTTTTGCGTCAACAGCGAATGCGAGACGCCGGGCCTCGCTTGTGGGGCCTGCTGGCTCGGGGCCTACGGGCTGGGATAGGAGGCCATGAAGTAGGTCAGGCGGAGGATCTGACCCTGCTCGATCTCGAAAAGGTCGAGCACGTGTACCGGCGGGCCGTCGGCGACGGCGATCCGAAGCTCTGCGATGACCCGCTTCCCATCCACCGTCAGGGGGTGTAACAGCTCGGGATCAGGACGTTTTTCGTCCATCGTCTCGTCGTAGAAGACGCGGATGTTCGCGCGGCCCGAAACACTCATCCCGAGCCCGCGAATCGTCGCATGCTCGCGAAAGAGTTCGGCCACCTCGCGATCCCCGGCGCGCACGCGTGCGAAGTATTCCTGGACGATGGCAGCGGGCTCGCGGGTCACGACTCCGGCTATTCCCGCCCGACAGTCATTGCATCGCGCGCCGCAATCCACGCGAAGGTCATCGCCGGGCCGATCGTCCCGCCGGCGCCCGGGTAGCTGTCGCCCATCACCGCAGCCGAGCAGTTGCCCGAAGCGTATAGACCCGGGATCGGCTCGCCGTCTTGCCGCAGTACTCGCGCCCTGGCGTCGGTGCGCACCCCCCCCTTGGTACCGAGGTCGCCGGGGAAGACCTGAACCGAATAGAAGGGCGGCTTCTCGAGCGGGCCGAGGCAGGGGTTCGGACCGACGCGCGGGTCGCCGTAGTAGCGGTCCTGCAAGCTTGCGCCTCGGCCGAAATCGGGGTCTTTGCCTTTGTGCGCGAATTCGTTGAAGCGCGCAACGGTGCGTTCGAGCTTCGTGGGGTCGACGCCGATCTTGTCTGCCAGACCTGCGAGCGTCGGTGCGAAAGTCATGAATTCTTTCAGGTCGGGTGTCAGTGCGCTGTCGGGCATCGCGTAGGACGGGTCGACGCTTCCAACCGGATAGCGAGAACGAAACGTCGCGTCGAAGATCAGGTGTCCGGGTATGCTCGGCTCTTCGGCGCTGTTCGCCGCGTACATGGCCTTGCCGGCGTCGTTGTACGGGGCGGCTTCGTTCATGAAGCGTTCGCCGACACCGTTTACGATGATGCCCATCGGCAGCGCTTTCTCGATCACCATCACCCAGGCGGGTGCGTCGGGCGGGCAGACGACGGGCGTCCACCAGGCCTGGTCGAGCAGGTCGAAGCTCGCTCCGAGTTTCTCGGAAATCGCGATCGTGTCACCGGTGTTGGATTCGGGGCCGGCGGTCCAGTCGGAGCCAATCGGCGATTCTTGATGCTTGCGGCGCAGCTCCGCGTTCTTCTCGAAGCCCCCGGCTGCGAGGAGCACGCCCTGCTCGGCGCGAATGCGCAGCGGCTTGCCATCGCGTTCGGCGACCAGGCCCACGACTCGACCTTCTTCTTCGATGAGTTCGATCAAGGGCGTGGAGAGCAGTAGCGGTACATCGCGCTCCATCAGCGACAAGCGCAGTCGCCCTGCGAGCGAGCGCCCCACTGTGAGGCGTGTGTTCCCCAGACGTTGAATCCGGGCGGGCAGGTTCCCGTAGTACAGAAGCCCATCCTTCAGCGCTCTCAGGTAGAAGGGGAGACCGCCACCGATGAAGGTCATCATGTCCCGCGCCATGATCGAGAGGAACGGGATGCGGCGCGAATACTGCGGGGGACGCAGGTTTGCGAGTTCGGCACCGAGCTTCCGCGCGTTGAAGCGCGCGGGTTCGATCGTGCGCCCGCCCGTCTTGCTGCCCTCGGCTTCGGGGTAGTAGTCGGGGTACAAGGGCACGGATTCGAAGACGACGTGGCTCGTTTCGGCGAGCGTGCGCACCATGCCGGGTGCTTCTTCGAGATAGGTGCGGAGCCGCTCGGTGGTCGACGTGCCGGCGGTGGCGGCTTCGAGATAGATGAGTCCCTCTTCGAGGGAGTCGCTCACACCGATCTCCGCCATCAGGTGATTGTTGGGAACCCAGATGGCGCCACCAGAAATCGCCGAGGCCCCGCCGAAGTACGGGCTTTTTTCGATCACCAGGGTGCGCGCGCCAAGCTGTGCTGCCCTCAATGCGCCGGTCATACCGGCAGCCCCCGAACCCACGACGACGAAGTCGACAACCTCGTCCCAGCTGGAACCGTCCTGCTCGCTGGCCGTCACCATCTCTAACCTCGAAGTCTGGGTTGCAGCGCGACTGATTCAGGAAGCCGGCGATTCGGGTTCCAGGACGATGATGGGGAAGAGCCGGGGGCTCCTTTCCTGGATGCGCTCCCAGACTTCGAACATGGTGATCAGCCTGGCCCACAGCTGCTCGCGTTCTTCACCCTCTGCGATGCGTCCTTTCACCCGACGTCGGCTGGAGCGAAACTGGATCTCGACGCTGGGGTTCGCCAGCATGTTGCGCAACCAACCGGGATTGATGCTGGTGCCGGCACGTGAGGCGACGAGCACGATGTTGTCGCCGTCTTCCATGTAGAAGAGTGGTGTGCGGTAGAGCTTTCCGCTCTTGCGGCCGATGGTGTGCAGCACCACCACGTTCTGTCCCAGGAAGCTGTATCCCAGGCGATAGCCGGACCATTGCAACATCTTCATGTTCACCGTCGTGATGACCCACATGGCGATCTTCATGTAGATCTTTCGCAGTGGACTCAGTTCGGTGACTTCTCTTTCGACGGGCTTGTTCGCATCGGTCTCTGTGGATGTCATCGCGGTTTCGAATGCCTCCCCGGGGTTGCGCACCAGGTTGAACTTGTCGCCAAAGCGTGCCAGCTGAGAATAGATGCGCCCACTCGCATCGGGAAGGACGCAACCTGTCTCACCGGCATCTGGTTTGCCCGGACGGAGGCGCAGGTCGCACGCAAGCCAGGCTCCTTCCACGTCGCACCGTCACCCTATGGGGAAACTCCCGGTGCATCGATGTCCTGGTATTCTGTCTTCGTGGGGCCCATAACCGGCACGCTCGGCTTGGTATTGCTCGTCGTCGCGGTTTCGATGTCTGCGTCCCCGAGAGTGTAGGAGCTTCAAGCCCCCTACCCGGCTTCACGTCCGATAATTCGATCTATGTCAAATACGGTCCTGAAGAGCTGAGCCCCCGAGGCGGGGCGATCGCGCACCGGTGAAGACTCATGAGCGGGCCTGAGGCAGGAAGTCACGGCGGGACGCCAAGTGAGGCGAGAATGGTTTCGCCCTCCAAGGCCAACTGCTCCAGCTGCCCGTGCTTGCTGCGCTCGGGCTTCGAGCGTCTCGAGGTAGCCGAGCACCCGCAGCCGCTCGATCGCATCGGCGTCGATCTCCTGCGGCGCCGGGGCGTCGAGTGCAGGAGATTCAAGCCCCCTACCCGGCTCCACGTCCGATAATTCGATCTATGTCAACTACGGTCCTGAAGAGCTGAGCCCCGAGGCGGGCCCCATGCTCTCCGGGAAACAAGCCCGTCAGGATCGAGGCGTGAGAAGCCAGCGTCCGGGACGAAGTCGCATAGGCACGCTCGTAGACCCTCGAACTCGCGGCAAAGCGATCCAGGTTCGGCGTCTGCGCTCCGGCATAGCCATACGGCCCCAAGTGGTCTGGCCGAGTCGTATCGAGGGTTACGAGCACGAAGTTCGGAGGCCTCTCCTCCTTCGCGCAATTCGTCCCGAACGCGGAAAGGGCCAGCACCAGGCTCAGCGAAATGAAACCAAGCCGTCCGCCCCTCCCCACGCGCGACGGACAAAAGGCGTTCACTGCGGGCGCGATTGGATCTGGCTGTTGAGCGTTGGGACGACCGCTTCGGCAACAGCCAGGTTCCCGGCGCTGGTGAGATGGATGTCCAACCAATGGAACATCCTTTCGCCTTTCTCCCGCAATTGAATCAGGGCCGGGGTGGTATCGATGAACTCCAGACCCGCAGCGCGAATGCCCTGGATCTGTCGCACGGTGTCCTGCCTGAATCCAGCAACCCCGCGCTCGCCCAGGTGAATCAGTCCAGTCCATCGCTTCAGATCCTTCGGGTGGACGAGGAAACTCATCGGGATGTGGAGGAATGCCACTTCCGTGGAGGGACCAGCCGTTTCGGCAACCAGCCTCTGGAAGGCAAGGTAGGACCCGACCAAGGCGGTGTCGTCGGCCGAGCCTGTCTCCTCCTCGGTATAGAGTTCCTTCCCAGCGTCCACGTAGGCCGCCTCTTCATCCGGAGCCAGCGCGCTGTAGGCGTAGAACCCGTAGAAGACCAACGCGAAGTTCTTGAAGAAGAGCCGCAACTCATCCACCAGTCTGGGCTGCTTTCCGTAGAGCATCCCGTCCACCACGATTTCGGCGCGGACTCCCCTCTCAGGGCAACCCGAACCCGCAGCGGGCACGGTCGAACCATAAGACGTCACCAGAACCAGGTCAGGCTGGAACTTGTATCCCTCTTTCTCGAACCAACAAGACTGCGCGACGCTCCCTTGCGCAGGCGTTCCGACGTTCAGCACCTCCACTTTCTTGCCAGGCACTTGGAGCGCCTCGCCTATCAGCGTTGGATAGATCTCCTCATAGTTACCTCCCCACCCGAAGGCGAAGGAGGGACCCATGACGATCACCCGATAGGTGCCCGGGGCCTTCTGATATTCATAAACAGGACGCTCGGAACTGGTCCTGTAGCCCTGGGCGTTGGTGAAAATCGTGTAATCAAACTCGTTGGTGGCGTGGCGATACTCGACATTGGCCTGAAGTGCATAACCCCTGACCGGGTCAACCTGGAAGATCGGCAGAAGTTGCCGCCTGAAGAGGAAATCCCCGGCATTGATGAAGTAGAACGCCTGCAGAAGGATTTCCAGAAATCCCAGGACAAGCACGGCGGTGATCAGAGCGAACGCGATTTTTCGCGACAGGCTGGATGCCTGGGACATCTCCGAAACTCCAAACTCAGGTACGGGCCCAGTGTAGCGAAACCCATCACATCCAGAATGGCGGCAGGCTCGCGCCTGCTGAAACCCCTGCCGATTCCACTATTCTGTTCCCAGACACCGTAATCCCAGATCTCGGCCCAAAACACAGGCGCCCTGCGCCTTGAACACCCTGTAGGTCGTCAAGAGATGCCGGACAACGAACGCTCTTCGCTAAGAGACGGTTTCTGACTTCGACCTAGGCCGC
>CAZETS010000029.1:0-62985 GCA_964515335.1 uncultured Spirochaetaceae bacterium
TGAACCGAGATCAAGCAGAAATCATGCCAGGCACAATCCTCGATCCACTGTTCAGCGTTCAGCCGCGATCGCCCGCTCGCGGGCCCACACGGTGTCGAGCTTGCCGGTCGGCGTTCGGCGAAGCCGGTCGACGACGAGGCCGCGGGGGATCTTGTAGCCCGCCAGGTGGGCGCGGCAGTGCTGCTGCAGCTCGGCGAGGGTCGGCGGATGCCCGTTGTCGATCGGCTCGACGATCACCACCACGCGTTCCATCCAGGTGGGATCGGGCACGCCGACGACCGCGCAGTGGCGCACTGCGAGGTGTCGCGCGATGACGCTCTCGACCTCGTCGGCGAAGATCTTCTCGCCGCCCGAGTTGATGCACGCCGAGCCGCGGCCGAGCAGCGTGATCGTGCCGTCGGCCTCGACCTTCGCCCAGTCGCCGGGCAGCACCCAGCGGTGCCCGTCCGCGTCGGTCGGGAAGGTCTCGCGCGTCTTCTGCGCGTCGCCGTAGTAGCCGAGCGGGATGCGCCCGGTGCGCGCGAGCCGGCCGATCCGCTCGCTGCCGGGCTCGATGCGGCACAGGTCGTCGTCGAGCACGGCCACGTCGGGGTCGAGGGCGAAGCGCGGGCCCGTGTCGGCATCGAAGGCGCGCGTCTCGCGAGCGGCGCTGCCGATCTCGGAGCTCCCGATGCCTCCGGTGACGAAGACGCGGCCGAAGGCCTCGCGCAGCAGCCTGCGCACGGGGTCGGTCAGCAGTGCGCCGCCCGTCGAGATCGCCATCAGCGAGGAGGTGTCGTAGCGGTCCGGCTCGGCGAGCATCGCCTCGGCGAGGGGTCGGCCCATCGCGTCGCCGATGATCGAGATCGTGGTCACCCGGTGGCGCTCCAGCATACCCAGTACCTCTTGGGGGTCGAAGGTGCGTGACACCGGGAAGAGGGCGACGCCGCCGTTCAACACGGTGATGCAGAGCGGCCACTGGCCGCCGCCGTGCATCAGGGGGGAGAGAGTGAGGGTGCGCATGCCGAGCGGGTTGCCGGACAGATTCGCTACGTCCTCCGGCCGCGAGAGATCACCGGCGAGCGGCGCGATCACGTTCAGGTAGAGGTCCTCGTGGCGCCAGAGCACGCCCTTCGGCATCCCGGTCGTGCCGCCGGTGTAGACCAGGTACAGATCGTCGCCCGAGCGTGCTCCGAAGCCGCGCGCCGGCGACGATCCGGCCAGTGCGTCCTCGTAGCGCGCACCCGGGCCGCTCGTGTCGCTCCCGTCCTCGAGTACCACGTAGGTCCCGATTGCCGGGAAATCGCCGGCGAGCGCGGTCACCGACTTCGCGAAGCCGCGCTCGTACACGAGCGCCTTCATGTCCGCGTCGCTCCAGATGTAGCCGAGCTCGTCGGCCACGTAGCGGTAGTTCACGTTGACCGCGGCGGCGCGCAGCTTCCAGCACGCGAGCAGCGCCTCGACCCATTCGAGGCGGTTGTGGGCGAGGAGGCCGACGTGATCGCCCGGGCCGATGCCGCGGCCAGCCAGGTGATGGGCGAGGCGGTTGGCGCGCGCGTCGAGGGCGGCGCGATCGACCGCGCGATCGCCGGCCACGAGCGCCGGCGCCTCGGGGTCGGTGTCGCAGAGGCACTCGAACAAGTCGGCGAGCTGGTAGTGCATGGGGTTCGCTGCTGGTTCGCCGCTTCGCTCAGGCCCGATCGATGTAGAGATCGGCGACGCGCCGGCGGTGCAAGCCGTTGTAGCCGAGCAGCAGGTCGTTCTGCTTGGCCTTGCGGTAGAAGACGTGCGGGTCGGCGTCCCAGGTGAAGCCTACTCCGCCGTGGATCTGGATGCACTCGCCGGTGATGAAGTTCGCGGCCTCCGGGACGAAGGCCTTCGCCATGGCGGCGGCCTCGGCGCGCACCGGATCATCGACGTCGGACGCCCACGCGGCGTAGTGGGTGCCCACCCGGCCCAGCTCGAGCTTGTGCAGCATGTCGACCGCTTTGTGCTTGATGACCTGGAACGTCGCGATCGGCCGCCCGAACTGCACGCGCTGCTTCGCGTACCCGACTGCCAGGTCGTTGGCGCGTTCGCAGGCGCCGATCAGCTCGGCGCAGAGCGCGACCGCCGCGTCGTCGACGACGCGGCGCCAGATCGCCGTGTGATCGCCCGGCGGGCCCACCGGGACGGCCGGTGTGTCGTCGAGCACGAGTCGCGCGATCTTGCGCGTGCCGTCCCAGGTGGGGATCGCCTCGGCCTCAGGCGACTCGACGAGGAAGCTGCCGAGGCCGGCCTGCGTGCGGGCCGCCACGAGCGCCCAGTCGGCAGTGTGCCCGTCGACTACGACCGACTTGTCGCCCGACACGCGCCAGCGGCCGCTCTTGCGGCTGCCGCGCGCGCGGACGCGATCCACGACGTCGCCGTGGCCCGTCTCCTCGAGGGCCACCGTGCCGCGGGATCCGCCGCTGGCGAGCGACGCGAGCTGCTCGTCCAGGCCGAGGCTGCGGGCCGCCAGGGTGGCGAGCACCGCGGAGGAGAAGAACGGCCCGGGTAGCGGCACGCGTCCCATCTCCTCCATTACGACCCCCAGATCGACGAGACCGAGTCCGAGACCGCCGTGCTCTTCCGGCACGAGCAGGCCGGTCCAGCCGAGTTCGGCAATCTTCTGCCAGACCTCGTCCGAGAAGCCCCGCTCGTCTTCGAGCATCGCTCGCCAGTAGCTGCTCGGGCACTCGCTGGCGAGGAAGTCGCGCACCGTCGTGCGCAGGGCCTCCTGCTCGTCGCTGAACGTGAACTCCACCGGTTGGCTCCCGACCGGATGACTGGCACCCGGCTCCCGTTGCTCAGTGTGAACGGTCTCTTTCGTCGACGACGAGCGCGCTCCGACCCACAGGATGCGGCTTCGTCAGCCGCTGTGCATCCCGCCGGCGTCGTTTAGACTCTGCGCATGGACTTCGCGTACACGGCCGAGGACGAGGCCTTCCGCGACGAGCTGACCGGCTGGCTCGACGAGCACCTGCCCGCCTTTCTCGAGAAGTGGGCCGACGAGGGCGCGGCGGAGACCGCAGGCGCCGGCGCCTCGGGCGTGATGGGGCAGATGGAGCGGCGCCGCGCCTGGCAGCGCTGCCTCTGCGAAGGGCGCTGGGCGGCCATCAACTGGCCGGCCGAGTGGGGCGGCCGGGACGCCACGGTCACCCAGAACGTCATCTACTCCGAGGTGATGGCCGAGTACCGGTCGCCTGGCATCTACAACGCCAACGGCCTCTGGCAGATCGGTCCCATGATCATCCGCTGGGGGACCGACGAGCAGAAGCAGCGTTGGATCCCGAACATCCTCAACGCCGACGACCACTGGTGCCAGGGCTTCACCGAGCCCGAGGCCGGGAGCGACCTCGCGAGCCTGCGCACCACCGCCGTTCGGGACAGCGACCACTACGTGCTCGAAGGCCGCAAGATCTGGATCTCGAGCGCCCACATCGCGAAGTGGGGCCTCTTCCTCGTGCGCACCGACCCCGCTGCGATGGAGCGCGGCGCCAGGCACGAGGGCATCACGGCGCTGATCGTCGACCTCGAGGCGCCGGGCATCGAGATCGTGCCGATCCGCGACATCGCCGGCGAGGAGATGTTCTGCGAGGTCTTCTTCGATGGCGCACGGGTGCCGGTCGAGTACCGCCTCGGTGGCGAGGGCGAGGGCTGGCTGGTCGCCATGGGCACGCTCGGTCACGAGCGGGTGGGCACGGCGGGGCTCGCGATCGGCATGCGGGCCGACCTCGACGCGATTGTGAACCTGGCGCGCTCCGTCAACCCGCAGGCCCTTCAGGACCCTTCGCTGCGCGAGCGCATCGCCAGGGTCCACACCGACATCGAGTACACCAAGCTGCTCAATTACCGGGCGCTCTCGAAGATCCTGAAGAGTCAGAAGAACTGGCCCGAGGTGCCGCTCGCCAAGCTGCAGTGGAGCCACCTCGCACAGACCCTCGCCGAGCTCGCCGTCGACCTGCTCGGTCCCGTCGGCATGATGGGCAAGGGCGCGCCCGAGGCCGCGGACGGCGGCTCGTGGAATCGTCTGTACGTGTTCCAGCGCTACACGTCGATCGGCGCCGGCACCACCGAGGTGCAGAAGAACATCCTCGCCGACAAGGCGATCCGGTTGCCGCGGAAGTAGCGGGCGCAAGGCGCGGGCCCCGTCGGGCGCGGCGGTCTACTCGGCCGCGAACGCCGAGGCCACCTGCCGCATGATGTCGGCCGTCGTGATCACCGCCCCGTCCTCGAGCTGAGGCGGGTTGCCGCCGACGCCCCGGAGCGGCTCGAGGTCGACGTCCTTCGCCTGGGCGCGCAGGGCGCCCACGGTGCACTGCTCGCGGGGGATGTGGCTGAACGGGTCGAAGCGGTAGTGCTTCATGGCGTTCTGGTGCGTGATCTTGTCGATCTCGTCGTCGGGGACGCCTTCGAAGCAGCGCCCCAGCACCTCCGGCGCGTTGGGCCAGGTGGTGTCGCTGTGCGGGTAGTCGCACTCCCAGGTGATCATGTCGACCCCGATGTCGTGGCGGTTCTTCAGCCCGAAGGCGTCGTCGATGAAACAGGTCACCACCTGCTCGCGGAAGACCTCGCTCGGCAGCCGGTCGCCGAAATCCTGCTGGGTCCACGCCTTGTGGTGCTCGTACACGTAGTCGGCGCGCTCGAGGAAGTAGGGGATCCAGCCGATCCCGCCCTCGGCGAGCGAGAACTTGAGGTCGGGGTACTTGCGCAGGATCGGCGACCAGAGCAGGTCGCCCGCGAAGTGGGCGATGCTCATCGGCGTGTTGGTGATCATCACGTCGACGGGCGCGTCCTGGGAGGTGAAGAACATCCCCGTGCCCGAGCCGATGTGGACGGTGATCAGCGTGCCCTCGTCCGCGCAGGCCTTCCAGAAGGGATCCCAGTGCGGGCTGTGGATGCTGGGCTGGCCGATGCCGGTCGGGTCCTGGCTGAAGGACACGACGTGGCAGCCCTTCTTCGCCACGCGCTTCACCTCCTCGGCCATCAGCTTCGGGTCCCACACCGGCGGCAGCGACAGCGGGATGAAGCGTCCGGGGTGGCCGCCCGCCCACTCGTCGATGTGCCAGTCGTTGTAGGCGCGCAGCAGCGCGAGGGCGAGATCCTTGTCGTCGCAGCTCGCGAACAGACCGCCCGAGAACTGCGGAAACGACGGGAAGCAGAGACAGGCGAGCACGCCGTTGGCGTTCATGTCGCGAACGCGCTCGGCGGCGTCGTAGCAGCCCGGCCGCATCTGGGCGTACGCGGTGGGCTCCATCCCGTATTCCTCGGGCACGCGGCCGACGACGGCGTTGAGCCCGATGTTCGGCAGCTTGCGGCCCTCGAATACCCAGACTTCGGCGCCGCTGGCGAGGGTCTCGTGCTTCGGAGCCCGGTCCTTCCAACGGTCGTCGAGGTGGTTGTCGAAGACGCCGGGCGGTTCGACGACGTGGTCGTCGATGCTGACGAGGATCATGTCGTCGTTCTTCACGATGCGCCTCCCTGGGTCGGTGTTCGAGCCACCTGATGGGCCTCCCGGAAGCTACCGGCTCGTGGGAGACGGACGCAACGGGGCCGCTAATCCGACCCGAGCCCGAGCCCGAGCATGACGTACTTGAGCTCCAGGTAGTCATCCATGCCGTACCGTGAGCCCTCGCGGCCGATTCCCGACTGCTTGATGCCGCCGAAGGGGGCCACCTCGGTGGAGATGATGCCCTCGTTGACGCCCACGATGCCGTACTCGAGCGCCTCGTAGACGCGCCAGACCCGGGCGACGTCGCGGGCGTAGAAATACGAGGCCAGGCCGTAGGGAGTGTCGTTGGCGAGTTCGATCGCCTCCTCTTCGCTCGAGAAGCGGAACAGCGGCGCGACCGGCCCGAAGATCTCGTCGGTGTGGACCCGCATCTTCGTATCGGCTCCGGTCAGCACCGTCGGCTCGAAGAACGATCTCCCGCGATCGGATCGCCCCCCGCCGACGACGGCGCGCGCACCGCGCGACAGCGCGTCGTCGACGATCGCCTCGACGGAAGTGGCCGCCCGCTCGTCGATCAGCGGTCCGACCGCGACGCCGTCCTCGAAACCGCTGCCGACGCGAAGCGCCTCGGTAGCCTTGGCGAGCTTCTCGCTGAAGGCATCGTAAACGCCTTCCTGTACGAGCAGACGATTGGCGCAGACGCAGGTCTGGCCGGCGTTGCGGAACTTCGAGACGATCGCTCCGGACACCGCGGCGTCGAGGTCGGCGTCGTCGAATACGATGAAGGGCGCGTTGCCGCCGAGCTCCATCGACGTCTTCTTGACCGTCGACGCGCAGGCGGCCATCAGCTGCTTGCCGATCTCGGTCGAGCCGGTGAAGGAGAGCTTGCGCACGGTCGGGTGCGTGGTCAGCTCGTGGCCGATCGGGTCCGAAGCGCCCGCGACGACGTTGAGCACGCCGGCCGGCAGACCGGCGCGCTCGGCCAGTGCGGCGAGCGCCAGCGCGGACAGCGGTGTGGCCGAGGCGGGCTTGACGACGATCGTGCAGCCGGCTGCGAGCGCGGCGCCGGCCTTCCGGGTGATCATCGCGTTCGGGAAGTTCCAGGGCGTGATGGCGGCCACCACGCCGATCGGCTGCTTGAGGGTCACGATGCGCTGGTCGGCGCGGTTGCTCGGGATCACGTCGCCGTAGACGCGGCGGCCCTCCTCGGCGAACCACTCGATGAAGGAGGCCCCGTACGCGACCTCGGCACGCGACTCGGCGAGGGGCTTGCCCTGCTCGGCGGTCATCAGGCGCGCGAGGTCCTCCAGGTTCTCGAGCAGCAGGTCGTTCCAGCGCCGCAGCAGCTTTGCGCGGTCGCGGGCCGACCGGGCCCGCCAGGCGGGCAGGGCGGCGTCCGCGGCCTCGATGGCGCGCCGCGTCTCGGCGGCGCCCACCGATGCCACCGAGCCGATCGCCTCGGCGTCGGCCGGGTCGATGACGTCGAGCAGCGCGCCGTCGTCGGCATCGCACCACGTCCCGTCGATGTACGCTTGCCGGCGAAGCAGGTCGGGATCGGAGAGGTCGGGCTTCGCCACGGTTCACCTCGTCGTCGTCGCGTCGCGCATGCAGGCCGGCCGCGAAGCTCTCTCAGGGCGTCTCGCGAGCCACCGGCTGCTCGTACGTCCCGAAGAGCCGGTCGTAGAACATCGAGAGCACCGCGTAGTTGCCGGCGTCCATGTTCACGTGGTGGGCGGCGTGCACCTGCGTGATGTAGGTGATCGTCTCGAACGGGAATCGGGGCAGGTTCACCCAGGTGTGATTGAGGATGTTCAGCTGCGTGAAGAGCAGCGTGGCGATCCCCATCGAGACGGCGTTCAGCGGGGCGCCCGTGATCGCGGCCACGAGTGGGATCGTCAGCAGGAAGAGGGCGAGGCCGAGCGCCGTCTCGATCGGGTGGACGTAGAGGGCGTCGATGTGGGTGGGGGTGCGCGCCTGATGGTGGAGCGCATGCACCTTCACGAGCGGCCCCCTTCCGTGGAAGAGGAAGCGGTGCGTCAGGTAGTAGAAGAAGTCGAACACGGCCAGCACCACGACGATGTCGACGACGTGGCGCCACAGCGGGCGTGGCTCGAGGCTCACGCAGAAGGGCAGGATCAACAGGTAGAAGGCCACGTTCGTGATCAGACCCGCGCGGTTGTTCTCCTTGACCGCCTTTCGGAACCGCTTGCGCGAGAGCTTCTCGCGATCGGCCTCACGGTTCAGCTCGCGCATCCGCTGTAGGGCGGGGACGCGGAACACAAGATGCGGGCCGATCAACGTCAGGCCGTAGAGGGTCGCCAGGAAGGCCAGGGCTGCGATCCAGTCGTAGGTCATGTCGTACTTCCTTCGCTCCGTGCTCAATAGCTGCGAGGCAGCCCCAGCACGTGCTCCGAGATGAAGTTCAGCACCATCTCGTTCGAGATCGGCGCGATGCGATGCAGCCGTGACTCGCGCCAGTAGCGCTCGACGTTGCACTCCTTCGCGTACCCCATGCCGCCGAAGGTCTGCACGGCCCGGTCACAGGCGCGAAAGCCCGCCTCGCTGGCGCGCAGCTTCGCCATGTTGGCGAGCGGCCCGCAGGGATCGCCCCGGTCGTACGCCCAGGCGGCCTTCTGCCAGAGCAGCTCGGCGGCCTCGAGCTCCGAGTACGAGTCGGCCAGCGGGTGGGCGATCGCCTGGTTCATGCCGATCGGCCGCTCGAAGACCTCGCGCTCGCGCGCGTAGTGGACCGCCTTGTCGAGGGCCTGCCGGCCGATGCCCACCGCCTCGGCGGCGATCACGATGCGCTCGGGATTGAGGCCGTCGAGCAGGTGGTAGAAGCCGCGGCCGACCTCGCCCACCACGTCGGCGTCGTCGACGGGCAGGTCGTGGATGAAGACCTCGTTCGAGTTGACGGCCGCGCGGCCGAGCTTGTCGATCTCGCGGATCTCGACGTGGGCCGGGTCGAGGTCGGCGAGGAAGAGCGTCATGCCCTGGAGCGGCTTGGCGCACTCCTCGCGCGGCGTCGTCCGGGCGAGCAGCAGGATCTTCTGCGCCTGCTGGGCCTTGGTGTTCCAGATCTTCTTGCCGTTCACGATCCAGCGCTTGCCGTCTCTTCGGGCAGCGGTGCGGATGCGCGAGGTGTCGGTGCCGGCGTCGTCCTCGGTGACGCCGAAGGACACGTGGAGCTCGCCGGTCGCGGTGGGCGGGAGCGTGCGGCGCTTGAGGTCCTCGGAGCCGTGGTGGATGACCGGCCCCATGCCGAAGATCGAGATGTGGAGCGCCGACGCGGCGGCCTGGCAGCCCGCGCTGTGGGCCACCGTGCCGAGCAGCATGCCGGCATGCGTGATGCCGAGCCCCCCGCCGCCGTACTCCTCGGGCACGATGATGCCCGCCCAGCCGCCCTCCGCGAAGGCGTTGTAGTACTCCCAGGGGAAAGCGTGCTGGTCGTCGCAGCCGCGCCAGTAGTCGTCGTCGAACTTGTCGGCGAGGCGCCGGGCCTCGTGGCGGATGCTCTCGAGCTCGGAGTCGACGGCGAAGTCCATGAGCGGATGCTACCCCGCCTTCGCGGCCCTGCCCGAGCGCACCGTCTTGCGGTCGCCGACTCGGCCGGTGTTGCGTGCGCGGCCGGGTCTGCGAACCTCGGTCGCGTCGATCCCCGGGGACAGCGCGTTCGGCCTCCCCCGGCCGCGAATCGGGATCGGGATCCGGGATCGGGCTCGGAATCGAGAGGAAGCGAATTGACCAGGCCCCGCGTATTGCTCACCGGCGCGTCCGGCTCGATGGGCCACGAGGCCTTCCTCGAGCTGATGCGGCGGCAGGACCGCTACGAGACGCGGCTGCTGCTGCGCCCGTCCAAGAAGAACAAGAAGATGTTCGCCCCCTACGCGAACGAGCCCGCGCTCGAGATCGTCTGGGGCGACCTGACCGACCCGGACGACGCCCGCCGCGCCGTCGCGGACGTCGACTACGTGCTGCATCCGGCGGCCCTGATCTCACCGGAGGCCGACCGCCATCCCCAGGTGGCCCGCCGCGTCAACGTCGGCGGCATGCAGAACCTGCTGGCCGCGATCCGCGACGAGCCCGGCGGCCCCGAGCGCATCGGCTTCGTGAACGTCGGCTCGGTGGCCCAGTACGGCGACCGCCTGCCGCCGATCGAGATGATCCGCGTCGGCGACCCCCTCAAGCCGAGCGTCCACGACTACTACGCGCTGACGAAGTGCGAGGCCGAGCGGCTGGTCGTCGAGTCGGGTCTGCAGCGCTGGGCGAGCCTGCGGCAGACGTTCATCGTCATCCCCGACCTGATGTCGCTGATCGATCCGATCATGTTCCACCAGCCGCTGGATCAGTGCATCGAGTTCATCACGGCCCGCGACGCGGGCTACGGCCTGGTCCAGTGCCTCGAGGCTCCCGACGAGTTCTGGAATCGCATCTACAACATGTCGGGCGGCCCGAGCTGCCGGGCCACCTACGAGGAGTTCATCGCCCGCCAGCTCGAGATCTTCGGGCTCGGCGACTACAGGCGCTGCCTCGAGCCCAACATGTTCGCGACGCGCAACTTCCACTGCGGCTACTTCGCCGACAGCGGCGAACTCGACAAGTACCTGGGCCACTTCCGCGACACCCGGGAGGACACCTTCGCGATGATCGAGGCGAACGTGCCCGGCTACCTGAAGCTCCTGTGCAGGGTGTCTCCGAAGGCGCTCGTCAAGCGGCTCGCGCGCTGGTACTCGGATCCGATTCGCTGGCTGAGCGAGAACAACGAGCCCTACATCGAGGCGTTCCTCGGCTCGCGCGAGGAGTGGCAGCAGATACCGGGCTGGGCCGAGCGCGAGCAGCGTCAGCTGTCGGCGGGAGGGCGCCCGCAGATCGAAGAGGGGAGGGCGACGTCGTGAGCGATACACTCGACTTCGACGCCCTCGTCGCCTTCGCGAAGTCGCGCGGCGGCCGGATCGTCTCGACCGCATACCTGGGTGTTGCAGCGCTGCACAGCTGGGCGTGCGGGCGCGAGCACGCCTTCGAGGCCTCTCCGCGCCTGCTGATCGGTGGCGGTTACTGGTGCCCCGAGTGCGCGCCCACCGTCGACGATACGAGCGGATGGGACTGGGACGCGCAGGCGAAGGTCGATCCGCTGATCGCGCGCTTCCACAACCGGCCGAGGTAGTCGTTCAGGAATCGGCGCTCTGCTTCCGGGCGCGCCGCGCTTCGTCGAACGCGCGTATGCGCCCGGCCGTTCGTTCGACGAGGCGCTCGCGCAGGCGTCGGGCCCACTCGAACTCGATGCCGAGCAAGCCGAGGCCGGCGGGGATGGCGACGAAGGCCGGACCGGGCAGCACGATCATCGCGACACCGGCCACGAGGATCGCTCCGCCGACGAGCAGGATCGCCCCGCGCCGCAGCGTCTTCGCCACCTGCTCGACGGCCTCGCGTGTCATCTCGTCTCCCGCTGCCCCGCTCGCCCGGTCGGCGGTGGGGTGCTCGCTGCCTGGTCGGTGCAACTCCTGGGCCATCGGGTTCCCGGGCTGAGGCTGCCGACAGCGGTCCCCGGCGCGCGGGGCTGAAGCCGGGACACGACACAGGGCAGCTCTGCGGCTGCAGGTGCAGCCACGGGGTGCCGCACCGGGCGGCGGCGGCGTTCGCGGCGATGGGTGGCGCGCCGTTCGGCACGGTGGTCGGCTTTCCGCGGGCAGAGCCGATCTCGACTATTCTGCGACGCCCCTGCGCGGCCGCCGCCCGGGTCTGCGCGCCTTTCGAGGAGTCGAGTTCCCGTGCCCTCGCCGTCCGCCCACCCGCTGCGCGGCCGCACCGCCATCGTTGGCGTCGGCGAGACCGAGTACGTGCGGGGCGCCGACGAGACGCCGGTGCAGCTGATGCTGCGGGCGTCGCGGGCTGCGCTCGCCGACGCCGGGCTCAGCGCCGGTGACCTCGACGGCATCGTGCCGCCGCCGGGTTACACGTCGGCCGAGGAGATCGCCGCGAACCTCGGCGTAGAGGACCTGCATTTCGCGGTCACCGTCCACCTGGGCGGGGCGAGCCCGACGGCGTCGCTCAAGAGCGCCGCGATGGCCATCCACTCGGGCCTGGCGACGCACGTGCTGGTGGTCGTGGGCTGGAACGGCTTCTCGGCGTTTCGTCCGCGGCCGGGCATCAAGCCGCCGCGCTATGGCCTCGACCCGGCGAGCGTCGGCAACGTCACGATGGACTACTACCTGCCGTACGGCGCCCGCACCGCCGCGCAGTTCTATTCGTTCATCCTGATGCGCTACAAGCAGCTCTACGGCATCCGCGACGAGGAGGCGGGCGAAATCGCCGTGGCGGCGCGCGCCCACGCGCAGCTGAACGAGAAGGCGCTGATGCGCGGGCGGCCCCTCGATTTCGACGAGTACCTCGCGTCGCCCTTCGTCGCCGAGCCGCTGCGCAAGCTCGACTGCTGCGTCGAGACCGACTGCGCGGCGGCGGTCGTGATGACCTCCGCCGAGCGCGCGCGCGACCTGCGGCACACACCCGTCCTCTACCTGGGCGGCGCCGAGGGCCATCCCTATCCCGCCGACGACATCACGAACCGTCCCGATCCCTTCCGGGTGGGGCTCTCGCTGGCGGCGCCGCGGGCCTTCGCGATGGCGGGCGTCGGGCCGCACGAGATGGACTTCCTCCAGGTCTACGACTGCTTCACCTACACGGTGATGGTGCAGCTCGAGGCGCTCGGGCTCTGCGGTCGGGGCGAGGCGGGCGACTGGGTGAAGGGCGGCCGCACGCGCCTCGGCGGCGAGATGCCGATGAACACCCACGGCGGGCTGCTCTCGCAGGGGCACATGTGGGGCATGAATCACGTCGTCGAGGCCACCCGCCAGCTGCGCCGCACGGCGGGCGAAGCCCAGGTGAAGGACGCCGAAATCGGCCTGGTGACGGGCTGGGGCGACTTCGGCGACGGCAGCATCGCGATCCTCGGGCGGGGCGCTTAGGCGATGTCCAGCGACGCCCCGCCGCGCTTCGTCCCCGACCCCGACGGCCGCAACGCCGACTTCTACCGGCACCTCGCGAGCGGGCGGCTGCACGTGCAGCATTGCGACGACTGTGCGCGGGCCCTGCACCCACCGCGCTATGCGTGTTCGCAGTGCGGATCCGACTCGCTGCGCTTCGTGCCGAGCGAGGGACGGGGGCGCGTCTTCTCGTGGACGGTGACGCACCGGCCGGTCGATCCCGGCTGGGCGGCCGAGCTGCCCTACGCGACGGTGGTCGTCGAGATGGACGAGGGCGTCCGCCTCGTCGGGGCCTGGCGCGGCCCGCGCGACGCGCTCGCCCTCGATCTGCCCGTCGTCGCCGAGGTCGAGCAGGTGAGCGACGGCTTCGCGTTGCTGTGGTTCCGGCCCGCGGACGGCGGGGCGGGGGAGGGCGGCTGACGTGGACTTCCGCTGGGACCCCGAGCACGTCACCTTTCGCGACGAGCTGCGCGCCTTCATCACCGAGTGGCGCACGCCCGAGCTCCTGCAGGAGTACGCCGAGACCTACGGCGGCGGGGGCGAGCGCATCGGCGCCTTCCACCGTGCCATCGACGAGCGCGGCTGGATGCGCCTGTGCTGGCCCGTCGAGGTGGGCGGCGGCGGCCGCGACATGCTGTATCAGTACATCTTCGTCGATGAGATGGAGTACTGGGGGATGCCCTACGGCAACCTCACCTTCACCTCGGTGGCCCCGTCGATCCTCGCCTTCGGGAGCGAGGCGCAGAAGCAGCAGTATCTGCCGGGCATCTACCGGGGCGAGCTGTGTTTTGCGCTCGGTTACAGCGAGCCCAACGCGGGCACCGATCTCGCGTCGCTCCGTACGCGCGCGGTTCGCGACGGCGACGAGTGGGTGATCGACGGGCAGAAGATCTGGACCTCGCTCGCCGACGTGTCGACCCACATCTGGCTGGCGGTGCGCACGAATCCCGACGCGCCGAAGCACGCCGGCATCTCGATCGTCATCGTGCCGACCGACACGCCCGGGGTGACGATCCGGCCGCTTCACACCATGTACGGCGGCCACACCAACGAGACCTTCTACGACGGCGTGCGCGTGCCGGTCGAGAACGTCGTCGGCGAGGTCGACCGGGGCTGGCCGATCGTGATGCACGCCCTCAACCACGAGCGCGTGGCGCTGGCGGCCACCGGCGCGCTCGCCCGCATCTACGACCAGCTCGTCGCCCACCTCGCCGAGCAGCGCCCGGCGGCGCTCGCCGACCCGGTCGTGCGCCGGCGCCTCGCCGAGCTGCAGCTCGACCTGCGCGAGCACCGGGCCCTGGCGCTGCGCAACGCCTGGATCATCTCGCAGGGCGGCACGCCGATCGCCGAGGCGTCGATGGCGAAGATCTCGGGCACCGAGCTCCGCACCCGCCTCGCCAACGCCGCGATGGATCTGCTGGGTCGCGCGGGCGGGCTCTCCGCCGCCTCGGGCGATCGGGCGCCCTTCGAGGGTCGGGCCGAGTTCAACTTCAGGCTGTCGCCGATCTTCCGCTTCGGCGGCGGCACCAACGAGGTTCAGCGCGACATCGTCGCCGCCGCGGGCCTCGGGCTGCCGCGGTGAGGAGCGGGCCATGAACCTCGATCTCGGCGATACCCAGCGACTGATGCACGAGAGCCTGCAGTCCTTCCTCGAGGCCGAGGTGCCCTTCGACCGGGTCCGGGCTCTCGAGCGCGAGCAGGGCATGGACGCCGCGCTCTGGAAGGCGCTGGCCGAGCAGGGCTGGCTCGGCCTGCCCTTCGCCGAAGCGCACGGCGGGGGCGGGGGCGGGCTCGTCGACCTGGGCCTGCTGGTCGAGTGCGTGGCGCGGCGGGCGGCCATGGTGCCGATCCTCGAGGTCTCCGTCTGCGGCCGTGCGCTCGCGGCGGGGGGGCTCGGCGACCAGTGGCTGCCGCGCATCGTGGCCGGTGACGCGATCGTCGTGCCGGCGGTCCTCGAGGCGGCGGACCGCTTCGACGAGGTCACGCTCGAGGTCGACGACGCCGGCCGCCTCACCGGCGAGAAGCACTTCGTCGACTACGGCGCGCAGGCCTCGCACCACCTGGTGGCTGCGCTGCGAGACGGCGCTGTTGGCCTGCATCTCGTCGAGGTGGCGGCGGGCGGCGTCGCGTGCGAGCCGCTCACGACCGTCGGCCGGACGCCCACCGCCTTGGTGCGCTACGACGGCGCGCCGAGCCTTCCGGTCGCCGACGCACGCGCGCAGGAAGAGCTGTTGCTGCTCGCCCGCTGCCTGGCGGCCGTGCAGTGCGTGGGCTCGATGGCCGAGTCGCTCGACCAGACGGTCGCCTACGCGAAGGTGCGCGAGCAGTTCGGCAAGCCGATCGGCAGCTTCCAGGCCGTGCGCCACCACTGCGCCGACATGGCGAGCCGCGTCGCCAGCGCCCGCGACCTGTGCTTCGAGGCGCTCTCGGCTTTGCAGGCCGGCGATCACGATCCGCGTCGCGCCGCCGCCGCCAAAGCGGCGGCCTCGCGGTCCGCGCCCGAGGTGCAGATGCTCGCCCACCAGATCCACGGCGGAAACGGTGTGATCGAGGAGAACGACCTGTACTTCTTCACGCTGCGCGGCAAGGAACGATCGCTCGCGTGGGGCACCGTCGACGAGTGCCTCGACGTCCTGGCGGACCGGGTCGACGAGCCCGTCGACTGGCTGTGAGACGCGGCTGGGGGCGCTGGCGCGGCTACGCGGACGAGCTCGAAGAGCTGGTGCGTGCGGCGGGCGAGCACCTCGCCGAGGTCGAGGCGCTGATCGCCGAGGCCTGGGAGCGGCGCACCTGGCACCCGCGGCAGCGCGACTCGATCGACCGCGAAATGGTTCGGCGCGCGCTCGACGTGCCCTATTTCGGAGCCCTCCTGCGCACCGCGCTTCGCATCGAGCCCGACACGGTCCTCGAGGCGCCCGACTTCCTCGGTCGTCGCTGGTCGGCGGAGGACGAGCGGGATTCGCTCTCCTCCGAGCAGCGGGCCAGCGGCCGAGCCGACGTCGAGCCGGCGGCTCCCGCCCCGGACGCCTCGCCGCCGGCACGACTGCGCGCCGCCGAGCGCGCGCTGCGCGAGCGCACCCGCTCGCTGGTCGTGCTGCTCGACGACCTGGTGGGCGCGCGCAACGCCTCGGCGGTGGTGCGCACCGCCGAGGCGCTCGGCCTGCAGGAGGTGCACCTCGTTCAGCGCGAGGGACGGGTTGCCCTCGAGCGCACCGTCACCATGCTGGCCGAGCGCTGGCTCGACCTGCACTGGTAGGCCCGGGCCGAGGACGCGCTCGCCGGCTTGAGGGAGCGCGGCTACGCGATCTGGGTGGCCGACTACGCGGAGGGCGCGGTGCCGCTCGGCGAGGTCCCCGTTTGCGACCGCATGGCGGTCGTGCTCGGCAGCGAGCAGACCGGTGTATCCGATCCGATGCGGGAGGCGGCCGATGGCTTCTTCTATCTGCCGACCGCCGGATTCACCTCCTACGTGAACGTCTCGGTCATGGCCGGCATTGCGATCCACGAGTTCGACGCCCGCATGCGCTCGGCCGGCGTGCGGCGGCCGCTCGACGAGGAGGACCTCGCCCGGCTGAGACGTGGCTGGTACGGGACGCTTGCGCGAGGCAGTGACGAGCGCGCCGCGCAGTACCTGGGTTGGCTCGAGCAGGAGGTCGAGCCGGCCCCGCCGCGGGCCGTGCTGGCCGGACGGCGGGGTCGCCCGGCCGACGAGGGCTGAGCCCGCGTTCGGTGATGTTGTCGGATCGCCGCGAAGGCGCGACGCTTGCGGGCCGCCCGGTCCGAGAGAAGTGAAGCCGAGCGAGCAGCGAAGAGCCGAGTAGAGGCCCGGGTAGAGACCCGAGTAGAGGCCCGAGCAGAGACCCGGGCAGAGACGCGCGAGAAGAAAAAAGAAAGAAGAAGGAAGCGAGGGAAGAAGTGGGACTCGTCGAGGACCTTCGGAAGCGGGTCGGTGAGCAAGGGGCGCCTCTCGCCGCTCGGGACGCCGTCAACCAGGCGATGATCCGCCACTGGTGCGACGCCATGGAGGACCACAGCCCGGTCTACATCGACCCGGAGTACGCCGCGCGCTCGCTGCACGGAGGAATCGTCGCCCCGCCCGCCATGCTGAACGCGTGGACCATGCAGGGGCTGATTCCGCGGCGGCCGGCCGACCCCGCGCGGTCCGATCCGGCCGGTGCCGTCTACGCGGCCCTCGACGCGGCCGGTTACACGTCGGTGGTGGCCACGAACTCGGAGCACGAGTACGTCCGCTACCTCCGTCTCGGCGACCTGATCGCCGGCACCGCGCGGCTCACCGACGTGAGCGAGGAGAAGAAGACGGCGCTCGGCACGGGTCACTTCGTGACCACCGAGACCGAGTACCGCAATCAGGAGGGCGAGCTCGTCGGGCGGATGCTGTTCCGCATCTTGAAATTCAGGCCGGGCTCGCGGGTTGGGGAGGGAGATTCGGGCGCCTCAGGGCGCCCGGCCGACCGCGGTGCCGAGAGTGCCGGAGATTCCCATGCGGTGGCGGAGAGGCCGAAGCGGCCTTTGCCGGGGGTGAGTCGGGATACGCGGTTCTTCTGGGATGGCCTCGCGGAGGGGGAGCTGAGGATCCAGCGCTGCGAGGGGTGCGAGGGTCTGCATCATCCGCCGCTGGTGCGCTGTCCGGGCTGCGGGAGCTACGAGTTCGGGTGGCGGGCGGCGAGCGGGCGGGGTCGGCTCTACAGCCACGTCGAGCCGGTGCGGCCGCGCTTTCCTGCGTTCGACGAGGGCTACGTGGTGGGGCTCGTCGAACTCGAGGAGGGGACCCGGCTGATCACGAACGTCGTGGACGTCGATCCCGAGACCGTCGAGATCGGCATGCCACTCGAGCTGGTCGTGCGGCGCGATAACTCCGACCGGGCGCTGCCGCTGTTCCGCCCGGCGCGCCCGGCGCGTCGGGAAGAGACGCTCCACGCGGGCGGCGTCGAAGTCGGCACCGAGCTCGCGCCTTGCCCGATTCCGATCACCGCGACGCTGATCGTGGCTGCGGCGATCGCCTCGCGCGACTACCAGGACGTCCACCACGATCGCGAGCTGGCCGCGATGCGCGGGTCGCCGGACATCTTCATGAACATCCTCACGACCTCGGGGCTGTGCGCCCGCTACGTCACCGACTGGGCGGGGCCCGAGGCCGTGCTGCGCCGGCTGGCGATCCGTCTGGGTGCGCCGAACTACCCCCACGACACGATGACCATGTCCGGCCGGGTGAGCGGGGTGTCGGGCGCGACGGTCGACGTCGGTCTCCGCGGCTACAACCGCCTCGGCAACCACGTCACCGGCACCGTTACCCTCGAGCTGCCGGCCAGTTGACCGCTCGACCGGCAGATTTGCTCCGTTCTCGCGCAATCCGTTCGCAATCCGCGCGATCCGGGCATCCGCCCGCCGGGCGCCGCGGGGGCGTGATAGATTGGGCGGCAGGGAAGCTCCCGATGCCGGGGGAGGAGCGGTCTTGAAGGTCCTGGTCACCGGGGGATGCGGATTTCTAGGCTCCCACGTCTGCGAGCACTTCAGGACGCTCGGCTGGGACGTCGTCTCGTACGACAACATGACGAAGTCCGAGCTGGTGCGGACCGGCTACCGCACCGACGCGGCCCGCGACCACAACTGGAAACAGCTCGACGCACTGGGCGTCGAGCTGGTGCGGGCCGACGTCCGCGACCTCGACGCTCTGCTCGACCACGCGAGCGGCTGCGACTACATCGTCCACACCGCCGCGCAGCCGGCCGTGACGATCAGCATCGAGGACCCGCTGACCGACCTGGCGACGAACGTCACAGGCACCGTCCACGTCCTCGAGGCGGCGCGGCGTCACGGGATTCCCGTCGCGAGCTGCGCCACCGTCCACGTGTACGGCAACTGGGTGAACGACGCCCTGAGCGAAGCCGAGACCCGCTACGTCCTCGATCCGCCGGCGATCGCCGAAGACGCGCCCACCATGCAGGGCTACCTGACACCGCTCCACGGGTCCAAGGCATCGGCCGAGCACTACGTGCAGGTCTACGCCTCGACGTACGGGGTGCGAGCCGCGAGCTTCCGCCTGACCGGCATCTACGGCACCCGTCAGCTCGGCGGCGAGGACCACGGCTGGGTGGCGAACTTCTGCATTCGCCACGCAATCGGCTGGCCGATAACGATCTTTGGAACGGGCAAGCAGGTGCGCGACATCATCTACGCCAGCGACGTCGCGAGCGCCTTCGAGGCCTTCTACGAGCGGGGCGGCGCCGGCATCTACAACGTGGGTGGGGGCGAGGCCCACATGATCTCGCTCCTCGAGTGTATCGACCTGATCGACCGCACGACCGGGGGCAAGAGCCGGGTCGAGTTCGAGGATGCGCGCTTCGGCGACCTCCAGTACTTCGTCTGCGACATCGGCCGAGCGCGGCGCGAGTTCGGCTGGGAGCCGCGCGTTTGCCCGGAGGAGGGGGTGCCGCGACTGATCGAGTGGGTGCAGGCAAACGGCGAGCTGTTCTCGGCCGAGGGGGGCACGGCAGGATGAAGGCCCTGGTGCTGGCCGCGGGGCGCGGCGATCGACTCGGAGAGCATCCCGACGACGGCAACAAGTGCATGCTGCGCCTGTTCGGCAAGCCGCTCGTGCAGTACAGCCTCGAGAACGCCGTGCGGGCCGGAGCCGAAGAGATCATCATCGTCGTCGGCTTTCGCGCCGAGGCGATCATCAACGCCTTCGGGATCGACTTTCGGGGCGTGCGCATCCGCTACGTGATCCAGGACGAGCCCCGCGGCCTCGTGCACGCGATCGAGACCTCCGCCGGCGCGATCGAAGGGCACGACTTCATGCTCTTTCTCGCGGACGAGATCCTCTGGCATCCACACCACGAGGCGATGCTCGAGATGTTCCGCAACGAGGACCTCTTCGTCGTCTGCGGCGTCGTGCAGGAGAAGGACCGCGAGCAGATCAGGAAGACGTACGCCTTGATCGAGGACGAGCGGGATCGGCGCATCTACCGCCTGATCGAAAAGCCCAGACGCCCACCGAGCGACGTGCGCGGCACGGGCAACTGCGTGTTCCGCTCGAGCATCCTCGACTACGTCGAGGTCACCCCCATCAACCAGAGCCGCGGCGAGAAAGAGCTGCCCGACCTGATTCAATGCGCGATCGACGACGGCCACATCGTGCGTGCCTTCGACATCGGCGACGGCTACGTGAACATCAATACCCCCGGCGACATAGCGATCGCCGAGGCCGAGAACGCCGGCTGGCTCGACGACGGCTATCGCGGTGATTGAGGGGCCCGCGCGGGTGGGCGATGCGTCTGGGGCGGCGGATCGACGAACCCTGGTCGTGGTTCCGGCCTACAACGAGGCCGAAACGATCGAAGAGCTCGTCGTGCGCGCCAGCCGCCACGCCGACGTCTGCGTCGTCGATGACGCAAGCACCGACGCGACCGGCGAACTCGTCCTCGCCACCGGCCGGGCGCACTGCATCCGCCACGCCGAGAACACCCACATCGCAGGCGGCATCCTCGACGGGTTCCGCTACGCGCTCGACGAGGGCTACGACTACTGCGTCACGATGGATGCCGGGCTGAGCCACGACCCGGACGTGATCCCCGAATTCATCGGCCGCCAGGGGGCGGATCTCGTCCTCGGCTACCGGGCCGAGCGCGAGAGCGTGCCCTGGTACCGCGAGGGGCTCAGCTGGGGCGCCAACGTGCTCATGAACATGGCACTGCCCGGCCGTTTCGTGCCCTGGGGCGGACCGGCGCTGCGCGACGTGACCTCGGGCTACCGGATGTACTCGAGCCGCGCGATGAAGCTGCTCGTCGACGCGCGCATGCAGAGCCGCACCTTCGACTTTCACATCGAGGCGCTCGCCTACGTGTACCGCGCAGGCTACCGGATCGAGGAGACGCCGATCCGCTACGCGTTCACCAACTCGTCGCTGCGCCCGCGCATCGTCCTGGACGCGCTCCGTACGTGCGCGCGGATCTGGACGACGGAGCTGGTCTAGGGCCTGCGGCCTGGTGGCCTGCTCGGGGTTCCGGCAGCTGGCCATCGAGCGCACCACCCAAGAGGCCCTCTCGCTCGCCGTCCCGCCCTCGCACCTCGAAGTCACCCTGCTGGCCGACGAGCACAAGGCCTATCCCCGGGCCCTGAGAGGCCTCCTGGACCGTCGGTTCCGGCTCGAGCAGACGTCTTCGCGGCGTCCCCGGGTGCCGGGCAACCCGCTTCAGCCGGTCAACGGTGGATCGAGGATTGTGCCTGGCACGGTTTCTGCTTGAGCTCGGTTCATGGCAAGAAATCGATCGGGACGCACACGCTTCTTCTGCCCCAACCCGGACTGTGATTCCCGAGCCGACCCGGCCACTTGGCGCTTTCGCAAGAAGGGCTTCTTCTCGCGGACCCACCACCCCCACAAGGTCCAGCGGTACCAGTGTCAACATTGCGGCCGGTGCTTCAGTTCACAGACCTTCTCGCCTACCTACTGGCTCCGGTACACGAACCTCCTCGAGAGGGTCTTTCATCGGCTGGTCGGAGGATCCTGCCTGCGTCAGATCAGCCGAGAGCTCGGTGTCGCCCCCGCGACCGTGCAGCGCCACACCGAGCGACTCGGCCGCCACTGCCTGCTCTTCCACGAGCGACTGAGACCGAAAGGGGCGCCCACCGAGCCCCTGGTCCTGGACGGCTTCCGCACCTTCGAGCACAGCCAGTACTGGCCCTTCGATCTGAACCTGCTGATCGGCACCTCCCACTACGTGTACGGGTTCGGAGAGGCCGAGCTGCGCAGGAGCGGCACGATGAGGCCCTCTCAGAAGGCAAAACGGGCCCGACTCGAAAGGCAACACGGACGTCCCGCCCCCCAAGCCACCCGGGACAGCGTCAAGGAGCTGGTCGGCCGGATCGTGCCACCCGGGACATCGGCGACGATCCTCTCGGACGAACACCAGAGCTACCCGAGGGCGCTGCGGCAGCTCCCGAACCGGACCATCCAGCACGAAACGACCTCGTCGAAGGCGAGCCGGACGACGCAGAACCCGCTGTTCCCGGTGAACCTGGCGGATCTGCTGCTGCGCCACAGCAGTGCGAACCACAAGCGGGAGACGATTGCGTTCTCGAAGCGGCGGCAGGGGGCGCTCTACCGGATGGCGATCTTTGCGGTGTGGCGCAACTACGTGAAGTCGACCTCGGAGAACCGGAGCGATGAGCCACCGGGGGTCACGATCGGGGTGATCGGGAAACGGCTCACGGTTCGCGCGATCCTCAAGACCCGATTGGTTCCCCGGAAGCGGGAGCTCTCGCCCTGGCTCGAGCGGTGCTACTGGGGACGGATCCCGACGAGGCGGCTACCGCGGATCCGGGTCCACGAGGCACGGTTCGCCGTCTAAGCTCCGAAAACCACCGCGAATCGACAACTTCGAGTGGTCTTGGGCCCAATCTTCGAGCCACCTCTGATGGGGTGCGGTACGCCTGATTCTCGTGGGCACCTCAGAAGCGATACAGCACCCCGACCCCAACCGTCACGAAGTAGTTCTTCCAGATGTCTCCGACGCCCCAGACGAAGGTGCTTTCGCCCGTGATCGCCCAGTGGTTGTTCAGATAGAAGTCCACGCCGAGACCGTGACGGAAAGCCCAGTCGTCGGCGAAGGACGGGGCGCCCGGGATCTTGGTCCACATCGCTCCAACTCCGTTGATCATGTAGGGCTGGATGCGGTCTTCCAGGAAGTAGAACTTGCCGTTCACGCCGAGTAGCCAGTTGCCGAGCGAGACGTCTTCGTGATTGACGACCCACTCGAATTCGATCTCGATGGCGAATCGCTCGCTCTCGCGCCAGCCGAGGGCGACATCGAGCCCGAAGTCGGGCTGCCACTCGACCTGGGGCGCGGGCGCCATGCCGGCCCGGGACGTCCACACGGCGAGCTGGCCCGAGCCGCGCAGATAGGCGCCCGAGCGCGCGTAGTCGGGCTCTTCGTCTTCGTCTTCTGCCCACGCCGCACCGTGGCCGAGTAGGAGGATGGCCAGCAGGGTGCCGGTCAAGAGCCCGATTCGTGCCATCACGGCTTCGTCCTCGCTCGTGGATTCGCGTTGGGTCGCGTGGGGCAGCGCGCCCACTCTACGCGGCTCCCCCTGGCATTTCTAGTGGGTGCCAAGCCAGCGCAGGGCGGCAGCGCCCAGGCTCGTGGTGAATGTCCCTCGCGCCGCCCGGCGCTTGGCGATCTTGCCCGGCTTCAGTCGTGGTCGGTCGGCTCGTGGACTTCGGGGCCGAGGGGCTTCAAGCCGATCACGAGCGCGGGCAGCACGAGGAAGTCGCAGACGAGCGCCATGATGATGGTCGATGCGAGCAGAATGCCGAAGTGTTGCTGTGGGGTGGTGACGGACAGCAGGTTCACCAGGAAGCCGACGACGAGCACCACCGAGGTGATCAGGAGCGGCCGTCCCACGTCGCCGAGCGCCGCGTGGAGCGCTGCCGAGTAGTTGCGGCGGGCCGTGAACTCGAGGCGCAGCCGCGTCATCAGGTGCATGGTGTCGTCGACCGCGATGCCGATCGCCACGGGCGCGATCAGCACCGTCGTGTAGCCGAGCGGCAGGCCGAGCCAGCCCATTGCGCCGAGCGTCACGGCGACCGGAATGACGTTCGGCACCATGGCGATCATTCCCGTGACGATCGACCGGAACAGCACGCTCATCACGCCGGTGATGGCGATCAGCGCAATCAGGATTCCCCGGATCTGGCTCGTCGTGATGTAATCGAGCATGCGGGTCCACAGCGCAGCGATGCCCGAGCGCTCGAGTCTGGCATGCTGGAACGGGTTCGCGTCCACGTACTCGTCGAGGCGGGCCAGCATCTCCTCGATCCGGCTGGTTGGCACCCAGCGACAGCGCAGGGAGAGGGAGGCACGCGAGTAGTCGCTCGACACGTACTCCGAGATCTCGTCGCCTCCCGACATCTCGTAGACGAGGAGGTACTGCGCGACGAGCTCGCGGGTCTCGGGCAGCACGTGCCAAGCGGGGTCGCCGCCGTGGAAGGTCTGGTTGATGTCCTTCAGCAGGTCGACGATCGAGTAGGTCTTGCGGACGACGTCGCTCTGCAGGTCGGTCTGGGCCTGGAATCGCTCGAGCTCGGCGAGGAACGCAGGGTTCTTGATGCCGTCTGGCTTCCCGGTGTCGAGGAGATAGACGTAGCTCATGGTGCCGCCCATGATCTCGTCGACGTACAGGGTGGCGTTGCGGGCCGGGACCTGGTCGGACAGGTCGAGCAGGAAGTTCGAGTCGACTGTCAGCCGCGACGCGCCGGCGAGGGAGACGAGGAGCACGCCCGCCGCGACGAGCAGGATGCCCCGGCGCCGACGGATCGTGAAGTCCGCCATGCCCGACAGTCCGCGTTCGATCGGCAGTGGCCGTTCGGCGTCGTGTGCCTCGTCGGTGGCCCTCGAATGCCGGCCGAAGCTCAGCAGGACGACGAGCAGGGTGATCGAGAAGAAGAAGGCCGCCATTACCCCGAAGGACGCGTAGGCGGCGAGGCGCTCGAGTGTGACGATCGGCGAGGCCGCCATCGCGCCGAAGCCGATCGAGGTGGTCAGGCTCGTCAGGAAGCACGGCGGTCCGACGAGCTTCAGGGTGTCGCGGACGGAGGCGCGTCGATCGCCGGTCAGGCGCATCTGCCGACCGAACTCGCAGACGATGTGGACCGCGCTCGCGACGCCGATCGCGATGAGCAGTGTCGGCATCATCGAGAAGAACATGTCGAGAGGCCAGCCCATCGCCCCCACGAAGCCCACGGTGGCCACCAGGCTGACCGCGACGACGGCGATCGGGCCCAAGGCCCCGATCGGTCGGCGGAAGAACGCCAGCAGCGTGCCGGCGACCAGCAGCATCGTCAGCGCGAGGAACCGCGCGGACTCGTCGGCGACGATCAGGTTGTAGGCGGCGTTGAGGGGCACGTCGCCCGTGTGGTGGAAGGTGATGCCCGAGTACTCGGGCCGGGCGATGATTGCGTCGATGGCCGCGGCGCTGACCTGGGGGTAGAGGTTTTCGAGGCGGTCGCCGCCCTCGGGATCGAGGCGCAGCTCGTCCGGTGGATCGATGCTCGAGGCCTCCATTTCGAGCACGATCGAGGCTGCGCGGCCGTCCTCGCTGGTGAGCCCGCCGACGTAGATCGGCTTGGCGAGCACCCGGTCGCGGATCGCGAGCAGGGCGTCCTGGTCTCCGGGGAAGTCCTCGAGCAGGTCGTAGACCTCGACGCCGTCTTCGATCGGGTCCATGAACTCGGCGTTGGTGGGCGAGATCACCTCGGAGACGAAAGGCACCTCCTCCTCGAGGGCGCGGGTGAGCGACTCGATGCGGCGCATGGCGTCGTAGTCCCAGGCGCCGCTCGTGGCGCCGGGCACCTCGTACATGAGGTACGCGACCTCGTCCGATCCGAAGTCGTCGCGGTAGTCGAGGTAGGTCCCGTAGGTGGGATCTTCGGCGTCGAAGAAGTTCTCGAAGCTCGTGTCGAAGCGGGTGGTGGCGGCGAGCGCGCCGAACACGGCCAGGATCGCGGCCGTCCCGGCCAGCGTGATCCAACGCCTGTCGTAGGCCTGGCGCCCGATCAGCTCGAACGCGTCGCTGAGGTGCTCGACGAGACTTCTTGACACGGTGTTGGCGCCTTGTCCCTCGGTCCTGGAGCAGCCGCTCGAGCCTGCTCCGACGGGTTGCCGGTCGTTTCAGCCGTTCTGCGAACAGCCCGTGGGTGGCTTGCGGCGGTACCTCGGTCCTGGCTTGCGTTTTCGGGTCGAAAGGCGAATGTACACGGGTTCCCCGCATTCGCGAGGGACGCCTGCCGGCCGAGTAAAGAGGAAACGCGGGTCATGAGCGCAAACACCCCGAACGACTGGGACGAGACCGTCGATCTGCTGGTGATCGGCTCCGGAGCCGGCGCCATGACGGCGGGCATCGTGGCCCACGACCGTGGCGCGAAGGTGCTGCTGATCGAGAAGTCCGACCGCTACGGCGGTTCGTCGGCGATGTCGGGCGGCAGCCTCTGGGTGCCGAACAATCATCTGATGACGGAAGCCGGCATATCCGACAGCCGAGACGAGGCGCTCGGGTACCTCGAGGAGATCACGGCCGGGCAGGTCCCCAGGGAGAAGCTCGAGACCTATGTCGACCAGTCGGCGGAGGCGCTTCGTTACCTGGCCGAGAAGACCCACCTGCGGATGCTCGCGCTGCCGGCCTACGCGGACTACTACCCGCGGGCCCGGGGCAGCAAGCCCGGCGGGCGCTCGCTCGACCCGATCACCTTCGACGCGCGCTCGCTCGGCGACGACCTGCTCGCGATGAAGGACCAGAACCCGCAGATGCTCGTCATGGGCCGAGTCTTCATGACGATCCCCGAGTCGCGGATGATGCTCACGCGCGCTCGCGGCTGGATCGTCCTGATGACGAAGCTGATGCTCCGCTATCTCTTCGACATTCCCTGGCGGTTCAAGTCCCGGCGCGACCGCTTCCTGGCGATGGGCAACTCGCTGGTCGGCATGTTGCGGCAGTCGATGGTCGACCGCGGCATCCCGCTCTGGCTCGAGACGCCGGCCCGCGACCTGATCGTCGAGGACGGCCGGGTGGTGGGTGCGCTGGTCGAGCGCGGCGGCACGACGCTGCGCGTCCGCGCCGAGCGCGGGGTCGTCCTGGCTGCGGGTGGCTTCGAAGGCAGCCAGGCAATGCGCGAGAAGTACCTCCCCCAGCCCACCCGCGTCGAGTGGAGCTGCGCCAACAAGCAGAACACGGGTGACGCCATCGAGATGGCGCGCCAGCTCGGCGCCGCGCTCGACTTCATGGACGAAGGCTGGTGGGGGCCGGTCACGGTGGTGCCGGGAGAGGAGAACTCCCGCATGCTGGTGATCGAGAAGTCACTGCCCGGCAGCGTGATGGTGAACCGTGCCGGAAAGCGCTTCGTCAACGAGGCCGCGCCCTACATCGACGTGGTCAACGCGCAATACGCCGACCACACCGACGAGCAGCCCTGCGTGCCCTGCTACCTCGTCTTCGACGCGCGCTTCCGCAAGGCCTATCCGGTCGGCCCCCTCCTGCCCGGCGCCCAGCAGCCCGACGCGTTCCTCCCGAAGGCGCTTCGGGATGGCTACGTCCAGAAGGACGCGACGGTCCGGGGCCTCGCCGCGAAGCTCGGCGTCGACCCCGACGGCCTCGAGCAGACCGTCGCCCGCATGAACGAGTTCGCGAAGACCGGCGAGGACACCGAGTTCGGCCGAGGGGACACCGTCTTCGACCGCTACTACGGGGACGAGAAGGTCGAGCCGAATCCCTGCCTGGCCCCCATCGCCGAGCCGCCCTTCTACGGCATGGAGGCGTATCCCGGCGAGTTGGGGACGAAGGGCGGCCTGCGCACGGACGTGCATGCGCGCGTCCTGAAGGAGTCGGGTGAGGTGATCGAGGGCTTGTACGCGGTGGGCAACTGTTCGTCGCCGGTGATGGGCCGAACCTATGCCGGCGCCGGCGCGACCCTCGGTCCATCGACGACCTTCGCCTACATTGCGGCCCGCCACGCGACGCCGGAAGCCTGAGGCGTCGGACCCCAGCAAGGCGCCGAGGGCGGAAGGCGCCAAGGTCAGCGAGCCCAGCGAGCCCAGCAAGCCCAGCAAGGAGAGTTCGTGCGCATCGAGACCGTGATGCTCGGTCCCGACACCGAGCAGTACGCCGGAGACGGCATCAAGCAGGCCAGCGTGGCCGACATTGCGGCCGCCTCGCGCCGCCTCGAGGCCCTCGGCTTCGACGGCATCACGGCCCCCGAGGCCGGCCACGATCCCTACCTGCCGCTCGCGATCGCCGCCGAGCACACCGATCGCGTGAGCCTCGGCACGAACGTGGCGATCGCCTTCCCCCGCAGCCCGATGGTGACCGCGCAACTCGCCTGGGACCTGCAGCACTACTCGCACGGGCGCTTCAAGCTCGGCATCGGGACCCAGGTCAAGCCCCACGTGACGCGACGCTATGCCTCCACCTGGGATGGACCGCCGGGGCCCCGCCTGCGCGAGTACATCCAGTGTATGAAGGCGATGTTCGCGAGCTTCCAGACCGGTGAGAAGCCGAGCTTCCACGGCGACCACTACGACTTCTCGCTGTGTCCGCCGTTCTTCAATCCCGGTCCGATCGAGCACCCCGACATTCCCATCCAGATCGCCGCCGTGAACCCGTTCATGGGCCGGCTGGCGGGCGAGATGTGCGACGGCCTGCGCCTGCATCCGATCGCGACGTTCCGGTTCGTGCGCGAGGTGCTCCTGCCGGCGATCGCCGAGGGGGCCGAGAAGGCCGGCCGCAAGGCCGAGGACGTCGACCTGGTCGGGGCGCCGTTTCTCGTGGTCGCCCGGGACGAGGCCGGGCTCGACCGCGCCCGTCGCGACCTCAAGCAGCACATCGCCTTCTACGCATCGACGCCCACCTACCACTCGGTGCTCGAGTTCCACGGCTGGATGGACGCGGCTGCCGACCTCCACAAGCTGTCGCGCGAGGGTCGCTGGAAGGACATGCCCGATGTCATCTCGGATGCCATGCTCGACGAGTGGGCCGTGATGGCCACGGCGGATCGCTTCGCGGCCAGTGTCCGGGAGCGCTGCGAGGGGCTGTTTTCGACGGTGCTGCTCGACCTGCCGGGCGAGCTGCGGGCCGACGACGACTGGGTGCGCGATACGGTCGCGTCACTGCAGTGAGGGCTGCACCGGCCCGGTTGGTGCGCGTTTTCAGATGAGTTCGGGAGGAGAGGGCAGCATGGGCGTCGAGGACTGGTACAGCTACGAGCGCGACGACACGGTGGCGATCATCACCTTGAATCGCCCCGAGCGCATGAACGCCGTCAACTGGGATCTCTCGGGCGCGATCGCCGAGAAGCTGCGCGTCCTGCGCACCGATGACGGCGTGCGCGTCGTGGTGCTGACCGGCGCCGGCGGCAACTTCTGCTCGGGCGGAGACGCCGAGTTCTTGAGCGGCGCCGACAAGAGCCGCCCGATCCCCGGTCTCACCAACGACCCGCTCGAGCGCTATCAGCGCAAGACGCCGGCTGGCAACTTCGCCGAGCTGACGCGCTGGATCATCGAGGTCGACAAGCCCGTGATCGCCGCTGTCGAGGGCGTGTGCATGGGGGCCGGTCTCGCCTACGCGCTGGCCTGCGACCGCCGCTTCGGCTCGACGACGACGCGCATGAGTGCGGCCATGGTGCGGCTGGGCTTCGCGCCGGACTGTGGGATCACCTGGTTCCTGCCGCGGGTCGCCCGGCTGCCCACCGCGCTGCGCATGGTGACGACCGGCGACATCCTCGAGGCCGAGGAGTGCCATCGCGAGGGCCTGATCGACCAGCTCGTCGAGCCCGGCGAGGCGCTTCCCGCTGCGCTCGAGTATGCGCGCAAGCTGGCCAGGGGGCCGAGCGTGGCCGTCGATCTGGCCCGGCGCTTCATCTACAAGTCGCTGACCTCGACCGCCGACGAGATGTACGACTACGAGGGGGTTGCGGCCGTGATGTCGGCGATGACCGAGGACGCCCGCGAAGGCACGCAGTCGTTCATCGAGAAGCGGCGCCCGAAGTACTCGGGGCGCTGACCGTGCGCTCGTAGACGAGCAGCGGGCCGAGGCGGCCGATCTGTTGGTAGCCGCTCCAGAGCGCCTCGAAGCGGGGGTCGCGCAGCAGGAAGGCGAGCAGGTCGAAGCGCGACCGGCCGACGCCCTGCAGCCAGCCGGGCCGGGCGACGAAGGCCAGTGTCGGGGGACGGCGCTGGAAGTCCTCGACGAGGCTGTTTCTCAGATAGTCCTCCACGGCGTCGATCTCGTCGGGGCGCAGTCGGGCCCGGTCGGCGGGGCTGCCAGAGCGCGCGCGCAGGATGGCGGGCAGCGGCCAGAGGCACGAGTGGCGAAGCGTCCAGTCGGCGTCGGCGTAGCTGACGGCCGGAAAGCCGGGCGGAACCGAAGTCCCCAGCACCACGGCCGTAGCGCCGCTCGCATGCTCGGCGATCGTCTGCTGGACCATCGCGTTGAGACCGTCCGATCCGTACCCCCCGGCCCCGCGCAGGATCCGGCCGGCGTCTCCCGGCCAGGCGAACAGCGCGCCGAGGGCGAGCCCGCCCGCGGCGAGGCCTCGCGCGATCCGCAGCGCGCCCGGGGCCTCGTGGGGTGGCGCCGAGGGGAGGCGCGCGATCACCGGCGCGAGCAGGCAGAGCAGAACGAGGACGCGAAACGGGAGCAGGTGATACGACCAGCTGGTGCCGCCGGCCAGGTAGGCGACGTACGCGCCGGCCGACGCCGTCAGCAGGACGGCGGCGAGTGGCCGGGTCGGATCGGCGGCGGGCGTCAGGCGGACGGCGAGGCAGGCAAGCGCGAGCAGCGCGATCTGCGCCGGGCCGATCAGCGCCAGGATCGGCTGCTGATAGGCCCAGTAGGTCTTCAGCGCCAGGGGCAGGGCGACGCTGAAGTAGCCCGGGGCCGTCAGCACGACCAGCAGCAGGTAGCTCGCGCCGACGACCAGCACCGCGATGGTCTCGGCGCGCACGACCTGCCGCAGGTCGCGACGAACGGCCAGTCGAAGCGCCTCGAGGCCGAGCCAGACGGCGGCGTAGTGGGGCTTCATCGAGACCGCCAGGCCCATGGCCGCCCCCACGCCCACCGCCGCGCCCGCCGGCACCTCGGCGCCGCGGAGCCGAAGCGCGAGCAACGGCAGGTAGGGCAGGGCGAGCAGCAGGATCCAGTGCTCGCGTTGCGCGAAGGCGACGGCTTCCCCGCCGAGGTGCATGGCGGGCGAGACGAACGTCGCGAAGGCCAGGGCGGCCAGCCACCAGATCCGCTTCGTCCGCTCGCCGTCCGTGTAGAGCCGCCCGAGCAGGCCGAGGCAGGCGCCGAGCGTCAGCGCGGTCGCGAGGAGTGTCTGGACGCGCAGCAGGCCGATCGCCGAGATCCCGGACCACGCTGCGAGCGCGCCCGCCGGCAGCAGCACGTGCACGGCCAACGGCGGGTTCACGTCGACGAAGTCCAGACCGTAGAGGGATCCGCCGGCGAGCAGCCGCCGCGCTCCGACCAGCAGCCACGCGACGTCGTAATTGAGCCGCGACCAGAACGACAGCAGGGCGCCGGCCAGCGCGAAGCCCAGGGTCAGCCCGAGCGGCGTCGACGGGTCGCCGAGGCTGCGCGCCAGCAGGCCGCGCCTCCGGGGCGTCCCGTGCGCCGAGTCCGAGTCGCCGGCGGCCTTCACGCTCGAAACGGTACGGGAGCCGGCCGGGCGCCGAAAGGTCGGCAGCCCCGGCACTCGGCGACCTATAATGACGGCTCCCGCATGAAGGCGAGGTGACCGGTTGGCGGAAGTGCTGACGCCCGGCTCCGGCGAAACGCCGGGTCGCTCCATCGATCCCGCATCGATGCGCTGGCTGCACGGTCCCGTCTCGGACCTGCTGCTCGGGTGCGGGCTGCTCTACTTCGTGATGTTCGCGGCGCTCGGCATCGCCGGGGTCGGGATCACGTCGACCCTGTCGCTGGGCACGCTCGCGGTGATCGTGATCTTCACCGGGGCCCCCCACTACGGGGCGACCCTGCTGCGCGTCTACGAGCACCGTCAGAGCCGTCGAAGGTACGCGGTCTTTGCGGTCTGGATCTCGCTCCTGCTGGTCGCCCTGTTCGGCGTGTCCCTCTACCAGTACCCGCTCGGCATCCTGCTCGTGTCGGTCTACATCGTCTGGAATCCCTGGCACTACGCGGGACAGAACTACGGGCTGGCCGTGATGTTCCTGAGAAGGCGGGGCGTCGAGGTGACGCCCGCCGCCAAGAACCTCTTCTACGCCTCGTTCGTGCTCTCTGCGCTGCTCGCGATGGTTGCGATGAACGCCACTCGGCCCCAATCCGTGTACGGGCCCGGCGCGGCGCCTGGCGGCGCGAAGCTGATCCGGCCGGTCTACCACTTCGATCCCCTGGGCATTCCCGATGCGATCGTGACGATCCTGCTGGTCGTCGGTCTGCTCGGCTACGGGGTATGCCTCGTCGTGAGCGTGGGCATGCTGCTCCGGCGTGCGAAGCTCGGCGACCTCGTCCCGGCGCTGCTGCTGGTCTTCACGCAGTCGCTGTGGTTCGTGCTGCCGGTCGCGACGCAGCATTGGGGAGTGCTGCAGGGGTTCCTTCCGTTCGACGCGAGACACAGCGAGTACACCTTCCTCTTCATCGGGGTCGGTCACGCCGTGCAGTACCTCTGGGTGACCTCGTATTTCGCCAAGAAGACCGAGTCCTATCCGGGCAATACCCGCTACTGGCTGCGCTGCGTCCTCGCCGGCACGGCCGTGTGGAACGTTCCGCCGCTGCTGCTCGGGATGGCGGCGATCGGAACCGTGGCGTACAACGACGGACTCGCGCTGCTGGTGGCGGCCGTCGTGAACCTCCACCACTTCATCCTCGACGGCGCCATCTGGAAGCTGCGCGACACGGGAATCGGGCGCGTGCTGCTGCGCGAGCCGGACGTCTCGAGCGACGGATCGCTCCCCCCGCCGATCTCGGATGGCGGGCGGCCGTGGGGGCGTCTGATCGTCATGTTGATCGGTGCTTGCGGCGCCTCGGTCGCCCTGGCGTCGTGGTACGAGAACGAGTTCGGCTTCGTGCGGCCGAGTCAGCGTGGTGACGAGGAGCGGATGCAGCTCGCCGTCGATCGGCTCGAGCTGATCGGCCGGCCGCGCGACGAGTACTACCGGCACCTCGCCACGATCGCCCGGAGCAAGGGAGACGACGACCGCGCCCTGCTCGAGCTCGACAAGAGCCTGGCCGTTCGCGAGCACCCGAAGTCGCACTTCGTGATGGGACACATCCACCGCGAGCGGGGCGACTGGGCGGCGGCCGCCGACGCCTACGAGCGCGCGTACGCGATCGACCCCAACCCGGTCAAGCTGATCGCGCTGCTGTCGCAGGCCCTGCGGCGCGCCGGCCGCCTCGACCGCGCCGACGAGGTGTTGCGCGAAGGGCTGCGCGTCCACCCGGGCAACGACACCCTGCTGCAGCTGCTGCGTGAAGTCGATCGCGCCCGCGCGGACGCTGCGTGAGCAGGCACGGCTCCGTCGTCGCACTCTGGCTGATCGTCGTGGCCTACGGGGCGTTCGGGCTGGGCTTCATCGAGCGGACCGGTTTCGATTCGCCGGACGGCCGCGTCTACTGCCTCTGGGACGACGCGATGATCTCGATGCAGTACGCGCGCAATCTCGCCGAGGGGCACGGGCTGGTGTGGAACGCTGGCGGGGCGCGCGTTCAGGGCATCTCGAACCCGGCGGTCGCCTTCGTGATGGCGGGCCTCCACTGGCTGCCGCTCGGCGAGCGCGCCCTGCCGCTCGCCTTCCAGCTGCTCAACCTGGCAGTCCTGCTGCTGGTGCTGGTGCTCAGCTTCGACCTGGCCCGGCTGCTCGTGCCGGAGCGCCTCGACGTGCGCGTCGGCGCCGTGGCCGCCACGGCGCTCGCTGGTCCCCTGGCGTTGTGGTCGCTGCGCGGCTCCGACATGGGATTCGTCACGCTGTGGCTGTTGGTCGGTGTGCACGGTCTGGCAAGGGCCGAAGCGGGCCGGCGCGTGCGGCTCGGCCTGCTGCTGGCGGCGCTTGGCCCGGGCCTGCTGATCCGGCCGGACGTCGTTCTCTACTACGGCCTGCTGATCGGTGCGGCGGCGCTCGCGGGAGAGCGCCGCGCCGCCTCGATCGGCACGGCGGTCGCGGGCCTGGTCCTCGGTGGCTGGCTCGTCTTCGCGTGGATCTATTACGGCGATCCGCTGCCCAACACCTACTACCTGAAGGCGACCGGGCACCCGCGCGCTCTGGTTCTCGCCAAGGGCGCGGAGCTGCTCGGCTGGTGGATCCCCTACCTGCTCGTGCCGCTCGCGTTCGCGGCGGTCGCGCTCTGGGTCGGGCGCAGGAAGACCGTCCATCGACTCTGCGGGGCCATCATCGTGGCCTCCATCGGCTACTCGTTCTGGGTCGGCGGCGATTGGATGGCCCCGCACGGCATCCGCTACATGGTGCCGATGCTGCCCCTGCTCTCGATCCTGATGGTGGAGGGCGTGGCGCAATCGGCCGATCGGCTCGTCCGGGGGCGCCCGCAGGCGGCGCGATTTGCGTCGTGGGGGGTCGTGACGGCGGCCTGCGCGCTCGGTGTGCTCGCGAATCCGCCCGCGGCACGGGCCGAGTGGCTCCGCCTCGAGGAGCCCATGCTGCTGTCCTACAACCGCAGCAACTACTTCCTGGCGCTGTACCTGGCGAGGCACACCGAGCCGTCCACGTCGATCGGCGTCCGCTGGGCGGGCGCGCCCATCTACTTCAGCCGCCGTCCGGGGGTGGATCTGCTCGGCAAGTCCGACCGTCACATCGCGCGTCTGTCCGTCGACCGCTTCCGGCCCGGCCACTCGAAGTGGGACTGGGACTACGTGATGAACGAGCTCCGTCCGGACGTCTTCGCCGATCGAAACGACGCGCTCGTCGACCGCGCAGATTTCCGGCGACAGTACCTGCGTGTCGCCAAGGGCGATCGATACTTCTACTTGCATCGCGGCTCGCTCTCGAAGCTTCGCGATCGGTCGGTCCGGCTGTTCGACCTCGAGACCGGGCGCGAGACGACTCGCGCCGAGGTCGAAGCGTCGGTGCGGTGACCGGGTCGACACGCCAGCGACGGGAAACCGCCACTCGATGAGCAGCCACTCGGCGGAAGAACAGCCCGCGCGCCGGCCAGCAGCCGCTGCGGCGCCGCTCGTCCTCGGCGCGCTGGTCCTCTTGTTGCTCGGCGACCTGATCTTCGCGGGCGGGGGGCTCATCGCCTCCCACGCCCAGGGCGACGGAGTGCGCTTCTTCTTCTACCAGCGCGACTTCGGCTTCGGCGAGCTGCGGTCGGGCAACCTGCCGCTCTGGAACCCCCATGTCTTCGCGGGGACTCCGTTCGTTGGCGCCTTCCAGGCGTCGATCTTCTACCCGCCGAGCTGGGTGCACCTGTTGGTGCCGGTGGCCGTGGGCATCAACCTGGAGTTCGCGCTCAGCATCTGGATCCTCGCGCTGGGCGCATTCTACTGGGCGCGAGCGCGGGAGCTGTCGGTCCCGGCCGCGCTGCTTTGCGCGGCGGTGGTGGGCTTCGGTGCGACGGCCTGGCTGCGGGTCCTCGCCGGCGCGCTGAGCGTGCTCGCCACGTACGCCTGGGTGCCGTGGCTGATGCTGTGCATCGACGCCCTGGCGCGCCGTGTGACGCTCGGTTGGCTGTTGGCGACGACGTTCGCCGCGTCGATGCTGCTGCTGGCCGGTCACCCGCCGACGGCGTTGATGGCGGGGTTCGTGCTGACCCTCTACCTGGTGCCGGCCTGGTTGCGCAGTGGGCAGAGGCTGCGGCTCGTCGCGGCCCTCGGCGGGGCCGGATGCCTGGCCCTCGCGATCGCCGGCGTGCAGCTCGCACTGGGCTACGACGTGAGCCTCGAGGGCGTCCGGCGCGAAGGCGTCGACTTCGAATTCGCGACGAGCTGGTCGTTTCCGCCGGAGAACCTGCTGACGCTCTTCGTGCCGGCGCTCTTCGGCGATGCGCCGACGCCGATGCAGGTCATGTACTTCGGTCGCTGGTGGTACTGGGACGACGTCGCGTTCGTCGGCGTGGTGGTCTCGGTGCTGGCCGTGGCCGGAGCGATGGCGGCGAAGCATCCGTCGCGACGCACGGCGCTGTGGCTCGCAGGCATCCTGATCGTGCTGGCCCTGGGCCGTTACACGCCGATCTATCGCCTGGTATTCGAAGTGTTGCCGGGCTTCGACCTGATCCGGGCGCCCTCGAAATTCATGTTCTTCGCCACTCTCTTCGTCGCGCTGCTCGCCGGAATGGGGCTGGACCGGCTTCGCGATGCGAACGGGCAGGGCGGCGCCCGCAGGGGTGGCGTGCTGGGATCGCTCCGGTCACTGCACGCGGGCCTGGCGCTCGGCGCCGGGCTCGCGGGTGTCGGTCTGCTCACGATCGGCTGGTGGACGCTCTCCGGCGCCGCCGAGCAGGACCTGGCCCGGTCGCCCGTGACGTTTCTCGCGGCGCTCGGCGAGAGGGCCGATCGCGATCCCCGTGCGGTCCTGCAGTGGGCGCGGATGGCCGGCGTCAGCCTCTTCGTCTCCGGGGCGTCCCTGCTCGTCGTGGCGCTCGTGGTGGGGCTGTCGGAGCGGTATCGCTCGCTGGTGTTCGTGCTCTTCGTCGTCGCGATGGCCGAGCTGCTGTGGTTCGCGCTGCAGCACCGGGGCGGCATCCCGCCCGATCTCGGGGTCAGGCAGCGGGCGTGGCTCGCGGAGGTGGTCGAGCAGGCCGGCGCGCGCCGGCTGATGGAGGTCGGTGTGGCGAGCAGCGCGCCCATGGGCCTGAACGGGTACGGGGTGTGGGGATACGATCCGGTGGTGCTCGACCGCTACGCGGCCTTCATGGCGAGGAGCCAGGGAAGCACCGCGGCCGAGCCCGACAACGTGCTGGGAAGCTCGCCGAGCCGGAGCCACCCGCTGCTGCGACTGGTTCGTCTCGGTGTGCTGGTCGTCCCCGACCGGTCGACCCGCAGCTTTCGTGTCGAGTGGGTGAGCGGCCCGCTGCCGAGGCTCCTCTTCGTGGACCGGTACGTGGTCGAGACCGATCGCGAGGCGATCCTCGATCGGCTGGACGCGGAGGACTTCGATCCCCGTCAGCAGGTCGTCCTCGAGGCGCCGCCCGCCGTCGCGCCGTCGCTCGGCGTGGCGAATGCGACCGCCAGGATCGTCGCCGAGTCGACCGATCACCTCGACATCGAGGCCGACCTGGCGACGCCGGCCATCCTGCTCGTGACGGACGCGTACGCGGAGGGATGGCGCGCGACTCCGTTGCCCGGCAGCGTGCAGCGCGACTACGTGGTGCAGCCGGCGAACCTCGTGCTGCGCGCGATCGCCCTCGAGGCGGGACGCCACCGCATCCGGCTCGAGTACGTCCCGCCCCATTTCCGCCTCGGCCAGGCGGCGTCGGTGTTGGGGATCGGCGGCTACCTGGTCGGCGTCGGCGTCTGGTGGGGGCGGCGCCGGCGGCGGTCCGGCGGCGTCTAGCGCTTCAGCACCGCCGCCGTCCCGTTGCCGCCGAGGCCGATGCTCTGCGCCATGCCGATCTTCGCCTTCGGGACCTGGCGCTGACCGCTCTCGCCGCGCAGCTGCCAGCCGACCTCGCAGATCTGGAACAGGCCCTGCGCGGTGGTGGCCTCGCCGAAGCAGAGGAAGCCGCCGCTCGGGTTGATGGGCATGCGGCCCGTCGGCAGCGTCTCGCCGGCGTGCAGCAGCTTCTCGGACTCGCCGGGCTGGCACATTCCCCACTCCTCGGGGAAGGCGAGCTCGTAGTAGACCGTGTTGTCCTGCAGCTCGACGAGGTCGAGCTCGGTCGGGCCGATGCCGGCCTGCTCGAGCGCCTTGCCGACGCTGATGCGCGCCTCGCTGTGGTGCGGCCGATCGGGCCCCGGGACGCAGGCGAGGCCCCGCGGCAGCCCGTCGTCGAAGCGCGCCGTCGCCACGGCGCTCGACGCCACCCAGACCGGGCTCGTCGTCTTCTTGCGCGCGAACCGTTCCGAGCAGAGCACCACCGCGGCGGCGCCGTCGCTCACCGGGCAGATTTCGTAGAGGCGCAGCGGGTGGCTGACCACGTTCGAGCCGAGCACGTCCTCCAGTGTGAAGAGCTGGCGGAAGCGCGCGTTCTCGTTGTGGGTGCCCACTTTGTGGGCCTTCACGGCGACGGCGGCGAGGTCTTCCTCGGTGGTCCCGTACTCCTCCATGCGTGCGCGGGTCAGCAGCGCCCAGAAGCCGGGGCCGGGCAGGCCGACGCAGCGCTGGCGGAGGTACTCGGGGTCGGTCTCGTCGTCGAGGCCGGAGGTCTGGATGAAGCCCTTGGGCATCTTCTCGCCGCCGACCACGAGCACCACGTCGTGCATGCCGCTCTTGATCATGCTGACGCCCACGTTGAAGGCGTTCGAGCCCGCCGCGCAGCCCGCCGACATGTTGTAGACGGGAACGCCGGTCGAGCCCATGTCCTCGACGACGTCGTTGCCGTTGAGCCCCCAGCCCTTGCCGCCGGAGAAGCGCGAGCTGGCCGCGCAGACGGCCTCGACCTCCGTCCACTTGATGCCGGCATCACCGAGCGCGGCCTCGACGGCCACGCGGCAGATGTCGTTCAGGCGCTTCTCGGGGAACTTGCCCCAGGGATGCATCCCGAATCCGAGGGCGGCGACGTCATTCATCTTGGGCTCCCTGTGAGGATGGGGCTTCGGTCGGAGCTCAGAGCGGCTTCCACTGCCACGACACGACGTCGCGGCCTTCGGCATCGTGACCGAGTGAGGCGATCACCAGCTCGACCGGGCCGCCGACGGTCACTTGCGCGGGGTCGTCCGAGACCAGCCGGCCGATCACGCGCAGGCCCTCGGGCAGGTCGACCAGGCCGACGCCGTACGGGCTGTAGGGCTCGGGGGCGATCGTGGGCGCCGGCGGCGGGTAGTTCTGCAGTGCGATGCTGATCAGCGTGCCCTGCGGTCCGAACTCGGCGTCGCGCATGTCGGAGCGGCCGCAGTCCGGGTTGTGGCAGGCCTCGCTGCGCGGGAAGTAGGGGGTTTCGCAGGTCGCGCAGCGCGAGCCGAGCAGCCGCGGTCCGGCCGTGGTCTCGGCGAACAATCCCGATGCCGCCTCGATGGTTTCGCTCATCGGCTCTCCTCCCTGCGGCGCCGGTCAGCTCGCGGACGCGGCGCGGATCAGCTCGGGCACGACCTCGAGGGCGTCGCCCACGATGCCGAAGCGCGCGTGCTGGAAGATCGCGGCGTCCGGGTCGCGGTTGATCGCCACGATGGTCTTGGCCGCCGAGCAGCCGGCCATGTGCTGGCTGGCGCCCGAGATGCCGATCGCAACGTAGAGGTTCGGTCGCGTGATGCGGCCCGTCAGGCCCACCTGGTGGGACGAGTCCACCCAGCCGTCGTCGACCAGTGGCCGCGAGGCGCCGGCCACGCCGCCGAGCGCCGCCGCGAGCTCTTCGACGAGCTTGTAGTTGTCCTGCGTGCCGAGGCCGCGGCCGCCCGAGACGATGATCTCCGCGTCGTCGAGGCGCGGTCCCTCGAAGCTCGCCTGCTCGACCACCTCGACGCGCTCCTCGACGCCGGAGAGGTCGACCGCCACCGGCTCCGCGGCCACCGGTGCGCCGTCGCCGGGCTCGGGCACGACCGCGTTCGCGATGAAGGCGAGCACCGGTCCGGGACCCACCTCGTAGACGACGCGCGTGTCGCCCCCGTAAGCCGAAGCGGTGATCTCGAGGTTCTCGCCCACCGGAGCCGCCGCGACGCCGTTCATCACGACCGCGGCGCCGAGTCGCCCGGCCACGCGCGGGGCGACCGTGCGGGCCTCCAGGGTCTGGTGCAGGACCAGGGCGCGCGGCGATCGCTCGCCGCAGTAGCCGGCCAGCGCGGCCACGCAGGCGTCGGCGCCTGCGGGGGCGAGCTTCGCGTCGTCGATCTGGTGGAGTGCGGCGACGCCGAACTGCCCCGCCGCCTCGCCGGCGCGCTCGGGCAGCGGGCCCAGGACCAGCCAGTGCAGAGCAGCCTGGCAATCGGCCGCCAGCGCGCGGCCGATGTGCAGCACTTCTTCCGCACCGGCGGGCAGGCCGTCGCGGGACTCGCCCCAGCTGCAGACGACGATCGGGTTGTCGGACATCGTGGCTTCTCCTCGAATCTTGCTGGCGCGGCGCCCCTCGTGCGGGGGCTACGGGAGCGTTCCCTCGGCGCGGAGCTTCTCGATCAGCTGACCGGCCACGGCTGCGGGCTCGCCCTCGAGCATCTCGCAGTTGCCCTGGAGCTCGGGTACGAACTGCTTCTTGAGCAGCACCTTCGGCGCAATGTCGTCTTCCGAGAGCGACAGGTCGGACGGCGTCACCACCGTCGGCTTCGCGCGCCGGGCCTTGATCTTGGCCGCAGCAGCCGGGTAGCGGGGCTCGCCGAGCTCGTTGCTGATCGTCACCACGGCGGGGCAGGGCGCCTTCACGACCTCGTCGCCGTCGGGTGTCACGCGGGTGACGCGCAGCGCGCCCTCCTGGAGGGCGATCTCGCGGGCCACGGTGACCACCGGCATGCCGAGCTGCTCGGCAATCAGCGCGGGCACGACGCCCTGGTCGTCGTCAGAGGCCTGTCGGCCGCAGAGGATCGCATCGGCGCCGCCCGAGGCTTCGATCTGCGCGGCGATCAGCCGGGCATAGCCGTGGTGGTCGATCGTGGCCGGGTCGACCTGGATCGCGACGAGTTCCTCGGCGCCGAGGGCCGCCGCGTGCTTGAGCAGCTTGTCGGGATCGCTGCCGGCCGAGATCACGCAGAGCGTGAAATCGGCGCCTGCGTCGCGCAGCAGCAACGCGGCCTCGATGGCCTGCTCGTCGTAGCCGTTCATCAGCCGCGGGATTGCGGTCTGGGTGAGCGTCTTGCCGTCGGGGCCGATCTCGAGCCGGCCCGCCACCGCGTAGTTGTTGACGGCGTCCGGGTCGAGCACTTCCTTCACGCAGACGACTACTCTCATCCTTGCTCCTCGTTGCGCTGCTTCGTCGCATGGGACCTGCTCGGAGGCGACCCCTCACTCGTGTCAGGAGAAGCCGGACCGATCAGAAAGAGGCTCTCGGACTCGCACCACACCGCTTCGAACGGGTAGTCGGCGGGCTTGCGGGTCAGCTGCTCCATCAGGTACCAGCGCCAGGGCGGGTCGCCCTCGTCGTAGAACTCGCCGGTCAGCGTGCCCGTGAACTCCTGGCGCGCCGCGTAGCGGCTGCCCATCACGAGCCCGCCGCCGTCGCACTCGGCGCGCCGCCCCGCCTTCTCGGCATCGAAGCCGCGCCGTACGCCTGGCCGCTCCAACTCGTCGCTCACGGCGATCACCGGCTCGCGCGCCCGCTCACTCGGGCAGGCCGACGACGTCGTCGAAGGTGCCGAGCGCTTCCTCGACCATGTCGAAGACGATCTGCCGCGCCGGCTTCATCTCGGTCACGAAGCCGACTCCCTGGCCCGAGGCCTCGGTCATCAGGTCGGCGCGGCGCGCGTCGTTGGCGCCCTGGATGTAGTCCGAGCTGAGGATCATCTGGTAGGGAGACTCCAGGGGCCGCGGGGCGTCGGGCTTCTTCCACTCTTCGGTCCACGGGCACTTCAGCACGCGCATCGTGAAGCCCGAGATCGAGTCGGACCAGATCGTGTCGTTTGCCGTGGCCTCGACGAGCCGCTCCTTGATGATCATGTCGACGTCCGACTCGCGGCAGGCGAGCCAGAGCGTGCCCGTCCAGACCCCCGAGGCGCCGAGGCAGAGCGCCGCCGCCAGGTGGCGGCCCGTCGTGATGCCGCCGGCCGCGATGATCGGTGTGTCGCCCGCGATCGCGGCGACTTCGGCGACGATCGAGAGCGTCCCCATGTCGCCGGTGTGGCCCGCCGCATCGAAGCCCTGCGCGATGACGGCATCGACGCCGGCCTCGATCTGTCTCTTTGCCTGACGGGTGCGGCCGACCAGACCCCACACCTTGCAGCCGCGCTCGTGCGCGGCGTCGAGCAGGAAGGCCGGGCTGCCGAGCCCCGAGGCGATCACGGGCACGCGCTCCTCGAGCAGCACCTCGAGCTGCGCGCGGCCGAGCGCCTGATTGAGGCCGCCCCACTGGTGCAGGTCGACGGCCTCCTTGGGCATCGGCACGTCGTACTTCTGCATGATCATCTGCTCGTAGGCGCGGTGCGTCTCGGGGATCTTCGCCTTGATCTCGTCGAGGCTCGCCTCGGCGGGCGCGGAGGCCGGCAGCACCAGGTCGATGCCGAACGGCTTGCCGTCGACGCGGTCGCGGATCCACTTGATGTCCGCTGCGATCTCCTCGGGCGTATGCATCGCCTCGCCGAGCACCGCGAAGCCGCCTGAATTGATCACGGAGACTGCGACATCCTTGCAGTGCGTGAAGGCGACGATCGGGTACTCGATGCCGAGTTGGTCGCAGAGCCTTGTGTGCAGGGGGTCCTTGCTCATGGCGGGGCTCCTGAGGTGGCCGGAGGGGCCGGGGAGTGGCGTTGCGCCGGGTGGCGCCGCGCCGCGGAGGCGTCTGCGGTGGCGGCGTGGCGCCCACGGTGCCAGATCATGTACGGTACTGCAACGTGTTCTAGTCCGGTCCCGCCGGGGCCGGCCCGGAAGCCCCCCGCAGCCCCCACGCGACGCGCGCCGTGCATCGCCGATCGGGATCGTCCGGGGGAGGCGGGGGGATCGATCCGATGAGCAGCGCCCTCGACGGTGTGGTGGTCGTCGACCTCACGCGTGAGACGTGGGGATCCCTGGCCGGCGCGATGCTCGGCGACTTCGGGGCGCGGGTCGTCCGCGTCGAGGACCTCGGCGCGACGCCTCGGGACCCCGACCGCGACGGCCGGCATCCGCCCGAGGCCATCGACGCGCTCGCGGAGCTGATCCACCGCAACAAGCAGAGCGTCGGTCTCGACCTCGCAGACGACGAGGGCAGGGCGGCGCTGCACGCGCTGGTGGCGGCGGCCGACGTCTTCCTCAGCGACTGGTCGCTGGCCGACCTGGCCGGGCTGGGGCTCGGCGGCGACGACGCGAAGGCGCTGCGCGAGAACCTCGTCTACGCCCGCGGCTCCGGATTCGGTCCGTGTGGTCCGGACGCCCTGCTGCCGGCGCTCGACGAGCTGGCCGCCGCGCGCACCGGCGTCATGCCGACGCTGCCCGAGCCCGAGCAGCCTCCGGTCTACACGGGCACCGGCCAGATGTACACCGCGGTGATGCTCGCCTTCGGCGTGGTGGCGGCGCTCCATCACCGCGAGGAGACCGGCGAGGGCCAGTCGGTCGACGCGTCGCTCTTTGCCGGCAACCTCTACGCCGCCACGCTCACCGTGGACGCCTACCTGGCGATGCGCGAGGACCGCCTCGGCGAGCCCCGCGCGCGCTTCGAGGCCGCCAATCCCATGAGCGGCATCTTCTATCCCGCGGCGGACGGTCGCTGGGTGACCGTCACCATGCCCGACACCGACCGCTGGTGGCCGACCTTCGCCGAGGTGATGGGTCTCGACGTCGACGACCCGCGCTTCGACACCCACGACAAGCGCTGCGGCGAGAGTCGCCTCGAGATGATGCAGGTCCTCGAGGGGCTGTTCGGCCAGAAGCCCTCCGACCACTGGAAGGCGCAGTTCGACGAGAAGCGTCTGTCGGCCGACATCATCGAGCGCTACGACTACCCGGCCACCCACGAGCAGGCGCTGCGCAACCGCTACGTGCTCGACCTCGAGCACCCGAGCTACGGGCGCTTCCGGAGCCTCGGCTTCCCGATCCACATGGGCGGCACGCCGGCCCGGCTGCGGGGCCTCGCGCCCTGCCTCGGCCAGCACACGGCGGCGGTGCTCGGCGAGCTGCTCGGCTGGCCGGACGAGCGCGTCGCCGAGCTCGAGGCGAGGGGCGTGGCGGGCACGAAGCGGGCCGCCCGCGAGCGTGCCCTGCCCGCGGCCGCGAGCGTACCGACGCCGCCCGCCGAGGTTGCGCGCGTGCCCGACGGTCGGCGGCCGCTCGACGGTGTGCGGGTGCTCGACGCGACGGTGTGGTTCCAGGGGCCGGTCTGTGCGCAGCTGCTCGCCGACCTCGGCGCCGAGGTGATCCACATCGAGCGTCCGGTCACCGGCGATCAGGCGCGCGGCGTGCGCAGCATCGCGGCGGTGCCGGTAGCGGACTGGAACCAGTACTTCCTCTGCGTCAACCGCAACAAGAAGAGCCTCGCGGTCGACCTCAAGAGCGAGGGCGGCCGCGAGCTGATGCACGGGCTCGCCGCGAAAGCCGACGTCTTCCTGTGGAACCAGGGGCTCGAGAGCCTCTCCGGCCTCGGGCTCGACTACGCGACGCTGTCGGCCATCAACCCGCGCCTCGTCTATGCGACCAACAGCGGCTACGGCCACGCGGGCGACTTCAACAAGCCGTCCTTCGACATGACCGTGCAGGCGCTGACCGGCATCATGGCGCGACAGGGCGAGCCGGACGAGCCGCCGATCTATCTCGGGCTCGGCGCGGGCGACGCCTACGGCGGGTTGATGTCGGCCCTCGGCGTCCTGCTCGCCCTCCACGCCCGCCGGCACACCGGAAGGGGGCAGTACATCGACGCCTCCCTGTACGGCGCCCAGCTCCTGCTCGGTGCGGCGTCGCTCCAGCCCTACCTGGCCACCGGCAACGAGTGGTACGCGTCGCAGCAATCGCGCAAGCAGGCACGCAATCCGCTCTGGAACCGCTATCAGGCGTCGGATTCGTGGCTGTTCGTGTGCGTGCCGAACGCGGACGCCGACTGGCAGAGGCTCTGCGAGGCGGTGGGTCGCGCCGACCTCGCCGGCGACACCCGCTTCGCGAGCGCCGAAGAGCGCCGGGAGAACGCCGCCGGGCTGATCGTGGTGCTCGACGAGATCTTCGCCGCACGGACGGCGGCCGAGTGGACCGAGCGCCTGCGGGCAGCGGATCTCGCCGCCAGCCCGATCGCGCACCTCCGCGACGTCGCCGACGATCCGCAGGCGTGGGCCAACGACTACTTCGTCCGCGCCCACTGCGACGAGATCGGCGAGTCGGTGGGCCTGCGCGGCCTGCCGGTGACGCTCGGCCTGACACCGGGCCGGGTCGAGACGCTCGGCCCCGAGCTCGGACAGGACACCGAGATGATCCTCTTCGAGCTGCTCGGCATCGACTGGGACCGCATCGGCGAGCTCAAGGAGCAGGGCGTCATCCCGTAGCAGCGGGCGGCACCCTGCGCCGCGCAGGACGGCCGTCGCTCCCGCCGGCCGACCACCACGGAGACCGAATCATCGTGACGCAGACGCTCGCCGACGGACCGCTCGAGGGCATCCGGGTCCTCGACATGGCGACCATGCTCGCCGGGCCGTACGGCGCGACGCTGCTCGGCGACCTCGGCGCGGACGTCATCAAGGTGGAGTCGTTCTTCGGGGACGACAGCCGCCACCTCGGCCCCGGGCGCGAGGGCGAGCGCACGGCCTTCATGAGCCTCAACCGCAACAAGCGCGCCGTCGTGATCGACATGACGAAGGGCGAGGAGGCCCGGGCGGTGCTCGAGCGGCTCGTCGCCAGCGCCGACGTCGTCATCACGAACATCCGCGGCGCGGCGCTCGAGAAGCTGGGCCTCGGCTACGAGGCCATGCGGGCGTGGCGCAGCGACCTGATCTGGATCGGCGTGACGGCCTTCGGACCCGACGGGCCGTACGCGGGGCGGCCGGGCATCGACTTCCTCGCACAGGGCTACGCCGGGCTGCTCTCGCAGAACGGCGATCCGGGCGGCTCCGAGGTGCGGCTCACCATTCCGCTGATCGACGTGATGACCTCCGAGCTGGTCTGCTCCGGGGCGCTGGCCGCGCTGATTGCCCGCGGCCGCACCGGCGAGGGGCAGCGCATCGAGGTCTCGCTGCTCGACGCGCTCACCCACGCCATGTGCAACCCGATCGGCGCGTACCTGAACGCCGACTTCGACCCGCCGCGCACCGGCAACCGCAGCCTCTACTTCGCGCCCTCGGGCATCTACCGCTGCCGCGACGGGCGCGTGGTGATCACCTGCCCCTCGCAGAAGTTCTTCGTGAAGCTCTGCGAGGCGCTCGAGACGAAGTGGGTGGACGACGAGCGCTTCGCGACCATCGACGCCCGCAAGCAGAACGAGGACGAGCTCGATCGGCTCATCGAGGCCCGCTGCCTGGAGTTCGGCCGCGAGGAGCTGGTGGAGCGGCTGGTGGCCGGCGACATCCTCACCGCGCCCATCAACGAGATCCCCGACGTCGTCGGCGATCCGCAAATCCGCCACAACGGGATGATCGTCGAGGCCGAGCACGCGAAGCTCGGCGCGATGCACGTGACGGGGGTGCCCATCAAGCTCTACGGGACGCCCGGCAGCGTGCGCCGCGCGCCGCCGATGCTGGGCGCGCACACCGACGAGGTGCTCGGCGAGCTCGGCTACGCGGCCGACGAGATCGCGGCGCTCGCCGAGCGGGACGTGATCGGGACGCGCGCGCGCATCGAGGCGCGCGCTGCGGCGAAGCAGGGCCGCTGATGGAGCAGCCCGCAGACGAGCCCGCCTCGGCGGTCGAAGCGCCGCCCGTCTCGCCGGGCTACGCGCGCTACGTGCTCGGACTGCTCTTCGTCGTCTACGTCTTCAACTTCATCGACCGGCAGGTGATGTCGATCCTGCTCGAGCCGATCAAGCAGGACCTCGGTGTCTCGGACACCTTCATGGGCTTCTTGACCGGCTTTGCGTTCGTCTTCTTCTACACGTTCGCCGGCATCCCGATCGCGGGCTGGGCCGACCGGGGGTCGCGCCGCGGGATCATCGCCGTGGGCCTGGTGGTGTGGAGCAGCATGACGGCCGTGTCGGGGCTGGCGCGCACGGGCCTCCAACTCGCGCTCGCCCGCGTGGGCGTGGGGGTCGGCGAGGCCGCCGGCACGCCACCCGCCCATTCGCTGCTCTCGGACTACTTCCCGCCCGAGCGGCGCGCCACCGCGCTGGCCATCTACGCGATGGGGGTGTACGTCGGCGTGGCCGCGGCCTTCATGGGCGGCGGCTGGGTGGGCTCGCACTTCGGCTGGCGGACGGTCTTCATCGCGGTCGGTCTGGTGGGCATCCCGCTCGCGATCGTCGTGCGGGCGACGGTGCGCGAGCTGCCGCGCGGCATCTCCGACCCCGGTCCCACGGCCCACGCCGAGCCGGTTCCGATCGGGCGCGCGATCGGGATGCTCGCCCGCAATCGCTCGTTCGTGTTGATCGTGTTGGCGACGTCGCTGCAGTCGCTCTCGGGCTACGGGATCATCACCTGGGGCCCGACGTTCCTGATCCGCCAGCACGGCATGCCGGTGGTGGAAGTCGGCTTCGCGCTGGGCATCCCGATCGGCCTGATGGGGGCGCTGGGCGTGGTGCTGGGCGGTCGTCTCGCCGACCGCTTCGGGTCGCTCGACGCGCGCTGGTACATGCGCCTGCCGGCGCTCGAGACGCTGCTGCTGATTCCGTTCGTGCTGGCCTTCATCCTGCTGGACGACCGCTTCTGGGCGCTCGTCGCCTTCTATCCGTTCTATCTGCTCGGCGCCATGTACGTGGGGCCGATGCACTCCACCATCCAGGGGCTGGTGGTGCCGAGCCTGCGCGCCCGGGCCTCGGCGATCAACCTCTTCGTCGTCAACATGATCGGCTTCGGTGTCGGGCCGCTGCTGATCGGCGTGCTGAACGACGCCTTCGCGGACCGCTGGGGGGAGGGGGCGATCCGCTACTCGATGCTGACGGCGGCGTTGATCGGGGCGATCTCGAGTGGCGTCTTCTGGCTGTCGAGCCGGAACCTGCGCGAGGATCTGCAGGCCGCGCGCGACGCCGCCCGGGCGTGAACGGCGGGACACGCTTTCGCGTCGGCGGCGGCGGGGTAGAATCGCGCTGGAAGGCGGTCTGCGCCGCCGCAGCGGAGAAGCGAACGCGTCGATGACCGCCGCATCGATCCACCTCGAGCAGGCGCCGCCCCGCGACTCGGCGTTGCCCTTCCTCTACTCGGCCCCGCTGGCGCTGATCGTGGGCGGCGTGCTGCTGGTGGCGTGGGGGCGCGACGCGCTCGTCACGCCGTGGGCGGCCGAGACGCTCTCGCTCACGCACGTGATCACGCTCGGCTTCCTGTCGATGGCGGCCGTCGGGCTCTTCGCTCCGCTCGCCGCCGTGGCGGGCGATGCGCCGGTGCCGCGTCCGATGACGGCCCACGTCGTCTACTGGACGCTGGTTCTCGGTATCGCTGCCCTCACCTGGGGGACGGCCCACGCGCAGGCCGGCGCGGTCTTCCTCGCGATCGGGGCGATCAGCGTGATGGTCGTCGTCTTCGTGTGGCACGGCGTCGTGTGTCTGCGCGGAGCCCGGGCGCGCACGCAGACGCTGCGGGCGCTGCGCGTCGCCCTCTGGAGCTTCGCCTTGGCGGCGTCGCTGGGTGTCTGGCTGGCCCACGGACACGGCGGGATGCTCTTTCCCGGCCCGCGCGGACTCTGGCTCGGCGTGCACCTCTCGATCGCGCTGCTCGGCTGGATCGGCGGCATGCAGGCCGCCGTCTGGTTCGAGGTGCTGCCGCAGCGCCTGGAGCGTTCGCCGATCGACGAGCGAACGGCCGGGTGGATCGTCCGGGGCATCGGGGTTGGCGTGACGCTGCCGGTGATCGTGCTGCTCGCGCAGTACTTCGGGCTGATTCCGGTGGACGCTCCCTGGCTGCCCTGGCTGGCCGGCGCGGCGCTCGCCCCGGCCGTGATCGCCGTCTGGCTCGTGCTGCCCGTGGCGGCGCACCGCCAGCTGGGGCGGCGCGGAGACGACCGGGGCAGGCTGCTGGCCGGCTCGAGCCTCTGGTGGGGGCCGCTCTGTCTCGCCCTCGGGCTGGCCGCCGCGATCCACGCCGGGACGAGCATCCAGATGCTCTTCGGCTGGACGGCGATCGTGGGCTGGGCGGGCTTCGGCACTTACGCGTGTCTGGTGCTCGTGCTGCCCGGCGTTCTCGCGCCTGCGGCCCCCGGGCCGCTCGGCGAGCGGGCCAGCCGGGTGCTGGGATGGGGCGTCGCGGTGCACATCGGCCTCGTGGCGGCCGGGTTCGTCGCTTTCGTTTCGGCCGGCGGCGGAACGGACATCCAGGCGCGGGCGACCGGGACGCTGGCCATCGTCGACGGCGCGCTCCTGCTCTGGCTGGTCTCGACGCGACGTTCGGCGTCGACCGCGTCGTAGGCCGGCAACGAGCGCGGCCGTCGCCGCACTCCGGCGGTCGGCCGTGGTAACTTCGCGGGCCGCACGACCGCGTGCCCCGGAGGACAGCCCATGATCAGCTCGATGGACGACTACCTGATCCACCAGACCAGCGAGCCGATCGCGCATCCCGAGCCGAGCGATCGCAACTTCTACGACCGCTACTGGATGAACGGCTACGACGTCTCGGGCGGTTTCGTGTTCGAGTGCGGCGTGGGCGTGTACCCGAACCGCAAGGTGATGGACGGGCACTGGAGCGTGTCGATCGGCGGCGTGCAGCACTGCTTCCACGCTTCGCGGCGCGCGCCCTACGACCGCAGCGAGTCGACGGTCGGGCCGCTCTCGATCGAGATCGTCGAGCCCATGCGGACGATGCGCGTCCGCCTGCTCGAGAACGAGACCGGTCTGGCCTGCGACCTGACCTTCACGGCGCGCAGCACCCCCCACCAGGAGCCGAAGAACGTGATGTTCGACGAGCTCCGCTGCATCATGAACACCTCGCGCTTCACCCAGATGGGGCGCTGGTCGGGCTGGTTCTCGGTGGGCGGCGAGCGCACCGAGCTGCGTCCCGACGCGAGCTTCGGCACCCGCGACAAGTCGTGGGGGGTTCGCCCGGTGGGCGAGCCCGAGGTGGGGGCGCCGGGGCGGCTGACCAGCGAGCCGGGCGTCTACTGGGTGTGGTCGCCGATCGCCTGGGACGACGGGACCACGACGCAGTTCGGCAGCTTCGAGGATCACGACGGACGCCCCACCCAGCTCTCGGCCCACCGGCTGGCCCTCTACGACGACCCGGCCGCGATTCCCGCGCCCGAGGACGCATCGGTGATCGAGATGGCCGAGGCCAGTCACAAGGTTCATTGGAAGAAGGGCACCCGGCTCCCGGAGCGAGCGGACTTCCGCTTCACCGAGCCGGACGGCGCCGTGCAGGCTTTCACCTTCGAGCCGCTGATCCGCTTCCACGTGTTGGCGATCGGCTACCAGCATCCCGAGTGGGGACACGGCGTGTGGAAGGGCGAGGAGGCGATCGGCGGCGAGTCGTGGCGGCTCGAAGAGATCGACCCGCTCGACTACAAGCACATCCACGTGCACCACATCGGCCGCGCGAGCGACGGCGAGCGCAGCGGCGTCGGCACGCTCGAGACGCTTTGCTTCGGGCGCCACGAGCCGTCGGGCTTCGCGTCGATCCTCGACGGGGCGCCTTGATTCCTGGAGAGCGCATGCGAACCCGCAAGCCCGACCGCCCCTCCCTCGAGCTCGACGACTACTCGGGCCCGTTCCGGCCCGATCTCCACATCTCCGACTTCTCGAAAGAAGGGCTGATGAAGCTCGTCGAGATCGGCGGGTCGATCTACGGTGACGTGAACCGTCAGTGGTACAGGGCCGCCGTGAAGCGATTCGGGCAGGAGGTGGCCGACGAGATGCACCACGAGGTCTGGTTCGCGGACGGCGGCGCCGGCGACCACGAGAACTTCACGATCTCGAAGCTGATGGGCTTCGCCTCCGACGCCGACGAGACCGCCGCCATGAAGGTGTGGCAGTGCCTGCCGGCGATGAGCACGCGCATGACGCTCACCTTCGAGCAGAAGGGCGAGCACGAGTGGGAGATGTCCACCCCGCAGTGCGACGTGCCCGAGCAGGGCGAGCGGGGCGGCCCCGAAGTGATGGCCTACATGTGCGACAAGATCTGCGGCCACCTCGAGCTCTTCGGCTTCCGCCACGGGGCCGCGCGCTGGAACGAGAAGGTCCGCATCGACCCTCAGAAGCTGCCGCCGCGGTCGAGCCCCGACGAGCCGCACTGTCGCTGGCGGATCGCGCTCACCGAAGAGCGTGTCGACTACGCGGCCGATCCCGGCGAGTACGTCGAGCAGCACGGCCTCGAGCGCGAGACCGACGCCGAGATCGTGAACCACGAGGCCGGCAAGTACTCGCGGAAGCGGACCTGATCGCGAAGAGCGCCTCCCGGGTGCAAGGGGAAGCCGGCGAGAGCCGAGGCGCTACTCCCCCGAACCCTCGCCCTCGCCCGAGCCCTCGTACTCCTCGAGGAGCTTCTGCCTCGCCTCCGCCTCGCGCTCGCGGATGCGCCAGAACGACGGCGGCCGCTTCTCGGTGAAGGCCGCACCGCCCTCCTTGCCCTCGGGCATGTCGAACCAATCCGGGTAGTGCTGGCTCGAGAGGATGCCCATCTCGTTGTAGCCGTCCATCTCCTGGTCGAAGCTCGCTTTGAGGATCTCGAGGCAGCCGGGGCTCTTCTCGAGCAGCTCCTGGCACCACTGGTCGACCTCTTCCCAGATCTTCTCGTCCGGGACGACGCTGTTGACGAGACCCATCTCGAGGGCCTGCTCGGCCGAGTAGCGGCGGCAGAGCATCCACATCTCGCGCGCCTTCTTGGCGCCGACGACCTTGGTGAGATACGGCACGAAGAAGCCGTCCGCCGGGCTCGACACCTTGGGGCCCGCCTGGCCGAACTTCGCCGACTCGCCGGCGATCGTGAAGTCGCAGCAGTAGGCCATGTGGTTGTGGCCGCCGAGGCAGTAGCCGCGGACGACCGCGATCACGGGCTTGCGCGAGCTGCGGATGAGCCGGTTGTGGGGATAGCGGTTGTAGAAGGCCTCGCGCAGGCCCCACTTCTCCCACTCGACGTCGCCGCCTGTGCCGAAGTGCTTGCCGGCGCCCGTCACCACGATGACGCCGATGCGCGGGTCGTGGTTGGCGTCGTAGAAGGCGCGGAACATCTCGTCGACGGTCGACAGGGCCATCACGTTGTACTTGTCGGCCTTGTCGATGGTGACGCGGGCGATGCCGCCGCCGAGGGTCTCGTGGTGCTTCTTCTCGTAGATGATCTCGTCGAACTCGAGGCCGTCGCCGTGGGCGACCTCCCAGTCGGTGAAGCCCATGCTGATGGTCGCTCCCGGTGGCGGGCGGTGCCCGGCAGGTGACGTGGAGGCGGGAAGTGAAACGCGCTTGCCCGGCTTCGTCGATGCGCCTTCTTGCGGCGGGGGCCGCTTGCAGTCGGACTGACGGAATCCCCCGCGCCCGGGCAGCGCTGCGGGGCAGGGCGCGCGGCGCCCACCCGAGTCCCGGTTGCCAATTCCCCCGGTCAGCCAGAACCACTATCATTTAGCGCATCGCGCCGGCCCGAGCGTCGCTCGTGGCCGGCGTTCTGTCTGCCGCCCGCGCAGGCGGCTCGCTCGATCGGGCGCGGCACGCGTCCCGGATTCCGGAGTCCGACCGTTCATGAAGCCGGCGCCGTTCGAATACGCCGCTCCCAACACGCTCGGCGAGGCGCTCTCGGTGCTTTCCGACAACGACCCGGACGAGGTGAAGATTCTCGCGGGCGGACAGAGCCTGATGCCGCTGCTCAACATGCGCCTGGCCCGCCCCGAGATCCTCCTCGACCTGACGCGGGTCGAAGAACTCGACTACCTGCGCGAGGTCGACGGCGGCCTCGCGATCGGCGCCATGACGACGAAGCGCGCGGTCGAGGAGTCGCCGGCCGTACGCGAGCGCAACCCGCTCTTCTGGCAGGCGACGGCGCTGATCGGCCACCCGCAGATCCGCAACCGCGGCACCGTCGGCGGCTCGATGGTGCAGGCGGATCCGGCCGCCGAGTACCCGGCGGCGGCGGTCGCGACCGACGTGGAGCTGGTTGCCCGGGGGCCCTCGGGCGAGCGGGTGATCGCGGCGGACGACTTCTTCGTCACCTACCTGACCACCTCGCTCGAGCCCGGCGAGATCCTCACCGAGGTGCGGGTTCCGGACCTGCCGCCCGGCACCGGCTGGTCGATCCAGGAGCTGGCGCGCCGCCACGGCGACTTCGCGATCGTCGGCGCCGTGGCGACGCTGCGGATCGAGAGCGGGCGCTGCGCCGATCCGCGGCTCGTCGTGTTCGGCGCGACGGACCGGGCGCGGCGGCAGCCCGAGGCCGAGGCGGCCGTGGCCGGGCAGACGCCCGACGCCGCCCTCTTCGAGGCGGCCGGCGCGAAGGCCGCCGAATCCCTCGAGGATCCGACCCAGGACGTGCACGCCTCTGCGGAGTATCGGCGTGATCTCGTGCGGGTGATGTGCGGGCGGGCGCTCGGCGAGGCGGCGAGACGCGCCGGAGGGGCGGCTTCGTGACGGCCGCACGCCAGATTCGCGTCCGGGTCAACGGCGAGGAATACGACGCGGTCGTCGATCCTCGCCTCACGCTGGCCGACTTCCTGCGCCAGGAGCTGGGCTTGACGGGCACTCACGTGGGCTGCGAGCACGGCGTCTGCGGCGTCTGCAACGTGCTGGTCGACGGCCGCAGCGTGCGCAGCTGCCTGATGCTCGCCGTGCAGGTCGACGGACTCGAGGTCGAGACCGTCGAGAGCCTCGCCGAGGGTGAGAAGCTGCACCCCATCCAGGAGGCCTTCATGGACGAGCACGGGCTGCAGTGCGGCTTCTGCACGCCCGGCTTCATGATGTCCATCAAGGAGCTGCTCGACCGCAACCCGAGCCCTGGCGACGACGAGATCATGGACGTGCTCGGCGGCTCGATCTGCCGCTGCACGGGCTACACCGGCATCCTGCGCGCCGTCCACAGCGCGGCCGCGAAGATGGGCGGCGGCGGCTGATCCGGCCGATCCGCCTCGACACGAGCCAGAGAACGACACGAGAGCCGATGGCAGTCGACATCCCGAACAAGCTGGAAGACCTGCCGACCTCGTCGCCGCGCCACATCGGCCGCGGCCGGCGCCGGGTCGAGGACCCGGCGCTGCTCACCGGACGCACCGAGTTCGTCGACGACGTCGATCTGCCCCGCATGCTGCACTGCGCGATCCTGCGCAGCCCCTTCGCCCACGCCCGCGTGTCCGCGGTAGACACCCGCGAGGCCGAGGCGCTGCCGGGGGTGGTCGCGGTGGTGACCGGCGAGGACGCGCTGCGCTGGAGCCATCCCGCTCAGTCGTCGCCGGAGGGCTGGGGGACGCACTGCCTCCCGACCGAAAAGGTCCGCTTCGTCGGCGAGCCGGTGGCCGCGGTGGCGGCGACGAGCCGCTACGTGGCCGAGGACGCCGTCGAGTTGATCACGGTCGACTACGAGCCCCTCGACGCGGTCTCGGATCCGCTCGCCGCCAGCGAGCCCGGGAGCCCGCTCGTCATCGAAGAGAACGGCACGAACGTCATGCTGGACCGGACGTTCACCTGGGGCGAGGTCGACGAGGCGTTCGCGTCGGCCGACTTCGTGCTCACCGAGCGCTTTCGCTGGAACCGCATGGGGGCGAACCCGACCGAGACCTTCGGCTGCGTGTGCGAGTGGAATCCCCTCGACCTGAGCCTGACGGTGCGCGGCAGCATCCAGTCGCCGACCAACTTCGGGTTGGGCCGTGCCGCGGCGTTCGGGCTGCCGTCCAACAAGGTGAACATCGTCTCGCACCCGCACGGCGGCAGCTTCGGAGGCAAGGGCGGCACGCGGGGGACCGACATCGCGTGCCTGCTGTCGCGGAAGGCCGACGGAAGGCCGGTCAAGTGGATCGAGGACCGGGTCGAGTACCTGACCTCCGGCGGTAGTCAGGCCTGGGATCGGCACTACGAGGTGTCGCTCGCCGTGAAGAGCGACGGCACCGTGACCGGCCTCGCGGTCGGGCTGGTCGAGGACCTCGGCGCCACCGGCGAGGGCTACGGGGCCATCTGCGCCGCCAAGCCCCTGGCGGCCTTCACGGGTCCGTACACGATTCCCGTCGCCCGGTACGACCTGAAGCTCGTCGCGACCAACAAGGTTCCCTCGAGTCCGCTCCGCGGCATGGGGCCGCCACCCCACTTCTGCGTCCTCGAGCAGATGATGGATCTGGCGGCGCGCCGGCTCGAGATGGACCCCGCCGAGCTGCGCCGCAGGAACTTCATCGCCTCGGACGCCTTCCCGTACACGATCCCCAGCGGCAACGAGTACGACAGCGGGAGCTACGAGGAGGTGCTCGATCAGGCCCTCGCCCTCGCCGACTACCCGGCCATGCGCGCCGAGCAGGCGAAGGCCCGCGAGGAGGGGCGCCTGGTCGGCATCGGGGTCGCCAGCGCGATCGAGCCCGGCGTGTTCGACTGGAACGCCTACGCGATCGTCGGCGTGCCGGGCACGGGAGTGCCCGAGGGCGCGACGGTCTCGATCGACATCATGGGCTTCATCACGGTGCGTGTCGGCTTCACGCTCGAGGGGCAGGGCCAGTACACGCTGGTCACCCAGCTAGTGGCCGACTACTTCGGGACCGAGCCCGAGATGGTGCGCGTCGTCTACCTCGACACGCGCTCGGCGCCGCCTTCCTTTGGCCCGGGTGGCAGCCGGCTCGGCGTGGCGATCACGGGTGCGGTGCTCGGCGCTTGCGAGCGCATCCGCCAGAAGGCCTGCCGGGTGGTCGCCGTGCTGATGCAGACCGGGCCCGAGAACATCGTGCTCGCCGACGGGAAGTTCGGCATTCCGGGTGTTCCCGAGGCGCAGATGACGGTGGCCGAGGTGGCTGGCACGATGCTGGCGCGCAGCGACCTGCTGCCGCCGGACGTCGACCCGCGGCCCGAGGCCACCCACGTCTGGACGGCGCCGGGCCGCACGCTCGCCGACGACGAGGGGCGCGCGAAGAGCTATCTGACGGCCGCCCAGGCCGTGCACGTCGTCAAGGTCGAGATCGACCCCGAGACCGGCTTCGTCGAGATCCAGCGCTACTGCCTGGCCGACGACTGCGGGACGCGTCTCAATCCCGCCACCGTCGAGGGGCAGACCGATGGCAGCGTCGCCATGGGGATCGGCGCGGCGCTGCTCGAGGAGTACGCGTTCGACGAGGACGCGCAGCCGCTGACGACGACCTTCATGGACTACCTGATGCCGACCGTCTACGAGGTGCCCGAGATCGAGAAGGTCGCGGTGGTGACGCCGTCGCCCTTCACGCCCCTCGGCGCCAAGGGCTGCGGCGAGGGCGCCATCCACACCACGCCGGCGGCGGTGCTGTGCGCGGTGAACGACGCCCTCGCGCCCCTCGGCCAGATGGCGCGCGAGGTGCCGGCGGCGCCGAACCGACTCTGGAAGCTGATTCGCGAGGCGCGAGGCAGCGGCGAGAGCTGACGACCGACGCGGCCCGCCGCCCGGGGCGGCCGCAGAACCCCCACCCCTGAAGGAGACGACCTTGGCGAGCAACGATCACTTCGTGGCCCTCTCGGAGTGCCACTTCATGAACCCCCAGACCCTGGCCGAGATCCAGTACTTCCCCAACGTGCAGCGTTGGTGGGGCAGCGTCGACGGCGTGATGCGCGCCTGGGCGGGCCGCGACCTGACCAGCGAGGAGTCCGAGTGGCCCGAGCCGGTGGCCGCCGAGCTCATCAAGGAGATGGATCGCGCCGAGGTCGACGTCTGCTTCTGCCTGCGCGAGGGCATGATGGACATCAGCGGCCAGATGATGTCGTTCTCGACCAACGGCTTCATGATGCAGCAGATCGAGCCCTATCCCGACCGCATGTACCTCGAGTGCATGGTGGGCCCGATCATCCGCCGCGGCGTCGACAACGCCATCTGGGAGCTCGAGTACCTCGTGAACGAGGGCAACGCGAAGCTCTGCAAGGTGTACGCCCCCGAAGATCTCGGGGCGCTCGACGACAAGCGCCTGTGGCCCTTCTACGAGAAGGCCTGCGAGCTCGACATCGCCCTGACGATCCACACCGGCATGTCGTACGTGGTGCCGCAGCCCAGCTCGCACACGCACCCCGACACCCTCGACAAGGTGCTGCTCGACTTCCCCGAGCTGAAGATCATCGCGTACCACATGGCCTGGCCCCACACCGAGGAGCTGATCGGCCTCGCCGGCAAGCACCAGAACCTCTACCTCAGCATGTCGGGTGTGATCGGCTGGTACGAGCGCTCGCCGTACCGCGGCTATCACGCGCTCGGCACGGCGCTGCAGTGGGTGGACGAGAGCAAGATCGTGCTCGGCCTCGACCTGCCGTTCGACGACATGAAGCGTGCGGTCGACTGGGTGCGCAACCTCGAGATGCCCGAGGAGCTGCAGGAGAAGTACGGCTACATGGAGATCACCGAGGACATCAAGGCGGCGCTCCTGGGTAAGAACCTCGCGCGTCTCGCCAAGATCGACGACAAGAAGCGCGTCTAGGGCGACGGCTTCGTGGTCGTGCCGTCCGCGTCGGCTCGCTGGCTGGCGCTGGGCGGGCGAGCGCGAGCGAGCAGCGAGCAGCGAGCAGCGAGCAGCGAACAGGGGACAGGAGAAGGTGTGACGGACCACGCCTGCATCGTCGGGATCGGCGAGACCGACTACTGCCGCAAGCCCGGCTCGGGGATGACCCAGCTCGGCCTGCAGCTGCGGGCGGCGGTCGACGCCATCGAAGACGCCGGTCTCTCGCCCGCGCAGGTCGACGGCATCATGCCGTTTCCGAACCTCGGTCGCGCCGAGGAGCTCGCCGCCAACCTCGGCTGCAGCAACCTGCGCTTCGCCGCGACGATCCATATGGGCGGCGCCGCTCCGGCGGCGTCGCTCGGATCGGCCGCGGCCGCCGTGAACGAAGGGCTCGCCGACTACGTGCTGCTGCCGGCGGGCTGGAACGGCTACTCGGGCGCACGGGCGCGGCAGACCATCGCCGAGGACGTCTCGTCGATTCCGGGCGGCGCGATCGCCCGCGACTACTACATGCCCCACGGCTTCACGGCGCCGCCGCAGTGGTACGCCGTGATGGCGCGGCGCCACATGCACGAGTACGGCACCACCGCCGAGCAGCTCGGCGCCATCGCGGTCGCCATGCGCCGCCACGCACAGCTCAATCCCGGCGCCGTGATGCACGGCCGGCCGCTCAGCCTCGACGACTACCTGGCTTCGCCGATGCTCGCAGACCCGTACCGCGTGTTCGACTGCTGTCTCGAGACCGACGGCGCCGCGGCCGTCGTGGTGACCTCGGCCGAGCGCGCCCGCGACCTGCCGGGCAGGCCGGTCCGAATCCTGGCCAGCGCCTGCGGTCAGCCGTACCCCGCCGACGAGATCACCAACCGCAAGGACATCTTCCAGACGGGCCTCACCATCGCGGCGCCCGAGGCCTTCGGCCGCGCCGGCGTCACCCCGGCCGATGCCGACTTCGCGATGATCTACGACTGCTTCACCTTCGAGCTGCTGCAACAGCTCGAGGAGGTGGGCTTCTGCAAGCGGGGCGAGGGCGGCGCGTTCGTCGAGGGCGGGCGCATCGAGCTCGGCGGTGCGCTGCCGGTGAACACGCACGGCGGCCTGCTGTCCGAGGCCCACGTGCTGGGCATGAGCCACATCGTCGAGGCCGTCAAGCAGCTGCGGGACGAAGCCGCTGAGCGGCAGGTGGCCGACGCCGGGCTCGGCGTGGTGACGGGCTGGGGCGACTTCGGCGACGGCAGCATCGCGATCCTGGCGCGATGAAGCCCGACTGCAGCGAGCCGAGCGGGAGGATTCATCGATGAGCGAGCCCACCAGACCACTGCCCGAGCTGTCGGGCACGGCCGGCGAGTTCTACGGCTTCTGCCGCGAGGGTGAGCTGTGCTTCCAGCGCTGCGGTGGGTGCGGGGCCTGGCGCCACGTGCCGCGGGAGCTGTGCGCCGAGTGCGGATCCTGGGACTGGGCCTGGGTGCGCTCGAGCGGCCGCGGCGTGGTGTTCTCCTGGACGGTCGTCGATCGCGCGCTGCATCCGGCTTTCGCGGGCGATGTTCCGTACGCGCCGGCGATCATCGAGATGCAGGAGGGCGTGCGGCTGCTCTCGCAGGTGGTCGACGTCGCCCCCGCCGACCTCGAGATCGGCCTGCCGGTCGAGGTGGTCTTCGAAGCGGTGAGCGACGACGTCACGTTGCCCCGCTTCCGGCGCACCGCGAACTGACGGGCCGCCCGAAACCGAACCAGGCCAGGCAGCCGGTGACCGGGCTGCAAGCCGAGAAGACCGAGGAGACCACCGTGGAACCGCCGAAGCTGCCCGCCGAGATCAAGTTCGAGAAGGACGGCCGCGTCGCGATCATCACGATCGACCGCCCCGAGGCGATGAACTCGCTCACCGCCGACATGCTGATCGGGATCGAGGACGCCATGAAGGCCTTCGACGACGACCCCGATCTCTGGGCCGCCGTCTTCACCGCCAGCGGCGACAAGGCCTTCTCGTCGGGGCTCGACCTCAAGGAGGCCGCCCCGATGCTGACGGGCGGCGACCAGCTCGGCTTCGACGACTGGACGAAGCGGCAGTTCTCGGACGTCTTCAAGCCGATCATCTGCGCGGTGAACGGCTTCTGCATCGCCGGCGGCATGGAGATGATGCTCGGCACCGACCTGCGGATCGCGGCCGAGCACGCCACCTTCGGGCTCGGCGAGGTGCGCTGGGGGCTCGTCCCGCTCGGCGGCACCCACATCCGGCTGCCCAGGCAGATTCCCTGGGCGATGGCCATGCAGCTGCTGCTCACCGGAAAGAACATCGACGCGCAGCGCGCCTACGAGGTGGGGCTGGTCAACGAGGTGGTGCCCGCCGATCAACTGATGCCGACGGCCCTCGACTGGGCGAAGAAGCTCTGCCGCAACGGCCCGCTCGCCATGCGGACCGCCAAGGAGATCGCCGTGCGAAGCTTCGAGCTCGAGAAGGGCTTCGTGCTCGAGAAGGCTCTGGGGCAGAAGGTGCTCGCGTCGGAGGACGCCAAGGAGGGCCCGCGGGCCTTCGCCGAGAAGCGACCGGCCGAGTTCAAGGGCCGCTAGCCAGTTCGAGGGCCTCCAGCCGAGTCGAGGGCCTCCAGCGAAGTCGAGGGCCTCCAGCCGAGTCGAGGGCGCCGGGTTGGCGGACGGGCGGGTCCCTCAGCCGAGCTTGGCGATCACTTCGTCGGCGTAGCGCTTGACGGCGTCCTGCTTCACGGACAGCGGCGGTTGCTGCTGCATGATGGCGCCCACCCCCATCTCGGCCAGGATGCGCTCGCTCCAGGGCGTCACCTGCAGGTCCGTGACGCCGAGATCCTCGAGGCGCCGGATGTCGTCGATGCTCTCGGCGTCGGGGCAGTGCATCATGATGTCGAACGGCTCGTTTTCGCGCCCGCACTCGCGACGCAGCTCGTCGAGCTCGGCGATGACGCCCGCGACCTCGTCCATGGCGTGTATGACACTGATCCAGCCGTCACCAAAGCGGGCCGCCCGCCGCAGGGCGGGCCTGGTGGTGCCGCCCACGTAGATGGGCACGGGCTTCTTCGGCACCGGCGCCATCGTGAGGCGATCGAAGTCGAAGTGCTCGCCGTGGAACTCGACCATGCCGCCGCCCATCAGGAGGCGGAGGATCTGGATGGCCTCGTTCTGGCGGGCGCCGCGGGTCTTCTTCTCCATGCCGAGCCAGCGGAACTCCTCGGGCATCCAGGCGAGTCCCACGCCGAGGGCGACGCGGTCGCCGGAGACCGCGGCCACCGAGCACAGGCTCTTGGCCTCCAGCAGCGGCTGGCGGACGGCCAGCCGCAGCACCGAGGGAACGAAGCGGATCCGTTCGGTCGCCATGGCCATCGCCGTGATCGCCACCCAGGGGTCGAGCACCGGCAGGTCGAGGGGCCAGAAGCGGGTTCCGTCCGGCGTGTAGGGGTAGGGGACGGAGATCTCCTCGGGGAAGAAGGGAGCGTCGGCCACCTGGATGCTGTCCCAGCCATGCTCGTCGGCGGTGCGGGCGAGGTCGACGTGCTCGGCGGGGTCGACCATGAACAGGTGGAATCCGAACCTCATGACGCTGCTCCTCCTGTTCCTCTTCCTGGTCCGGCTCCAGCGCCGGCTCTGGCTCCTGCGCCTGCCCCGGCGACCGCTCCCGAAGGCGTGACGCATCGCCGCACCGGCTGGCCGGCGGCCCGGAAAATTCAGTCGCCCCGAATATTCCCGGGCCGTGCCGTACGATAGAGTAACCGCGATTCCCGACAGCGTCGGCAGCCGAACGCCGGGACAGCAAGGAAGAGAACGCCGTGAGCAATCAGCAGTTCGAGCACCTCTTTTCGCCTTTGCAGGTAGGCCCCATGCGGGTGCCGAACCGCATCTGCGAAACCACCAACACCATCAACTCGTCGATGGCGCCGGGTGAGATCGACGACAACTTCATCGCCCACCACGGCGCCAAGGCGCGCGGCGGGACCGGCTGGATCGGCAGCGAGACCTGGCTGCTCCAGCTTCCGTTCCCGCCGGAGACGCCGGACGAGGTGGGTCTCGCAGTCGGGTTCGCGTCGCACTTCGCCGCCTATCAGAACCCGCCCTTCGTCGAGGGCATGAAGAAGTTCTGCGAAGAGGTTCACGATGCCGGCTCGGTGGCGATCGTCCAGCTGACCCACCTGAGCGCCGTGTGGGCGCCCTCGGCCGTGCCGGTGATCGGCGCCCAGGACTACACCCCGCACGAAATGGGCGAGGAGGAGATCGAGTTCTGCATCGCCTCCTACGCGGACGCCGCACGGGTCGCCAAGGAGGTCGGGGCGGACGGAGTCGAGGTCCACTGCGCTCACGAGACGCTCGGCTACAGCTTCCTGTCGCCCGTGACCAACCGGCGCACCGACCAATGGGGCGGCGGCCCGGAGCAGCGCGTCCGCTTCATCGTCAAGGTGCTCGAGCGCATCCGTGAGACCATCGGCGACTCGCTCGCTCTCGGCGTCCGCATCAGCGGCCGGGAGTTCCGGCAGGGTGGGGCCGATCATCTCCAGATGCGCGAGATGACCTATCACATCAGTGAGACCGGCCTGCTCGACTTCGTCGACATCGACATCGGCCACTGCTGGGGCGCGCCTTCGTACGTTCCGTCGTCGTATTACGCCGAGGCCGAGTTCCGCGAGGTCGGGAAGGCGGCGCGCACCGACATCGACCCGAAGATCGCCGTCCTCTTCACCGGGCGCATCAACGACGTCGGTGTGGCGGAGAAGCTGCTGAAGGACGGCTACTGCGACCTGGTGGGTATGGTGCGGGCCGGAATCGCCGATGCCGAGTTCGCCAACAAGGCGCGCGAAGGGCGCCTGATGGAGATCCGCCGCTGCATCGCCTGCACGCGCTGCATCGACGAGGCGTCCGAGCCGATGACCTTCCCCTACGCGCCGATGTGCTCCATCAACCCGGTCATCGGAAGCGAGGTGCGCTGGAAGGAGCAGTTCCAGCCGGCGGAAGAGTCGAAGCGGGTAGTGGTCGTCGGCGGTGGTATCGCGGGATGCGAAGCCGCCCGGATCGCCGCCATGCGGGGGCACGAGGTGACCCTGATCGAGCAGGACAATCGCCTGGGCGGCCAGCTGCAGATCGCCGCCAAGGTTCCGGGGCGAGAGCCGTTCGAGGACCAGATCTACTTCGAGGAGAACGAGATGACCCGCCTCGGGGTCGACGTGCGGCTCAAGACGCAGGCCGACCTCGCCACCGTCAAGGCGCTGTCGCCCGACGCGGTGGTCGTCTCGACGGGCTCGCTCCCGCGTGTGCCGGACGATGTTTCCGGCATCGACCTGCCCCACGTCGTGCAGGGCTGGGAAGTCATCCAGGGCCAGGCGTCGACGGGAGACCGGGTGGCCATCGTGTCCCAGGAGGACTACTACGAGACGCCCTGCGTGGCCGAGTTCCTGGCCGCTCAGGGCAAGCACGTGGAGGTCTTCCACAAGTCGACGCATCTGGGCTCGGAGATCGCCCGGTACTCGATCAGCATGGTCCTGGCCCGGATGGAGCAGTGCGGCGTAGAGGTCCACCCGAACCTGATCCTGCAGGAGGTCGGGGCCGATTCGCTCGAGTTCGTTTCGTCCTTCGGCGAGAAGACCTATCGCAAGGAAGGCTTCGACAGCGTGGTCCTGGTGTACGGGTCCGTGCCGCAGCACGCTCTCTACGACGAGCTCAAGGCCGAGGGCGGCCCGCAGCTCTACCTGGCCGGCTCGGCCTGGGTTCCGCGCTTCATGGCAGAGGCCACGCAGCACGGCGCCAACATCGGGCTGGTGATCTAGAAAGGCTCAAGATGTCGAACCGCGACAACATGGTGAAGCCGGACTTCCTGTCCGACGAGGAATGGGAGACCCTGAAGGACCAGACTTCGTCTCTGGATCGCATCCGGGGCGACGCGCAGGCGGACGTCGAAGACTATCTGGCCAATCCCGACGGCCGAGCCACGGGCGGTGGGCCCTCGGGCCTGCCCACCCTTCTGTTGACCTGCACCGGGCGCAAGTCGGGCAAGGAGCGCGTCACGCCGCTGGTGTTCCTGCAGAAGGGCGAGGACATGATCCTCGTCGGTTCCCTGGCCGGCTACGACACCCATCCCGCCTGGGTCCACAACCTCGAAGCGAAGCCCGAGTGCGAGGTGCAGCTCGATCGCAAGAAGATGAAGGCCGTGGCCCGCAGCGCCTCCGACGCAGAGCGGGAGAAGCTGTGGCCCGAGCTGTCCGAGATGTTTCCGCCGTGGGGCTACTTCCAGAAGCAGACCGACCGGCCCTTCGCGATCGTCATCGTCTCGCCGACCGGCCCCGCCTAGCCCGGCCTGGCCCCGCCTGGCTGATCGGGCGAGGCGGGGCGGGGCGAGGCGAGGCGAGGCAAGAATAGCGACATACGGCACGGTGCCGACAGCGTCTTGCGCCCCGGGCTTCGTGCCTGGGGCGCTCTTCTTTTGATCTGTCGGCGGACAGTGTACGGGCAATCATCGAGACGTGGCCCGAAGATTTCACCCGCATCAGCCGTAGTCACGCGCCACCCGGCCCGAACCCACCCCGCTTCGGGGGGGGCAGCTCCTCAGGACCGTATTCGACATAGATCGAGCCATCGGACGTGGAGCGGGGTAGGGGGCTTTGATCTCCTGCGCTCCGTCGCGCGAAACGCGCCTGTCCCGCTGACGCTCGTCTGCGTCCGGCGTATCCTTGATGCCGCCTTGCCCCAAGGCCGG
>CAZETS010000030.1:0-41321 GCA_964515335.1 uncultured Spirochaetaceae bacterium
CGTCTCGTGCTGGATGGTCCGGTCCGGGAGCTGCCGCAGAGCCCTCGGGTAGCTCCGGTGCTCGTCCGAGAGGATCGTCGCCGAGGCCCCGGGTGGCAGGATGAAGGTCTGTGAACTGAAGCACCGGCCGCAATGTTGACACTGGTACCGCTGGACCTTGTGGGGGCTGTACTTCCGCGAGAAGAAGCCCTTCTTGCGAAAGCGCCAAGTGGCCGGATCGGCTCGGGAATCACAGTCCGGGTTGGGGCAGAAGGGAGGTGTGCGTCCTGATCGTTTTCTTGCCATGAACCGAGATCAAGCAGAAATCATGCCAGGCACAATCCTCGATCCACTGTTGATCCACCGCCAAGGGCTCGCAGCAAGCGTCAGCGCCGCGCGTCGTCCCAGTGCGGGTAGTCGGCGCGCAGCTTTTTCATGCCGAGGTGCGCTTCGATCCACTCGACGAGCGAGGGCGTGAGGCTCAGGTCGAGGGACTCGCCGGCACCGGACAGATCGAACTCGCGCCGAGCCCCCTCATCGCCTTCGACCACCAGTCGCCGCGGCAGATCGACGGCGACGAGATCGACCGCGCCGCCGCCGTAGTGGCTCGACCCACGCGCGCCCGCCTCGGTGGCGAACACCACCTCGTAGGTCTCCGCCATCTCCCGGGCCGCCTCGCGGGTGCGCCGCCAGTCGCCCTGCGGCTGCCAGGTGATGGGCACGTCGAGTCCCCACTCGCGGTTGGCGCGTTCCAGTCGGCGCACCTCGGCGCGGAACGCGCGCTCGCTCCCCGTTCGGCTCAGCACGAAGGCCCCCCACATCAGGTAGCCACGCTCGGGGCTGCGCAGCGTCGAGTTCACCCACACCTCGGCCCCCTGCGCGCGCAGCTGGTCGACGAGGCCGCGCAGTCGGCGCTCGAAGTCGCCGTCGCCGGTGTAGCGTGTGAGTGCGGCGAGCCGGGCCTGCTCGTCGAGCGGGTTGCGGTAGCGCATCGCCCAGCCGGGACCGGGCGGATCACCGTCGCGCGCGGGCGGCAGATCTTCGCGCTGGGGCTGGGGCGGGTCGATCGAGAGCGGGCCGTGCTCTCCGTAGCGCCGCGGGCTGTCGGTGTACACGTCGTCGGGGTGCAGCAGGATGCCGTGACGGCGCGCGCGACCCGGCGTGACGTAGACGGGCCGTTCCGGCGGCAGCTCGGCCAGCACATCGTCGAGGAACAGCAGCAGGTCGGCGAGGTCGACCGGCCGGCCGAGGGCGTCGCGGAGCGCGGCCTCGAGGCCGGCTTGGAGGGGAGTCGCTCGCGCGGTCTCCACCAGGCGCGCGCCCTCGATCGCGACACCCGAGAGCACGATTCGCCGCGCGCCGATCGCTTCGCCGGCGCACAGGAGCGTGGCGCGCGAGCCGCCCGGGTGAGCGGGAGGCGGCAGCACATCCCAGAGCCGGTTGGTTTCGATCCGCGGCTGCGCGCCGCCCTGCTCGGCCGGCGCCGACGTCGAGGCCAGGCCCGGTGCTGCCAGCAGACCGGCGAAGATCCATACCACGATCGCTCGCACGCCCCTCAAGATGGAGGATGCCCCGCGAGTTGTCGCCTGCGACGGGTGCCAGACGGGTCGAGGGCGATGGGCTAGAAAGGGCGCTGCCGCGACTTCCTGCCCGGCCCGCCGAGGAGCCCCGATGCCGCACCGCCCCCACTCGATCACAGCCATCCTGCTCCTGCTGCTCGGGCCCGCCCTCGCCTGTGCGGGCGGCGGCGGGGGCTTTCCCGTCGCTCCGGGCTACACCGCCAAGGGGCCGCACGTCTTCGAGTCGAAGCGCAATCTCCTCACCAACCACCTGCCCCGCAACCAGGACGGCACCATCAACGTCGTCGTCGAGATTCCGGCCGGCACCAGCGAGAAGTGGGAGGTGAACGAAGACGGCACTGCGCTCGTCTGGGACTTCACGGGCGACGAACCGCGGGTCATCGACTACCTCCCCTACCCGGGCAATTACGGGCTGATCCCACGCACCCTGCTCGACGCCGACAAGGGAGGCGACGGCGGCGCCCTCGACGTGATGGTGCTCGGCCCGGCGGTGCCTCGCGGCACAGTGGTGCGTGCGCGACCCATCGGCGTCCTGCGCGCCGTCGACCAGATGGCGCAGGACGACAAGATCCTGGCCGTCATGCACGGCCCGACGCTGCAAGAGGTCTACGACATCGAGAGCCTGAACGCCCACTACCCGGGCGCAGCCGAAATCGTCACGATCTGGTGGGCGCACGCCCACGAGCGCGGCAAGCGCAACGAGGTGAGCCTGATGGGCACCGGCTCGCGCGGCCAGGCCAACGCGGTGATCGACTACGCGATCGAGTCGTGGAAGGAGAAGCGACGCCGGGAGCGCCACGCCGCCGAGGCGGCGAAAGACGCCGAGTAGCGCCGCTCAGTCGCGCAGCGGCAGGAGCCGCTCCGCCGCGGTCTCCCGCGCCTGCTCGTAGAGGCTCCACTGCCCGCGCGCGCGAGCCCAGTTGTGCTCGGATGACGACGCAAAGCGAGTGTCGTCCCACGCGAAGTAACGCTCGCGCAGCACGTCGGTCGCGAAGCGAGCGCAGAGCTCGAGAGCGACGTTCTCGAGGGCCCGCTCGAGCGAGCGACGCTCGGCCTCGCCGAGCGCCAGTGACAGCCGCGACCGGTAGCCCTCCGCGGCCGCGACGAAGATCGCCGGGTCGAGGTCGGCCTCGGGCGCGTCCTCGGCCCGGCGGTTCGACCACGACCGCCAGGCATCGCCCATGTCGAAGTAGATCGGCAGCCGGCACACGGTGTCGAGATCGATCAGCGCGACCGCCCGGTCGCAGGCCGGCGCCTCCCGGCCGGCGAAGAGCACGTTGCTGAACTTGAGGTCGCCGTGAACGACGCGGAGAGGCAGACCCGGCGGCGGCCGACACGCCTCCACGGCCTCGAAGACCTTCGCGGCGAGCGCCGACACATCAGCGGCCCGGGGGTGGTCGCCTTGCGCCGCGATCGCTTCGCGCAGCTCTGCGAGATGGTGGTCGGTGTCGTGGAACGGAAAGCCGATCGGGGCGAGCGGCCGATCGAAGTCCTCGAGGGCCGACTGGAACTCGCCCACCGCGGCGCCAGCGGCCCGCGCCTGCTCGCTGCGCCCACAGGTCTCGAACGTGACGCCGGGCAGCCGGTGCATGAGACGCCAGCGCTCCCCGGACGCCGTGTCGACGAAGAGCGCTGCGTCGGCCGTCTTGCACAGGCTGATCGTCGGACAGCCGCGCGTGGCGAGGTGAGCGCTCACCGCCGCGATGTTCTCGTGGATCGCGGGGGCGAAGACCGGGTTGACGCGCTGGGTGACGAACTCACCGCGGGCGCTGTGAACGGCCCAGCTCGCGTGCAGCAGGCCACCGCCGAGGGGCGTCGCCCCGACGTCGGCCGCCTCGGCCTCGACCTCGGGATAAGCGGCCAGCGCCTCACGGAGCGTCGGCGGAACGGCGCGCGTATCGCCCCCCATCGACGACACCTTGTCGGATCGGGGTTGGGACCGCAAGGCTCGCGACCTGCCCAAGAGAGCCGTGCCGAGCGGCCGACACAGCCAGCCCCGTTCGCTCCTCGGCTTCCCCGGCACACCCCCAACGGCAGCGGCCCGGCCGAGCCGGCGGCCCGTTGCACCGCTCCAGCGAGCGCTACGATGGCCCGTCCGCCGGGCTCCACACGCCTGCCAGCGGGTGCACGGAAGAAGGCACGGAAGAAGGCACGGAAGAAGGGAATGAAGGCATGAAGTTCGGATTGATGGCCCCCTACATGCGCGGTCCCGTCGAGGACGGCGCCTACGTGCGCGACCTCGCGAAGCTCGCAGAGGATCTCGGCTTCGAGTCGCTCTGGGCCGTCGACCACGTCGTGATGTGCCCCGAGTACAGGTCCCGCTATCCCTACGACCCGAGCGGCCGCTCGCCCTTCGAGGCCGACGTCGTGCAGCCGGATCCGCTGCAGTGGCTCGGCTGGGCGGGGGCCGTCACGACGCGGCTCCGCCTGGGCACCGGGATCCTGATCCTGCCGCTCCGCAACCCGGTGGTACTCGCCAAGACGGTCGCCACCCTCGATCGGCTGAGCGGCGGCCGCGTGCTGCTGGGCGTCGGCGTCGGCTGGGTGGCCGAGGAGGCCGAGGCCGTCGGGACCGACTTCGCGACACGGGGCCCGCGCACCGACGAAGCCATCGAGGCCATGCGCGCACTGTGGCGCGGTGAGCCGACCGCGAGCTTCGCCGGTCCGACGGTCCGCTTCGACCGGGTCGTGAGCCGCCCGGCGCCGGCCCAGCCCGGCGGCGTCCCGATCATCGTCGGCGGCCACAGCCGCGCGGCGGCGCGACGCGCCGGCCGGCTCGGCGACGGCTTCTACCCGCTCGGCGTCTTCGGACCGGACCTCGACGCGCTGCTCGGCGTGGTGAACGAGGCCGCCGACGAGGCGGGACGCGACGCGTCGGCGATCGAGATCACCACGGCAACGGGACTCGATCCGGCGCCCACCGAGGCGTTCGCCCGACAAGGCGTCGGGCGCGTCCTGATCTCGCCGCCGACCGGCGAACTCGCGGCCCTGCCCGGCGCGCTCGAGCGCTTCCGGCGCGACGTCATGGAGCCGCTCGCAAACACCTGAGTGGGTGGCGGGGTCGGCGTGGCGCCCGCGGCGGTCCGCCCGGATTCGTGCACGCCACCCGACCCGGGGCCCACGCGACAGCCTCTACGCGCGCTCGCCGCGCATGAGGTCGCGCAGCGCCCGCATGCCGATGGTCTCGATACCCAGCTCTTCGAGCGCGCTGTAGCCGGTATCGCCGCCGTAGAAGGTGCGCTCGAAATCCCGGCAGTGCGCCTCGGGGGCGATCGCGTCGAGTTCCTCGCCGCCGCGGGCCGGATGGCAGATCAGGTAGCTGACGCCCTGCCCGAGGCCCTGCAGGCGAGCGAGGTTGTGGTCGTGACCGTCGCCCGGTGCGAAGCCGAGCGAATCGGCGTCGAAGCCGTCGAGCAGCGGGATCCGCGCCGCCTCGGCGCGCTCGACGGCCTGCTCGATCAGCCCGCGCGCCGGAACGAGACCGTGCCGCTCCAGGACCTGCTCGGTGGGCCGGAACAGGAACAGCGGCAGCCGATACTCCTCGGCGAGCCGCACGTACACCTCGGAGAGAGGCGGCATCAGCACCGTCCCCATGTGGGAGTCGAGGTGGGTGACGTCGATGCCGGCTTCGAGCGCCGCATCGATCTGCGCGCGGAGCTCGACCTCGACCTCCTCGGGACGAGCGTTGGCGTGCACCTCGGGAACCGTCCGGGGCAGGAAACCCTCGTCGTCGAGCAGAGACGGCACCGCGGAGCGACCGGCGACGGGCCCCCAGCGATAGTGGGCCCACTCGGCGTTCAGCGTCAGGTGTACGCCGATGTCGAGTCCGGGCCGCTCGCGGATCCACGCCGCTGCTTCGGCGAACCAGGGGCACGGCACCATGACGCTGCCGCAGGTGGCCGGCCCGTTCTCGAGCGCCTCGAAGGCGCCCTCGTTCGCGGAATGACACATTCCGATGTCATCGGCGTGCACCACCGCCACCCGCGCATCGGGCGCAAACCCGAGCTGCTCGGCGAGCCCTGCTTCGCTGACACCGCCCTCGCTCATCGTTCACCACCCTCGGCCGCCGTCCTGTCCGCGGCGGCGCTTCCCCGGCGCAAGCCTAGACCGATCCGGCCGCCGACGCGCCGGATTCGGCGCCGCGCCCCCTCCCCCTGCCGAAACCCTGCTAATCAAATGGGGCGGCGGGGCAGGCCCTCGAGCCGCGGGTCGATCGAGCGTACGGGGGGAACCATGCTGACGGCGTGGCTGGTCGGTGTCGTGATGGGGATCGGCGGCTCGATTCCCGTAGCCGGCCCGACCACGATGCTCGTGCTGAGCTATGGGCTGCAGGGCCGAGTGCGCGCCGCAGCCATGATCGCCCTCGGCAGCGCGGTGCCCGAAGGCCTCTGGGCCGCGCTGGCGCTGTGGGGCTTCAGCGCGCTGCTCGAGCGCTACGCGTGGGCGGCGCCGGCCTCCGAGGTGCTGGCCGCGGTGATCCTGCTCGGCGTCGGGCTGCTGCTGCTGCTGCGCCCCCCCGCCGCCAGCGCCGAGGCCGACGACACGCGCACCGACCGCGCCGGTGCGCTGCGCACCTTCACGCTGGGCCTGAGCCTCACGGGCCTCAACCCGACGCTGCTCTTCAACTGGGGGGCCGCGGTCACGATGGCCGTCTCGGTGGGCGCCCTCACGCCGAGCGGCGCACTCGCTGTTCCCTTCGGCTTCGGCGTCTTGACGGGCATCGTGGCGTGGTTCGCCTTCGTGCTGCAGCTGCTCGCCCGCCACCACCGCCGCTTCTCGCCCCGGGCGCGCGCCCTGATCCTGCGCATCATGGGCTTCGTGCTGCTGGGACTCGGGTCGCTGGCCGCGGTGGGCCTGCTCTTCGCCGAGGCGTGAGGCGGTCGGCCGTCGATTCCCGATCGCTGATCGGCCCCGCTCAGTCCCGGCGCCGGGCGATCTCGCTGCGCGACCGCATCCCCGGCCCGCCCTCGCGCCAGATGTAGCAACTGTCGGCCTGCCCACCGAGCTGCAGGATCGACGGACCCTCGCCGAGCGCGCCGCCGCTTGTGACGTCGCCCTCGAACATGCGCGCCGCGAAGGCCGCCATGCACTGGATCATTCCGGGCGCGAAGCTCCGCAGCGTGTCGCGGATCGCCGCGCGCTCGGGCGCACCGCCGACCTGCTCGTCGATCTGGCGCGCCAGTCCGTAGATGGCCGGACCGCCGACGAACGGCAGGGCGAGCGCCTCGCGGTCCACCCAGCCGTCCGGCGAGAGCGGCCGGCCGGTGCGCTCGCGCTCGCGCAATTCCAATGCCGCGAAGGTGATGTTCGACATGTCGACGCGCCCGAACAGGCGCACCTCGTGCTGACGCGCGAAACGGTCGAGCGGCACGTCGACCGCCTCGTAGGGGGCGCTGAAGACGTCGCCGAACTGCACGGTGACGTCCATGAAGCGGCCATCGAGCACCTCGAATCCGTCGAGCACGATGCAGCGCTTGAAGAGCCGCTCGCCCGGCTCGCGCTCGGCGGGACGCTGCCCACGCGCCGCCTGCTCCCAGTCGAGGGCGCGCGTCACGCTCGTCGACATCAGGTGCGTGAGGCTCAGCAGGTGGCTGCAGCCGAGCGGACCGCCGTAGACGGACGAGATCTTCTTCGAGAACGCGTCGTCGAGGCGCTCGCCCGACAGCTCGCGGAGTCGATGGATGGAATCGCGACAGCTCTCGCCGCCGGTGCGCTCGCTCGCCTCGAAGGGCACCACCGCCTGTGCGGGCTCGACCCGCAACGCCACCCGGCTGGCCACGTCGACCTCGACCTCGAGCGACATGTTGTGGATGACGCCCGCACTCTGCAGATCACCGCCCGTCGGCACGAAGCCGAACTTGCGCAGGTCGATGATCCTGCCGCGGGCGAGCGCCCGGCCCGGCTCCGGCTGGAAGACCTCGACCTCGAGCGAACGGGTGTGGATCGGGAGGCTGTCCGCCCGCGACGGTTCCCGGCTCCGGGAGGCGCCGACCTCACGGCCCGGGTCGGCGAAGTCGTCGCGGCTCACAGCGGGGCTCCTGGCTCGGCTCCAAGGGGGTCGGTCGAGGCTACACCCCCGCGTCGGAGCGGGCCAGAGCACGAGTCAGTAAACGATCGTCCAGCGGAAGGCGCGGGGCGAAACCTGGAAGAAGTGCCGGCGCGCGGGCGTTTGCGCGTCGTCGCCGCGCAGCCGGCGCTTCTCGGCGCGCTTGCGGTTGAAGTACACCACCGCCTTCGAGACCGCGATGCCGAGCGCCGCGCTCAGGAACACGTCGCTCGTCCAGTGCGCGTCGAGGGCGATGCGCCCGGCGCCCACGGCGCTCGCCAACGAGTATGCGGTGAGCTGCACGTACCACTGCGGGTACTGCGAGGTGATGACGCCCGCCATGATGAAAGCGCTCGTCGTCTCTCCCGACGGCATCGAAACGTTACCGCCGAAGGGGTCGAAGGCGAACGGGCCGTCGTTGGTGCGTGGGCGGCTGCGGCCGAAGGTGTACTTGCCCGCCGCCGTGAAGACGAAGCCCGCCGCCGAGGCTTCGAGCAGCAGCCGGGCCGTCTCGAGCTCCTTGGGGCGGTCGAAGAGGTAGCCGGTCAGCGCGAAGCCGCCGGTCAGTGCGGCGAGTCCGGGGCCGGTGCCGAGCCAGCGGATGCCCTCGCCGAATTCGTGGAAGGTCTGATTGCCGACCGCGCCGTCGCGCACGCGCTGGTCGACGCCGTAGACCAGCCCCGTGGTCGCCCCCGCCACCGCGGCCGCCGTGAGCCAGCCCTTCCAGCGCCAGTGGATGGGCGACTTCGTGATCGACCACGTGTCCGACACCGTGTCGTTCACGAACGACCAGCTCGCGTCGGCGACGTGGCCCGAGCCGCGCCGCCAGCGGCCGTGATCGTCCTCGGGCTGGTACTCCCACTCGGGAAGGATCAGGTCCTGGGCAAGCACGGCGCCCGGCACCACCTCGACGGCGACGATCGCCAGGCACGCCATCGCGACCCGGACCACGCAGCGGCCCTGCGCGTGCCGACGTGCTGCCATCCCGAACCCCCGGCCGGTGAGGTACTCGGTCGCGCCCGGCCGCGCAAGCGCCCTGCGGAACGCGCGGCCGATCTGGTGCACCATCCGCAGACTCGAACCAGCGGAGACGGGAGGACGACATGGCGGGAGAGACGCACGACGACGAACAGGGCGGCTGGGGGGCGCGGCTCGAGGACCTGGAGTCCCGGCTCGGCCGCGCACGCGCGATGGGCGGCGCCGACAAGCTCGAGCGTCTATATGCGCGCGGTCAGCTCGATGCGCGCGCGCGCATCGCGCGGCTCCTCGACCCGGGCTCGTTTCGCGAGCTCGGCACCCTGGTCGGCGCCGTCAGCGAGCAGGCGCCCGCCGATGCTTTTCCGGCCGGGCTCGGCACGATCGACGGACGGCCGGTGCTGGTCGGCGCCGAGGACTTCACGGTGCAGGGCGGATCGATCGGGCTCGGCGCCGCCGACAAGCGTTACCGGCTGACGCAGCTCGCCCGGGACGAGCGGGTGCCGCTGATCTTCATGCTCCACGGCGCAGGACACCGCATCACGAACGCGCTGCGCGGCCACGGCCGCACGCCGAACGACCTGCAGGGCCTCGTCGACCTGGCGGGCGTCGTCCCCACGGTATGCCTGGTGGTCGGCCCGGCGGCCGGTCACAGTGCGCTCGCCGCACCGCTGATGGACTACGCGGTGATGACGCGGTCGGCGGCGCTCTTCAGCGCGGGGCCGCCGCTCGTCGAGGCGGCGATCGGCGAGAAGGTCACCAAGGAGGAGCTCGGCGGTCCCGACGTCCACGTGCGGCAGAGCGGCGTCGCCCACGACGTGGTGGACGACGACGAGGCCGCCCTGGCGCTCGCCCGCCGCTACCTCGGCTATTTCCCGAGCAGCGCCTGGGCGACGGCGCCGGTCACGGAAGGCGAAGACACCGGACCGCGCCGCCTCGACGGGATCCTCTCGCTGGTGCCCGCCGACGACCGCCGCCCCTACAAGATGCGTCGCGTGGTCGCGATGCTGGCCGACGAGGGCAGCGTCCTCGAGCTGCAGGCGGGCTACGGCGACTCGATGGTCACCGCGCTCGCTCGGCTGGGCGGTCGCCCCGTGGCCGTGCTCGCCAACGACCCGAGCCGCCGGGCGGGCACCCTCGACCGGGCCGCCGCCGAGAAGGGCGCGCGCTTCCTCGAGGTCGTCGGCGGCTTCGGGCTGCCCGTGGTGTTCCTCGCCGACAACCCGGGCGTGATGGCGGGCACGGCGGCCGAGCGGGAAGGCGCGCTGCGCGCCGCCGCGCGTCTCTTCGCCGCGCAGCGGCGGCTCGCTGTCCCGAAACTGCACGTCACGCTCCGCAAGGCGTTCGGCTTCGGCAGCTCGGCGATGGCCATGAACCCGTTCGATCGCCAGACGCTCACGCTGGCCTTTCCCGGAGCCACACTCGGCGCGATGCCGGCGCGCGGCGGCGGAGCGGCCGCCCACGCCGACGAGGCCGAGCAGGCTGCGCTCGACCAGGCCGAACTCGGCGGCCCCTACCGGGTGGCCGACAGCATGGGGTTCGACGAGATCATCGATCCCCGCGAGCTCCGCAACGCGCTGCTCGACGGGCTGGCGCTGGCGGCCGGACGCTCCGCCGACGCGCCCGGGCCCAGGGGCCGCTTCGGCGCACTTCCGTGATGGCCGCGCGGCTCCCGGAGTCGCTCTCCGGCGGCCCCACGCGCAGGCCGAAGTCAGCGAGCGATGCGCGCGAACGGGTTGCTGCCGGGAAGCTCGGCTTCGAGCTGCGCGGCGAGCCTCACGGCCCCGGCGAAGGCCTCGGCGCGCAGCAGGCGCTTGTTGATCGCGTAGACGGCGAGGTCGACGTCGAAGAGTGCGCGCGCGCGGGCCTCGGCGCGGGCCTCGAGATCGTCCGGAGGCGCCAGCTCGTGAATCACGCCGTATCGCTGAAGCGTCGGCGCGTCGACGAGGCGCCCGTGCAGGATCAGCTCGGCGTGGTGCTGTGGCGGAATCTGCGAAGTGCAGATGCCGAGCGTTCCGCCCGCGAGCGGAATCCCGGTCACGGCCTCGTTCAGCCCGTAGCGGAACGAGCGCTCGTCGAGCGCGAGCCGCACATCGGCACACAAGAGCAGCATCGTGCCGCCGGCGATCGCGTGACCCGCCGAGGCGACGACGATCGGCTTCTCGAAGAGGAACAAGCGCTTCATGGTGGCCGAGAAGCGATCCGTCGTGGCACGCAGTGCGTCGGGGGAGAGGTGAGGCAGCACCTTGAGGTCGAGGCCGCCCGACAGGAATCCGGGCCGGCCGGTGACGACGATCGCGCGGCTCTCGTCGGCCGCCGCCCGGTCGAGGGCCGCGTTCATCTCCGTGCACCACTCGGCCTGGATGGCGTTCGCCTTGCCGTCGTCGAGGCGGATGCGCCCGAGCCCGCCCGCGCAGTCGTAGTGGACGCGCTCGCTCATGGCGCTCGTTCTCCGTCGCTGGGGGCCGTCGACCGGCTCGGCCCGCAGTCAGTTGACGACGCGATCGAAGCGCGGCGTGTAGCGGTCGCCCACCGGTCCCTCGAAGATCTCGCCGATCTGCGGATGCCGGCACGGCTCACCGGACTCGTCGGGCAGCAGGTTCTGCTCGGACACGTAGGCGACGTAGGTCGTACTGTCGTTCTCGGCGAGCAGGTGGTAGTAGGGCTGCTCCTTGGCGGGCCGCTGGCCGGCAGGAATCGACAGCCACCACTCTTCGGTGTTGTTGTAGGTGGGGTCGACGTCGAAGATCACGCCCCGGAACGGGTGGATACGATGGCGCACGATCTGGCCGATCTCGAAGCGTGCATCCGGGATGTGCGTGGTCGCCACGAAACGCCCCCCTGGGCTCGAAGCCATTCTAGCAGCAGCCGCAGCGGTGCGGACGGACGCGCCGCGTTGTGCGAAGCTTCCGACATCCCGATCACGGAGGTAGGATTGTGACTAGACTCCTCACGGCGACGTGTCTCCTGGTCGTCCTCGCGACGTCCCTGGCCTGTGCGCCCCGTGCGATGCGCGGTGGCGACGGCACCGCGAATCCCAACATGGACCGCGCGGCCCTGAGCACGACGCTCGACCGCGACGACATCACGTACCTCGTCAACCAGAACCTCGACGCGCTCTTCGCTTCGGGCTTCTGGAACAACCAGATCGCGACCTCCCGCAAGCCCCCGCTGATGGCGATCTGGCCCATCGAGAACGCGACCTCCGAGCATCTCGAGGACCAGATGCTCACCCTGCTCTCGTCCATCGAGACCGATCTGATCAACAGCGGGCTCGTGCAGGTGGTCGCGAAGTCGCGCCAGGCGCAGCTCGCAGACGAGATCGGCATCCAGCAGGGCGCCATCTACAACCCCACCCAGGCCGCCCAGCTCGGCCGGCAGCTCGGGGCGAAGTACTTCGTGACCGGCAAGCTCACCGCCGTCGACGAGCGGCTCAACAAGACCCGACGCCTGCAGTACAGCCTGTTCCTGCAGATCCTCGAGCTCGAGACGGGACTCGTGAAGTTCCAGAACGAGACGACCCGAAGCAAGGCGCTCAAGAGCTAGCCCTCGCGATCGACCTCGCCCATGCGCGGACCGGCACTCTGGATCGGCCTGCTCGCGGTCAGCCTGGCTGTCGGGCCCGGCTGTGCGACTTACTCCGATCGCATGAAGGCGGCGCAGAGCGCCGTCTCGGCCGGCGACTACGCGGGCGGCATCTCCGAGGTCGACAAGATCATCGAGGTCGACGACCCCGCGCAACTGCCCGACGACTTCGGTGACAACACGGCGCTCGCGGTCCTCGAGCGGGCGACCCTCAAGCAGGCGTCCGACTCCTTCTCGGGGAGCGCCCGCGACTTCGAGGCCGCCGACAAGGGCCTCGAGCTGCTCGACATCGCGAACGACACCGCGGGCGAGATCGGCAAGTACGTGTTCAGCGACTCGGCCACCAAGTACCGGTCGTCGCCGATCGAGAAGGTCTCGCTCAACGGCTTCAACATGATGAACTACCTCGCGCAGGGAAACCTGCAGGGGGCCCGGGTGGAGGCCAGGCGCTTCACCGTCATGCAGGAGTACCTGTCGAACGCCGAGCCCGGCAAGGGCCACGCGGCATTCGGCTCGTACCTGGCCGGGTTCACGATGGAGCGCCTCGGCGAGTACTCGAGCGCGATCCGCTACTACGACGAGGCCCTCCAGCAGCGCCACTTCGACTCGCTCCACGACCCGGTGGCGCGACTGGCGAAGCGCACCACCTATCGCGGCAAGACGCTCGCGGCCTTTCTCGCCGATGGCTCCGGGTCGTCGCAGGCGCTCGGCAACGACGGCGAGCTGCTCGTCGTGGTGAGCCTGGGACGCGTGCCCCACAAGGTGCCCGAACGCATGCCCATAGGCATGGCGGTCGGCCTGGCGGGCACCTACATCTCGGGCGACCCCGCCGTGCTCGGCCACAGCGCGATGAAGTTCGTCATCTATCCCGAGCTGGTGCCCAGCGAGAGCGTCGTCCGAGAAGCCACGGTGACGATCGACGGAAGCAACGCCCCCCTCGAGCTGGCGAGCAATCTCGGCGCCGAGATCACCAGCGAGTACGAGAGCATCAAGCCGCGCATCATCGGCGCCGCGCTCTCGCGGATGATCGTGCGCGCCGCCGCCGCCGAGGGGATGCGGCAGGCGGGCAACCAGGAGAGCGCGACGGTCGGCTGGGTGGCGGCGATCGTCACCGAGGCGGCGCTCGTCGCGATGGACAAGCCCGACACCCGCTCGTGGATCTTCCTGCCCGACCGGGTCTACATCCACCGCTCGCGCGTGCGCGCCGGCCAGCACGAGGTCGCCGTGCGCTTCGGCAGCGGCGGCACGCGCACGCAGACCGTCGACATCGCCAGAGGCGGGTATGCGGTGGTCGTGGTGACGGCGCCGCGCTGAGCGGCGCCGCGAGCCTCCGCGCCGCGTCTACCTGAAGAAGCCGCCGATTGCCGCGAACGGCAGGAAGACCAGGTCGAGCGGCACCGTGAAGATCAGGAAGACCGGCTTCAGGGCCGGCTCGAGGGTCGAGCGCATCAGGCCCTTCGTCATGCCGAAGATGTATTCGCCCGTGTACCCGCCGTGATCCTCGACGGACTGGGTGTCGCGGGCCGCCATCACGTAGTTGCTGCGGACGCCCGCCTCCCAGGAGAAGGGCTCGCCGAGCTCGGCGATCGGGGCCGCGTCGTTCGCGACCCGCGGCTCGAGGGCGGCGGCGGGCACGGCGGTGGCGAGGAAGGCGATCACGGCGAAGAGGCCGACGAGGCGGCGCGAATGCGACATCGAACGATTCTCCCGGTTTCGGGCCGCGCGCGAAGAAGCGCCGGCCCGCAGGAGTATGCCGCAGGTGGTGCGCTTCGCGCCCGGGAAGCTCAGACCCGGGCGGCCGCCGCCACGGGACCGGCCGATGCGGAGCGCTGGGGCGAACCCTTTGGCTTCTCGCTTCGGGCGCTCGCTAGCGGATGGCGCCGAAGGCCATCAGCGGTCCGAGGTTTCCCGCGAGCAGCGGTTGCCCCTGCATGACGGCCGCGTGCTCCGACTCGCGACCGTGCAGCGCCAGGTAGTTGAGCACCACCATCTCGGCGAGGGTCTCGGGCGAGTTCGAGATCTGGGTCGCCGCGCCCGCCGCCGAGCCGGTCTCGACCGAGCCCGAGTCGCGCATGACGCCGATCTGGTGGTTGCCGTTGCGAAGCGGCGGTCGGCCGTTGCGACCGTGCACCAGGATCAGCGACGCCGCGGTGCTCGAGTTGTCGCCCTTCCAGATGCCCTTGCCGCCGCCTTCCACCGAGTTGTCGATCTGGCCGTTGGACGAGACCGAGCCATCGCTGAAGACGTAGATCATCAGATCCTGGTTCTTGCGGTTCGCGTACTCGAGGGCCAGCCCGATGGCCTCGCCGGCGCGCTCGTCCTTCCGCTCGCCGGTCGAGCGGGTGCTGTCGTGGTAGTCGTAGCCGCCGAACTCGATCGTGCCGCCCCCCGCATTGCCCTCGATGACGAGCTTCATCACCGAGGCGGTCTTGCGGAACTCGCTCTTGTTCGACAGCTCGGCCGGGTCCGCGAAGATCGGCGCCGGGGCGTTCGGGTCGTTCGGGTCGACGAGCACGATCTCGGGATCCTGCTCGGGGTCGACGCTGTTCGGGTCGCCGAAGTCGACCACGAGCTGCCGGCTCTGCTCGTAGGCACAGCGCACCACGTCCGAGGTGATCTGGTCCTCGTTCATCATGGCGAGCTTGTCCTTGCTGATCTGCTCCATCGCCATCATGACTTCGGCGGCGCCGCTCTGACCGAGCATGTCGACGAGCTGGCCCGTGTCGACGAGGCCGCGCGCATCCGAGGGACGGTCGATCTTCGTCGGCCGCCTGGCCGGGTCGAAGGTGATCGTCGGAACGGTCGATCGGCCACCCGAATCGGTGGGCTCGGTGCCGATCAGCTCGAGCAGAGCGCCGCTGGCCCCCGCCCGGTTGATGCCGTAGATGGGGTTGTGGGGGTTGTTGCCGGTGTCGTTCGCCGAGCGCGCGCAGATGATCGCGCCGTTGGTCTGCGCGCGGGTCGCCGGCGAGGTAAAGCGCTGCATGCCACGCAGGAGCGCGCTGTTGCTGTGGAAGAGTAGGCCGAACTCGTCGACCGCCACCGCGGCGCCCATCTGACTGGGCGTGAACTCCTCGGGCAGGCCGAGCTTCCGGTAGCCCTCGAGCGAAAGCTCTTCCAGCTGCCGGGTGAGCCCGACCAGCACGTTCGAGCCCGCGATGCTGGCGCCGCCGGCCAGGTCGAAGCCCAGAAACGGCACCGTGGCCGAGGGCCCGCCCAACGTGCAGTCCACCTGCTGGGCCTGCGCGGCCTTGACCTGGCCGATCAGCGAGAAGATCGTCGGCATGGCGACGAACGCCGAGCCCGTCATGAACCCCCGGCCCAGGAACTGCCGCCGGGTGACGGGCCGACCGTGGCCCGCGAGCCGCATCGGACGCGTGACCTCGTAGTCCCAGTGCTCGCGTTTCTTCATCGCTTCGACCTCGATCCCCTCGCCGTGTCCGTCGCCGCCGCGCACCGAAGCGGCGCGCCGATCCGCCGGCAGGCTCACAGTCAGTGCATCTGCACCGGACCACTCGACAGCATCGCCATGCAGGTCCCCTTGACGATGTCCTGCGTCTCCTGCGCGTCGCAGGCCGTGCAGCCGAGCACGAGTGCGTCGATGAGTCCGAGCAGTCGTCCCTCGACGACGCTCGGATCGGGCTGGACGGCCAGGCCCACCCCCATCATCTTGTCTACCAATGGCCCGGTGACGCGCAGCCGCTTGTCCTCGACGGCGTCGTTCCGGAAGGCGACCGCCGGCACGGCGCTCCACTCGAAGGCCGGCCCCTGGTCGAAGAAGGCGTCGCGCAGGGAGGCGTCGTCGACCAGCTCCGAGCAGTACTCGAGCCCGAGCTTCGCGATGCCCACCTGCTGGGCGCTCGCGAACGAGCCCAGGCTGGTCGCGCCCGGCAGCTGCGTCTCGACCTCCGCGTAGGTGGTCTCGACCGCGCCGTTGCCGGGGCTCACGCCGGTGATCTCCGCCATCGTCTCGTTGACCCGGGCGAAGTCGCGCACGCCGTTGGTCGGGAGCGCCGCCGGGTTCGAGTAGTCGTAGGTGATCGGCGGCCAGGCCGTTTCCAGGACGGGGTCGGCGTACTGCCCGAGCCCCTCGAAAGCCAGCTGGAAGGTCTCGTCGCCCGGCAGGTTCTCGACGATCGTGCAGTGGTCGGAGATCTGCTGGCGGTTCGACGTCACCACGGTGTTGAGCCGCGAGAAGGCCTGGCCGACGCTCGACTCGAAGCCGTTGACCTTGACGCGCAGGCCGGTGATCCGCATCCCGAGGCTTTCCGTGACGACCGTGGGTTTGCAGAGCAGCCAGCTCTGGTCGTCGAGCTGCGAGAGCGACATCTCGATGCGGCTGCCGGGTTCGGCGAACTGACTGATGTCGAAGGAGACCGTGAGCCGCAGCCCCACGCCGGCCTGGAAGTTCTGGAGGATCTGTGCGGGCGTGAGCACCCGCTCGTAGATGGCCAACATGCGGATCTGCCCGAACCAGCCGTTGGCGCCGCTGCTGCCGAGCGTCAGGTCCGAGTTGGTCCTCCAGTTCCACAGTTGACCGCCCGGGAACTGGTCGACGTCGTCCGTGTAGACCCCGTTCACGAAGAGCCGCATGCCGTTGAAGAGGTCGTAGGTGAGCACCATGTGCTGCAGGCCGGCCTGCAGGTCGCGGTCCTGGTCGTAGGTGACCAGCTGCGACGTCGTGCCCCCGCCCGGGATGTTCGGCGCGGTGCTGCGCGTTCGCAGGTCGTACTGGTAGAGGCGCTGCCGCACCCGGAAGTCTCCCGAGTAGCGGATCATGTCGGCCGACTGATTGGTGCTGGCCGGCGTGATCCAGGCTTCCACGCTGTACTGGCCCGTCCCGAAGTCCGGGTCGGCGATATGGTCATACAGCTTGCGGCTGCCCGAGCGGTTCGCCGTCGCGGTGCCCGCCGAGAAGTCGAGCCCATACGAGCTCATCAGGGCGACGTCCTCGCCGAGGCTGATGTCCATGGCGGGCGCGACCCCGCTGGTGTCGGCCGCGACCGTTCCGGCCTTCTCGTCGAAGCGCCAGAACCCGATCAGGCCGGCCGTGGCGCGCGCGCCGCCGGTGTCTTCGACGCCCTGACTGGCGTCGACGGTGCCGCTCACGAGCGTGCCCTGGCTGACGATCTCCCCGCCCGTCGAGCTGCCTCCGGCATTTTCGATCAGCGCGATCCAGTTCTCGATCTCGGCGAGGATCTCGCTCGCGTCGGCCTGACAGTCGTTCGACCAGCAGTTGTGCGCGTTGGCGGCCACCTGCACGTAGACCCGCGACGCCGTCGGCATGCCGAAGTTGATCTTCTCGTTGTCGACGAGGGCCCGGTAGGCGAGCGTCGTGTCGGGGTCCGCGAACGGGAAGGGCCGGCGGCCCCTTACGGTGTGACAGAACCCGCAGGTATTGCCGTTCAGCACCGGCCAGAGCGTCTGGGTGTAGAACTGCACCTGCTCGGCCTCGGTGATGCCGCTCGGCGGGGAGCCTCCGCCGGAGAGAGGGTCCGGGGACGGGTCGTCGCCGCCCGAGAAGTCGCCGCAGGCGCTCGCCAGCAACAGCAGCACGAGCGTCAGCGCGAGGCGGGCGAGCGCGCAGGGGGACCCCGACGCGGCCGGATGGGCTCGCGCCGTGGTCTGGTCTCCGCGGCTGTTCTCCGCGGTCCACGTGATGGGGCGGCTGTCGTCCTGGACGCGCATCGTCACCATCCTCAGAGCGCGTCCGGCCGCGTGCAGTACTCGGCCACCTCGGCAAAGACGCGCTTCAGCCTGTAGCCGCTGCCGATGAAGCTCTGCGTGATGGCGGTGATGGCGTCGCGGTCGGCCTGGCTGTTGTCCGGGCGGAAGCAGACCTGCTGGAAGACCTTCTCGACCTGACACGTCGCGAACGCCTGACTGTTGCCGATGGCCTGACCGAGCGTCTTCGGCCCGTAGCCCTCCTGGGGCGACACCGGCCAGCCGAGCGCCGAGTTCTTGCCCGAGAGCCAGCGGTTCTCCCAACGATTGTCGCTCGTCGCGTAGCCGGCGGGAAAGGTGTTGGCGTTGAGCAGGTACTTGGGCTGCACCTGACCCGGCGTGTGGATCACACGGCCGTCGTCGTCGGCGTCGTTCGGGTCGCCGTCCACCCACTCGAAGTACGCGAAGGCGCCGGCCATCGGATCCATGCCGTTGTGGCACCCGATGCACGACGTCAGGAAGATCGAGCTGTCGCCGCCGGGGCTTCGGCTCACGTCCTGACGGATCCAATCGGAGGGCAGCGAGGTGTCGAGCAGATCCTCGAGATCGCGACACAGATAGTTGATCGCCGTGAAGCGCAGCATGGCGCGGTTGGTGCCCGCCGAGAAGAACGCCTTGCCGGCCTGCCGCGTCGTGATCACCCCCGCGGCGTCGCCGGCCGACAGCTGACTGCCCGGCAGGCTCGACTGGGCGACGGCCACGAAGTCCGTCGTGTCGCTCAGGTCGACGTGCGCGGCCTCGAGCTGCTCGTAGTGGTCGTTGTTGTCGGGCGAGTAGCCGTCGGCGACCAGGCCGCTTCGTCCCGTGTAGGCGAGGTCGGCAGAGAGGATGGTGTTGAACGGCACGTCGTCGCGGATCATCCCGATGACGAGGGCCGAGTAGTCGTTGAGGGGCGCGAAGACCGTCTGCTCTTCGTTGGTCCACGGCGTCACGAAGCTCTTGAGGGTCGACGAGTAGAAGACGGGATGCTCGAGGGCCTGCAGGGCCGCCTCGACGGGCCCCTGGCTCTGCAGCGTCTGGACCAGCTCGCTGAGGCGCGCCTCGCCCGGCGGCACGCCGACCAGACGGTCGTGCATGCGCTTGACCCGCTCGGCGTCGCCCGCCAGGGCGGCGGGCGCCGCGGCGACGATCGCCGCCAGGGCGAGCGCCGTCGTCACGAGCAGCTCCGCAGCGCTCCACGAAGATCTGCTGCGGACGCGGGCGGCGGCGCGAGGCCGATGGCTCGTCATGTATCGTCTCGCTCCGCTCGGCCGCCGCGCCTGGCCGGGTCCCCGCCCGCTTCGGCGCCTCGTGGGTCGGAAGCGGGGTATCGGAAAGCGGGCCCCCTGATCGGTGACACCGTTCACGACCTTGGGGGATTTTGCCACATCGAACCAACGCCCGACCGGCGACCCCTCACGGGCGTGCAACCGGTCCGCAGCAGGCGTGCAACCGGGGGATCGGTCTACTGGTGGGGCGCGCATCCCAGGGGGCGATCATTCGTCACAGGTTGATCCCGAGAAGCGTCGATAGGCTGCTCGGGCCGAAGCCGGTCCGGCGCGCAGAGCCCCCTGCCCGTGGGCGCCCGGGCGCCATCGACGCCACCATCGAGTTCGGGAGAGTCGGCTTGCATCCTCGCACCCGTCCAGCCAGATCTCGCGCGCCCGCCGCGCCGAGCGAGCGATCCGCCCGGGTCTTGCGCTGGCAGCCCCGCAGGCTCGGGCCGATCACTCTCGCGCTCGCGGTGACCTGCGCCCTGCTCGGCCCGGCGGCGTTCGCCGTGGCGCCGGCGCCCTGGGTGCCGGAGGGCGCGTACGCGGAGGCCGGCGATCACGACGGCGCGCCGCGGCTGCGCGCGCGGCTGCTCGTCGACGCGGGACGCTCCACACCCGACCGCGCGCGCATCGGCGTACTGTTCGACCTCGACCCGGGCTGGCACCTGTATTGGCGCAACCCGGGCGACAGCGGCATCGCGACGCGGCTCGACATCCGCGCGCCGGGAGCCAGCGTCGGCGAGATCTCCTGGCCGGCGCCCAGAGCGTTCAGCGAGGCCGAAGGCGCGTTCTCGACCTTCGGCTACGAGGATCGGGTGCTGCTCGCCACCGAGCTGCACCTCGATCCCGACTACGACCGGGAGCAGACGCTGGACGTCGACGCGACCGTGCTGATCTGCCGCAACGAGTGCATTCCCGCGAGCGTCTCGCTCTCGCGGTCGCTCACCGAGGCGTTGGTCCACACACCTGACAACCTCGCGATCACTGCGCTCTTCGAGGCCTTCGAGGCGGCGCTGCCGGTCACTCCCGCCGACCTCGGCATCGAGCTCGAAGCCCTCTACTCGCAGAGCGCCGTGCGCCCCGGCGACGCCTTCGCGGCCGCGATCGCCGTGCATGCCTGCGTGGCCGGCACCCCCTGCACGGCCTGGCGGGTCGACCCGGACACGGGCGGCTTCTTTCCGGACAGCGACTGGCCGGTGCTGGTTCGCGCCACCGGCGCGGTCGCGGAGCACGAGAACCCGGGCACGACGATCCTCGACCTCGAAGGCGAGGTCGACGCCGAGCCCGAGACGGTCCCGCGGCGCCTCACCGGCGTGATCGCCCTACGAGACGACGACGGCAACCGAGGCCACGCGCTCGTCGACCTGCCGCTTCCGTTCGCGCCCGCGGACGCCGAGGTCACGCTCCTCGGCGCGCACTGGAGAGCCGCCGCAGACGCCGCGCGCGCAGCCGCCGCCCCGGGGCTGCTCGGCGCGATGCTGCTGGCGTTGCTCGGCGGGCTGATCCTGAACCTCATGCCCTGCGTGCTGCCCGTGCTGGCCATCAAGATCTTCGCCATCGCCGAGATGGCCGGGCGCAGCCGTCGCGAGCTGGCAGGACACGGCGCCGCCTACGCGACCGGCATCCTGGTCTCGATGGCGTTGCTCGCCGGCGTCGTCCTGGCGCTGCGCGGCGTCGGGACCCAGGTCGGCTGGGGGTTCCAGTTCCAGTCGCCGCTCTTCGTCTCGACGATCGCCGTGGTGCTGGTCGCCTTCGCGCTGAACCTCTTCGGCGTCTACGAGATCACCCCCGACGTGGGACGCGCCGCGCAGGTCGGCGCGTCTGCGGCGGGAACGCGCCGGAGCTTCTTCGAGGGGCTCCTCGCGGTGGTGCTCGCCACGCCGTGCTCGGCGCCCTTCCTCGGCACCGCGGTGGGCTTCGCGTTCGCGAGCCCGCCGATCGTCATCGTGGCGATCTTCCTCGCGATCGGGACCGGGCTGGCGCTGCCCTTCGTGCTGATCAGCCTGAGCCCGGGCTGGGCGCGCTTCATGCCGCGGCCCGGGCCGTGGATGCTGACGCTGCGGGCGGCGCTGGGGTTCGCGTTGCTCGCGACGGTGATCTGGCTGCTCTGGCTGACCGGCGGCGTGGCGGGGGTCGACGGCGTCGTCTGGCTGTTGATGCTGCTGCTGGCCGTGGCGTTCGGGTTGTTCGTCTTCGGCGCCGTCCAACAGTCGCCGCGCAGCTGGCTGCGGGCCGTCAGCGGGATCGCGCTGGTCGTGCTCACGATCGCGGGGCTCGTCGGGGTGCGGGGGCAGCTGGCCGCGGGCGAAGGGCGGGCCCCCGAGGAGGCGGCGGCCGCGAGCGCAGACTGGGAGCCGTGGTCGCCGGCCGCCACCCGGGCGGCGCTCGCCGAGGGCAGCCCGGTGCTCGTGGTCTTCTCCGCCGAGTGGTGCATCACCTGCAAGGTCAACGAGCGGGTCGTGCTGCGCAGCCAGTCCGTCGAAGACGAGCTCGGTCGCCTCGAGGTGCGCGTCCTCGAGGCCGACTGGACGCGTCGCGACGAGACCATCCGCGCCGAGCTGGCCCGCCACGGCCGCGCCGGCGTGCCCCTCTACCTCGTCTACGCACCCGGTCGCCCCGAGGCGCCCCGAGTACTGCCCGAGCTGCTGAGCGTGGGGGAGGTGGTGGAGTCGCTCCGCGAGGCCGCAACCGGCGCCGCAAGCGCTTCCTAGCGCGCCCCCTGCGAGGCCGGCGACGAGCCCTCAGCTGGCGGCCCCGAAGCGACGATGGGTAACGGGAGGGCGCGAGGCCGGGAAGCGGCCGACGCCCGACATCGACGGAGGTCGAATCATGTTCAGCGCCCCGGTGGCGAAGCGAGCCCTCGCAGTCACGCTCGCCGCGATCGGCCTCGGTGCCGTCGCGCCTCATGGCGCGCTGGCGGTGGGTCCGGGCGATCGCGCGCCGGACTTCGAGCTGCCCCTGCTCGACGGAGAGGGGCGGCTCGGTCTCGCGCAGTTCCGGGGCAAGGTGGTGTGGCTCGACTTCTGGGCTTCGTGGTGTCCGCCGTGTCTCGCGTCGCTGCCCGAGCTGGAGCAGATGCGCAAGCAGATGTCCGCCGATCACTTCCAGATCGTCGCGATCAACATCGACGCCGATCCCAGGAAGGCGCGCCGGTTCCTCGAAAAGCACCCCGTCGGCTATCCGAGCGCCAGTGATCCCGACGGTCGGCTGCCCGCGAAGTTCGACCTCGAGGCCATGCCGACCTCGTACCTGATCGATCGCGACGGCACCGTGAAGCTGGTCCACGAGGGCTACCGCAAAGGCGACATCGAGAAGATCCGACGTGAGGTGCGCGAGCTCATCGAGGGCGGGAAGTGACGGGGGCCGTGCGCAGAACGTTGGCGATCGCCGTGCTGTTGCTCTCGTCGCTGGCGACGGGCTGCGCGACCGTCGAGCCGTGGGAGCGCGAAGAGCTCGCACGGCCCGACATGGCCCTCGACCCGGATCCGATGCGCGCGACGCTGCAGAACCACATTCGCTTCAGCAAAGAAGGCTCGCTGCCGGTGGGTGGCGGAGGGGGAGGCGGCTGCGGCTGCAACTGAGCGGTGAGCCGGCCTGTGGGACGATCGAAGATGGAACGACCGAGCAACGGCGCGCGGGCCCTCACCGCGCTGGCATCCGGCGCCCTCGGCCTGCCGGGACTCGGCGGCGAGGCGAGCGCCGACTCGCCCGTCCAGGAGACGACTGCCCGCTACGCGTTCTCCTTCTACAAGGAGGACAATCTCAGCCCCGGCAAGTTCCTCAACGTCGGCGGCACGGGCAGCCGCGATCGCTACGAGATCTTCGCCCACCAGTTCAACCTGCTGACGCCGCTCACGTCGCGCATCGACGCGAGCGTCGACCTCGTGTTCGAGACGATGGCGGGGGCGAGCCCGTGGTGGGTCGAGCCGAACCCCGACACCTCTTCGTCGCAGCGCTTCCTCCAGGTGATGAGCGGAGCGACGATCTTCGAAGAGCGCTTCGACGGGCAGATCACCCTCAACCACTTCTTCGACAGCGGCAAGATCACTGCCTCGGGCGGGGTGTCGTCCGAAAACGACTACCTGTCGGGCAACTTCGCGGCGGGCTTCGACCGCACCTTCAACGACAAGAACACGACCTGGTCGCTCGGCCTCGGCTTCTCGTGGGACACGATCACGCCGACCGACGGTGCGACGCTGCACAACCGCCCCCTGTCCGAGTACTACAAGCGCGGCTTCAACCTCGACACGACGATCGCCCAGATCCTCTCGCGCAGCTCGCTCCTGCAGGTCGGGCTGGCCTACAAGCGCTCCACCGGCTTCCTCTCCGACCCCTACAAGCGCGTCTACATCGACACCAACGGCCAGACCGTTCCCGACGAGCGTCCGATCGAGCGCGATCAGCTCACCCTGAGCGCGCGCTACCGCCACCACGTCGCTGCCGTCCACGGGTCGATCCACCTCGACGGCGCCTTCCACTGGGACGACTGGAACGTCATGGGGGTGAGCGCCGAGGTTGCCTGGCATCAGACGCTCCTCGACTGGATCCGGCTCGTTCCGAGCTTCCGCTACTACAGTCAGAGCCAGGCCTGGTTCTACGGCCCGACGCTGCCGGCCGCGCCGACTCCGGGCACTCTCTACTACCGGACCAGCGACTACAGGCTCTCGCCCTACGGCGCGATCAGCTACGGGCTGCGGGCCGAAGCCGACCTGAGCGACTGGCCGGTGCGTGGAAGCAGGTGGCTCCTGCACGTGGGCTACGACCGCTACACGAGCCGCGGCAGCTATGCGCTGCGCGAGGTGCGCAACGAGAGCCCCGGACTCGTCGGGTATCACCTTTTCTCGGTGCAGCTCGGCGGCCGCTTCTAGTGTCCAGCCCCGGGCGTTCGCCTGTATTCGATTGCGTGTCCGGCGCCGGCATCGAGCCGGCGCGCTTCGGCTTCCGCGCGATGGGGGCGCCCTGCCAGATCCAGCTCCACGGCGACGAGCGCGAAACGAAGCGGATCGCCCGCGCCGCGATCGCCGAGGTCGAGCGCCTCGAGGCCAGGTACTCGCGCTATCGCGAAGACAGCGTCGCGGCGGCGATCAACCGCGCGGCGGGCGATCCGGAAGGCGTCCCGGTCGATCACGAGACCGCTTCGCTGCTCGACTACGCGGACACGCTTCATCGCGAGAGCGGCGGGCGCTTCGACGTGACGTCCGGCGTGCTGCGGCGCGCCTGGGATTTCCGCAGCGGGAGGCTGCCCGACGCGGAGGAGGTCGAGTCGTTACTGCCGCTGGTGGGCTGGGGGCGGGTCGCATGGGACGGCAAGCGGATCGCGCTTCCCGTCCCCGGCATGCAGATCGACTTCGGCGGCTTCGTGAAGGAGTACGCGGCCGATCGGGCCGCGGCGCTGTGCCGCGAGCTCGGCGCCCGCCACGGACTCGTCGACCTCGGCGGCGACATCGCGGTCGTCGGCTCGCATCCCGACGGATCCGCGTGGCGGGTGGGTGTCCGGCATCCCCGCATCCCGGAGGTCGCACTCGCCTGGATTCCACTGTCGGCCGGCGCGATCGCGACGAGCGGCGACTACGAGCGCTTCATGGTAGTCGATGGCCGTCGCTACGGGCACATCCTCGATCCACGGAGCGGCTGGCCGGTCGAGGGACTGGTGTGCGCGAGCGTCGTGGCCCCCCACTGCGTGGTGGCCGGCGCGACCACCACGCTCGCGATGCTCCAGGGCGCCGACGCCGGTCGCGCGTGGCTCGCCGAGACCGGACTGCCACACCTGTGCGTCGATCGGTCCATGCAGCCGCACGGGACGCTCGCCCCAGCGGCTCCCGGGCCGGGCTCGCCGTCAGTCGCCGGCCAGCTCGTTCAGGGGTGACAGCACCGCGATCTCCGGCGACCAGCCCGCTTCCGAGAGCCGCCGCGCCAGCCTTCCCGCCTCTTCGAAGCTCGCGAGGTCGGAGAGGTAGACGTCCCACACCGCATTCCCGTGCGCTTCCCACTCCGTGATACGGGTCTCGAAACCGTCGGACGCGAACGCTCGGGCGATCACCTTCGCGTCGGCTTCGCTGCGCGTCGTCTCGAGCAGCACCGCGAACGGCTCGGGCCCGATGCTGTTCAGGTCGGCGGTTCGCGAGATGGCGCGCTCGAACGCGAGACGTCGGCGGATCGTCTCGGCCGCGGCATCGTCGGCGTCGCGCAGCGCGCGGGCCTCGACGACCGCGATCAGGTCGGTCTCGTCGGTGCGCCGCTCGAGGGTCGTGAACAGCCAGCCGATGAAGGGGATGTTCATCAGGAACGGGATGCCGATGCGCCGCTCGCTCGACACCGTCGCACCGGTCGCCCCGATCACCGCCGTCTCGCCGGGGCGCAGCTCGAGGGTGGCCTCGATGTCGCGATTCGCGTAGCTGGGACCGACCTCCTCGACCGGGCCGGATCGCGACTCGGTGAGCTGCGAGACCTCGAGATCGAGCTCGATCCGGACGATGCTCTCCTCGCCGAGCGTCGGCTTGATGCGAAGACGCGTGCCGACGTCGACCCGCTCGATGTTCTGGGTGACGTTCAGCGAGCTCCCCTGGATGGGCGTGCCGTCCTCGGCGGTCGCGGTCGAGGTGCTGGCGGCGGGAATCGGGATGTTGTCGCCGGAGAAGATCTCGTGCTCCTCACCGCTCACGCCGACGATGTTCGGACGCAGCAGAATGTTGTTCTCCACCAGGCGTTCGCCCGCCTGGAAGGAGATGTCCTCCGAGGGGGGGCGGAACACGACCGGGCCGGCCGGGGTATCGACCGTGATCGCCACCGGGGCCCGGGTGTACTGCCCATAGCCGATCGCGTCCCCGGTCGGCCCGGACGCCGCTCCGGTCACCGACTGCGCGGCGACCACCACGGGCGCTTCCGCGGCGGTCGCCGACAGCAGCTGGTAGTTGAACCCGAGCTTGAAGCCGTACGGCCGCGTGACCTCGAAGACGAGCACCTCGACCGAGACGCGAGGCGGAAGCCTGTCGAGGTCGGCGATCGCCTGGGCGAGGATCCCGAAGGTCTCGGGATCGCTGCGGATCAGCAGCGATTGCGTGGGCACGTCGACCTCGACGTGGAACTCGCGGCCGGCGAGAGCGGTGCCCGGACCGACGGCCTGGGCGGCCCGGCCGATCGCGGCCGGCTGCGCGGGGGCCGCCATGTTGCGGAGGAGCTCCGCCATCTCCTCGGCGTCGCGGTTGAGGACGCGGACGACGCGCACGAGCCCCTCGCCCTCGACCGGGAGATCGAAGCCCTCGAGGAAGGCCCGGATCTCCCCGAGCACGGCGACGTGTCCGCGAACCACCAGCTGGTTGGTGCGGTCGTCCGTCCAGATCTCGACCCGATGCGCGGCAACCGGCGTACTGTTGAAGACGGTGTCGACGGCCTCCGCGATCAGCGAGGCGGAGCGGTAGCGGATCGTCCGCACCAGCAGATCCTCGCCCGCGGACTCGTCGAGGATGCGAGCGATCGCCACGAGGCGAAGCAGCTCCCCCTCGGTGCCGGCGAGGATCAGGCTGTTGGTCGGCGGGTAGGCGAGCGCGACGCCTTCTTTGGACACGTAGGGTTCGAGGGCGGCGACCGCCTCCTCTGCGCTGATCTCCCGAAGCTCGACCAGCGTGGTGATCGGGCGCTCGCCCCGGGGATCGACGGCCTCGCCGACGAGCGGCGCACCGCTCTTGGTCTCTTGCACCGGCACGAGGCGGAGCGTGCCTTCATCGAGCGGCAGTGCGGTGAAGCCCACCGTGTGCAGCGCCGCGAGCAGCAGCTCGAAAGCCTCCTCGGGGGTCACGCGGCCGGGCACCGTAATGGTCACCCGCCCACGCAGATCGTCGCCGTAGACGAAACGGCGGCCCGTCGCGCGGGCGACGGCATCGACGATCGTCTTGAGATCGGCCTTCTCGTAGTGGATCGGGATGCCGCCGGCCCGACTGCGCGAGACGGCTCTCTGGCCGAAGCCCGGAGCGGCGAGCAGGACGAGCACGAGGACGAAGCTCGTGATGCGGGCAGCGGCGCGCACGGCCTGGAGGCTAGGCGAGCGCATCCTGCGCTGCTATCCGGCGGCCGGTGACGGGCGGGCGCTTCAGCGCCAGGGCCGGAAGCCCCAGAGGTTGATCCGCAGGCCGCCCCGGAACTCGTGCGACTTCTGGTCGAGCAGGAAGGGGCCGTGGTCGATGTTCGTCGCCGCGCCCACGTAGCGGGTGCTCACCGACCCGTAGTCGAACATCCGGTAGCCCAGGTCGACGGCCACCGTCCTGGTGAGCGCATAGGTGAAGCCACCGCCCGCCTGCCAGGCGAAGAGCGTATCGTCCGCCGACGCGTAGTGGGTGTTGTCGGTGAAGAACAAGGACACCCCCGACGCGCCCACGCCTCCACCCGCGTACACGTGCATCTGATCGAGCGCCTGGGTGAGCCATCGGGGCGTGCGGCCCGGCAGCCAGGACAGCGGCTTCGAGAGCCCCGCGAGCGGCACCTCCTGCCAGAGGTTGAAGACCACCGACCAGGTGTCGGTGCCGCCGAAGTTCCTGCTCTGGAGCGTGGGCCCGTTCGTCAGACCCTCGAAGCTGCGCAGCCCCGTCACCTCGGCCTCGACGCGCAGCGGCCAGGACGGCAGCCGGATGTCGTAGGGCATCTCCCATGCGGTCGACTCGTCGAGCGGAATCGCCACGCCGACCGACCCCGCGATCAGCGGGGACGAATCCGAGTAGCTGCCCGCGAATGAGCGGTTGGCCAGGTTGCTGGCCCCCGACACGTCGACGGTGCCCGACGAAGTGCCGAGCTGGCCCGACACGTACACGAGCCAGAACGCGGTAGCCGAGCCCGGGCACGCCCCGAGCAGGACCATCACGAATCCGATGAGCAGACGACGACGAAGCACGCCCGGTTCCCTTCGCGGACCGCCCGAGCGGTGCCGCAGCAATGCGCAATCCGCCCGGGTATCGCTCGACCGGGCCGGGATCTCGATGACCGGGGTCACAACCGGAGCTGCCGGCCGCCGGGTCCGGCCGGCGCGGAACGGTTCCGCCGGTGGTGGAAGCGGGGAACGGCCCCCACGCGCTCGCCGGGCGCGAAAGCACGCGTTCTCTGTACCCGACCGTCCGATAGGAGTAAGCTGAACCTTTACTCGACGAACTTCAACGAACCTACGCGAAACTCCACGAACTCCAAGAGCTCCACCAACTCCACGAACCCGCTCGTCCCAGCTCGAGGGCCCGGCCCCGCAGCGCTTTCGCGTTGGCGGCCCGTGCCCAAGCCGCCTTCGGGAGGCCGGATGCCCCGCACGATCGTCGTCGTTCCGACCTACAACGAAGCCGAGAACCTTCCGCTCCTCGTCCCGAAGGTCCTCGAGCAGGACCCCGGCATCGAGATCCTCGTCGTCGACGACGCGTCGCCCGACGGAACCGGCAAGCTCGCCGACGACCTCGCCGAGCAGACCGGTCGCGTCCACGTGCTGCACCGCGCCGAGAAGCAGGGCCTCGGCGCCGCGTATCGCGCGGGGCTGCAGGAGGCCCTCGATCTCGGCGCCGAGCGGATCGTGCAGATGGACGCCGACTTCTCGCACCCGCCCGACGCGCTGCCCGAGATGCTCGCCGGGCTCGACGAGCACGACGTGGTGCTCGGATCGCGCTACCTCAACGGCATCACGGTCGTCAACTGGCCGATCGAGCGCATCCTGCTCAGCTACTTCGGCAACGTCTACGCCCGCAGCGTGACCGGGCTGCCGATCAGCGACACCACCGGCGGCTTCCGGGCCATGCGTCGCGAGCTGCTCGAGCGCTGCGGCTTCGAACGCATCAGAGCGGACGGCTACGCGTTCCAGATCGAGCTGAACTACCGCTTCGTCCACCACCGTGCGCGCATCAAGGAGCTGCCGTTCTTCTTCCTCGACCGCACGCGGGGCACGTCGAAGCTCACCTTCCGGATCGGGCTCGAGGCGCTCTGGGTCGTGTGGTGGCTGCGCATCGTCGATGCGTTCGGGCGCCTGTAGGCGTTGCTCCGACGCCGCCCTGGGAGCGAAGCGTGCAGCCGCGTGTCCTGATCCTGAACGAGCGCGATCCCCACCATCCGAAGGCGGGGGGCGCCGAGACCCACGTGTACGAGATCTTCGGCCGCCTGGCCGAGCGGGGATTCGCGGTCACGCACCTCGCGGTTGGCTTTGCGGGGGGCAGGCGGCACGAGACGGTCTCGGGCATCGAGGTCCTGCGGCTCGGTCCGCTGCCGGTCTACTATCCGCGCGCGGTGCAGCGAACGTTCCGCGAGACGAGGGGCCCGCGCTTCGACGTGGTCGTCGAGTGCCTCAACAAGGTGCCCTACTACGCGCCGCTCTACGCCGCGAAGCCCGTGCTCGCGCTCTGTCACCACCTGTTCGGCGAGGTCGCCTTCCAGCAGGTCCCGGCGCCGGTGGCCGCCACGGTGTGGGCCTCCGAGCGGCTGATTCCCCGGTTGTACCGGCGCTGCGAGTTCCTGGCGATCTCGGAGAGCACCCGCCGCGACCTCCGCGACCGCGGCATCGCCGACGAGCGCATCCGCGTGAGCCACCCGGGCATCGACCGGCCCGCCGAAGCGCCCGTCGTCGACACGCCGCGCGCCCACCGGGTCGTGTACGTGGGCCGCCTCGAGGTGTACAAGAAGATCGACGTGATGCTGCGCGCCATGAAGCGCCTCGAGGCCGAGTGGCCCGAGGTCGAGATCGTGATCATCGGCCGCGGCCCCGCGCGCGAGCGGCTCGAGGGGCTCGCCCGCGAGCTCGGGCTCGCCGACCGCACACGCTTCACCGGCTTCGTGACGATCGAAGAGCGAGACCGCCTGCTGGCCAGCTCGCGGGTCTGCGTGTGCCCGTCCGAGAAGGAGGGCTGGGGGCTCACGGTCATCGAGGCGAACGCGACCGGGACACCGGTGGTGGCGACGGACGCCGACGGACTGCGGGACTCGGTGCGCGACGGGGAGACGGGCTTCCTGGTCGCCGACGAGGACGTGGCCGGCTTCGCGCGTCGCATCGGGGAGCTCCTGCGCGACGATCGACTGGCGGTCGCGATGTCGCGGTCGGCGCTCTCCTGGTCCCAGCGCTTCGACTGGGAGACGGCCGCCGACGACATGGCGGAGGCGATCACACGCGCCCGGGAGGCCGCGTGAACCAGGCCGCCTCGCGGGCCGGCGCAGCGTCGCCCGGCCGCATCCTTCGACTCGCCCTGCCCTTCGTCGTGAGCACGGCGCTGCTCGGGTGGGTGCTCTCGGACGTCGACATCGAGGCCGTCCTCGAGCACCTCACCCCCGGCGTGGCAGCCGTCTTCGGACCGGCGCTGGCCGTCTTCCTGCTGGTGTCGCTCGTCATCGAGGCGCTCTGCCTGGTGCTCGTCGTCTCGCACTCGCGGCCCTTTCGCGAGCCGCTCGTGGCCGCTCGCATCAAGGCCGCCAGCTACCCGCTCGGGCTGATCAACTACGCGCTCGGCGCCGGCGCGACCGCCGTGCTGCTGCGGCGCCGCGCCGGCATGACCCTCGCCGAGGCGGCGGGCGCCGTCTTCGTGATCGGCCTCTTCGATCTCGGCTGCCTGATCGCCTGCGTGCTGGCGGGCGTCGCGCTGATGGGCGCGGCCACGCCAGGCCTGCAGGCCGGCGCGATCGTGTTCGTCGGCGGCGCGATCGCGGCAGGCTTCGCGGTGCTGCGCGCTCCGATCGCGCTCGGTCCCATCGACCGCCTCCGCGAGCTCGAGGTGTTTCGCGACGCGCGCACACTGCCGCTCTCTCTGCTGGCCCGCCTGGGCGCTCTGCGGTTGCTGTTCGTCGCCAACTTCATCGGGCTGGTCTGGATGACGCTGGTCGCCTTCGACGTGTCGATCCCGCCGCTCGATCTGATCGTCGACACCAGCCTGTTGCTGCTGGTCTCGGCGCTGCCCATCGCGGTGGCCGGCCTCGGCACCGGGCAGGTCGTGTTCGTCGCCCTCTTCGACGCCTTCGCGGACGCGGAGACGCTGCTCGCCGCCTCGCTGACGCTCTCGTTCGGGATGATCGCGAGCCGCGCGTTGATCGGCCTGGCCTTCGCCCGCGAGTTCACCGCCGAGGCCTTCGCGGCCCGCCACGACGAGCAGCCATGAGCCGCCTGCTCTTCACCGGCGAGCGTCTCCACGAGGGCAGCGCGCTGTTCGCCGTCGACGTCGTGCGGCACCGCGCCGCGTACGCGTACGCGATCGAAACGGCGCGACGCGCCGGAGCCGGACGGGCGCTCGACCTGGGCTGCGGGACCGGCTACGGGACGGCCGAACTCGCCGCCGCCCTCGGCGGCGTCTTCGCCGTGGACCGCATCGCTCCGGACCCGGACGCCCGCCACCCGGACGCGCGCTTCGTGCGCGCCGACGCCCGGGCGATCCCGCTGCGGACGGGCTGCTTCGACATGGTGGTGAGCTTCCAGGTCGTCGAGCACTTCGCCGATCCGAGCCCCTACCTCGACACGATCGCGCGTCTGCTGGCGCCGGGCGGCGTGGCGATCATCACCACGCCGAACGTCCTGCAGTCCGATGGCGAGAACCCCTTCCACGAGCACGAGTACACGGCCGACGAGCTCTCGCAGCTGCTCGGCGGGCACTTCGATCGCGTCGAGATGCTCGGCGTGTCGGCGACCCCCGAGCCGAAGGCCTACTACGACGCGCGGCTCGCGCGCATCCGGCGCATCGTCCGGCTCGATCCACTGCGGCTGCGGCGCATCCTGCCCCGAAGCGTCGTGGAGGGGCTCTTCGCGACGTTCGCGGTGGTGGTCCGACGGGGCATCCAGCAGAGCGAAGGCCTGCCCGAGGTGACCCTCGCCGACTTTCCGGTGGGATCCGCCGACGACGATTGCCTGGACCTGCTCGCGGTGTGTCGATCGCCGCGCAGCGGGGAGGTCGGGGCGTGAAGGAGCGCGTCTTCCGCTTCCGTGCCGTCGAGCAGCGGCTCGCCGCGAGCCGGCCGGGCTTCACGGTCCTCGACGTCGGCTGCGGTCGCGGCGACAACCTGCGCCGCCTCGTCCGCTACGGCGGGCGGCCGGTCGGCATCGAGCCGGCCGTCGAGCGAGCCCGCGCGGCCCGTGACATCGCCCCGGCGGTGGCCGCGACGGGCGAGCACGTCCCCCTCGCCAGCGAGAGCTTCGACATGGTCTACATCTCACACGTCCTCCACCACGCGCACGACGTGGGCGCGGTGCTTCGCGAGTGCCAGCGGCTGCTCGCACCGGGGGGGCTGCTGTTCGTGATCGAGACCATCGACGACAGCCCGCTGATGCGGCTGGCACGGGCCGTCCAGCCGAGCTGGGACGACGACGAGGTGTTGAATCGCTTCCGCTACGAAGATCTCGTCGCGGCGCTCGGACGCGCCGGCCTGTCGCTGCGCGGCGGGGGCCGCTTCAACTGGATGTATTTCGCCTGGGAGCTGCTCCCGATGGCGCTGCGGCCGCTCGACCTGCTGACGCCGGTCTTCATCGGGCTCGAGACCCTGCTGCATCGGCCGCTCGGAACGCGCTGGGGCGGGCACTGCTGGCTCGCCGCCACCCGGCCCGGCCCGGAGCGCTTCGTGCTGCCGGACGCCTGGCCCGGCTGATCAGCGTTCCGGTGGCCGCGACTCGAAGACGAGTCGCGCGCCGAGCGGGCCGCGAGGAAGGAAGATCCGCCGCACTTCGCCGGCTCGACGCACGCGCAGCTCGACCTGTGCCCCCGGCTCGCCATTGCTGATCAGCTGCTTGAGCTCACGGGGCCGGAAGACGCGCTCCCCCGAATAGCTGATCACCTCGTCGCCGACGAGCGCGCCCGCGGCCGCGGCCGGCGCCGACTCGATGAGCGCCGAGAGGATCACCCGGTTGGGCTCGCCGGCGGCATACAGCATGGCGTCGTAGTCGTCGTCGCCGAGCTCCTCCCGGGCCTGCTCGGCAACCTGCATCGCGTCGCGATGCGCCGCGTGCGCGCCGGTCTCGCCGCTGCGCGTACGCTCGGTCTCGAGCTCGAGGCGGCGCATCACCGCGCGCCCCCATGCGTCGCGGATGCGATCGATCTCACTCGGGCGATAGCCGAGATCCGCGAGCGACGACGGCTCGAACCACTGCTCGTCGGGCCGCGAGGAGGGGGGGCGCGCGGGCGGGGCGCCCGGGCGGGCCGCTCCGGCAGCCGCGCGGGCGGAGTCGCCTTCCTCGTCCCGAGCCAGACCCTCCTCGAGGTCGGCGAGCTCTGCGGAGAGCGTCTCGCGCAGCGAGCGCTCGAGCGCGAGCTCGGCGCGAAGCTCGGCGAGCTCTGCTTCGTGGTCGCGGCCGGCGTGCGGCGCCTCGACCGGGGCGACCGGCGAAACCGCCTGGTCGGCCGGTGTCCGGCCCGCCCGGGGCGGCGGGTCAGCCGGGCCGGCCAGCCACATGGCGCCCGCTCCGATCGCGACGCCGGCGACGAGCGCCAGGGCGACCGCCCTCACGCGCGTCCCCGCCTCGCGGGTCGACTTCGCGCGGCCACGTCGCGTGTCGGTCGGCGGGTCGCGGTCATTCCGACCGCGCACCGTAGCACCGGGGCCGGGCACCGATCGCGTAGACTTCCGACCGCGTCGCAACCCGCGGCGCCGGGCGACGATCACGGAGCGCGGGAATGCAGAGCGGTCGCGATCCCACCCTGGAGAGCCGCGTCGGGCAGCTCGCCGCGCCCGCGGTCCTGCTCGCCCTGACCGCGCTCGTCCAGGCGCCGCTCTTCGACCGGATGATCGTGCCGATGGACGAGGGCCACCTCGCCGCGGCCGCCGACCGGATGCTCGACGGCAAGCGCCTGTACGCCGACATCCACACGGGGATCTTCCCGGGCATCTACCTCGTCACGTCCGGGCTCTTCGCCCTCTTCGGCCGCGACCTGATCGTCACGCGCCTCGCGGCGGCTCTCGTCAACGCCGTCACGGTGCTGGCGCTGTGGTCGGCCGCACGGCGGGTCGTCGCGCCGCGCTGGGCGCTGCTGCCGCCTCTGCTCCACCTGGCGCTCGTCGCGTTCGCTTTTCCCGTGATGTCGATGTTCAACTACTCGACCCTTTCCCTCTGCCTGGGCCTCGTCGCCCTGGTCTTCCTGCTGCGCTATCTCGAGCGCGGCCGCGCGATCGACGGCATCTGGCTGGGTCTCTCGGTCGCGGCCGCGGCGCTCACCAAGCAGAACTTCGGCGCGCTGATCTTCGTGGCGCTCTGCCTCGGGCTGGCGATCGGTCGACGCGAGTCGGCGCTCGCCGATCGGGACCCGATCCGGGCGCTCCTGCCGATCGGCCTGGCCGGCGCATCGCTCACCGCGCTCGTCGTGATCGGGTTCGCGTTGCAGGGCGCGCTGCCGGCGCTGATCGACAAGACCATCGTGTCGCTCGCCGGCTCGCAGATGCGCGACTTCGACAACCCGATTCCCCCGCTCTTCGGCCCCCACCCGGACGATCCCCGCTTCGTCTTCCTCTACTCGCCGCCGGTCGTCTTCGACGCGCTCGTCCACGGCGAGCCGTTCCTCGGCCTGAAGGTCACGGCCGGGCTGCGCACGGCGGCCACGCGACTCAGCTACGGGCTGCCGATCGTCGCGCTGCTCGGCGGCATCGCGCTGCTCTGGCGGACGCGGCGCCAGCCACCGGGTCCCCGCCGCGCCGCGACGCGCGCCGTCGTGCTCTTCGCGGTGTTGTTCTCGCCGGGCATCTTCCCCTCGGCGATCTGGTCGCATCTGGCCTTCGTGCTGCCGCCGATCGGGCTGCTGGTCGCGCTGCTCGCCGAGCGGGTCGACGGCCGGCTCCGGGCCGCACGCGCGGCGGGGCCGATCATCGCCTGGCGGGTCGCCTTGGCGCTGGTCGCGCTGGCTCTGCTGGCCACGACCGCCGAGGGCGTGCGGGGCGTGGTGGACCGGAACCCCCACCCCCTCGAGCTCGACCGCGCCCACCTCCGCGTGTCGCCGCGCGACCGGGACCTCTACCGGGGAGCGGTCGCCTTCGTCCACGCATGCGCGGCGCCGCAAGAGCCGATCCTCGCGCTGCCCGACATCCCGGTCATCTGGTTCCTGACGGATCGCGACAATCCGTCCCCCTACGACCTCACGATTCCCGGGCGCGTCGACGGCGGCCTGATCGTCCGGCGCATGCGGGCTTCGGGGGTGCGTTGCGTAGTGATGAATCCGCGCATGTACCCCGAGTTCCCGCCCTTCAAGCAGCTGTTTCCCCGACTCGCGCGCGCCCTCGAGCGCGACTTCCGGGGAGCGCGGATGATCGTCGGTGGCGACACCCGCTGGCTCGGACTCGTGCGGCGTGACGCTCCCGGGCTCGGGACGACGCGCTGAGCCAACTTTCTTGTGACCACGCAGCCGCCCTCATATCATCGCCCCGTGCTGTCGAAAACGGGGGCAATGGCCGCTCGCACCGGCAGGGTCTGGCTTCCCCTCCTCGTCGTCGCCCTGTCGCTGGCGTTCGCGCTGCCGCTGGTGGGCCGGGGCATCATCCTCTCCGACGAGGGCTATCTGCTCCAGCAGGCGCTCGACCTCCTCGACGGGCGCGTGATGTACCGCGACATGGACGCGTTCATCACGCCGGGCATGTGGTTCGTGCTTGCCGGCCTGTTCTCGATCGTCGAGCCGAGCGTGATCGCGACGCGCTACCTCATGCTCGCCGCGTTCGCCCTGCTGTGTCTCACCGGCTACCGGATCGTCGCGCCCGTGGCCGGCGCCGCGGCGGCACTCGGCGCCGTGGCGGCCACGTTCGCGTTCGCGGTGTGGGCGTTCCCGGCGTGGACGTTCGCCTTCTACTCGCCGATCTCGGTGTTGCTCGCGCTGCTCGGCGTCGAGCGGCTGCTCGCCTGGCAGCGCAGCGGCCGGCCGCGAGATCTCTTCCTGGTCGGCTTGTGGCTGGGCCTCGCGATCGCCGTCAAGCAGAACTACGGCGTGTTCGCGTTGACGGGCGCGGCGCTTGCGTGGGCGGCGACGCGGCTCGACGGCAGCCGGAGCGACCGGCGCCCGTTCGAGGGGGCCGGCCCGGAGCTCGCAGCCGGAACGCTCGGCGTCGCATCGGCGGGACTGCCCTTCCTCGCCTATCTGATCGCCACCGGCGCCCTGGGCGACGCCTGGTACAGCCTGGTCGTCCACCCCTTCGAGTTCGCCGGGCGGCACGACATCCCCTTCGCGCCGCTCAGCGACCTCTTCCGCCCCGCGCTCTACACCGACGCCGTCGAGAAGCTCACCTACCTGTCCTACGGATTCCACCGCGCCGGACCGATCGGCTGGCTGCAGTTCGTGCGCGGAACACACCGACTGCACGTGCTCGCCTACTGGCTGCCGGTCGCGATCTTCCTGGCGGGTCTCGCGCTCGCGTTCGTGTCGGGACGACGCCAGGGACGACGCATCGATGCGCCGCTCTTCGCCGTGGCGTCGGTGGGCGGGCTGCTCTTTCTGGGCGTCCTGCCGCGCGCCGACTACAACCACCTGATGAACGTCTACCAGCCCGTTCCGATCGCCGCGGCGATCGTGGTGGCGCGCGGCCTCGCGCTCACGAGGTCGCGCGTGACGCGGGGCGCCGTGATCGGCGCGCTCTCGGTGCTGGCGCTCCTGTACGGCGGAACGGCGCTGACCTGGTACGTGTCACTCTTGCGAAGCCACGTGATGAAGGTCGACGTGCCCCGCGGCGGAGTGCTGGTGGACGCCGTCGACGCCGTCAGGCTCGACGACCTGATGCACGCCGTCGAGACGCACAGCGAGCCAGGCGCCCCCCTGCTCACCGTGCCCGACCTCACCATGCTGAACTTCCTGACCGACCGGCCGGTGCCGAGCGCCTACTACAACCTCTACGAGCATCACATCGCAGCCGACGGCGGCGCCGCGGTGGTGGCCGGCGCCGAGGCGTCGGGTGTCGACCTGGTGATCACGAGCTTCGACAACTTCTTCTCCGACCGCGTCGGGCTGCTCGACTATGCGCCCGCCCTGTCCGACTACGTGATCACGCACTTCGAGCGGAGCTTCATCGGAGCCGACCAGAACTACATCGTCTACCGCCGGCGCGAGACCCCGCTCGAGCAACACGCCCACGTCGACGCCATCGCCGACTGCTCGCACGGCGACGCCGCGCTCGCCGACGTGCGCCACCACCTGCTGTTCTCGAGCCTCTACCACCGCTCGCGGCCGGGGCAGCCGATCCCCCCGGAAGGCGTCACGACGGTCTGCCGCCTGACGGTCCCCGAGGCGGGCGGCGTGCTCTCGCTCGAGATCGGCTACCTGCGCCCGCGGGCCGTCGCGCCCGGCACGCAGCTCGTCGGCGAGGTGTCGATCGCCGAGGCGGGCGCTGCACCGCGCCGGCTCCACTACCAGACGCTTCCGGTCTTTCTTTCGCGGGGATCCCGGCGCCAGCAGGCCTTCCGGCGCGTCGACCTGACACTCGACGCTCAGGCGGGGCGCGAAGTCGAGATCGTCTTCCACACGCGGCTGTCGGGACGGGTCGCCTCGCACCCGTTCGACTGGAAGGGCTTCGCGATGGTGTACCGCGACCCGCGCCTGCAGGCCGAGGCCGGCGGCGCCCATCCCTGAGGCTCGACGCGCCGGACCGGCCGGCGGCGCTACGCTGATCGCTCTGGCACGTCGATCGGAAAACCCGCAGAGAACGAGGCGATGACCAGCACCGAGCAACGATTCGTCGCCGAAGAGCTCGAGGCGGATGCCTCGCTGGCGCCGGTCGCGCTCTCGTTCGCGGGCAGCCCCGAGGCGGGCTGGCGGATCACGCGCAACGAAGCCCCACACCTTTCGCTCGGCGCCGGCTACCGGCTGCTCGCCGTCGAGCGGTGCGGGGTCTGCTCGACGGACCTCGATCGTCCCTTCCTGCCGTTTCCGCTCCCCCAGGTGGTGGGCCATGAGCTGGTCGCGCGCGACGAGCGGGGCGAGCGCTGCGTGGTGGAGATCAACGCCTCGCATACCGCGCTCGGCCAGGTCGCGGAATGCGCGTTCTGTCGGGCGGGTCTCGCGAGCCACTGCCCCGACCGGCTGGTGGTGGGCATCCACGACCTGCCGGGGGGCTTCGGGCCCTACGTGCTGGCGCCGGCGCGAGCGGTGCTGCGCGTGCCCGACGACGTGCCCGACGACGTCGCGGTGCTCGTCGAGCCGTTCGCCGCGGCCCTTCACGCCGTCGACCGCATCGTCCCGCGCACGGGCGACCGCATAGCGGTGCTCGGACCGCGGCGACTCGGTCTGCTGGCGGTGGCCGCCCTCGCCGCGCGCCGGCGCGAGCAGGGCGCCGACTTCCACATCGAAGCGTGGTCGCGCCACCGGTCGCTCTGCGACCGGGCCCTCGACCTCGGCGCCGAGGCCGCGCAAGCGCCGCCGGCCGCCTCGGAAGGTCCCTGCGCGGACGTCGTCGTCGACACGACCGGAAGCCCCGACGGCTTCGAGCTGGCCCTGGCCCTGGCGGCACGCGAGGTGCACCTGAAGTCGACCCACGGGCAGCCGAGCGGCGGGCTGGGCCACGCCACCGAACTCGTCGTCGACGAGATCTCGCTGGCGCGGCTGCCCGGACCCGCCGACGAGGCGTCGCGCGAGCTGGCGCGTCATGCCTTGCCCAAAGCCGCGCGGCCCGTCGTGGCCTGGCTGTGCGACGCCGAGCCGCCGCATGCGGTCGCCAACGGGGCGGAGATCGTCCGCGGCGCTGATGCCCGTGAACTGCTGCGGTCCGTCGAGGCCCGCAGCACGGGTCTGCGACGCGCTGACGTGGCCGTGGTCGACACGCTCGCCCGGGCCGACGCCGCGATCCGGCCCGAGCCCGGGCGCGAGGTGTCGCTGGTGCGGCCGCGGGGCGCCATCCTGCAGCGGGTGGCCGCCGGCGCCGAGGCCGAGCCGGCCAGCGCGATCGGGTCCGCGCTCGCTCGTGGCGTGCGGATCGGCACGTCCCGCTGCGGCGACTTCGCGCAGGCCCTCGCCTTGCTCGAGCGCGACCCCGCGCTGCGCTCCGGGCTCGCCCGGCTCGTCACCCATCACCTTCCCGCCCGGCGACTTGCCGATGCCCTGCGCATCGCCCGCGGCCCCGACGCCATCAAGGTGGTGGTCGAGCACCCGACAGCCGTTTTTGGTTGAAGGACCACACGCACATGGACGATCCTGGGGGTCCGTTCCCTGGCACGGCGTCATCGCGTCGAGCCGACACCCGGGAGACCCTCGTTTGTCGCTCCTCTCGCGCTTCGTAGCCGCCAACCGGCGCTGGTGCAGGGCGATCGATCAGCGCTTCCCTGGCTTCGCGCACTTCGACGATTCGTGGGTCGACCTGCAGCAGCGGCTGGAGGAAAGCCTCGAGTCCCAGCCGAAACGGGTGCTGGAGGTCGGCGGCAGCTGGAGGCCGATGCTCGCCAGGGGCTCCGGCTACGAGCTGGTCGGACTCGACGTCGACGACTCGCCGAAGTGCCCGGCCGCCTACGACGAGTACCTCCTGCAGTCCATCGAGAAGCGAATCGAAACCGGGGGATTCGATCTGATCGTCTCGAAGACCCTTCTCGAACACGTCCCCGACAACCGGGCGAGCTTCGAGTCGATGCACGACGCGCTTCTTGTCGGCGGCGTCATGCACCACATGATCCCGTGCAAGAACCATCCGTACTCGTGGATCCTGCGTCTCGTCGGCCCGCGCCTGCAGGGCGTCCTCCTCAGGGCCCTGCATTCCGAGAACGCCGACCTGACCGGCTACCCGACGCACTTCGACCACTGCTCGGTCGCCGAGTTGCGCCGGCTGCTCGACGAGACGGGATTCGAGCTCGTCGACATCCGCTCCTACTACGCGGCGAGCGATTACTTCCGCTTCCTGGTGCCCCTCTACCTCGCCGAGCGCAGCTTCGAGAAGCTGTGCGAGCGCATGGGCTGGACGCGCTTCGCCGCGCTCGTCGTGCTGACTGCCCGGCGACGCGCCGCCTAGCCCCGGGCGGCCGCCTGCGTCAGGCGCTCGCCGAGGGCTTGCGGGTGGACTTGCGGCCGGCCAGGGTCGGGGGCCGCAGCGCGGTGGCGAGCACGTACCAGGCGGCCAGGTAGATCTCCGACGACTCGATCTTCGATGCGCCGGCCTTGCGGTCCTCGAAGATGATCGGGATCTCGCCGATCGTGAATCCGCAGCGGGTGACGCGCCAGGCCATCTCCTCGAGGAACGAGTAGCCGGACGATCGGATCTCGAAGGGGTCGACACTCTCGAGCACTTCGCGGCTGTAGCCCCGGTAGCCCGCCGTGCAGTCGCGCAGCGTGAGACGCAGCAGCGTGCGCGCATAGAGGTTCGCGAAGCGCGAGAGCAGCCGGCGGTGCCAGGGCCAGTTCTCGACACCGCCGCCCCGCACGTAGCGCGATCCCACCACCACGTCGTAGTCCTCCATGGCGGCCAGCATGGAGGGCAGATACTTCGGGTTGTGGGAGAAGTCGCAGTCCATCGTGAATATGCGATCGAAGCCCTCGTCGAGCCCGTAGCGGAAGCCGGCCAGGTACGCGGTGCCGAGGCCGAGCTTGCCCCGCCGCTTCAGCAGGTGAAGCCGCGGTTCGTCGCGCATCGCGTCGGCGACCAGGTCGGCGGTGCCGTCGGGGCTGTTGTCGTCGACCACCAGCACCTCGATGCACGCCGACTGGGCGAGCACCTGGCTCGCGAGCACGAGGACGTTGTCGGCCTCGTTGTAGGTGGGCAGGATGACGAGGATCCGCCCGGCGCTCGGCGCGATCGGGGACGACTGGCCCACGGCGCCTCTACCCCTGCGGCTTCGCGAAGTCGGAGCCCGACATCAGCGCTCGGGGATTCCGGCGTCCGGATCGATCGCCCAGCCCCGGTCGGTCATGCAGTCGCGCATATGCTTGATCTGCACGAGCGGGTGGGCGATGCGTGCGTCGGGCATTGCCTCGAGGCGGCTCTGGCAGTCGTTGTAGTCGGCGCGCGCGTCCCGAGCGGGGCCGGCGCCACGGGGCCAGAACACGAGGTCTTCGATCAGCGCCTCTCCCTCGGCCCGCTCCGCCGCGCGGCGGGCGTCGGACTTCTCCTCGAGCGACTGAGTGGTGGCCAGCCGGCTCTTGTCGATCCGCGGACGCTCCTCGTCGCCCCCGCAAGCAAGCAGTGCTGGCGCGGTCAGGCCGACCAGGAGCAGCAAGGCTGTGATCGTGTTGCCGTGCTTCATGCGAGCCGTCCTCGTGCATCGCCGCGCCGCGCGCCGACGGCGCGTGACGCTGCGGTGACCGGTGCGGTGACCGGTGC
>CAZETS010000030.1:41421-54163 GCA_964515335.1 uncultured Spirochaetaceae bacterium
CGCGCCGCGCGCCGACGGCGCGTGACGCTGCGGTGACCGGTGCGGTGACCGGTGCAAGAAAGTGCAGCCTATCGCGATTGGGGCAGGTGTGGAAGAAGTAACTGGCGCCACCCCTCGGGAGAGCCAACGCGGGAACGAACACGCACCCGAGCTGCCGGCGGCCGATGGGCGGCTGCTCGTTCGCGATGCGCCCGACCCCCGAACCGTCAGTCGGACGGCGCCCGGGCGATCACGAACAGCCTGTTCTGCCGCGAGAGCAAGCGCCCCAGCACGAACATCGCCTCGAGGCCGAGGCGGACCGGGGGCGAGACGCTCAGGCGGCGCAGGTCGGTCCACTCGAAATCGAGACGGTCTACTCGCAGCCCACCGAGCTCGAGACAGCGGCGCAGGGTGTCCGGAGTGAAGTAGAGGAAGTGCTGCTCGATGTAGAACTTCTCGAGCGGCGCCACGACCCGGCCGCCACTCGCCCGGTACAGCAAGCCCGCGATCAGGTCGAGCACGCTGCGCTGGTTCGGAGTCGAGAGACTGACGATGCCGCCCGGGGCCAGGCAGCGACGGGCGACGCCAAGCAGGGCCACCGGATCGCGCGAGTGCTCGATGACGTCCCATCCAGTCACCAGGTCGAACTTTTCGCCGCGGTCGGCGAACGAAGCGAACTCGCCCACCCAGGGATCGAGGCCGAAATGGCGGCGCGCGTGGTCGGTGGCCTGCCGACTCTCGTCGATCCCGAACGGCTCCCAGCCGCGACGCCGAGCCACCGAGAGGAACAGGCCCGTCCCGCAACCGATGTCGAGCACGCGACCGGGCGACTTCTCGCTCTCGATCTTGTCGAGCCAGAGCTCGTACTGCTCGACGAGCGGGTTGTCGGGCTCGTCGTCGAAGCAGTACCCGTAGTAGTCCTTCAGCTCGGGCACCGAGCCGTCGCCCGTGGTGTAGAGCGAGGCGAAGAGCTCGCGGATCTCATCCTCGTCGGGCAGCGGATGCAGGTAGACCTGAGCGCAGCCCCGGCACTCGAGGACTTCGAAGCGCGTGATCCGGTAGCGGACGGCGGCGTCGCTGGCGCCGCAGACCAGACACACGGGTCCCGGAGGCGTCGAGGAGGGCTTCAAGGCGGCTTTCGAGGTGGACTTCAAAGCGGGTTTCGAAGCGGATTCCGAAGAGAGCGCAGCATGACACACCCGCGAAATCCGAAGCAAGCGTTTCGCGCCGGGCCGCGGGGGCGGGCGGCGGGCCGATTCAGTCGGCCGCCTCGGGCCGCGCGGCTTCGCTGGCGGCGACCAGCCGGGGGATCTCCCAGCCGCCCATCCAGAGCGTGGTGCCGGTCGGACGCTCGGCCTCCAGGACGAACTCGAACTCGACCGCCTGGCCCGACCACCGGTCCAGCGGCACGTCGATGTCGAACCAGTCGCGGTCTCCGAGCACCTTGGTGGGGTTGAGCCGGCGCCGGAAGACGACCTCGCGCCCCGACGCGCCGCGGATCGCGACGCTGAATTCGACCCAGGAAGGCGGCAGCTTGAACCACCACTGCGGGTGCACGGCGACGGCGCTCTGCAGATGCACGCTCGACTCGGGGACGTCGACCGGCACCGTGAGCACCGTGCGGCGGCCGCGCGTCGAGGCGCGCACCGCCACGACCGGGCGGAAGGGCCAGAGCATTTCCTGCACGTAGACGTCGCGCGAGGCCGGCGGGACGGGCCGCGGCGGTCCGCCCTCTTCGACGTGGAGCGCCACACCCGCAGCGCCGGGGGGAATGATCCGCTCGCCCGCGCGCGCCCGCTCCTCGCGCCGCTTGAGGCCCGCGAGCTTGTACCCCCACTCGTCGTAGGAGAAGACGCGATCGATCTCGAAGTGCTCGACCAGATACGCGAACAGCTCGGGCGCGTGCTCCCAGACGGGATTGAAGCTCTGGAACTGCGTGAAGTGGTAGATGACGAGATCGGTGCCGGTCTCCTCCATGGCGGCGATCACCTGCGCGTCGCGATCGGGCACCTCGGGAAACGGCCACACGATGTAGGCCGAGCGATGCGGCCCCATCCGCTCGGCGAGGAAGTTCACGATGGGGAAGTAGGGGATCGCCGCGACCCGCTCGTCGGGCGCGGTGTTCTCGCGCACGTAGTCGACGACTTCGGACAGCATGCGCGCCTCGGAGGGCTGCACGAAGACGCCGGCGCGAGCGCCCGCCACCGGCTCGGAGTGCGTCGCCCGCAGCTCGAGGACGAGACGCAGCGAGTACGGGAGCAGCGCGGCCAGCGGCACCGCAACCACCACGGCCGCGGCGATCGCGCGACGGCGGTGGCCGGCGAGCAGGGCGTGGGCATGAACGATCGCCAGGGCGATGAGCGGCCAGTAGAGGACCGCCAGGTGGAGGTAGTCCTGCGGCTTGTTGAGCCAGACCAGCGCGACCAGCATCACGCCGAAGACGACGAGCATCAGCTCGCCCTGCGCGCGCACCCGCGCCTCCTCGTCTGCACCGGCCACGAGCCGCCGCCGGATCACGAAGAGCCGCATCGCCGAGGCGGCGAGGTACGCGATGGGCGCGTAGAAGAAGACCTTGACGAGGCCGTCGTAGAGGGCGGTGTCGGTGAAGAGCGGATGCGAGCGGATGTTGGGCCAGTCCGCCGTGAAGGCGATGCTCGGCATGTAGCCCATGATCGCCATGCGCGTCCTGAGAGCGGGATCCTGCCCGAAGAGCGGCAGGAGATCGGGGAACTCCATGTACTCGTAGGTCCCCATGCCGACGAAGTGGTTCGTGACCGTGAACCGGATCAGGTCGGGCAGGACGCCCGCCTGCCAGTAGTACAGGCCCGTGACCGCGCCCACCGCCGCCGCCGGGCCGAAGAAGAGCAACACGATGGCCGGGACGGACGGCCTCGCGTCGCGAGGCGTGCCGGCAACGTGGGCGGCGAGCAGCGCGACCACCGCCAGCAGGGCGGCCGCCCCGTAGTCCTGCTTGCAGAGCACGCCCAGGCCGTAGAGCAGGCCGGCCGCGGCCAGCCAACGGCGGTCGCGGTTGCGCATCCAGGCCAGCAGCGCCGACAGCGAGGCCAGCAGGACCAGCAGGCTCGTCGTCGAGTAGCTGTAGATCTGCCAGTGCGGGAAGCACCAGATCCGATACAGCCACAGGCAGCCCACGCCGAGGATCGCGAAGCGCGCGTCGGTGAGGCGTCGCAGCAGTGCGTAGAGGAGGCCGACGAAGAGCGCGAACTCCACCACGACCATCCAGCGCGACACCAGCACCGAGGGCCCGAACACCTCGAACGCTCCGGCCAGCAGCCAGAAGGCCCCCGGCAACGGATAGAAGGTGGCGTCGCGGTAGAACTCGCCGCCCTTCAGCACGATGTCGGCGAACTGCACCATGTGGCCCTCGTCCATGAAGGCGAACCACAAGCGGAAGAAGGGCAGCTGCACGGCCAACGTCGCCAGCGCGGCGAGCGCCGGGCCCGTCATGTCGCGCAGAAGGTGATTCGTGTGGGGCCGTTCGGAAGGCATCCTGCCCATCGCTGCGCGGGGCGAGCGGCGCCTGGGCGCCGCGGCGCTCAAATTGACGGAAGCCTACGCGCTTCCTAACCTCGTTGCATCCGGCTCCGGCCGGGCTCGGTGTCGCCGAACGCTCCGGCCCAATCCCTGCGACGGGACCGCAGAGACCGGAAAACGTAGAGATCGGTAGAGATCGAGAGACGGGAGATCGAGAGACGGGCGCATGGCCGGTCCCCCCCTCAAGCTCGACCGCTTCACCTTGCTGCTGCTGCTCGGCCAGTGGATCGTCTTCTTGGGCAACATCGCGGCGGCGATCGTCGAGCCCCTGCCGCCCTGGGTCCACGTGGTCGTGGGCTTCCTGCCCGTCCACGTGGCGTTCACTATCTGGCACGAGGCGGCCCACGGCACGGTGTCGAACCGGCGCTGGGTCAACCACCTGGTCGGGGTGGCCGGCATGCTGCCCTACATGACGCCCTACTTCCTCCAGCGCAACGTCCACCTCGACCATCACCGCTACCTCAACGAGCCCGACCGCGACCCCAACGAGGTGTACGCGGCCGGTCCGCTCTGGCAGCTGCCACTGCGCTACCTGCGACTGGCGACCGCCGCCCGCAAGGCCGTCCGCGAGGATCCGCGAACCGCCTCGATGAAGATCTCCGACGGCGTCTTCTTCGGCGTCGTGGTCGGCGTCTACGCGTGGGCGATCTTCCAGGGCTTCTTCACGGCGCTCTTCTTCGCCTGGCTGCTGCCGTTCGCGATCGCCAAGGTGGTGATGGACATCTACGTCAACTACCTGCCCCACGTCGGCCTGCCCGCCGACCGCTTCAAGGGAACGCGCATCATCGAGGTCGGCTGGCTGACGCCGCTCGTCCTCGCCCACAACTACCACGCCATCCACCACCTCTGGCCCGCCGTCCCCTGGCACGGCTACCTGGCAAGATTCCGCAAGCGACGCGACTACCTGGTGGAGAACGGCGTGCCCATCGAGCACCGCGTCTTCGCGAGCCGGGCCGGCGTCGCGAGTGGCTGAGCCCGCTGATACCGGCAGCCGACCGACCGCGGACGCCCCGCTCGCCCTGGTCGAGACCGCCTGCGTGATCTGCGGCGCCAACGAGGCCCGTGTCTGCGCGAGCGGCACGGACTTCGAGTACGGGACCAGTGACCTCGAGTTCAACTTCGTCGCCTGCGCGCGGTGCGGCCACCAGTACCTGAACCCGCGACCGGCGCCCTGCGAGCTCGACCGCATCTACCCGCCCGACTACTACTCGTTCGTCGGCACCGGCAACTCACTGGTTGCCCGGCTGCAACGCGTGTGGGAGGGCGGCAAGGTCAGGCTCTACCGCGAGTGGATCGGCGACGGCCCGCGCCGCATCCTGGACGTGGGCTGCGGGGACGGCCGCTTCCTCGGCCTGCTCCGGGAGTTCGGCCACCCCGAGTGGGAGCTCGGCGGACTCGAGTTCGACGCCGAGGCCATCGAGCGCTGTCGCGAGAAGGGATTTCCGGCCCACGCCGAGCGGGTCGAGGACTTCGCGATGCGCCCCGAGGAGCGCGACCGCTACCACGCAGTCGTGATGCTGCAGCTCATCGAGCACCTCGAGGATCCGGCGCTGATCGCCGAGCGGGTCGCCGAGCTGCTGCGGCCGGGGGGTGTCTTCATCGTCGAGACGCCGAACCTCGGCGGACTCGACTACAGGATCTTCGCCGGCCGGTACTGGGGCCACTACCACTTCCCGCGGCACTTCCACCTCTTCTCCACCGATGCGCTGGTCCGCATCCTCGAGGAGCGGGGCTTCGAGGTGGTGGAGCGCGAGTGCCTGATCAGCACCTCCGCCTGGATCATCTCGCACCACAACTACTTCAAGGACCGGGGCTGGCCTGCCTGGGTGTGGCGCTTCTTCTCGTACAAGAACCCGCTCCTGCTCGGGCTGGCGGTCATCCTCGACACCGTGCGCGTGCGGCTCGGTGGCGAGACCTCGAACCAGCGCGTGATCGCACGCAAGCGCGGCGGACCAGACGCCCCGGCGGTGGAGTGAGCGGGCCGCCCATGCGCCTCACTCCGCTGCTGACCGCGTGCCTGTCGCTCACGCTCGCCGCTTGCGGAGACCGCGCGCCGGGCAGCGGTGAAGACGGCGACCCCGCCGCGCGGGCCGGACACGGGCGGGTGCTGCTCGTCGGCGTCGACGGCGCGGCGCCTCGGCTCGTCGACGAGCTGCTCGCGGAAGGAGCCCTGCCGAACCTCGCCGTGCTCGCGCGAAGCGGCGCCCGGGGCACGATCCGCTCGCTGACCCCCATCGATTCGCCGCCGATCTGGAACACCATCGCGACCGGCAAGCTGCCCGCCGCACACGGCATCCGCGGCTTCGCGTACGAGCAGGCGGACGGCGGGCGCGCCCTCTACCTGGGCTCGCATCGCCGCAGCCATGCGCTGTGGAACATCGTCAGCGATGCCGGCCGCACCGCGGTCGTCGTCAACTTCTGGAACACCTATCCGCCCGAGCGGATCCGCGGCGTCATGGTGTCCGACCACCTGATTCCCCGGAACGTGTCGGTGCGGCGCGAGATGACCGGCGCCGCTGCGGTCCCGGCCGGACCGACCGTGCATCCCGAGGCCTGGCAGGCACGCGCCGCGGAGATCCTGCGCGACCGCACGCCGCTCACCGCCTTCACGAACCCCCTCGTCGACGACCCCGAGCTACCGGACTGGCTGGCGCTCGTCGGCGACGACCTGCCGCGGCGTTTCGAAGAGGACGGCGCGCTGACCCGTCTCTCGCTCGCCCTCGAGGCCGAGTGGCAGCCCGACCTGCTGATGGTGCTGCTTCCCGGCGTCGACCGGGTCTCGCACTTCCTCTGGGGCAGCCTGGTCGAAGACCAGAGCATCTATCCCGAAGAGCTGCGCCAGGACGCCACCCGGCGGGCCGCCGGCCGGCGGGCCCTCACCCGCTACTACCGCTACGTGGACGCGCTGCTCGGTCTGCTCGTCGCCCGCTACGACGGCGACGACCTGATCGTCGTGCTCTCCGACCACGGCTTCGAGCCCGGACGCGGACTCGGCATCCTGACCGGCGTCCACGAGGGCGAGGCCGCGATCGACGGGGTCGTGTTCGCCCGGGGGCCGGGGATCGCAGCGGGAACACGCATCGGGGGGTTCTCGGTGGCCGACGTTGCGCCTACGCTCCTCGCCTGGATGGGGCTGGCCGTAGGGCGCGACATGGACGGCCGGGTCGCGTCGTTCGTCGGGGTCGACGAGCCGGCCTTCGTGGACACCCACGACCTCACGCCCGTGGAACGGATCGCGGTCGACCCGTCGGGCGCCGAAGACGAGATCCACCGGCAACTCGAGCAGCTGGGATACATCGAGTGACATTCGCACCGGATCTCGGGTCGGCGTGGCGGGGGCGGGCAGCGCTGCTCGCGGCGCTGATCGTCGTGCTGGCGCTGCCGAGCTGCGGCGCCGAAGAGAGGCGGCGCCGCGTGCTGCTGGTCGGCATCGACGGCGCCAGCCCGCGCGTCGCCTTTCCGATGATGGACGAAGGGCGGCTGCCCAACCTCGCCGCCATCGCGCGCGAAGGCGTGCGCGGGCGCCTGCGCTCGGTCCTGCCCCTCTACTCGCCGCGCATCTGGAACACGATCGCGACCGGCCGCCCCACCGAGCAACACGGCATCGCGGCCTTCGTGCAGAAGTCGGAGACGGGCGAGAAGCACCTCTACCTGAGCGGCGATCGCCGCGTGCCGGCGCTCTGGAACATCCTCTCCGACCAGGGGCGGAGCGTCGGCGTGGTGAACTGGTGGACCACCTACCCGCCCGAACGCATCGACGGCGTGATGGTGTCCGACCACTTCTTCCCCGAGCAGATCGAGATGATCAAGCGCACCTTCGAGGACGAGCGCGCCTCGCACGGAGCGCTCGTGCACCCCGAGTCGTGGCAGCCACGCGCGCAGGCGCTCCTCGAGTCGAGCGAGCCCGCCCTGGCGATCGGCGACCCGTTCGCGGGCAACGACGCGATGCCGCACTGGGTGAACCGCGACGTGTTGAGCCGGCAGTACCGCACCGACGCCGAGGTGACGCGGGTCGCGCTCGGCGTCATCGCCGACCACGACCCCGACGTGATGCTCGTCTTCCTGCCCGGCATCGACCGCGTCTCGCACTGGCTGTGGGGCAATCTCGAACCCGCCGAGAAGTACCCCGAGACGCTCCGGCCGAGCGATGGCGAGCGGGTTGCCGGCGCGGCCGCGCTGCGCCGCTACTACGAGTACACCGACGAGCTGATCGGACTGCTGGTGGCCGACTACTCGCCCGAGGACCTGGTGGTGGTGATCTCCGACCACGGCTTCGAGGCGCAGGTGAGCCTGATGCTGCTGACCGGGGGGCACGACACGCCGGCGGCCCTCGACGGTGTGATCTTCGCCCGCGGTCACGGCATTGCGCGCGGACCGTCGCCCGGCCGGCTGTCGGTCTTCGACGTCGCGCCGACCGTCCTGGCCTGGCTGCGGATCCCCGTTTCGCGAGACATGCCGGGCCGGCCGGCCCGCTTTCTCGACCTCGAGCCGGCCCCGCGGATCGCCAGCTACGACGGTCTCGAGGTCGAACGGATCCACGATGCGGCCTCCGGGCGCGAGGAGGACATCGTCGAACACCTGCGCGCACTCGGCTATCTCGAAGAGAAGCTCGAAGACAAGCCCAGAGAGAAGCCCGCAGACGAGGGCGCAGAGGATTGAAGAGCCTGATCGACGACTACCTGGCGCGCGTGCTTTCCCGCTGGGTGGACGGCGCACGGCGCCACGCCGTCGCGGTGATCGTCGGCTGCCTCGTGGTGACGTTGCTCGCCGGCGCGTTCGCCGCGAGCAACCTCGGCATCAACTCCGACAACGTGCGGCTGATCGCCGAGGAACTACCGTCGCGCCGCAACCACGAGGCCTTCGCGAAGCTCTTCCCCAATCTCGAGAACGCGCTGCTCGTGGTCATCGACGCCGAGACACCCGAGCTGGCCCGAGAGGCCGAGACGAAGCTGGTCGCACGGCTCGACGCCGAACCGGAGCGCTTCGCCGACGCCTACCCGGCCGCGGGCGGCGAGTTCTTCGAGACCCACGGCCTGCTCTACCGCAGCCTCGACGACCTCGACGTCTTCGCCGCCCAGATGGCGCGCCTGCAGCCCATCATCGCGGCCCTCGAGCAGGACCCGAGCGTCGCGAACCTCGCCGAGCTCGTCTCCGAGGGGCTCGAGCAGGCCGCGCAGGGTGAGGAGGGGGGCGTCGCGCCCGAGGAGTGGGCGGTGATCCTCGAGTCGGTGGGCGACGCCACCGTCGAGGTCTACGCCGAGTTCCCCCTCGCGCTCTCGTGGGAGGAGCTGCTCCTGCAGGGCTCGGCGGTCGACGTGGCGACCCGCCGCGTGGTGGTCGTGCATCCGGTGCTCGACTTCGGGAGCTTCCTCGCCGCCGGCCGCGCGATGGACCGCATCCGCGACGTCGCGGCCCAGGAAGGACTCGGACCCGAGCGCGGCGTGCGGATCCGCATCACCGGCAACCCCGGACTCAACTACGAAGAGATGATCGGCCTCGCCTGGGATCTCGGCGGCGGCGGCGTGATCTGCTTCTTCTTCGTGATCGGCGTGCTGACGCGGGCGCTGCGCTCGTTGCGCCTGGTGATCGCCGCCGTCGCGACGCTGCTCGTCGGGCTCGTCTGGACGGCCGGCTTCGCGGCGGCGGCGATCGGCCACCTCAGCCTGGTGTCCGCGTCCTTCGCGGTGCTCTTCATCGGCCTCGGGGTCGACTTCGCGATCCACCTCGGCATGGCGTACGCGGCGCGCATCCGCCTCGGGGTCCCGCACGAAGAGGCGCTCCGCCACGCGGCCGCTCACGTCGGCGGCTCCCTCGTGATCTGCACGATCACGACGTCTATCGGCTTCTTCGTCTTCGTGCCGACCGACTACCTGGGCGTGGCCGAGCTCGGCCTGATCGCCGGCAGCGGCATGTTCATCATCTTGTTCCTCACCCTCACCCTGCTGCCGGCCCTGCTCTCGACCCGGCTCCGGGTCGAGGCCGCCCACATCCGTCGCGAGCTGCACCTGCGCTCGACCTGGTGGCGCGTCTTCGACACACACCCCGGCGCCGTCGTCGCGGTGTCCCTGGCGGTGCTCGCCGCCGGGCTCGCGCTGATTCCCCGTGCGCGCTTCGACGTCAACGTGGTGCAGATGCGCGATCCGACCACCGAGTCGGTGCAGACCTTCAACGATCTGCTCGCCCAGTCCGGGGCGATGTCGCCGTGGTACGTGAACAGCGTGGTCGGCGACCTCGACGCGGTGCCGGCGCGAGTCGCCGAGCTGCGCGCGCTCGACAGCGTCTCGCACACCGTGTCGCTGCTCGACTACGTGCCCGCCGAGCAGGACGAGAAGCTCGAGCTGCTCGCCGACCTCGGCTACCTGCTCGACGCGCCTCCGCTCGCGCCGTCGGGCGAGCGCCGGGAAACCTTCGACGAGCAGGCCGCGGCGCTCGGCGAACTGCGCGACCTGCTCGCCCAGCCGTGGCTGCGCGAGAGCCGCTCGGAGATGCGCGGGAGCATCGCGCTGCTGCACGACAAGCTCGACGTCTTCCTGGAGCGGGCCGAAAGCGGCCCCGACCCGGAGGGCGCCGTCGCCAAGCTCGACGAGCTGCTGCTCGCGGGCTTCCCCGACCAGATCGCGCGGCTCAAGCGATCGGTCGAAACCGACGCCATCGAGCGCGAAGACCTCCCCCCCGAGCTCGTCGCCCGCCTGTCGACCGCGGACGGCCAGGCGCGCATCCAGGTCTTCCCGAAGCACGACCTCTCGGACGAGGCCGCGTTCACGCGCTTCACCGAGGACGTGATGCGCATCGACCCGAGCGCCGCGGGTGTCGCCGTGAACCTCGTCGGCTTCGGGCAGGCCACTCGCGACTCGTTCCGTCAGGCGCTGCTGTCGGCCATCGTGCTGATCTCGCTGCTGTTGCTCGTCCTGTGGCGGCGGCTGCGGCCGGTGGGGCTGGTGCTGGCGCCGCTGATGCTGGCCTCGCTGCTCACGGTGGCCGCGATGGCGCTGTTCGACATCCCCTTCAACTTCGCCAACGTGGTGGTCGTACCCCTCATGCTCGGCATCGGGGTCGACAGCGGCATCCACCTCGTCCACCGCGCCGAGCTGATGGCCGGCAGCGGCGACGACCTGATGGACAGCACCACCGCGCGGGCCGTGTTCTACAGCGCGATCACCACCCTGATCAGCTTCGGGACGCTCGCCCTCTCGTCGCACCGCGGCGTGGCGAGCCTGGGGGTCGTGCTCTCGATCGGGATGACCCTGATGGTGGTCTGCAACCTGATCTTCCTGCCGGCGCTGATCCGTCTGACGGGGGTTCGCGGCCCGGACGCCGCGGACCGCTGAGCGGCCCCGGCCGAGCCTCCGATCAGCCCTCGATGCGCGACTCGAGGAGCCGCCGCAGGCGCGCCTCCTCGCGGCGCAGGTGCAGGGAGCGGCCGCCCGTCACCCACACCAGACCGGGCTTCGCGCCCTTCGGCTTCTTGACCTGCTTGATGGGCACGATGTGGACGTCGGCGCGGGTCGCGTTCTTCTGCTTCGAGAAGTGGACGGCGAGCTCGCAGGCGTCGAGCAGCGACTCCTGGGGTGGATCCGAGCTGCCCTCGGTCCGCAGGATCACGTGGCTGCCGGGCGCGCCGTCGAGGTGGAAGAAGAGGTCGTTGCCCCGGGCGAGGCGGGTGCTGAGATGGTCGTTGCCGGCGTCGTTGCGGCCGACCCAGATCTCGAGCCCGTCGCGGCTGCGGTAGCGCCGCGGAATCAGGCGCGCCGGCACGCCCCGCAGCCGCGCGGGCAGCGACGATTCGCTCGGCGCCGAGCCATCACCCCCGGACGCCTGCGCGGCGCGGCGCCGGCCGAGCATGCGTGCGATCTCGGGTCGGCCGGCAAACCGCTCGAGCGCCTCGGCGTCGGGCTCGCCGCCCTCCGGCGCCGCCTGCTCGAGCGCCTCGGCGAGACTGCCGAGCGTCTCGCACCACGCGCGGGCCTCGTCGATCTGCCCACCCGCCCTGCTGAGACGCCGCAACAGCTTCTGGTAGCGCTTGAAGGTGGCCTCGAGGTTCTCCTTCGGGCTCTTCGCGGGGTCGAGGGGTATGCGAACAGGTTCGCCTGTCTCGTAGTCGTCGACGCTCACCGAATCGGCGCCGGGCTCGATGCGACCGAGCGCTCCCTTCAGCAGCTCGCCGTGGCGCTGCAGCGTGTTGGCCTGGTCGGCCTCGGCGAGTTCCTCCTCGAGCTTCGCGAGCCGGCGGTCGGCGTTCTTGCGCTCGCGCTTGAGGGACTGGCGGATGTCGCGGGCCAGGCCGGAGGCGTCGCGGGCCTGCTCGCGGCCCGCGTACTCGCGCTCGATCGCGGCGAGCAGCTCGCCGTCGGCGACCTCGGCAAAGCGGTCGTCGCCCTCGCGCGGGGCGCCGCGCGACGGCGGCGCGAACGGGGCGCCGAGCTTCAGCTCGGGACGCGTATCGGCGGGCGGGCGCAGCGCCGCGACGATCACGCCGGCGCCGTCGAGCACGTAGACGTTGGAGCGGTTGCCGAAGATCGCGAGCACCAGCTCGTACTCGCCCTCCCGGGCCGCAAAGCGCAGGGCGAGGATCCGGTCGTCGCCGATCAGCCGCGCAGCGACGAGCCGGGCGCGGGAGAGATGGGCGCGCAGGTAGCTGACGAACGCCGGCGGGCGCTCGGGGGCCTTCGGGAGGGCGTCGATCTCGGACAGCCGGGCGAGCTGCGGTCGGCACGAGAGCAGCAGGAAGCGCTTCGCCGCCCCGCCCGCGTCGCCCGTGCGTCCGTAGAGGGCGGCGACGATCCGCTCGCCGTCGGCCTGCACCCAACGCTCGACGACGTGACCGGTGAGCCTGGCGCTCACCACCTCGCACAGGCGGCGCAGCTCGGCGAGCGAAAGCAAGGCGGTCTCCCGGGCGCCACGCGAGGAGGGCGGACGCCGTGTGGGCGGGACGGTAGTCGCCGGCACGCCCGGGCGCCCGAGGCTCGGCGGCCCTGGTCGGGGCCGGCCAGCCGTCGCGAGCCGAGCGGAAAAGCCCTTCCGCGACGAAGGCTTGCCACCACTCGGCGTTGGAGGTTGGCTATAGTTCTATAGTGTACTACGATTAGTTCTTGTAAGTACTGGATGCTTGAGTACTGGAGGTTTGAGTACTGGAGGCTCGAGTACTGGAGGCTCGAGTACTGGAGGTTTGGGTACTGGAGGCTCGAGTACTGGAAGCCTGAGTACTGGA
>CAZETS010000030.1:54263-62801 GCA_964515335.1 uncultured Spirochaetaceae bacterium
GAGTACTGGAGGTTTGGGTACTGGAGGCTCGAGTACTGGAAGCCTGAGTACTGGAGGCTTGCGGTGGCTTCGATCCGCAGACAGCGCGACCGCTACGAGATCCGCGAGTGCGTGACCACCGAGCGCGGCCCGCGGCAGCGGGTGCTGGCCCGCTTCGACCGCATCCTCTCGCCGGGGGTGATCGACGAGGCCGCCGCCCGGGCCACCCGCCCCTTCGATCGCCGCGCTCTCGCGGCCCGGGCCCGTGCGCGCGGCATCGCGGTCAGCGACGACCGCCGCAGCGGCGAGGCGCGCAGCCTGCTCGCCGCGCTGCGGCGCGGTCAGCCCGTGCGACCGAGCATCGTCGGCCTGCTCCGGGAGGCGCTCGCCGGACTCGAGTCGCACGAGCTGCCCCAACACCTCGAGCCCGCCGCCGAGTGGCTCGGCGCCAACGAGGCGGCGCGGGGCCGCGCGCTGCGCGGCCTGCTGCGCACGGCGAGCCGGGTGGCTCGCTCGCGCGGCGAGCAACGAACGCCACCCGAGCGGGCCTTTCCCGTCTTCAGCTCGGCGCGCGAGGCCGAGTAGCCGATGCTGCTCGACGAGCAGATCGTCGCCCTCGAGAAGGCGTTCGCGGACGCCGCCATCGCGCACGCGTTCGGCGGCGCCCAGGCGCTGGCCTGGTACGGGAGCATCCGCGCCACCCACGACATCGACGTGAACGTGTTCGTGCCCGCCGACGAGGCCGAGGGAGTGCTCGCCGTGCTCGACGAGCTCGGCGCCGAAGTCGACGCACCGGATCTGCGCGCCCGCATCGAACGCGACGGGCAGGCCCGCGTGCGCTGGGAGGGGACGCCGGTCGATCTCTTCTTCGCCTACGACCCCTTCCACGAGCAGTGCCGGCAGCGCCGCCGGCGCGTCGACTTCTACGGCGACCCGATCCACGTCCTCAGCGCCGAGGATCTGATCGTCTTCAAGGCCACCTTCGATCGCACCAAGGACTGGGAGGACATCGCGGGCATCGTGTTCGCATGCCTCGAGCCGCTCGATTTCGACTACGTGAGATCGTTCCTGTCCCGCATCCACGGGAGCGACTCGCCGCGTCTCGAGCGGCTCGAGGCCATCCTGGCTTCGGGGGGCGAGAGCCTCGGCGGCTGAGCGGCCCCTTGTCGGACCACCCCGGACAGGTGCATCATCCCCTGCCCCTGCCGGACCCGAACCGAGGAGTGACAGAACATGGATGCCGATGCCAAGAAGACGGCCCTGCGGATGATTCCGTACGGGCTCTACGTGCTCACCAGTGAAGCCGCGGATGGCCGCGTCGCCGCCGCGACGGTCAACTGGGCCACCCAGGCCTCCTTCGAGCCGCCGCTGGTGGCGGTCGGCGTCAAGGCCGACTCGTCGGCGCACGGCGTCATCAAGGAAGCCGGCGCATTCGCGCTGAACGTGCTCGGCAAGGGCCAGCAGTCGATGGCGTTCGCTTTCTTCAAGCCGGCCGAGCGCGAGGGCGACACGATCGGCGGCGAGAAGTTCCGCGCCGGCGAGCTGGGCGCGCCGCTGCTCGACAACGCCGCCGCCAGCCTCGAGTGCAAGCTGGTGGACACCGTGGAGAAGGGCGACCACTCGATCTTCGTCGGCGAGGTCGTGCAGGCCGCCGTCGGGCAGGCGCCGGAGGGACGCCCCGACGACGCGACCCTCTGGCTCAAGGACCTGGGCGAGAAGACCTTCTACGGCGGCTAGGCGAGTACGCCAGCAGCCAGGAGACGAGAGAATGCTCGTCCGTGTCGACCGTGTTCAGATGGCGGTGCCCGACCGGGCGGGCGCCGCCGAGGGCTGGGCCCGGCTGCTCGACGCGGAGCCCGACCGCGAGGACCGCCTCGCCGGCCTCGCCGCGCGCCGCAGCCGCTATCGGCTGGGCGACGGCTTCGTCGAGCTGCTCGAGCCGGACGGCGCCGGGCCCGTCGCGGATGCGGTCGCTCGACGCGGCGCGCACCTGTTCGCAGCGGGCGTCACCACCGCGGACGTCGACGGCCTGCACGCGCGCCTGCGCGAGCGCGGCGCCGATGCACTCGCCGAGGGCGGGCAGCTCTTCGTCGACGCGAGCGCGACCGGCGGCCACGGGCTGCGACTCGTCGTGAGCGCCGACGACCCGCAGCCCCCGGTCGGCCTCGTCGACGGCTTCTACGAGGTCACGCAGCTCGTCGACGACGTCACGAAGGCGGTCGACGTGCTCGTCGACGTCACCGGGCTCGACCCGGCCGCCTTCGTGCCCATCGAGTCCGAGCAGTACGGCTACGCGGGCACGCTCACGCTCTTTCGCGCCGGTCACCTGCACCGCATCGAGGCCATCCATCCCTACCGGGCCGAGAAGACCATGGGGCGCTTCCATGGACGCTTCGGCGAGAGCCTCTACATGGCCTTCGCCGAGACGGACCGGCTCGCCGAGATCGAGCAACGTGCCCGCGAGAGCGGTGTGGGCCACACCCCGGTGCCGGGCCGGCAGGCGCGCGAAGGGCGCGGCCCCGACTCGATGTTCCTGCACCCGCCGGCCCTCGGCGGCATGATGCTCGGCCTGTCACGGCGCACCTGGGCGTGGAGGTGGTCGGGGAGCCCCGAGCGAATCGAGCCGCAGGACTGAGCCCGCCCTCGTCAGCGCTGGCAGGTCGGGCAGTAGTGTGCGCTTCGCTGCGCGATCACCTTGCGCTTGATCGGCGTCCCGCACACGCGGCACGGCTCGCCGGTGCGCGCGTACACGCGCCGCTCGTCCTGGTAGCGACCGTCGCTTCCGTCGGGCGCCACGTAGTCGCTGATCGACGAGCCCCCCGTCTCGATCGAGCGCTCGAGAACACGAACGAGGGCCTCCGCGACGCGCTCGCAGTCCGCTCGCGTGACGCGAGCCGCCCGTCTTCCCGGGCGCACGCCGGCCAGGAACAGCGCCTCGTCGGCGTAGATGTTACCCACGCCGGCGAGCACGGATTGATCGAGCAGCAGGGCCTTGATGGCCAGCTTGCGTCCGCGCGTCGCGGCGAAGAGATCGTCGCCGGTCGCCGCGAGCGCATCCTTGGCGAGCCGCGCGATGCGCGGGTGGGTCTCGCCCGGTTCGATCAGGATCAGCTTGCCGAACTTGCGCACGTCGCGGAACAGCACGGCGGGGCCGTCGTCGTCGAAACGCAGCACCAGGTGCGTGTGGGGGTCGGGGCGGAACTCCGCCTGCTCGTCGGGCGAGAGCGCAGCCCGCGCGGTGGCCGAGAGCAGCCGCGGGCTGGCGACGCCGTCCGAGAAGAGCTGGCCCGTCATACCCAGGTGGAGGAGCAGCGTGCGGTCGTCGTCGAGCCTGGCGAGCAGGTACTTGCCGAGACGCTGGAGGTCGGTGACGGTGCGACCGCGCAGGCGACCGCGCAGCTCGGCGGGCGGCGTCACGAAGAAATAGCTCGGCGCCGTGGTCCCGACCGACGCGATCCGCCGTCCGACCAGCACCGGCGCGATCCGTCGCCGCGTGACCTCGACCTCGGGCAGCTCGGGCATCGCCCCGATTCTAACGGCGACCGCCCTTTACCTCTCTGCGCCTTCGTCGCATGATCGGGGCGCCCCCCCGGCCCCAGGCGACACCCGACCCCAGGACGCGAGAGCCATGGAGACCGACACCAGGCGGGACCCGAACGCGGGCCCCCGCGGCCGGCGCGCCCCGAAGCCGCTGACCCGGGCGAGCCTCGAGCGCATCGCCCTCCACTACCTCGACCGCTACCCGAGCTCGACCCTGAACCTGCGCCGCGTCCTCGAGCGCCGCGCCGAGCGCAACCGCGCCGCCCACGACGGCGACCCCGCCGAGCACGGCGCCTGGATCGACGCCGTCGTGAAGAAGCTCGCCGGGCAGGGCCTGCTCGACGACCGCGCCTACGCGGCCGCCGTCGCCCGCCGCCTGCGGACGCGCGGCAGCTCGCGAAGGCTGATCGCCGCCCGCCTCAGCGGCAAGGGCGTGCCCGAGGAGATCGTCCGGTCGGTCCTCGACGAAGACGCGGCCTCACCCGACGCCGAGCAGCGCGCCGCCAGCGTCTTTGCCCGCCGCCGCGGCCTCGGCCCCCACCGCCCTGTCCCCCACCGCCCCGACCCCCACCGCCCCGACCCCGAAGCCCGCGCCGAGCACCGCGCAAGAGATCTCGCCGCCCTCGCCCGGGCCGGCTTCTCGTACGACATCGCCGCTTCGGTCATCGACCCGCCACCCGACGACCCCGACTGACCCGGGCAACCGCCCCCGCCCCCCCTCCGCCCCCCTCCGCGCCCGGCACCGCCTGCGCGCTGCTGGTACCCTCCGGCGCCCGAAGGAAGATCCCGTGTCCGATTCCAAGCACAGGTATCCGGAAGTCGATCCGCAGCCCGACTTCCCCGCCCTCGAGCGCGACGTCCTCTCCTCCTGGCGGGCGAACGCGACCTTCCAGCGCTCGATCGCTGACCGCGACGCGGGCGAGAACGGCGGCAACGAGTTCGTCTTCTACGACGGCCCGCCCTTCGCGAACGGCCTGCCCCACTACGGCCACCTGATCACCAGCTACATCAAGGACATCTTCCCCCGCTACCAGACCATGCGCGGCCGCCGCGTCGAACGGCGCTTCGGCTGGGACTGCCACGGGCTGCCCGCCGAGATGGAGGCCGAGCGCGAGCTCGGCGTGTCGGGGCGCGCGGCGATCCTCGAGTTCGGGATCGACCGCTTCAACGACCACTGCCGCACGTCGGTGATGAAGTACACCCGCGAGTGGGAGCGCTACATCGACCGCGCCGCGCGCTGGGTCGACTTCGAGAACGACTACAAGACCCTCGACCTCCCCTACATGGAGAGCCTGATCTGGGCCGTCAAGCAGCTGCACGAGAAGGGCCTGCTCTACGAGGGCTACAAGGTGATGCCCTACTCGTGGGCCGCGCAGACCCCGCTCTCGCTCCACGAGACGCGCCTCGACGACTCGTACCGCGAGCGGCAGGACCCGGCGATCACGGTGCGCTTCGAGCTGCTCCCGCAGGACGGCGACGACGGACCGATGGACCTGCTGGCCTGGACGACGACGCCGTGGACGCTGCCCTCCAACCTCGCGCTCGCCGTCGGTCCGGACATCGAGTACGCGGTGTACGCGCTCGGCGATCGCAAGGTCGTGCTCGGCGCCGAGACGGTCGCCAAGCTCGAGAAGGAGCTCGCCGATGCCGAGCGCGTCGGCGACCTGCGCGGCCGCGACCTCGTCGGCCGCCGCTACCGGCCGCTCTTCGACTTCTTCGCCGACACCGAGAACGCCTTCGTGGTGCTCGCCGCCGAGTTCGTCGACACCGAGGAGGGAACCGGCGTCGTTCACCTCGCACCGGGCTTCGGCGAGGACGACATGGCGGTCTGCGAGGCGGCGGACATTCCGGTGGTCTGTCCCGTCGACGACGCCGGGCAGTTCACCGACGAGGTGCCCGACTGGGCGGGCCTGCAGGTCTTCGAGGCCAACACGCCGATCATCCGCGCCCTGCGCGCCCGCGACCGGGTCGTACGCGAGGAGAGCTACGTCCACAACTACCCGCACTGCTGGCGGACCGACACGCCGCTCATCTACAAGGCGCTCGACTCCTGGTACGTCGACGTGGTGGCGATCCGCGACCGCATGGTCGAGCTGAACCAGGAGATCAACTGGATCCCGGCGTCCGTGCGCGACGGCCTGATGGGCAACTGGCTCGAGGGCGCCCGCGACTGGGCGATCTCGCGCAACCGATTCTGGGGCACGCCGATCCCGGTGTGGAAGAGCGACGACCCCGCCTATCCGCGCATGGACGTCTACGGCAGCCTCGACGAGCTCGAGCGCGACTTCGGGGTGCGGCCCAAGGACCTGCATCGTCCCTACATCGACGAGCTCGTGCGACCGAATCCCGACGACCCCACCGGCAAGTCGATGATGCGCCGCGTCCCCGAGGTGCTCGACTGCTGGTTCGAGTCGGGCTCGATGCCCTTCGCGCAGGTCCACTACCCGTTCGAGAACAAGGAGTGGTTCGAGCACCACTTCCCGGCCGACTTCATCACCGAGTACCAGGCCCAGACCCGGGGCTGGTTCTATCTGATGATCGTGCTGGCCACGGCGCTCTTCGACAAGCCGCCGTTCAAGAACTGCCTGTGTCACGGCGTGGTGCTCGCCGAGGACGGCAAGAAGCTCAGCAAGCGGCTGCGCAACTATCCCGATCCCGAGGAGGTCTTCGAGACCACCGGGTCGGACGCGCTGCGCTGGTACCTGGTGTCGTCGCCGGTGGTGCGCGGCGGCGACCTGCGGATCGATCGCGAAGGACGCGGCATCTCGGACGCGGTCCGCCTGATCATCAACCCCATCTGGAACGCTTGGTACTTCTTCGCCCTGTATGCCAACAGCGACGGCATCGAGGCGAAGCTGCGCGCCGACTCGCCGCAGCTGCTCGACCGCTACATCCTGGCGAAGACCGACGAGCTGGCCCGCGGCCTCGAGCACGACCTCGACCGCTACGACCTGGTGGCGGCCTGCTCGCGCGTGGTCGCTCACATCGACGCGCTCAACAACTGGTACATCCGCCGCAGCCGGCCCCGCTTCTGGAAGGCCGAGCACGACGCCGACAAGCAGGACGCCTACGACACCCTCTACACGGCGCTCGTCGTGCTGTGTCGCGCGGCGAGCCCGCTGCTGCCGATGATCACCGAGGAGATCCACCGGGGACTCACCGGCGAGCCGAGCGTGCACCTCTGCGACTGGCCCGATCAGGCGGCCGGGGCAGCCGATCCGCAGCTCGTCACCGAGATGGACCGCGTGCGCGACGTCTGCTCGGCGGCGCTCGCGATCCGCGCGGCCGAGAACGCACGCGTCCGGCAACCGCTGCGCGAGCTCGTCGTGGCGGGGCGCGACCTCGAGTCGATCCGGCCCTACCTCGACCTGATCGCCGACGAGGTGAACGTCAAGCAGGTCGCGCTCGTCGACGAGATCGACGCCTACGCGACCTTCGGCCTGAAGGTCGACGCCAAGGCGCTCGGACCGCGGCTCGGACCCGAGATGAAGAACGTGATCCGCGCCTCCAAGCAGGGGCAGTGGACGACGGGCGAGGACGGCCGGGTCGAGGTGGCCGGGCAGGTACTCGAGGCGGGCGACTACACGCTGACCCTCGAGCCGCGCGACGGGGTCGTCTGCCAGGCCCTGCCGGGCAACGACGCGATCGCGGTGCTCGACCTCGAGCTCACGCCCGAACTCGTCCAGGAGGGCATGGCGCGCGACGTCGTGCGCGTCGTCCAGCAGGCCCGCAAGGAGGCGGGACTGCACGTAGCCGATCGCATACGCCTGGTGGTACCGCTGGAGGGCGACTGGCGGGAGGCCGTCGAGGCGTTTCGCGAGTACGTGGTCGAGCAGACCCTGGCCGTCGACCTGGACTTCGACGCGTCTCCAACCGCCGACTCCTTCCGCCACGATGCGAAGCTCGGGGGCCGCGACGTCGAGGTCGTGGTGGAGCGCGTCCCCGACTGACGCGCCCCGGCGCTGCAACTCCCCCACGCCCCTCCCCCTCCTCGCCCCCCGCGGGCGGACCGTTGCCCACGAAGCCACCGGCCGTACACGCAGTCGAATCCTCTACTCTTTCCGCATCGGACGACTTCGTGAGTGGATCGGAATCGGAAAAGGAGCGCTTCATGACCGAACGGGTGCGGGCCCGGGCGTGGGGCCCGGTTGCCGTGGCGGGCTCGATCGCCGTCCTCCTCGCGGCCGGCTGCGGCCCGAGGGAACCGATGGATGGCGGCGCTGGGCCCGATCGCGGTGGCGACCGCTTCGCGTTCATCCGCAACGCGAGCCACATCCTGCGCACCGACACCGCGACGGGGCAGGTCTGGGTCGTGCCGATGTCCGGCGACGGCGGATGGGAGAAGCTGGCGCCCTCGCGGTCAGCCGCGGGACGGCCGCAGCGCAACGAGCGCTACGCGTTGTACTTCCTCGACAGGCCGCGCCAGGATCGGTCCAAGTTCGCGAAACTCCTGCTAGTGGACCGCGCGACCGGCCGCACCTGGGTGGGGGAATCGAGCCTCGACAGCGAGTGGCTGCAGGTCGCCGAGTCCGCGGGAAGCCCGCTCGGTGACGAGCGCGAAGAGGCCGAGCCCGCCGAGCCAGTGCCATATGAGACCAGCTCGGCCCCGGGAGGGGCTGAATCACCGCAGAACCCCGACGAACCCGACCTCCAGCTGATTCCGGCGATCCGGTTCGGCGCGACCGCCGAGGAGCAGAGTGCCAACATCGGCGTCGTCATGGAGGCCCTCTACAAGGAGGGGCTACCGGTCGAGATCAAGGTCTGGGGGGCGCGTCAACTGGGCCTGCTGCTCCCGGAGGTCGCCGTTCCCCGACTGATCGAGGCCCTCGACCACCAGCACCCGCAGGTTGTAGTCGCTGCGATCGACTCCCTGCAGCAGATCGGTGACCCAGCGACGATTCCGCGCATCTTCGCACTGCAGAACCACACCGATCCCGCCGTGCGGGACGCCGCGCAGGCTGCCCTCACCGCCGTCCGCTGAAGGACGCCACGCACGCTCCGCCCTTCGCGGCACCCTCC
>CAZETS010000031.1:0-33935 GCA_964515335.1 uncultured Spirochaetaceae bacterium
CCCAAACACGAGGGATTCCCCGCCCTGGGCGCGCGCGGAGTCCGAGCCAAGCTCGAACCCCACCCGCGCCCAAGGCGTGGAATCACCAGCCGTCCGGAGCTTCGGGTGCCGAAGCGACGAACTCCGGAGCCGCACTCGCGCGGTACTGCGGCGAGCGGCCGACGAACTCGATCTCGCGCTGGCCCTGGAGTGTCTCGGGCGTGATCACGTAGGTGCCACGCACGGCACGCACCAGCACCGTCTCGGCGACGTCGCCGTCTCCGCCCGAGAACACCCAGGCAAAGCCCGCAATCAGCGTGCCGCCGGTCGCGTACACGATTTTGACGGGTCCGTAGACCAGGCTGGTGAGTGCGGCCGCGGCGCCGAGCCCGCCCTCCTTGGCGGTGCCGGCACCGGTCGGGTCGTCGTTGGCCAACGCGGCCACCGGCGCCAGGGCGATCACCGCGACGCCGAGCCAGGCGCAAAGCACACGTCTGGCGTTCACTGTTCGATTCGAAACAAGACTGTCCATGTCACCTCTCACTAAGGGCAGAGAATCCGCCCGTGTTCCCCCACGCAGAAGTGTCCCCGCTTGGACGAGGATCGGCAAGCGGGGCCACCAGCCCACACCTCCAGGAACGTCGAGCAAGGCGCCTCGTGGCGGCGAGCGCCGCCGGGCGGGGCCCGGATCGCTGCTCAGAACGCCTTGCGGGTATCCAGCAGCAGGGTGACTGGACCGGCGTTGACGAGCTCGACCGACATCATGGCCCCGAAGCGGCCGGTCACGACTCGAACGCCGTGACCGCGGGCCCCGGACACCACGGCGTCGACCAGGGGCTCGGCCTGCTCGGGGCGCGCCGCCTCGCCGAACGAGGGGCGCCGGCCCTTGCGGCAGTCGCCGAGCAGCGTGAACTGCGACACCACGCCGAGTTCGAGCCCGCTGTCGAGCAGCGAGCGGTTCATCAGGCCCGCGTCGTCCTCGAAGACACGCAGCCCCACCAGCTTGCGAGCCAGCTCTTCGGCGTCGGCGGCGACGTCGTCGTGCGCCACACCGACCAGCGCGAGCAATCCCGGGCCCATGGCGCCGACCACCTCGCCCTCCACACGGACGCTCGCCCGGTCGACGCGCTGGACGACGGCCCGCACCTAGTGTCCTGCCCCGGAAGTGCGCCCGCATCCGGCCGCGCCGACGGTGCACATCGAGCGGCGCGAGTCCAGCACCGATCCACGCGGCGAACTCCCGGGAGGGGACACGAAAGGCACTCAGATCTCGTCCTGGTCGGCGAAGCGGCCCGCGTAGGCGGCCGCCCCCTCGGTGCGCATCAGCACCAGCTGACAGATGCGTACGCCGGCGTGGATCAGCAGCGGCTGGCTCGACACGTTGCTCATCTCGAGCACCTGCCGGTTGCGGACCCCGGGCTGAACGAAGGCGCTGGTCACGTGGATCATCAGACCGAGCCGGGCATAGCGACTGCGGCCCTCGAGAAACCCGCACAGGTCCGACGGCAGGGTGATGCGCTCGCGCGTGATGCCGTGGATGGTGACGCCCGGCGGCAGCAGGTAGGGATCGTCGAGGGCCGCCACGCGCGTGTGATCGCGGTAGTCGGTGTCCTCGCTGATCTCGATCGCCCGGCCCGACGGCTCGATGACGCGGATCTCGTTGCCGAGCGTCAGGTCGATCGACGCGACGCCCACCTGATCGCGCTCGAACGGGTCGACCACGACACGTCCCGCGTCGATCTCGTCGAGGATCACATCGCGAGTCAGTACGGCCATGAGCGGGCGCATGATACCCTAGTGGGATGTCGCACCCCTACTTCGACGTTCCGCGCCCCACCGTGCTCGGTCACCGCGGCGCCGCCGGATCGGCCCCGGAGAACACGCTGGTGGCGCTCGGCCGCGGGCTCGCGGACGGCGCGCACATCATCGAGACCGACGCGCACGCCACGCGAGACGGGGTGCCGGTGCTGATGCACGATCCGCACGTCGATCGCACGACCGACGGCACCGGAGCGCTCGCCGACCTCGACTGGGCGGACGTGCAGAAACTCGACGCCGGCTACCGTTTCCAGCCCACGGAAGCGGGAACCCAGTGGCCCTGCCGCGGGCGAGGCATCGGCGTGCCATCCCTGCGCGAGGCCTTCGAGGCCTACCCGGACGCGCGCTTCAACATCGAGCTCAAGGCGCCCGGCCGAGACTTCGTGCGCGCGGTCGTCGAGCTGGTCGTCGAACTCGGCCGCGAAGACCGCACCCTGCTGGTCGCGGGGGAGGACGCCGTGCAGGCCGAGCTGCGCGGCGCGCTCGCCGAGTCGCGCGCACGGCCGGCCCTGGGCGCCAGCCTGGCCGACATCCTCGAGGTCATCGCGTCGGCGATCGAGGGACGCGAGCCCACCACCGACAGCATGGCGCTGCAGATCCCGCGCTCCTTCGCGGGCCGGCCGCTCGTCACACCCGAGCTGGTCGCTCACGCCCACGCGCACGACATCGTGGTGCACGTCTGGACCATCAACGACCCGGACGAGATGCGCGAGCTGCTCGATCTCGGCGTCGACGGCCTGGTGACCGACTGGCCCGGACGCATGGCCGCCCTGCTGGGAGCCTGACCGGGGACCGTGTCCGGCTCGAAGCCGCCGCCCGCTCCCTCACGCTTGTTCGAGGCCCACCGAGACGACCTGCGCGCGGCGGGGCGACTCGGGGCCGTGCTCGACCTCGCCTGTGGTCGCGGGCGCCATGCCATCCCTGCCGCGAGGGCCGGGCTGCCCGTGATCGGCCTGGATCGATCGGCGCAGCACCTCGCCACGCTGCGCGCACGCGCCGAGGCCCTCGCCGAGGACGTGCCGTGCGTGCGCGCCGACCTCGAGTCCGGGCACCCGATCCCATTGCGACCGGCAAGCTGCGGAGCGGTGCTCGTCTTCCGCTATCTGCACCGCCCGCTGTGTCCGGCGATCGCCGAGCTGCTCGTGCCCGGCGGCCTGCTGCTCTACGAGACATTCACGCTCGAGCAGCGCGAGCTGCCCTACGGGCCGAGCAGCCCCGAGTTCCTGCTCGCGCCCGGCGAGCTGCCGGGCCTCTTCCCCGCGCTCGAGGTCCTGTCCTACGAAGAGCTGCACAGCGGCGCGCCCCGTCCCGACTACGTGGCGCGACTCGTCGCCCGGCGTCCGGCGCCCTGACCGCCCTGCCCGCTCAGTCGTCCGCCTTCCCGGCCTCAGCGGCGTCGAGACGCTCGAGCGCCCAACGGGCGTGTTCGGCGAGCAACGCATCGTCGCCGTTCGCATGCCGCTCGACCGCGGAGCGCAGCGCCGGGTCGCCGCTGTTGCCCGCGGCGACGAGCGCATTGCGCAGCAGGCCGCGATAGCGGGGGCGGCGCAGCGCCGTGCCGCGTGTCACCTCGCGCCATGCCTCCTCGTCGAGCGCCAGCAGCCGGGCGAGCGCCGGCGAGGCGAGCCGCGGGTCGGGGGCGAGCCGCTCGCGCAGCGAGAGCGGATCGGGCAGATCGCCCGGCTTTCGACGGCGGTTCCAGGGGCAGACGTCCTGGCAGACGTCGCAGCCGAACACCCAGGCGCCCTGATCTTCGCGGAGCGGCTCCGGGATCGCGCCGCGCGCCTCGATGGTCGTGTACGAGATACACCGCCGGGCGTCGAGCACGTACGGCTCGGGGAAGGCGCCTGTCGGGCAGGCATCGAGGCAGGCCCGGCAGCTGCCGCAGTGATCCGCTTCCGGCCGACCGGGCTCGAGCTCGGCGCTCGTGAGCACCACGCCGAGCAGCATCCTCGAGCCGAGCTGCCGGTCGATCACCAGCGTGTTCCTGCCGACCCAGCCGATGCCCGCCCGGGCCGCAAAGACCCGCTCCATCACCGGACCGGTGTCCACGTAGCAGCGCGACTCCAGCGGGTGATCGACGAGCGCCTGCAGGCCGTCGGCGAGCGCGCGCAGCCGATCGAGCATCACCGCGTGGTAGTCCTCGCCGCCCGCGTACCCCGCGATGCGGCTCCGGGCGCCCGCATCGTCTCCGGGGGGCGTGCCGGGCGGCGGGTCTGGTGGCGGGACCGGTGGCTGGACTGGGGGCTGGACTGGGGGATCGTGGAACAGCGCGACCACGATCACGCTCTTCGCCGCGGGCAACACCCGGCGCGGATCGCGACGCTCCGCCTCTCGCGCGCCGAGATAGTGCATATCGCCCGCGTAGCCTCGCGCGAGCCACTCGCCGAGTCGCGCCGCATCGGGGCCCGTCTCGGGCGGGGCCACGCCGACGCGGTCGAACCCGAGCGCGAGGGCCAGCGCCTCGACGCGCTCAGCCAGGGCCGCGGGGGGCGTGCGCGTCTTCGTCTCCCGGGAGGCCGCCGTCAAGCTTCCGCCGGCGGCGAGAACCGGCGCATCAGCGCGCCGACGCCGAGCAGCACCAGGCAGCCGACCACGTACGTCGACAAGCCGACCCACTCGTGAAGCGTGCTCTCGGTGGCCGCGCGCGCACCGATGCGATTCGCGGCGAGAACCGTCAGCAATACCCGCGTCAGGTTGGCGAGGAGCGCCACCGGCACCACGGTCAGCACGAGCACCAGGCGACGCCAGGGAGAGCGCTCGGTGAAATAGGCGAGGAACGCGGCCAGCGGAACCAGCGTGACCAGCGAGGTGATGCCGCTGCACGCCTCGGCGACGAACAGCTCCTCGCCGCTCGGCAGCTGCAACACGTTGCCGGCCCGGAGCACCGGATGGCCGATCGCCTGCAGGAGCCAGCTGCCCACGCTGCTGACCAGCAGCTGCAGCCGCACGATGACCGGAGCCAGCCAGGCTTCGGGCAGCGGCACCATGAAGAGCAGATAGGCGAGCGGAAAGCAGAGGGTGCGCAGCCAGGCCACGCCCCGCGCGTACAGGACGGCGCCCGCCACCACCGCGACGACGCCGACGCCCGACAGCCACACCTCGCCCACCGCCATGCCCAGCAGGTAGAGGGCGAGCGCTGCCACCAGCACCAGCGCCCCGCGGCCGTCGCGCGCCACGGGCAGCGTCGGCAGCACGTGGCGCTGCGAGCTGGCGATCCACAGCGCCACGAAGGGGATCATGTAGCCGTGCGACCAATGGTCGACCCGGCTCCAGACCCCGGCCATCGCGCGCAGCCCGGGGAACAGCACGAGCGCAAGGGCGGCGATTCCGAGCCACTCGGTGCCGGCGAGACCCGGGCGGCGAGGAGCCGCCGTCGCGTCGTCGGACGGGCCCGACGCGCCCCCCCGTCGATCACCGGTACCGCTGTTGCTGTGCTCACCGACCGACATCGAACCCGCCCCCGCACGGACCGGACCGGTCCATGCATGCGCGCTTGGCCCCGTCGAGTCTATCGGCCATCGGGACGCCGCACGATCCGAACGAGCGCTTCGCGTGCCAACGGAGCGCTGGCACGGCAGCGCAATCGCCCGGATCGGCGCCCCAGCCGGGCGGGACGCTGGTAGAATGACGCGCCCTCGACCCTCGACCCCACGCCCCCCGACCCCCGACCGTCGCCGCGACGGCGCCGGAGTGCTCCTCGTGCAAGACAAACTTCTGTTTCTGATCGGCCCGCCGCGTTCCGGCTCGACGCTGCTGAACCGCATGCTCGGCGCCCACCCCGCCATCCACGCCCCCGTCGAGCCGCACCTGCTCACACCGCTGGCTCACCTCGGCTTCTACGAGCGGGTCGAGAGCGCGCCGTACGACCCCATCATCAGCCAGCTCGGCATCCGCGAGCTGGTGGGCCACCTGCCCGGCGGCGAGGCCGACTACCTGGACGCCCTGCGCGCGTACGCGGACACGGTCTACCAGCGGCTGCTCGGCGCCAGCGATGCCGAGCTGCTGCTCGACAAGACGCCGGCCTATGCGCTGGTGCTCGACTTCGTGGCGCGCCTCTACCCCGAGGCGCGCTACATCGTGCTCACCCGGCATCCGCTCTCGATCTGGTCGTCGATCGTCGACTCGTTCTTCGACGGCGACCACGTGACCGCCCACCGCCACAATCCGCTTCTCGAGCGCTACGTGCCCGCGATGGCGCGCTTCCTGCGCGAGCCGCCCGCGCACGTCCACCAGGTCAACTACGAGGCGCTGGTCACCGACCCGGAGAGCGAGATGAAGTCGCTGTGCGAGTTCATCGGCATCCGGTTCGAGCCCGGCATGGTCGACTACGGGGGCGGCGAGCAGGCCGGCCCGGCGCGCGGCCTGGGCGACCCGATGACCGTCGCGCGCGAGAGCCGCCCCACCACGGCCTCCCTGGGCAAGTGGGCCGAGAAGATGACCGGCCACCCCGACAAGGTGGCGCAGTGCCGGCTGATCCTGGCCGCGCTGGACGATCGCGACGTGGCCACCTGGGGCTACGACCGCAAGGCGATACGCGCCGAGCTCGACGCGATCGACGTCGGCGGCAGGAAGGCCCGCGGACCCAAGCTGACGCGGCACGTCCTCGAGCGGCGGCTGCTGGTCCTGGGCCGCCGGCTGGTGCGAGACAACGTCCTCGGCCGGGGTGTCCGGGCCGTTCGGAACCTCTGCGACCTGCTGCTGCGCTGAGGCCGGGGCATCCCCCTGGTGTAGACCCGGCCCGGCGGCGATCCGCGCGACAACGCGCTAAAGACGCGGCGACCCGCGCTCCGATGCAGCGGGGTGGGACGTCTACGGTGAAGAGGTGAAGAAGAGGTTCTGGAAGGTCATTCGCGAGGCGGTCTGGCGCTACTTCGTCGCCGGCCTGCTCGCCTTCGCGCCGATCGGCATCACGATCTGGGCGCTGGCCTTCATCGTGCGCAGCCTCGACAACCTGCTGCTGCCGGCGGTGATCCGGCTGCTCTTCCCGGGCTTGAGCGAGGCCCCGGACCTGCCGCCCTTCGTGGGCGCGCTCTTCACCTTCCTGGTGATCCTGATCGCCGGCGTGATCGTGCGGCACTTCTTCGGCTCCGAGGTCGTGCGGCTGAGCGAGCGCCTGCTCTCGCAGGTGCCGGTGGGCCGCTCGATCTACCAGGCCGTCAAGCAGCTCTTCGAGGCGATCTTCTCCACCTCGGCCGCGCAGGCGAGCTTCAGCCGCGTGGTGCTCGTCGAGTACCCGCGCCGCGACATGTGGGGCATCGCGTTCGTGACGGGAGAGGTGCGCGGACCGCTCCGGGCGGCGCTCCCGGAGGAGCGCATGCTGAACTGCTTCATCCCGACCACCCCGAACCCGACCTCGGGCTTCTACCTGCTCGTGCCCGAGTCGCAGGCCCGCGAGGTCGACCTCAGCGTCGAGGAAGCCTTCAAGGTGATCATGTCGGCCGGACTCGTGACGCCCGAGCGCCGCGCCGGGCAGGCCCCCCTGCCCGGCATCGAGAGCTGACCGGCTCGCGTCAGCGCGCGGCGGTGAGGCGCGAGACGATCCGCCGGATCTCGGGGCGCGTGGCCAGCGCGAAGGTGTCGCCGGATTCGAGCAGCGCCTTGATCTCGGGGTCGGCAGCGAGCTTCCCGAGCTCGGGATCGTTGCGGAGCTTCGCGAGCATCGGACCGGCCTCGGCCAGCGTCTCCGCCATCGTGTCGCGGAAGACGGCCGGGTCGGCGGCAGCCTCGGCGGACACCAGACCCAGATCGGCGAGCCACGAGCGCATCTCGTCGTCGTGCACGATCTCGTAGAAGCTCGCCTGGTGGATGGCGCGCTCACCGGCCCCGTTCTCGACCAGCACCCAGAACAGCCGGTCGCGCTGCACGGCCCGGATGCGCGGATCCTCCAGCACGCTGCGGAAGCTCTCGAGGGCGGCCCGCGGCCGAGCGACCATCCGCGCCGCCACGCGCGCGCCGGGCGAGCCGTCGGCGCCGCCGAGCGAGGCGGACACCGCGCCCTCGATCACGCGGCTGGTCGCCTCGCCGACCACCGAGCGCTCGGCGTCGGGCACCGCGTCGAATCCCGGCAGCACGCCCATGTCGCGCGCAGCGTCGAGCCAGGTGGCGAGGATCGAGACGAGCAGGACGACCAGCGCGCCGCGCACGACGCCGAACAGCCCGCCCACGGTGCGGTCGCAAGCCCCGCGCGGCTCGTCGCCCCGCCGCCCGCGGTCCCAGCGCTCGAGCACGGCGGTGACCACGCCGCACAGCACGAACGTCACGGCGAAGGCGAGCGATCCCGCCACCACGGGCCCGAGCAGCGCGGCGCCTCCGAGGCTCGAAGCGGCGGCGCCGCCGAGCTGCCGCGCGCCGATCGCCGCGGCGAGGTACGAGACGGCCAGCGTCACCACGCCGGCGCCGCTTGCGAGCCCGCCGCGCCAGGCGCCGAGGGTCGCGAAGAGCGCGAGGATGAGGACGGCGATCAGGTCGAGCGTCATGCGGCGTAGATCGTCCTGCCGAGGAGCGCGCTGAAGCAGCCCGGCTCAGGCCTCGATCTCGAGGATCAGGTAGGTGGTCGTGCCCTTTGGCCGCCTCACTTCGACCTCGTCGTCGACCTGCCGGCCCATCAGGCCGCGACCGACCGGGGAGTCCATGCTGATCCAGCCCCGCGCGGGATCGGACTCGTCGGGGCCGACGATCCGGTAGCGGACCGTCTCCCCCGCTTCGTCCTCGAGGGTCACCCAGGAGCCGAAGTAGACGCGCTCGCTCCCGCGCGCCGGGTCGGGCTCGACGACAGTCAGCTCCTCGAGCCGCTTGGCGAGGAAGCGCAGCCGCGAGTCGATCTCGCGCAGCCGTTTCTTGCCGTAGATGTACTCGGCGTTCTCCGAGCGATCGCCGAGGGCCGCGGCATGCGAGACCTGCTCGGTCACTTTCGGGCGCTCGACGCGCCAGAGGTGCTCGTGCTCCTCATTGAGTCGCGCGTACCCCTCCGGCGTGATGTATCGACTGCCCGCTCGTCCGGCCACGCGGAAACGATCGCCTGCGGGTGGAAGCGGGTCAACGGCGCGCCACCGCGCGGCCGGGACGCTATGGTGTCGGCCATGAGTGACGAGTCGCAGCCGCAGCACAAGCCGGACGCGGTGGCCGAGGGCGGCTCGGGCGGAAAGCCCGAGCGTCACGGCCCGCCGCCCACACCGTTCGACCATCCCCTGTTCCTGCCCGCGCTGCTCGTCGCCGGCATGCTCTGGTTCGGCTACGACGGCTGGATCAACCAGGATCCGGACATGCTCGAGCACCAGGAATTCAACCGATACGGCTTCGGCGCGCTCACGATCGCCGCCGCCTGGTTCGGCTGGAAGGGCTGGCGCGAGTGGCAGGAGGAGCGCGCCGCCCGGGACGAGTCGGCCGCCGGCTGAAGGCTCACTTCGCCGACCGGCAACTCGTGCGCAACCGCGCGCCGCGTTTTTCCTCCGCTCCGGCTTCGGATCGGCCGATGACGCGGTGACGCCCGCCCTACTGCGGCGCGGCGTTTTGGGGCATTGCTGCGACTGCGCGCGCCGTGACCGGCGAGGCCAGTCGTCGAGCAGGGGGGCCCGGGTTGAACGATCGGCGCCGGGTGCGGCAGGCAGGCTCGATGGGTCGGCGACGGGACGATCGCGGCGACGCGACGCCCACGGCCGAAGATCCGCCGCCGGACGTCACCGGCGACGCGAAGCCGCTCACGCCGACCGCCTCGCGCCTCGGCGACGGGGCTCCGGGCGTCGGCGACGTTCTCGAGGGACGCTTCACCTACCGGCTCGAGAAGCGCCTGGGCACGGGTGGATTCGGCTCGGTCTACCTCGCCGAGTGCCTGCAGTCGACGGCCATCGGGCCCGCGCCGCGCAGCGACCTGCCGCCGGGGCAGGTGGCCGTCAAGGTGCTGGGGCGGGCCCAGGACCGGCAGGCCAAGAACTCGCTCAAGCGCGAGCTGGCTGCGCTGCTGGCGATCCGCGCGCCGAACATCCCGCGGCTGCACGACTGGTGCCTCGAGGGCGAGGCCGCCTTCTCGGTGGTCGACTACTTCCCGGCCGGGAGCCTCGCCGACGCCTGGCCGATCATCGGGCAGCTCGACGAAGAGCGGACCTGGCGCCTGATCTCCGATCTGCTGTCGGCGCTCAACGCCGCGCACCGCGCCTCGATCCTCCACCTCGACGTCAAGCCCTCGAACGTGCTGCTCGACGGACGCGGCGGCTACGTGCTGACCGACTTCGGGGTGAGTCACGCCTCGCGGATGTCGCGCGGACTGCTCCACCAGGGACAGATCGCGGTCGGCCTCGGCACCCACGGCTACCGCGCCCCCGAGCAGGACAGTCGCGCCGTACAGGCCTTCGACCTGCGCACCGATCTCTGGGGCGTGGGCGCGACCGCCTGGGCGCTCTACACGGGCATCGACCTGAACCGCCGGGCCGACGTGCTGCGCCGCGCCGAGGACGGCAACGTCTACGGCCTGCGCCGGCTCTCGGACGTGAAGATCACCTGCCCGCCGCCCCTCGAAGAAGTCGTGATGGGCATGCTGTACATCGACCCGTCCCGCCGCCCGGGCGGCACCGGCGAGGTGCTCGCGCAGGTCCGCACCGTCGCCAGCGGCTTCGGGCTGGACGCCCAGACCGTCGCCGCCGCGCGTCGCGAGCACGCCGACCCCGACGAGATCCGCGACGTGATCGACAGCCTCGTGGATCCGCTCTGGGCATCGATCTGTCGCGCGCCCGGCTTCGACCGCTACTTCGTGCGCTTCGACGACGGCGAGCTGCTCTCGGAGCCGGTCGCGGGGCCGCACCACACCTTCCTGCTGCTGAAGGGCGAGATCGAGATCGAGCGCGAAGACCGCGTGATCGACGTCGAGCATCGCGAGGGCACGCTGATGGGCGCGATCTCGACCCTCACCGGAGCGCCGCGGCAGGTGCGCATGAAGGCGCGCGGCCCGGTCTGGGCGTGCATCTTCAACGAGGCAGAGCTCGAGCAGCTCGTCACCTGCAACTCTTCGGTGGCCGTGCGCATGATCCGCACTCTCGCGACGCGCATCGCCGAGGGACCGCCCCGCGACGAGCCCTCCGGACCGTCCCTGCGCGCCCGCCTCGCAGGCGCGCGCTGAGCCCCGAGCACCGCTCTGTTACTCTCGCCCGCGCCCGGCCGCTCGCAGGACGATGCGCGCCGATCGACAGGGCAGAGAACGCAGGGCATGCAGAGGATGCAGGGGGGCTGAACGAATGTTGATGGATCGCTTCCGGCTCGACGGCAAGGTGGCGCTGGTGACGGGCTCGGGCCGCGGCATCGGACGCGGCTGCGCTTTGGCCTTCGCGGAGGTCGGCGCGAACGTCGTCTGCTCGGCGCGCACGCAGGAGCAGATCGACGACACCGCCGCGCACGTCGAGAAGCTCGGCGGCGAAGCGCTCGCGGTGCCGTGCGACGTGACCGACCCGGCACAGCTCGACGCCCTCGTCGACCGCGCCGTCGAACGCTTCGGCCGCATCGACGTACTCGTCAACAACGCCGGCGGCTCGCCGCCTTCGCCCGCCCTCGACACCAGCGACGCGATGTTCGAACAGGCCTTCCACTTCAACGTGACGACGGCCTTCTCCCTGAGCCGCCGCGTGGTGCCGAAGATGCTCGAGCACGACGGCGGCTCGATCGTCAATATCTCGTCCGCCGCGGGCCGCCTGCCGCAGAAGGCCTTCTCCGCCTACGGGACCGCCAAGGCCGCCCTCTCGTTCCTGACCAAGCAGCTCGGGCAGGAGTTCGCGCCTCGCGTGCGCGTCAACGCGCTGGCGGTCGGGGCGGTGGCCACCTCGGCGCTGCTGCCCTTCCTCGACGACTCGACCCGTGAGCAGATGGAGGCGCTGACCCCGATGCGCCGGCTCGCCGAGGTGGACGACATCGCGCTGGCCGCGCTCTATCTGGCCACGCCGGCGGCCAGCTACGTGACGGGCAAGGTGCTGGAGGTCGACGGCGGCATCGAGAAGACCAACTGGCCCTTCGAGATGCCCGGCCTCGAATAGCCCCGGCGCCGGCGAGATCGCCCCATGCCCACGCGCCCCTACGCGACCGCGCCCCGCCCGTCGACGCGGATGCCCGGCGGCATCCCCTACATCATCGGCAACGAGGCCGCCGAACGCTTCAGCTACTACGGGATGCGCAGCATCCTCGTCGTCTTCATGACCCAGTACGTGATGGGGGCGGACGGCGAGCTCGCCGTGATGACGGACGAGCAGGCGAAGTCCTGGTACCACCTGTTCGGCTGGGCGGTCTACGCGACGCCGCTGCTCGGCGCGCTGCTCTCGGACGTCTGGCTCGGCAAGTACCGGACGATCCTGCTGCTCTCGGTCGTGTACTGCCTGGGCCACCTGGCGCTGGCACTCGACGACACGCGCACCGGGCTCGCGATCGGACTGGGGCTGATCGCGCTCGGGTCGGGCGGCATCAAGCCCTGTGTGTCGGCCCACGTGGGCGATCAATTCGGGCTCTCGAACGCGCGCCTGCTGAGTTCGACGTTCGCGATGTTCTACTTCTCGATCAACCTCGGCGCCTTCGTGTCGACGCTGCTCACCCCGGTGCTGCTCGACCGCGTCGGCCCGCACGTCGCCTTCGGGCTGCCCGGCCTGCTGATGCTGATCGCCACGATCGTCTTCTGGGCCGGACGTCGGGAGTTCGTCCACATCCCACCGCGCGGCGAGGACTTCGTCCGCCAGCTGAAGAGCCGCGAAGGGCTCGCCGCGCTGGCCCGCCTCTCGGTGATCTTCGCCTTCGTCGCGGTCTTCTGGTCGCTCTTCGACCAGACCGGCTCGGCCTGGGTCCTGCAAGCAAAGCAGATGGACCGCGTCTTCCTGGGCGTCGAGTGGCTCCCCTCGCAGATCCAGGCGGTGAACCCGGTGCTGGTGATGCTGCTCGTCCCGGTGTTCAACTTCGGCATCTACCCGGCGGTGGCGCGCCTCGTCGAGCCGACCCCGCTGCGCCGCATCGGCGCGGGCTTCTTCCTCGCGGTGGGCGCGTACCTCGTGAACGCACAGATCGAGGTGTGGATCGCCGCCGGCGAGACGCCCAACATCGCCTGGCAGCTGCTCGCATACGGCATCCTGACCGGCGCCGAGGTGCTCGTGTCGATCACGGCCCTCGAGTTCTCGTACACCCAGGCCCCGCAGGCCCTCAAGTCGCTGGTGATGGCGCTGAACCTGATGTCCGTCTCGATCGGCAACCTCTTCGTGGCGCTCGTGAACCTGCTGATCCGCGACGACGCGGGAGAGGTCACGCTGTCCGGACCCGACTACTACCTCTTCTTCGCGGGCGCGATGGCGCTGACGGCGCTGGTCTTCGTGCCCGTCGCGATGTTCTACCGCGAGCGCACGGTCCTGCAGGACGAGGCACCCGACACGGTGCCCGCCGCCGGCGGCTGAGCGATGCCGGAGGCTCCCGCACACCGAGGGTCCGCGGCCGGGACGAACCGTCTTTTCTGGTCCGGCCTCGCCGCCGTGCTGATCGCCAGTGCGATCGCCTACGCGCCGAGCCTGACCAACGGCCTGACGAACTGGGACGACGACGGCTACGTGCTGACGAACCCCTGGCTCGGCCACCACTCGTGGGCGGCCGTGACCTCCATGCTCGTGACGCCCTACAAGGCCAACTACCACCCGCTGACGATGCTCTCGCTGTGGGCCGACCATTGGATCTCCGGCGGCTCGGTGGCCTGGCTGCACGCCGTCAACCTGCTGCTCCACCTCGCCAACACGGCCCTCGCCGCGCTGCTCGTCCTGCGGCTCGGCGCCGGGGTCGGCGTGGCGCTCACCGCCGCCGCGCTCTTCGGCCTGCATCCCGTCCACGTCGAGAGCGTCGCCTGGGTGTCCGAGCGCAAGGACGTCCTCTACGCCTGCTTCGCCCTCGCGTCGCTGCTCGTGTACGTGCGCGCGGCACGCAGCGAGGCGACGGCGCGGCGCTGGAGGCTTCTCGGGCTGTCGCTCCTGCTCTTCGTCGCCGCGCTGCTCTCGAAAGGCGTCGCGGTGAGCCTCGCCCCGACGCTGCTGGCGATCGATTGGCTGCTCGGCCGACGGCTGCGCTCGCCCTCCGTGCTGATCGAGAAGCTGCCGTTCTTCGCGATCGCGCTGCTCTCGGGCCTGGTCACGATCGCGGCCCAGAGCGCGGTCGGGCAGCTCGCCGGCGAATCGACGTGGTCCGGCCTCGAGCGGATCGCGCTGGCCGGCAGCGCGTACGTGCAGTACATCGCCCTGCTCGTCGCACCGGTCGGCCTCTCGGCCTTCCACCCCTACCCGGCACGGGTCGACGGGGCGCTGCCCGCGATCTACTGGCTCGGACCGCTGCTCTTTCTCGCGGCTCAGGGCCTCACCCTCTGGCTGATGGGCCGCGCGCGGCTGATCGCCTTCGGGCTGGGCTTCTTCACGCTGAACGTCGCGCTGCTGCTGCAGCTGATCCCGGTCGGCGGGGCGCTGATCGCCGAGCGCTACGCGTACCTGCCCGCACTCGGGCTCTTCGTCTCGGGCGCGGCCGCCGGGGCGGCACTGCTCGAGCGGCGTCCGGCCTGGCGCCGGCCGCTGCTCGCCGCCGCGCTCGTCTACGCGGTGGCGCTCGGCGCGGGCACGTGGGTGCGCACCGGGGTCTGGCAGGACAGCCTGCACCTCTGGAACGACACCCTCGCGCGCCATCCCGACATTCCCGTGGCCAGGCTGAACCGCGCGCTCGCCCGCCACCAGATCGGCAACCTGAGCGGCGCGCTCGACGACCTCGACGCCGCGCTCGCCGTCGATCCACGCTACGCCCGGGCCCTGGCCCACCGCGGCGTGATGCGCTTCCAGGCCGGCGAGGTCGACGCCGCGGTCACCGACCTCGACCGCGCGATCGTCCTCGAGCCAACCCTAGACGCCTACCTGAACCGCGGCGCGATCCGGCTGGCCGGCGGCAACCCGATCGGCGCCCTCGCCGACCTCGAACGCGTGCTCGCGGTCGATCCCGCCCATCCACTCGCCCGAGCGAACCGCGGGCTGGCGCTCGCGGCCACCGGCCGTCACGCCGCGGCCCTGGCCGAATTCGAGCGCACCCTGCTGCTCGCCCCGGGCTACTTGCCGGCGCGGATCGGACGCGCCGAGGCGCGGCTCGCCCTCGGCACGCCCGACCCGGCGCTCGCCGAGGCGGACGAGATCCTGCGCGACCATCCCGGACTCGCCGACGCCGAGTGGCTGCGCGGTCGCGCACTGCTCGAGCGAGGCGAGCTGCGCGCCGGATGCGCGGCGCTGCACGCCGCCGCCGGGTCCGGACACGCGGCGGCCGAAGCACTCGCCTCCTCGCGCTGCGAACCCCGCTGAGCGGCGCGCCGCCGGAAGGCGCTACGGTGACGCGCCATGCCGGCCGAGCCCAAGACCGATCCGCGTCCCCTCGGCGTCGTCGTCAATCCTGCCTCGGGGCGCGACGTCCGGCGCCTGTTCGCGCGCGCCGGCAGCTCGTCGCCCGACGACAAGCGCAACCAGGTCGAGCGCATCCTGGTCGGGGCTGCAGCGGCCGGCGTGCGACGCGCCGTCCTGGTCAGCGATCCGTTCCGCATCGCCGACGCCGCGGTCGCCGCGCTCGGGGTCGACCTCGAGATCGACCTGCGCGACATCCGGGCCAGCGCCCATCCCCGCGACACCGCCCGCGCCGTCGAAGTGATGCGCGAGGCCGGCTGCGGCGCCCTGGTCGTGCTGGGCGGCGACGGCACCAGCCGACTGGTGGCCGGCGCCTGGGCGGACGCGCCGATCCTCCCGCTGTCGACCGGCACCAACAACGTCTTTCCCTGGATGGTCGAGGCGACGGTGGCCGGCGCGGCCGCCGGCGTGGTGGCGAGCGGCCGGGTGGGCCTCGCGGAGGCGGCCTCCCGCGCCAAGGTCGCACGCGTCGAGATCGAGGACGAGAAGGACGACGTCGCGCTGATCGACGCCGCCCACATGGTGGGCGACAGCACCGGCAACCTGATGCCCTTCGATCCCGAGCTGCTGCGCACGCTGGTGCTCGCGCGCGCCGAGCCCGCCGCCGTCGGCCTTTCGCCGATCGGGGGACTGCTCGAGCCCTGCGGACGCGACGACGACTTCGGCGTGGTCGTCGAGGCGGCGCCCGAGGCCGACGGCCGGCCGCTGCTCGCACCGATCTCCCCGGGCCTCTACCGACGTGTCCACGTCGGCGAGGTTCGACGGGTCGCCCTCGGCGAGCGCGTCGAGGTGGAGGGCCCGGGGCTGCTCGCCTTCGACGGTGACCGCGAGCGTCCGCTCGCCGACGGGCAGCGCGCCACGCTGCGCATCGAGCGCGACGGACCCTGGGTGATCGACCCGGCCCGGGCGCTGCGCCGGGCGGCGGAGCGCGGGAGCTACACGGGCGAGCTGCACTGGCACGACCACCGCGACGACGGCGAAGGCCCCGACTGCTGCTGAGCGGCGCACGCCGCCCGGGCCGAAGCTGACCCGCCTTCGCAAGAACGAGCGCCAACCCCCTGCTCTGCCGTGAGAATCCGACGAGACCGCGGCCGGGGCCGGCGCCCCGCTTTACGCTCGCCGAGCACCCCGGCAGAATCCTCCCCGTGACCGACCTACACGACGACTCGGTGGAGCAGGAGATCCAACGGGCCCGCGCCCTGATCGACGAGGCCGAGGTGGTGACCGTGCTGACCGGCGCGGGCATTTCGACCGACTCGGGGATCCAGGACTTCCGCGGCCCGCAGGGCCTGTGGACGAAGAACCCCGAGGCCGAGAAGATGGCCACCATCCAGAACTACGTGGCCGAGCCCGAGGTGCGCCGGCGCTCGTGGCAGCTCAAGCTGCAGGGCGCCGAGACCCCTCGCAAGCCGAACGCCGGCCACGAGGCGCTGCTCGCCCTCGAGCGCCGCGGCAAGCTCCACACGCTGATCACCCAGAACGTCGACGGCCTCCACCACGAGGCGGGCAGCTCGCCCGACCTGATCGTCGAGATCCACGGCTCGCTTCGCGAAGTGGTGTGCCTGTCGTGCGACGAGCACGCGCCGATCGAGCGAGCCCTCGAACGGGTGCGCGCGGGCGAGGAGGATCCGGCGTGCCAGAGCTGCGGCGGAATCCTCAAGTCGGCGACGATCTCGTTCGGTCAGGGGCTGGTGGCCGAAGACCTGCGACGCTCGGAGGTCGCGGCGCGGTCGTGTGACCTGATCCTTGCGGTGGGGACGACGCTCGGGGTGTATCCGATTGCCGGGGTGGTGCCGATCGCCAAAGACGAGGGAGCTCGGGTGGTGATCCTGAACGGGGAGCCTACGGAGATGGATTTCCTCGCGGACGTGGTGCTGCGCGGGTCCATCAGCGAGGTGCTTCCTCGGATCGTCTGATCGCGCTTCGGGTGCCGAGGACGGGAGACTTCCGGGATCGGACTCCGTTCCCTCTCGGGCCTCGGCGGTGGCCCGTGGCGGCCGGGCGAGCGAGGGGGATTCGTCAGAAGCGGTCGGGGCGAACGAGGGCGTCGGCGCCGCCGTCGATGTACCAGACGGCGCCGTGCACGAAGGCGGCGTCGGGGCCGAGCAGGAAGCGGATGGTAGTGGCGACCTCGTCCGGGCGGCCCATGCGGCCGACCGGGATCTTGAAGGCGCGGATGGCGGCGCCGTCGGGCGTATCGAGGGCGCCTTCGAGCAGGGGGGTGACGATCGGGCCGGGCGCAACGGCGTTCAGGCGCACGCCCGCCTCGCCCCACTCGAGGGCGCGGCGGCGCACCGCGCGGCCGACGGCGTTCTTGCTCATCATGTAGACAGGCTGGCCGCCGAGCCCGCTGCCGGCGATGCGTGCCACCTCGCCGACGTCGCCGTCGAGCATGGCCGCGACGAGGTCCGAATCGCCAATGTCCGGGGCGAGCTGGGCGCTGTTCGAGCAGACCGCCACGGCGGCCGGATCCTGGCCCTTGCGGAGCGCCGGCAGCAGACCGTCGAGCAGATCGACCACGCCGAAATAGTTGACGGCGGCCACGCTCGGGACGTCTTCGATGTGCCCGCCGAGGCCGGCGCACAGCACTACGCCGTCGAGGCGACCGCCGCACCGCTCGAGCACCGCCTCGACGGCGCTGCGACGACCGTCTGCGGTGGAGAGATCGGCCGGCACCTCGACGTCACGCAAGTCGATGCCGATGACCGTGTGGCCGTCTGCCTCGAACCGCTCGCGGGTGGCCGCGCCGATTCCCGTCGCGCAGCCGCTGATTGCGATCGTTCCCATCCCCTCGCCCTCCGCTCTCCGTCGTGGCTCGTCGTGCCCGCTCACCGCAGCGTTCGCAACGACCCGTTCGCCCGTAGCCTAGTCCGAGCCGAAGCCCGCGGACAGCGCGAGCAGAGCGCCCTGTCTGCGGCGGGACTGCATCGAACCGGGGGCGGCGGCGCGGTGTCTTGCGAAGCCGTTCGATCTTCGCAATAACATGCGCCCCGAAAGGGGCCTCTTTGCCCGGCCCCCGACCGCGAACCCGCCTGTGCCGATGATCTCGATCCGCAACCTGACCCGAAGCTACGGGGAAGTCGTAGCCGTCGACTCCTTGTCGCTCGAGATCGAGCGCGGCGAGGTCGTGGGTCTGCTCGGCCACAACGGGGCCGGCAAGACCACCGTCATGAAGGTGCTGACGGGCTTCCTCGAGCCTACGGCCGGCGAGGTCCGCGTGGGCGACACCGACGTCGGGGACGACCGCGCCGCGGTGCAGCGACAGATCGGCTACCTGCCCGAGAACGCCCCGCTCTACCCCGAGCTCGGCGTCCAGCAGTACCTGCAGATGATGGCCGCCCTGCGCGGCGTACCGGCGCAAGAGGTCGACGCGGCGGTGCTGCGCGCCGCCCGCGACACCGCGCTCGACGACCGCCTCTCGGCGCCGATCCACACGCTCTCGAAGGGCTACCGCCAGCGTGTCGGCCTCGCCCAGGCGATCGTCCACTCGCCCGACGTACTCGTCCTCGACGAGCCGACCAACGGCCTCGACCCGGCGCAGATCCAGGCCATCCGCGAGCTGATCCGCCGGCTCGCAGAGCGCACCACGATCATCCTCTCGACCCACATCCTCCAGGAGATCGAAGCGGTCTGCGATCGCGTCGTGGTGATGATCCAGGGAAGTGTCGCCGCGGACGGCCCACTCGACGCGCTGCTCTCGAGCCACTCGGTGGAGGTCTCGCTCGATGCGCCGGACGCGGCCGCGGTGATCGAGCGCCTGTCGGCGATCGACGGCATCGAGTCCGCCCGCGCCGTCGGCGAAGACGCCGACAACCCGGGCTTCCGCGCCTACGAGCTCGCCTGCGCGGCCGACGCCCATCCGGTCGCCGACGTGATCGAGAGCGCCCGCGACGCGGGCTGGCGCATCGCCGGCGCCGCCGCCCATCGCGACACCCTCGAGGCCTTCTTCGCGAGGCTTCACGCCGAGCACGCGGCCGCCGGGTCGACGGCGGGAGCCGCCGCGTCGTGAGCGCCGTCGGGATCGTCACGCGCAAGGAGCTGCGCAGCTACTTCGACTCGCCGGTGGCGCTGATCTTCCTCGGCCTGTTCCTGATCGCCACGCTGGTGAGCTTCTTCGGCACCTCGAGCTTCTTCGCCCGCAACCTGGCCGACGTGCGCCCCCTCTTCGCCTGGCTGCCCGCCCTGCTGGTGCTGCTGGTCGCCGCGATCTCGATGCGGCAGTGGGCCGAAGAGCGAAAGATGGGCACCCTCGAGGTGCTGCTCACACTGCCGGTGCCGACCCGAGATCTCGTGCTGGGCAAGTTCGCGGCGGGCGTCGTGCTGGTGGCCGGGGCGCTGGCGCTGACGGCGCCGATTCCGCTGATGGTGTCGATGCTCGGCGACCTCGATTGGGGGCCGGTCGTCGGCGGCTACGTGGGCGCCCTGCTGCTCGGCGCCACCTACCTCTCGGTCGGCCTCTGCGTCAGCGCCCGGACCGACAACCAGGTGGTCGCGCTGATGATCACGCTGGTGATCGGCGGCGCGCTCGTGGCGATCGGCAGCGATCCCCTGACCGGGCTGTTCGATCGGGCCACGGCCGAGGTGCTGCGCGCCCTGGGCACGGGCTCGCGCTTCGCGAGCATCGAGCGGGGCGTGCTCGACCTGCGCGACATCGCCTACTACGCGGGGCTCTGCGCCTTCTTCCTCGCGTTGAACCTGCATTTTCTCGAGGCCGACCGCATCGACCCGGGCGGCGAGCACGGACGCCGGCACGCGCGGCGGCTGCTCGTCGCCACTGGCCTCGTCGGGCTGAACGTGATCGCCCTGAACGTGTGGCTCGCCCCGGTGTCGGCGGCGCGCGTCGACCTGACCGAAGGCGGGCAGTACTCGGTCAGCCGGGTCACGCGCGAGACCCTGCTCGGGCTCGACGAGCCGCTGCGTATCGACGCGTACTTCTCGGAGCGCACCCACCCGCTGCTCGCGCCCCTCGTCCCGCAGCTGCGCGACCTGCTCGACGAATACAGGGTGGCCGGCGGCGGCCGGGTGGCGTTGACGTTCGCGGACCCCAACGAGGACGAAGCCCTCGAGCAGGAGATCGGCGAGCGCTACGGGATCCGCAGCGTGCCGTTCCAGGTGGCCGACCGGCACCAGCAGGCCGTCGTCAACTCGTTCCTCCACATCCTGCTGCGCTACGGCGACCGCCACGAGGTGCTGAGCTTCGACGAGCTGATCGAGGTGATCTACGACTCCGACGAGCTCGAGGTGCGGCTCGAGAACCCGGAGTACGACCTCACCCGCACCATCCAGCGCCTGTCACGCGACTTCCAGACCATGGAGTCGATCTTCGCCAGGCTGCCCGGCGAGGCGAAGCTCACCCTCTACGTCACCCCGGACACGCTGCCCGAGAGATTTCGCGAGGCCCCCGGCCAGATTCGCGAGCTCGTCGCCGAGCTGTCCGAGCAGGCCAACGGCAAGCTGATCTACACCGAGAGCGACCCCAGCGGCCACCCCGAAGAGGCCGAACGCCTCGCCGAGCAGTTCGGCGTGCGCCCGCTGGCCCTCGACCTGTTCGGGCAGCGCACCTTCTACTTCGACCTGCTGCTCGAGACCGCAGACGAGATCCAGCGCATCAGCCCGCGCCGCGACCTCGGGCGCGGCGAGCTCGAGAGCGCCATCGAGGCGGCCATCCGCCGGGCCAGTCCGGGCCAGCTCAAGACGGTCGGGCTCGTCACCACGACGCCGGCCGCCCCGCCCCCGAACCCACAGCTGCCCCCGCACATGCAGCCGCCGGCCCCGCAGCGCGACTATCAGGCGCTCGAGCAGATCTTCGGAGAGGACTACCGGGTGCGCGCCCTCGACCTCGGCGACGGCGAGGTGCCGGGCGACATCGACATCGTGATCGTCGGCAAGGCCGGCGCCCTCTCGGACGAGGAGCAGTTCGCCCTCGACCAGTACCTGATGCGCGGCGGCAAGGTGCTCGCGCTGGCCGGGCGCTACGGGATCGAGATCGGCCGCGGCGGGCTGCGTGCAGCCCCCGACGAGAGCCCGCTCTTCGAGATGCTCTCGACCTGGGGCGTCGACGTCGCGAGCGCGCTGCTGCTCGACCCTCGGAACGCCTCGTTCCCGGTGCCCGTCGAGGAGCAGCGCGGCATGTTCCGCGTACAGCGCATCGAGCTGCTGCCGTATCCGTTCTTCCCGGACGTCAGGCGGGACGGCATGGCGGCCGGGCACCCGGCGATGGTGGGGCTGCAGAACGTCACCACACCGTGGGCCTCGCCGCTCTCGGTCTCGGCGCCCGAGGGCGTCGAGTCGGTCGTGCTGCTCGAGAGCTCGTCCGGCAGCTGGACCGACTCGAGCGGACGGCTCGAGCCCGACCTGCGCCGCTTCCCCGGCCTCGGTTACGGCCCCGACGGCGACGTGGGCGCGTCGCTGCTGGCGGTGAGCCTCTCCGGCGTGTTCCCGAGCCACTTCGCAGACCGGCCCTCCCCGCTCTTCGACGCGGCCGACTCGGAGGACGGCGAGGGCGAAGCGGACCTCACCGGCCGCACCGCCAAGACCTCGCTGCATGACGCGCGACTCACCGTGGTCGGCTCCTCCGAACTCGTCTCCGACCTGCTCGTGCAGCTCGCGAGCCGCCCCGGCGGCGAGGTGCACCGCTCGAACCTGCAGCTCGTGCAGAACCTGATCGACTGGTCGCTCGAGGACACGGCGCTGCTCTCGATCCGCTCGTCGGGCAGCTTCGCGCGCACACTGAGGCCGCTCGATCCCGCACAGGCGCGCAGCTGGGAGATCGGCTGCTACGCGGTGTCGGCCGCCCTGCTGATCGCGGTGACCCTCGGCGCCCGCCGCTTCGGCCGCGTGGCACCGATCCGCGCGGCCACGGAGGGCGCGGCGTGACGGGCGCACGCTTCCTCGCGCTGCTGCTCGCCATGCAGGCCGGGCTGGCCGTGGTCACCTGGTGGCCCGCGGATCGCTCGGCCTTCACCCCGCACCGGCTGCTCGAGATCGATCCGGCCGACGTCACCGCGATCGAGATCGCGCGCCGGCCGGCCGGCGACGACGAGCCCGCGTGGCTGGAGCTTCGCCGCGACGGCTCGGGCTGGGTGATCCCGTCCGCGAACGGCTATCCGGCGGATCCCGCGCGGGTCGAGCAGCTGATCGAGCGGGTCGCCGGCATGCAGGTGCGCGCACCGATCGCGACGACCGCAGCCAGCCACAACGCGCTCTCGGTCGGCGAGCGCGACTACGGGCGCCGGGTCGTCGTCCGCACGGGCGAGACCGCCCACGAGCTGATCATCGGCGCGGCGCTGAGCAACAGCGTCAACGTGCGCCTCGCTGGATCGGACGAGGTGCACGTCGCCGAGGGGCTCTCGGAGTTCTCGGTCGCCGACACGCCCTCGAGCTACTGGGCGCGCGAGTACGTGAACGCGCCCGCCGACGAGATCAGCTCGTTCTTCCTCCGGAACGCCCACGGCGCCTTCCGGGCCGAGCGCGACGGCGAGGGCTGGCGCATCGCCGATGCGCCGGAGGGCCGGCAGGCCGACGGCGAGGCGATCGACGAGCTGCTCGAAAGCCTCGTGGGCCTGCGCCTGGCCGAGCCCGTCGGCACCGAGGTGCGGGAAGCGCACGGCCTGGACGACGGCGCGCGCGTGTCGTGGACGATCGCCGCCGACGACCAGTCGCTGGCGGGGGGCTACGGGGTGGGCGCCGTCGACGGCTCGAATGCGTTCGTCAAGGCGGACGGCGACCCCTTCGTGGTGAAGGTCAGCGAGGCCGACGTCGCGCCGATTCGCAACGCGCGGGTCGACGACCTGCTGCGCGAGGCAGCCGACGCCGACGCCGACGACGATCCGCTGGACGCGCCGACGGGCAGCGAGTAGCCGCGCCGGGGCTCGGCACGGCGGGCTGCTAAGCTCGCCCGGCCCGACCGACCGAGCCGACCATGCCCCTGCCCGTCCTCGATCTCTCGCGCGCCGCCGACCGCGACGCCTGGTCGCAGCGCCTCGCGCGCCTGCGCGGCACGGCTTCTCTTGCGGGCGAAGAGGCGCACGCGGTCGCCGAGATCGTCGAGGCGGTCCGCGAGCGCGGCGACGACGCCGTGGTCGAGTACATGCGCCGCTGGACCGACCCGGATTTCGACGCCGCGCGCATCCGCGTCTCGCCGGCCGAGCTCGATCGTGCGGCGGAGCAGCTCGAGCCCGCCCTGCGAGACGCCCTCGAGCGCAGCATTGCCAACGTCCGCGCCTACCAGGCCCACATCCTGCCCGCCGCCCCCGAGGCCATCGAGCTGGCCGGCGCGCGCGTCGGGCTGCGCTTCCGCCCGGTCGAGAGCGTCGGGCTCACGGTGCCCGGCGGCGTCGCCGTGCTGGTCTCGACGCTGGTGATGCTGGCGGTGCCGGCGATCGTGGCCGGCGTCTCTCCGGCCAACGTGCGCGTCGTGAACCCGCCGCCGACCCGCCGGCGCGACGAAGCTGCCCGCGACGTGTCGCCGGCAGTGCTGGCGTGCTGCCGCATGCTCGGGATCGACACCGTCTACCGCATCGGCGGCGCCCAGGCGGTGTCGGCACTCGCGTACGGGACCGAGCGCGTCGAGCCGGTGGCCCTGATCGCCGGGCCGGGCAACGTCTACGGCCAGCTCGCCAAGCAGATGGTCGCCGGGGCCTGCGGGACCGACGGCGGCTTCTACGGCCCGAGCGAGATCGTCACCGTGGCGGACGACAGCGCCGATCCGCGCTGCGTGGCCGCCGACCTGATCGCCCAGGCCGAGCACGACCCGGGCAAGTGCTTCCTGGTGGCGTGGTCGCGAGACGTGATCGACGGCATCGCGGCCGAGGTGGAAGCGCAGCTGACGAAGCGTGGGCGCAGCGAGGCGATCGAGCAGGCGCTCGACCTCGAGTCGGCGGCGCTGCTCGTCGCCGACGACGCGCAGGCCGCCGAGGTGGCGGACGTGATCGCCGCCGAGCACGTGAACCTCGCGGTCGCCGACCCCGAGCGCTGGCTCGACCGCCTCGACCACGGCGGCGAGTTCTTCCTGGGCGATCAGACGCCGGTGGCCGCGGGCGACTACTACGCGGGCCCGAGCCACTGCCTGCCCACCGGCAGCACGGCACGCTTCGCGAGCGGGATCAGCGTGTATACCTTCCTGCGGCGCAGCGGCACCGTGCAGTACACGGACGGCATGCCCGCCGAAGCGATCGACACCATCGCGATGCTCGCCGAGCTGGAGGGCCTGGACGCGCACGCCGCCTCGGCCCGGGTGCGGCGCCGCAAGGGCTGAGGGTGTCGGCTCGACAAAGGGAGGACCACGAGATGCGCACCTCGCCCCCGATCTGCCGATGGAGCCTCGCCAGGCAGCCTCTCGGGCTCGTGGCGCTGGCGGCCGCGTGCTCGCTCGCCCTCTCGGCCTGCGGCCTCCTCTCGCCCGCGTACGTCGAGCCGAAGTACGCGCCCGCCACCCCCCTCGCGGCGGGACCGGGCGTCACCGTCGCCCCGGCGATAGACGCGCGGCCGTTCACCGGCGCGTCGAATCGCGCACCGGTGCCCAGCGTCCAGGGCGATCCCCAGGATGCCGAGCTCACGGCCCGCGCGATCGGCCGGCGGCCCTCGGGCACTGGCATGCTCGGCGCCAACGTCACGCTTCCACCCGGTGAGACCGTCGCGGGCTGGGTGGGCCGCGCAGTAATCGACGGGCTGCGACAGGGCGGCGTCGCTGCGGTCGCCGCCGGCGACGCGGCCCACGACGGCGCATCGAAGACGCACCTCGGCGTCACGATCGCGTCCTTCTGGCTCGACCTGAAGCCCGGCCCCTCGCCGGTCGCGATCATCGAGTACCGCGCCCGCATCGACCTGATGGGAGACTGGCCGCGCTTTCGCGAGGGACGGCAGGTGGAGGTCCGGGGAACGGTGAGCGCCGGCGGGCTCGACAATACGCTTTGGCGCCGCGCCTTCGACCGCGCCCTCGCTGCCATCGCGACCGAGACGGCGCGCGAGCTGCAACCCGGCCAGACGGCCCGCTGAAGCGGGAAGGCCGCGACCTCGCCGCTGCGCGACTTCGTCACCAGCGACCCGCAGAGCGATCGGCACGTCGAGGCTGCCCGAAAGAGGCTCGCTGCGACGCTTGGAGCAGAGCGCAAGCGGCGGTTGGGCGTCAGGGGTCGGGCGTCAGGGGTCGGGCGTCAGGGATCGGGCGACGGCAGCTGCTCGACGATCAGCTCGGCGACGCGTCGATAGCCCTTGGCCGTCGGGTGGTAGTCGGGGTAGAGCCATTCCCTGCACTCCGAGATCGGGCACAGCGGCCGGAACGCCTTCTCCAGATCGACGAGCGGCGTGCCCGAATCCTGCGCCCCCTCGCGGATGATCCGATTCGCCAGCGCGTACATGCTCCAGCGACTCGGATAGGTCATCAGCAGGGGACGCGCGCCGCTGCGCTCCACCAGCCCGGCGATGGCCTGCAGGTTGTCGCGCAGATCGGCTGTGGCGCGGTCGCGCTCCTGCTTCTCCGCCTCGAAGGCCATCTGGAACTCGTGCTCGCCGAAGCGGAGGACGGCCCGGCCCCGCTCGAACCCGGGCTCTGGCGTCGCGATCGGCTCGACCCGAACGCCAGCCGGCGCCGCAAAGCTGCGGGCCAGCATGTAGAAGCCCCTGTAGACGCGCGAGTGGCGCTCGAAGAACGACCACGGACGGCCCTCCGGCGCCTTCTCCTCGAGCGGCACCGGTGCGGTCCAGAAGTCGTTGACACCGACCATGACGATGACCACCTCCGGCCGGAACACCTCGAGAACCCGGGGCAGCATCGACAGCACCCGGGACGAGTTGGTCCCGGGATATCCGAGGTTCATCGCCTCGGTGCGCGGCCGGCCGGACTCGTTCCAGATTGCCTGGAGTCGCGCGGGGTACGCCTGGCTCTCGCGATCCTCGAGCCAGACCCCGTAGGTGTTCGAGTCGCCGAGGCATAGGATGCGGAGATCGTTCGTCCGCCACTCCGCCGAGAGACCATTACTTCGATCGGCGACGAACAGCGACCCCAGCTGCAGCGCGGCCTCGAGAGCAACCAGCGCCAGCGTCAGCCCGAAGGCGATCAGCGCGAGACGCGACAGCACGACCCTCATGAGCTCGATCGACGGTCGCACCGACGGGCCGCCGGAGAAACACTCTCCTCCACGGGGGTCAGCATAGCCGAACCCCAGGATGCTAGTTTTCGAAACGAAGAACACCGGGGGGGGTGTCGGGAAGCCCGATGGACACTGATTCGATCGCGCTCGAGCCGGAGATTCGCGACTACGCGCTTCTTGGCGGACGCTGCACCGTCGAAGGATGGTTGGAGCCAGGAGCAATTGCAGCGACGCTCGTGATCGCCGAGGCCCAGCGGCGCGCGGGCATCGAGGGACCGGCCGTCGAGATCGGCGTGCACCATGGCCTGTACTTCATTCTGCTGTGCCTGATATCGGACGGCGGCCTCGCAGTCGATGTCTTCGAAGACCAGCACCTGAACGTCGATGGCTCAGGAAAGGGAGACCGAGCCATCTTCGAGCACCACCTGACAAGGATCTACCCGAAGCCCGACCGCATCAGGATCGAACAGGCGGACAGCCTGCGCGTGGATCCGGGACAGCTCAGCGAATGGCTCCTCGGCCGGCCGCCTCGCCTCTTCAGCATCGACGGAGGGCACACAGCGCGTCATGCCGAGAACGACATGATTCTCGCAACCAGCGTCTGTGAAGACGGGGCAGTGATCGTCGTGGACGATTTCGAGAACCCGGGCTGGCCCGGAGTCCGAGTCGGAATCGAACGGTTCTTCCAGTCGACGAGCGCGGATTGGCAGCCGCTCGCGATCGGCGGCAACAAGCTCTACGTCGCGCATTCCGCGCGCAAAGAACTGTATGCCAATGCCATCGAGAAATCGGCGCGGTCGGCCGGCGCGCTTCGAGGCGAAGACGACCTGTTCGGACGAAGGGTCCCACGAATCGATTTCTCGGACCCGTGCGATGTCCTGACCCCATCCGAACGCAGTGGCCTGGCGAGCGATCCTGCCAACGCGGGAACCCGATTCGGAACCAACGAACGTCTGCCAGCCCGGCTCCTGGCCGGATGGTCTTCAGTCGAGACAACCGGAGTTTGGAGCCAGGCCGATGTCGCTCAGCTGGCTCTCCTGATGAACGGAAGCGGGGACCTTCTCGTCGATTTCAGGGTTCATGCCTTTTGTCCGAACCGAAGCAAGCCTCTACAGGTGCGAATCGCGGCTTGCGACAAGGATCTCGACACGTGGACATTCGACACATCGGATTCGTGCGACCGGGTTCTCCACATCCCAGCGGCGCTCAACGAGCTTGGCGAATGGCTCACCATTGAATTTCACATCGATTCACCGCGCTCTCCGAAGAAGTTCGGTTTCCCGGACGATGATCGGCTACTTGGAATCGGGCTCGAGGCACTCGGCTACAGCCAGGGCTGAATCTGAACCCGAGATCTGGAGCCGCAGCCCGAGGCTGCCGGGCGAGCCTCGTGAACCTGCCCGGCGATCACGTCCGTGCGCCCCCCTCCTCGCTCGCAGACCTTCCGCGAAGGGGGGCCGGCCGCCACGACCGCGCGGGCCCGGCACTCTCGTTACACACCGGTTCGACGGGACCAGGCGCTGGGCGCGTCCCCGGTTCGTCGCGTAGGGCGAGCAATGCCTCGGCGAGACGCTCCGGTTCGTCCACCAGAGCCAGCGGCAGCACGGCTCCACGCCCCGCCTCCTCGATTCGCTCCGCGAGCGCTCCGAGATCGAACGAGACCGGAAACAATCCGAGCCGCAGCGCCGAGGAAAGGGCCGCGCTCCAGGTTTCGGGCGCCACAGAGGGAATCCAGACGAGACAGGGCGCCCTCACCTCGCTTGCGAGAATCCGATCCGCGTCCGCTGGCTCGTAGCGCCCGGTCGATCGAATGCCGGCACGGTGCGCCTTCTCGGACTCCCGAGCGTAACCCACGATCCGAAACTCGAGCCGCATCCGTTTCCGGCGAGCCACCTCTGCCACTTCGAAAAGGATGCGCGCGCCCTTCTGCTCGTTGAGCACACCCGGAACCAACACACGCAGCGTCTCGTCCCCCTGCCACCGTCGAGCGCGAGCCCGGGAGCGCTCGCGGATCTCGACCGGCGGTCCGGGCAGCGGACTCTCGGGGAGCGGGCACACGGTCAACGCCGCGCCTTCGAGGCGGCAATCCAGGCGACGGCGAACGTCGTTGGTCGGGCAGGCGACCACCTCGGCCTGCCCCAGCAGCGATGCGTAATCCGCTCGATAGCCTTCGAGATCGAAGAGCCCCCCTCTGCCTGCGAAGCGATGCCCCCGCTGTTGCAGACAGCGCCCGCAACCCTCGACGTCTGGCTCTCCGCAGTAGCGCCCGTCCTCGCTCTCGAGGTGCAGTCTCGGACAGAAGCAGCCGTAGTCGTGGATCGTCGCCTCGAGCGGTAGATCGTGGACCTTCGCGAGCCGCGCGACGTAGGCGGCGCCCCGAGCGCCCCCAGCGCCCGAATGATGAAAATGCACGCGCTCGACGCGCAAGATGCGAATCAGGGGGCCCAGCTTCTCGACCTCCCCCAACTCCACTTCGCCGAGTGCACCGAGGTCTTCGAGCCGAGGCCTGCCCGGCGAGGGCTCGAAACGCAGGCGAGGCGAAGCCGGCTCTCCGATGAAGCGCAGGACGAATACCGACCAGCCTTCCGCTTCGTAGCGGCGCGCAAACTCGCGCAGATGGACCTCCACGCCGCCCCCCCAGGCATGCGTCACCAGCAAGACCGCCCCTTCATCTCGCGCGGCGGCGGCGTGCAACCGAGCGGCGTCGAGACGCTCGCGCGCCTCGCGAAGGGGATCGGCCGAAACGAACTCGTCGACACGAGCGGGGAAGTCCGGGTATCGCGCTTCGAGCTCAGAGGCAGCCTTGCGACGCAGTCCGACCGCGCGGAAACCGAAGGAGCGAGCGCCTTCGTGCCGCACGATCACGTCGGCCGCGAGACCGTGACGCCAGCCGGCCGCGCTCGCCCGACAAGCGAAATCGTTCTCCTCGCCGTATCCGGCCGTGAAGACGTCTCCGAAACCGCCGACCGAGTCGAGGCAAGCCCGCTTGACGTAGAGACAGAAGCCGACCCCAGTCGGCGCCTCCACGACGAGACCTCGGTTGACGGTTTCGGCGAGTCGATCGAGCTCTTCGAGCGAGCACTCGAGACGCGCACGCTGGTCGTGCTGGGGATGGGGGTAGCTCGCAATGTCGCCGCAATTGGAGAGCGGCGTGACGGTGCCCCAATCCGCGGCCGAATACGCCGCTGCCCGAAGCCTCTCCAGCCAGTCTCCGTGAACCACGCAATCACTGTTCAGGAGCACGACGTCGGCGGTCGGATCGAATCCGATCCCCCGCTCGACGGAGCCGAGATATCCGAGATTCCGGTCATTGCGAAGGAGCTCGAAATGCCCCTCTCGGGCGCGCTCTTCGAGCCGCCGCGCGAGACGGCGCTCGGGCGTCGCATCGTCGACGACCACGATACGGGCCGCCGGCGCGGTCGCCCGGGCGGCATGGATACACGCCAGGGTCTCCGCTTCGCCGCGATGGACCGGCACGACGACGAACGGCTCGCCCTCGGCTCCTCTGGCCGGCACCTCCGCGAGCCCGAGCCACGCCTCGTCCGGCGGCCCCTCGAGCCGAGGCCATCGTGTCCGCGGGGCGAGGTCCGGATGGGCGCGCTTCCAGTCGTGATAGTTCGGACTGCCCTCGAAGAGCCGCCCGGCACGGCGGTAGACGAGGGCCTTCAGCCGATCACGCTGGGAATCGTCCAACGGCAACCGGGCGAGCGTTCGGCTCAGCAGTCTGAAGATCGCATGCGCCAAGGAGCGCGCTCTCCCGATCGAATCCGGTCGGCGAATTCAGTGCACGTAGCCGATCGCCTTGAGGTGCTCCTCGGCGACCCTCGCCCTTTCGATCGCCTCTTCGCGCGCCGAGGCGTCTCCCAGGCCCTCGACCTGCGCGAGCCACGCGGTCAGCGCGCCCTTCAGCTCATCCACCCGAGCCGGCTCGCTGGCCGCCACGTCGCGGACCTCGGCGGGATCCGCGATCCGATCGAAGAGCTTCACCGTCTCGTCCTTCAGATCGTAGATGAGGTGGAAGCGGCCGTCCGACGCCGAACGAAGATGATTCTGCGCACTGAACACGTACTGCCGGGAGCGCCCTTCACCGGTCAGCGAGGCGCGGAGGGAAGTCCCCTCCAACGCGTAGGGGCCGTCGTCGATGCCGACGAAGTCCAGCAGGGTCGGCAGGATGTCGACGTTGCCGGCGACGTGCTGAATGCGGCCGGGCGACACCCCGGGAATCCGGAAGACGAGAGGAGTGCGCGTCTCCGTATCGAAGAGCGTGTGACAGTGTTTGACGCTCTCGTGCTCGAGCATCTCCTCGCCGTGATCGGACGCGACGACGACGATGGTGCGGTCGGCGATTCCGAGTCGTTCGATCTCGTCGAGCATGACCCCCAGGGACTGGTCGAAATAGAGGACTTCGTCGTCGTATTGATTGACCATGTGGGTGCGGTCGGCATCGGTCATCTCGACCTTCGGCCCGCCGCTGTAGATCATCTTCTCCAGTGGGTTGGTGTTGCCTTCGTTCAGCCAGGCGTGCTGGCTCGTCGAATCGCCGGAGAACGTGTCGAGCGGGGACTGCAGCGGGGTGTGCGCATCCATGTAATGGAGATAGAGGAAGAAGGGCTGCGCCGCGGACAAGAGGGGAATGCCATGGCGGTTGATGCAGGAGGCGCGGGGGGTGAAGCGCCACGTGCAGTCGTCCTCTTCGCACTCGCACTGGGTCCATTCGTCGAACCCGCGATCGAAGCCGCCCTGGCTGACCTCGTTCGGAACCGAGGTGACGATCGGACTGCCGGAGACGCCATAGGTCGCGTAGCCGTTCTCGCGGAAGATCTCGGCCACGATCGGGATCTCGTCCGGAACGCGGTTGATGCGCCTCCCGAGAAAGCGCGAGGGATAGAGCCCGGTCAACATCGAATGGGCCGACGGATACGTGCATGAAGCCTGGCTCTGCGCGTACTCGAACCACGCACCCTGGCCCCCCAGCGCATCGAGCCGGGCGCTGGTGGGCCGCTCGTACCCGTAGAGCCCGAGTTGTTGCGCACGCAGGGTGTCGCTCACGACGAAGACGACGTTGCAATCGCGACAGTCGATCGCTGCCGCGGCCTTGGGCTCCGGTTCGGGGCCGCACCCGACGAGCGCCACGGCCGCCATCAGCAAGCCGAGCACGCTGCGGATCGCACGCCCCCCACCCATTCTCGACTCGCCTCCCTCGGCGCCCATCGCACGGGGCGGGACCTCCGCCGATCGCCGTCGAAGCAAAGCGCATCGGGGCGACCGAAGTCAGCGCCCCCGTCGGCACTTCTCACGGCATTGACGCCGGCCGCGACAAGCTCGGCCCTACATAGCACGGGGCAACATCACGTCCCCCTGGGAGCGCCGGACGGGCTCAGCTCGAAGGCGTCGGCGATCAGGAGGCCGGTCCAGGGAAATCCTGATCACCTCGTGCAGACGGGCGCATGCGCTGGGCGACCGGCCGGGGCAGCGCCCCATCGGGCGCCTGTGAGCCGATAGAGGTGCCCACGAAATTGGTTCTGGCCTGGGGGCGGGGCCTGGTGGGCTCTTCTGGGTCGCGAAACGGGCGCTCGGGCGAGGGGAGGTCCCGGGGCCGACTCTCGGGCCGTCGGCACCATTATCGTGGGCACGTCCTAATACGCGCCGCAACCAAACGCCGTACCACTGGCCAGGCTGTCAGAAACCATCCGCCCCGCAGGCGCCTCGACCCGGTCGGCCCATTCGAACCCGACCTGCGAGAACACGCCCGGGCTTCGAAGCACCCCGAGCTCGCCCTCGATGCGATGGACCGTCTGAAACACGGCCCTGATCGATTCGCCACCATGGGAACCTCGAGCCGCTTGCCACCCTAGACCGCCGGAACGCGCAGTAGACGCCTGCCGCATCGATCTGCCCCAGGCTCGTGCCGGCCCGTCGAGTGCTGGCACTTGCCGCCGTTTCCCCTCGAACCAAGCCGTGCGCCCTGCGCCCGAGGCAACGCGCCGCCGAGCCCGCCACCTCGCCTACCCGCCCACCTCGCCTACCAGGGGGGCCCTGACGGCCGACTTTCGGGACACCACGAGGCCGCTCCCAGATCATCGCCGAGGCTTTCGGATGCAGGCCGGCGAGCTACCCTCCATCCTGCGAGCCGCCGGTGATCGATGGCGCCCAAGCGGGCGTCCTGTATCCGGGGGCCCGCAGCAGATCAGTTCATGGAGAGACTCGACGACCTGCAACTGGGGTGGGAGTGGGAGCCTCGAGTCGCCGCTGATTCTACTCTTTGGAGGCCAGAAATGTTCCGCATGTCTGCCACGGCTTTCGCCGCACTCATCGCCCTGACGCTAGGTACGCCCGCGACGGTCTGGGCGGGCGCCGGCCCGCCGGGCAACACGATCGTCGTGCCGCCGGTCTTCGACTCGGCAGGTACGTCGGGCATGATCACCGAGGCCCCGAGCAACGGCTATAGCGTGGGGTACAACCTGAACACCGCAGGCCCGGCAGTCGGCTCCGGCACGCTCAACCAGAACCCCGACTACCGCAACGCTGGCGGTCCGCAGGTGGGCTATCCCGACCTCGACGGCAACGGCATCACTGACCTGGTGCGTGTCAATAGTGCGGGCAACATCGTGGCCACCCTCTTCTCGGACGCCGGCACCTGGGTTTCGGAGATCAGTAGCGGCAACATCCTGAACCTGCCCGCCGGCTTCGTAATCCTCGGTTGGCCCGACCTGAACGGCGACGGCAACGACGATCTCGTCATCCAGGACAGCCAGACGGGCGCGAGCATCGGCTACCTGATGAACGGCCTCACGGTGACGTCCTCGGGTCAGCTACCCGGCCTCCCGGCCCAGGGTGGATACAGCACGATTGGCTTCCCGGACCTCGATGGAATCAATGGCGCCGACCTCGCGATCCAATCCAGCTCGGGATTCACGTTTGCCTACATCCTGACCGACGGTCTCAACGTTGCGTCCTCCGGACAGATTCCGGGCGCACCCGACGCCAACGCCTGGAGCACGATCGGCTTCCCCGACCTCGACGGTAACGGCACCGCGGACATCGCCCTTCAAGAGGCGGGTGGCTTCACCTTCGCCGCACTGATGAATGGACTGACGGAGTCCTCACGGGGGCAGATCCCGGGACTCCCGGCGGGCCAAGCCGGCTGGACGACGATCGGCTTCCCGGACCTGGACGCCCAGAACGGCGGTGACATCGTCAGCCAACACTCCGGCGGTTACACCATCGCGGCGCTGCTGAACGGAACGGCGACCCTGTCGGGCCCGACCGCCATTCGTGGCCTGCCGGCGGGCCAAGCCGGTTGGTCGACGATCGGCTTCCCGCAGCTCGACGGTGCGAACGGCGCGGACTACGTCATGCGGCATTCGGGTGGCTACACCTTCGGCGTGCTCATGAACGGGCTGAGCGAGGACGGCAGCGGTGTGCTGCCGAGCCAGAACAGCTCGATCGATGCCCTCGAGTGGGAGCAGGCCTGGGCCGTCTTGCCGTAGTCGCAGCATAGCGGCCACGCCGCTCCGACCGTCGCGCAAGCCTACGGTCGAAGCGGTCGAAGCCGAGCGAAGAAAAGAACGCCGGTCGTCACGCTGTGACGGCCGGCGTTCTGCTTTCCGTCCTGCTTTCCGGCCGT
>CAZETS010000031.1:34035-53320 GCA_964515335.1 uncultured Spirochaetaceae bacterium
CGGTCGTCACGCTGTGACGGCCGGCGTTCTGCTTTCCGTCCTGCTTTCCGGCCGTTCTGCGTTCCGGCCGTCCTGCGTTCCGGCCGTTCTGCGTTCCGGACTGCATTCCGGTGATGCAGAGGCGGTTTCCAGTACGAAGTCCCGCTTGCAGGAACGCGCGGGCCCTACTCGGCCTGGCCTCCCCTGCCCTTCGTCGTGTCGACGGTGAGCGAGCGCCGGACCTCTTCGGGGAGTTCCGGGTACGGATTCTCGAACTGCTCGCGCAAATCCGGCGGAACCTCGCGGCGTCCGATCATCTCGTACTCCTGCCTGACGTGCTCTGGCGGCGGATCCATCATGTGCTCGATTGCCTCGAGGATCTCTTCGGGGATCTCGGCGGTCGCGGTTTCCTCGAAGGCGCGAAGGATCTCTTCGGGGACGTTGCCGTAAGTCTCGGGATCGGTGAACGGAGAGCCCGCGCTCGCCCGCTCGTCCACCGCCGGCTGCTCTTCGCTTTCGGACCTGGTGGCGACGTCCTCCTCCGGACGCGCGGGAGGCGACTCGGCGGGCGAGACGGCCACGGGTTCGTCTGCAGCGGGGGCCGCGGGGGCGGCGTCTCGCGCGGAACCGCCAGCCTCCTCTGTCGACGCCTGCGGCTGAATGGTCGCCTCGTCCTCGACGGACGACCGGAAGAGCACCATTCCAACTACCACGGACGCCAGGGCCACGATGATGAGAGGTGTGAGAAACCCCCTCGGAGATCCTTCGGGTTCGGCCAACTCGTCCTCCAGCCAATCAATGCGCTCGGCAGCTGCCATCGAATGCGCCGACCGGATGACGGCTCGCACGCAGACCAGGAGAGATCATCAGACGGGCTGTCATCACTCTCCTTCTGGAGCTTAGCGAAATCGGCGGTTCAGATGAGGGCGTCCTTCAACCGCAGCAGCGGCTCGACGGAGAGAACCGGAATGCTCTCGTCTGGATCACGAAAACAGCCGGTATGTCCGGAGATGAAGCTGCCCGCGACCTTCCGACCGTCCTGATCGAAAGCGTCGCAGATTGGAGCGATCACCCGGTCGGGACTCGCTTCTCTGTTGATCTCGCCGGAGACGAAATCCTCGGGCGCACATTCGTCCGAAAACACGCAACCACGTGGATCCATCCGAGGCAGGATGCGCATGGCATCCCGGGCAGAAACCTCGAGATCGACGTCCAGCCAGAGGCAGGCGATCTTCGGCTCGGGATAGAGGTGCACGCTCTCCGAGAAGAACCCCTCGTGAAACCGGACGACCGAAAGGTCCCCGAACTCGCGAACGTTCGCCTCGACCTCCTCGCGAGACCCTTTGAAATCACCCTCCCGATAGTAAGTCGACTCCGATGGCGGCAATCCCGCAAAGCTGTCGAAGACATCCAGACACAGTCCGAGCCGGACGCATGCTTCGCTCAGCGCTGAAGTGCTGAAGCCCTTGAAGCAGCCGAATTCGCAGACAGCCCCCTCGACTCCTCGTGACTGGAGCGCGGCAAGATGATGGGCGACCACGAAGAGTTCGATCGGCGACGTTCCGATTCCGTGGAGATCGTTACCGCTCACGGAAGCCGTCCGATTCAGCGAAGGGAAATGCTTCGCGTTGAACTCGATCCGCATCCAGATCTCGCGCAAATAACTGAAATATCGGAAGAGCCCCTGCGTGTCCCGGGACGCGACCTGATGCGCCAGGATCAGATCATCGACCGCCGCGTCGACCCGCCCGGGCGTCCACGGGCGATCCTCCTCTGGCCCGTCGCCCCGAAGCGCCCGTAGCGTTCGCTCGACGTCGAGAGGGAACGGCGACGGATGCGCGAGGTAGCGATCTCCCTCCGGCGCGGGCGCGTACCGGGAAGGCAGACGCGCGGCCGGAAGGTCGACCGGAAAAGACGAACAAGTCTGACCGCCTCCGGCGTGACAGACGACGTGGACGGAGACGACGTCGCGGCCAGAGGCCACGAGATCATCCGCCGAGAACAGGTAGACGAAACCGCAATGAGCCGCTTCAGCGGCCGTCTCGTCGTCGACGTCCAACGGAAGGGCCTCCACCCGAGCCGCGACGTCGTGCCGATAGACCCCCGTTCGGGCCTGGCCCACGCGGCGCCCTTCGACGTAGACATCGACGCGATGGACTCCGGCGGCGTGCATCGCCCAGCCGGCAAGCGAATCCTGCGTCGCGCGGTCGATCACGACGACCTGATCGAGGGACTCGAAGACAGGCAGACGGACGCGATGCGCGATGCGCTTGCTCAGGCTGGGCGTTCGGCGACCTGGCTTTGCCAGGGGCGATTCCATTCGACCTCCTGTACCCCGCCGGATACGAGCCGTCCCGCGAGCCACGATACGTCCACTACAGGGTAGCCCGCCTCGCGAAGCCGGACCGAGAGCAGGTGCTCGTTCACGATCGCCATCGCCTTCGCCTCGAAGGTAGGGAGCGTCTCCTTCGTTAGATCGAAGCGAGAGTGCCAGACGACGCCCTGCCCCGTCCCGTCCCCGGTCAGCCAGGACAGGATATACCCCTGATACCTCTCGCAAACCGGTGCGTCTTGGCGGAAGGGCCGTGTTGGATCTCCAGTAAAGAGCGCGCCGGGATCCTCGAAGGAGACCATCGATCGAATCGCACGCACCGCCTCCATCGGCACGAAGAAATACGAGGTGCGAAGCCAGGGCTGAGACGCGCGGCCGACGACCTCGACCGGATCGTCGTAGTAGTCGACGTGCCCGACGGCCGCGCGAGCCGCGAGCGAAGCAGCGAGGAGGCGCGCGTCGAAGCACTCGAGGTAGCTCGAGTAGAGAGCGTCGTAGGCACTCGTTGCGAAGTGCACCAGGTCCGGATTCGATCGGGTCCGCTCGAGTTGCGCGAGCCCGCGGTCCCACGCGCTGAACTCGCGCAGCGAATTGTCTCCGCCGACGATCACAGTCGATTCGTCGAGACGCTCGAACTCGATCCGCGGCCGCGCATTGTCGACGACCACCATCTCGCGAACCGCCTTGGGTACGGTTGCCGAGAGCAAGGCATCGATCTTGCGGGCCTTCTCGAGGTAGACCTGCCGCTCGTGCCCGACGAGCACGGTTGCGATCCGCAGACGCATGGCCGCTCAGGCCCCGCCGCAGATGCGGTGGGCAGCGGCGAACTCGAAGAGCTCCTGACGGCGCCGCCAGTTCGAGGCGTGGGGCTTGCTCACTCGATCCTCGATCAACGCCAGCACCTGGCCTGCGACGTCCGACTGCGCGGGCGGCGCCACACCCGGGGCGAGATCCCCGCCCAGCGGCATTCCCTCGCGACCGACGCCGTGGAGCACTTCGGCGACACGCTCGACGAGTTCCGCGCGCGTCGTATAGGCGTGCAACGTCCCTGGACCACGGTAGTGGCCGGCCAACTCCTCCAACAGCTCCGTCCGGCGCGCGACCACCGTCTTTCCGTGGGCGAGTCCGCGCACGATCGGAATCCCGAATCCCTCGTACTGAGACGGAAAGACGATCAAACGTGCGTCGCGGTAGAGACGATCGGCCGCTTCCCGAGCGAGATGACCGCTGGGGATCCCGGAGAGCTGAGACAGGCTCGGCTCCTCGAAGCCGAGCGCCTTGATGGGCTGATAGGGGAAGGACTCGGCGAGGTCGCGGATCGTCGGTTCGAGCCACTTGTGGGCGAGCTGATTCCCGACGACGAAAAGGTAGTCGTCGCAGGCCTCGGTCGGCCCCTCGCAGAAATCACCGGGATGCGTCGAGAGAAGCGTCACGCTTTCGGAAACGCTGGGGTCGACCGGGAAGCGCATGCGAAAACGGTCGCGGGTAAACCGGCTGATGTAGAAGAGACCGTCGGCCGTGCGCGCCAGGGTTTCCCAGACCTTGCCGAGGGCCACGGGTGCACCGACCCGACTTTCGTGCAGGATCGTGTCGAACATCATGACGAAAACGAAGAAGCCCAGTCGGTGGAGCTGCTCGACCTGCCGGATCGACCAGGGCTGGATGGGGCGGAAGACGGCGGTGTAGCGCGAAGTCGGCGCCGGCCAGACGCGTTTAAACTCGGGGAAGTAGCGGTCGAGACCGTGGAAGGCGACCACGTGGGGCGCGACCCAGAGCGAGATGCGCCAATCGGTCCGCAACGACTTCAGACCCCACAGCAGACCGATTACGGCCTCGCTCGTACCATTGAACATCGCACCCAGATCGGTGAGGTCGACGATCAGCGTCCGCCGCACGTCGACGCTCGCCGAGTGACACCGCGCGAGCAGCGCCTCATGCTCGTGCCGGCCGGAGGCCGCCCAGTCTTCGGCCAGCTCGTGGATTTCCGGATAACGCTCCGCGAGCCTTGCCTCCTCGACGCGCGCCTCGGCGTCCGGCTGTCGCGGCCCGGGCGCACGGACCACTGAGCGGTTGGAGAGCACTGTGCGAAAACCCACGCGACGCGCCCGCGCCATCAGCTCTCGGACTGAACCCCAGACCGTGCCGAGGCTCGTATCGAGCGGCTCGAAATCCCGCACGACGTCTGCGTCGATCAGTACGGCGCCGAACAGCACGTCGTCCACCAACTCGCTCTCGGGCAGCGAACTCAGTACCGAAGCCGGCAGTGAATTGATCTCCGGATCCCCGAATCGCTCATCGAGCTTCGCCAGGAACTCGTCGGCGACGAGGGACACGCGCGGAAGCGCGAAGCCGAAAAAGGGGTCCCGCTCGAGAGAGCGCCCGAGTTCGGCGAGACCCGCTCGACCTGGCCCAGCAGTGCCGAGCAGGACCAGCAGACGCGATCCAGCGCTCGCTGCATGCTGAAAGGCGCGGGACGCTGCACCAACGGGATCCTCTGTGCGAACGATCTGCCACGAAGGATCCACCGCCTGCGGCAGCTCTGCGTCGGGAGCGAGCAAGATGTCGACCCCGGCGAAAAGCCCATCTTCGCCATCGGCCCGGAGGGATCGAAGCACCGACTCGATCGCTGCCCCGTCGGGCCCACCGGTCGCCATGTCGACCAGGACGCGGACCGCAGGTTCAGCCATCCTCCTGCGTCTCCTCGGTTGCCAAACCGCGCAGTCGGCGATCGATGGTATCTCCGAGCTCCGCGTAGACGGTTGCGGCCGCGAGGCCCTCCTGGACGAGCGCCACTTCTTGCTGCCCGAGCATCACCCCGTCCTCCTTCGCGCGATCGAGGAGGTCTCGAACCTGCTGCGCGAAGTCGTACCAGTCACGCACGACGTGACAATACCGGAGGAGCGGCTCGGGCACGCCGTCTACACCGAGAGGCCAGGCGACGATGCGCCTACCGTGGACGAGCGCCTCGACGGTCTTGATCTTCAGCCCCGTCCCGGCCGCCGTGGGGTTCACGACCACATCGCACGCTGCATAGAACGCAGACAGGGAGTCGACGACCCCGAGGAGCTCGACGCCCTCCACGTCTCGCGGGAGGGAAGCGCAAACCGCCCCGGCCACCCGTATCGTCACGTCGGGGCACTCGCGCCGAATCATCGGCCACGCGAATCGCAGGAAGTCGTTCGCCCCTTTCACGTTCATCGCATTCCCGGAACCCACGAGTCCCAGGACCGGCGCCGCACCTTCGTCCCGAACCAGTACCGCCGACACCGGATCGAAGTCAACGCCCACAGTCAAGACTTTCCGCTCCGGAACGAGTGCCTCGAAGGCGCGTGCCTCCTCCGGCTGGATCGCCATCGTGACGCCCCCACGCAGGAGCAGCGCCCGCTCCTGCTCCGGCGTCAACTCGAGCTCATTCGTGACCCCGAACGCTTTGACCTTGTCCTTCTTCGTCGAGAACATGTCGTGGGTGTCGATGATCGACAGCGTTGCGGGTCGCAAGGAGTCCAGGTAGCGCGTTACCCAGATATAGTTGGTGATGACGACGGCAGGGCCGTCGAGCGCCGCATCGAGATGAAGAACGAGACGGGCGAGCGCGTCCGGGCAATAGCCCTGCTCGAGCGCGACGCGCTCGCGATGAGCGTCGGCGTCCTCTCCTTCGAGCGGATCGAGACCTTCCAGAAACGGCACGACTTCGGCGCCGTCGAGCTCGCCCAGAGCCCGCTGCCAGTGCGGCGCGACCGCCGACACCACGGCTCCGCTCCTCTCGCAGACGATCAGATCTTCGAGGACGTGGGCCGCCGCCTCGACCTCGGCCCGCGTAGCGGATCCCTCCGTGAGGGGGCAGTAGACCGTAATCACCTGATTGCCACGCGAGCGTAGCCAATGGATGTAACGCGAGATTCGGTATTGGTTTCCGGCTCGCGGGGGATGCGGGAGTTCGTGCGTCACGACGATGACGACCGGGTCGTCCCGCTCCGTCGTACGTTCGACGTCGACGCCGAGCGCGTGAACAGAGAAACGCCCCGAAGGCGCGCGCCCGGCTTCGAGGCGCTTGGGGGCCGGCGCCTTCTCGCCGGCGGGGCCCGATCTCCCGAATCCAGCCGCCGGCCGCCCGAGCCCAGACGAATCGCGCAGGCCGGCCTTTCGGGGGGCATTCTGCCCGGGCGATTGGGGGGACGCCGACGAGTCGAGGCCGCTCGCCGCGGGCAACGGCCGAGATCTAGCACCGCGGGGACCTAGCGGTCGTACCCCTTTCTCGGGGCGCCCGGGCTGGCGCCCTTCCCTCCACCCTTGGTGCAACCAATGGCGGAGAGGGTTCTCGCCGCTCTCGGCGACGTCCGGATAGGTTCGCAGATAGTAGTCGACATCGAAGAACGGGTGCGGCCGCCGCCCTTCCTGCCAACCGTACTGGGCGAAATGGTCGAGCGGGTTGCACCCGAGCGCGACCACGTCGGTATTCGTATCCAGGTAGAAGCGCGTCGAGAAAGCCGCTGAGGGATCGCGGCCCTCAGCCGCACCGCATCGCACGTAGTGCATGACCGGATCGCCGAAAGCCTCGGGCGGCTCGGGTGCGTTCGCGAGATAGAACTGGTCGTCGAAGAGACCGCTTGCCCTGATCCGCGCCGCGGCCCTCCGATCCTTGAGCCGCGCGCGGAGCTGAAAGGACGCCGCCCACCACAGGAGCTTGCCGACACGACGCGGCAGACCGAGCACCCGCGCAGCAGAAGCAACCGGAAGCGGGTCTGCGCCGGTCTGATAGTGCAGCGGTCCGGGGATTCGATCTTCCCCGTCTCGGGTGATGCGGAGGACTTCCCTGACTTTGGCGAGCTCCTCCCGGGCCCGATCCCGTTCCCGGCGCGCCACGTCGAGCTCGCCTTCCACGACCTCGGCCAGCTCGTCCCGCGCGCCATCCCGTTCGCGGCGTGCCTCTTCGAGTTCGCCGTCCACCCGATCCGCGTGGGATCGGAGATCCTCGTACTTCGCAGCGGCGCTCTTCAGCTCACTCTCGCGAATCTTCACTTCGGAGCCCAGGTGCGCGGCCTCCGCGGCGACGCCTCGCAGGCGGGCGATCTCGACCTCGCGGTCCTCGAGTGCCGCGCAGATCTCCTCGGTCCGATCCGCCAACTCGATTCGCCCTTCCTCGCGCACGCGCTCGAGAGCCGCCTCGCTCTCGACGAGCCGAGCCCTGAGCCTGGGCAGTTGCAGCGCATCGGCACGCAGGGAACGAAGCTCGGCGTCGCGGGCGCGAACGACCTCCTGGAGCTCCGCCGCGAAGGCCGCCTCGCTCGTTCGTTCCGCAACGAGCCCCTCGAGTTCGGCGATCCGCGCGGACCCGGCTTCCAACTCGGCGCGGTCCGCTTTCGCCGCCTCGAGGCTCGACTGCAGCTCCGCGGCCCGCTCCTCGAATGCCGACACCCGGTCGAGCTCGCGTTGGAGACGCGACGTGTCTTCGGCCCGAGCAAGCTCGAGATGCTGATGACGCGTCCGCAGCCCTCGAAGATCCTCCTCGAGACCATCGACGTTCGAACGGAGCCGCTCCCGCTCCTCGCCGGCTGCCTCCAGTCGCTCCCGCAGCCCGTCGCGCTCGACGGCAACGGCGCGCGCTTCGCCGAGCCCGCGCTCGACTTCCTGGAGTTGCAAGCGAAGGCCGCGGATCTCCTCGTCGCGCTCCGCCAGATCCGACTCACGGTCGGCGAGCGCCCCTGCCTGACCGGCAACAACCGCTTCACGGTCAGCCAGCTTCCCATCCCGCTCCGCCACCAACGCCTCGAGCGCCGCCGAGCGTCCCTCGAGCCCCTGGATCAAGGATTGCGCCGCGACGAGCTGCTCTCGGGTCTGCTCGAGTCCAGCGACCTCGCTCTTGTAGCGAGCCGTCTCCAGCTCGGCTTCGTGCCCGGCGGCCCGAACGCGCGACAACTCGCCCGCGTGTTCATCGACGGCCCGCCGAAGGCCCTCCCGCTCACCGACCAGGACCTCGATGCGGTCTCGCAAGGCATCCAGCTCGGCCGCCCCCGCTCGAAGCTCCGACAGCTCCCGGTCGCGTGCGTCGCTCGCCTGCGACCACTCGTCACAGCGCGCCTCCGCCGCCGCAAGCCGATCGGCGGTGTTCGCTTGCTCGGCGACGATCGCCTCCAGGCGAACGAGCTCCTGCTCCCTCGTGCGCGCCCGATCATCCAGCTCGACGATGCGAGATCGATCACTCGCCAGCGATGCTTCGACACCCGCCAGCCGGTCCAGCTCTCGTCGCGCACCGGCGAGCTCGGCCTCCAGCTCTCGATGGCGAGCGGCCGTTTCCTCAGACTCGCGAACGCCGCTCTCGACCGCCTGCTGAACCCATTCGAGCTCGATGACCGGCTCGGAGTCGGCTTCGTTCGCCACCGCGGGACCCGCCGCCTCGATCCGCCTCAGGAGTGGCTCCAGGAGATGCCCCGGTTCGACGCCCCGCGTGCGCAGATCCACGGCCCACATCGAAAGCAAAGTGCGAATCGACTCCGTCAGCGCGCCGAGTCGCATATCGAGCGCATCCGGTGAAGCCGGGACTTCGACGACCGGATGCTCTCGAGCATCGCCCAGGCGCGTGATCTCTTCTCGGAGTCTCCCGGCTTCTTCGGCCTGCTCCCGACGCGACTGCTCCTGCTCCGCAACCACCGGGCCGAACGCCGCCTCGGCCGCGAAGAACGCTTCGCCGATCTTGTCCATCGTCCGCATCGAAGGCATGCGCGAGCCGCTTGCTGCGCCTTCGACCCAGGACCAGACTCCACGCACCCACTCGTTTACGTCTTCTCGGACTTCCACCTTCCCGGAAGGCAGCTCGTGATGCCGGAGCGCCTCGGTCAGGAACCCATCGATCTCGGCCGCGACGCGACGCGCAGCCCGCGGAAACGTGAGGTCGAGAACGGACGCGATCCGCTTGAGCACAGCACGCCAGTCTTCGAGCAGTTGATCGTATGTCAGAAAGACACGCCGCTCGCCGCGCGTATCGCGCTCGGCCATCAGGACGTGCTGGAGCCAGAGCAGGCGCCCCTGCTGCTCGTGTACGCCCTGGGCCCGCCAGAGGGACGACGAGACCTCGAGCGGGTTTCGGACCGGTAGGACGTAGAGCGGTTCTGTCTCGATCCGCTGGAGCACCGTATTCCAGAATGGAACCAGGCGACACAGACGCGGATCCTTGACCACGAAGAGCGGCGCCGCATCGAACTCCCCGCGCACGACCTCGACCATCTTCTCGACGAACTGGCGACCGAGGCCCGTGTCGACCCAGCCAGCGGGCATCGGCGAAAGATCGTCCCACGCGGTCCCGAACGCTTCGAAGAGCTCCTCGTGGAGGCGATAGATCGAGTCCGACTCGAAGAAGCCGCGCGGGTTCAGCTCTGAGGCGCCCATCGGGTGCGCGGGCAAGGTCGCGCCCGAGAGGCCGAGCACGCGCGTGAGCGCCGACGTACCGCTGCGGTGCATGCCGAGGACGAGGATCGCCTGGCGACTCGCCTGCGGGGCGCCGCCCGCGGTTCGAGTCGGCCGCCGGCGTCGCTCTGCCTCGCCACCTCGGCTCTTCGAGCGAGTACGCGCGGGACTCACGGTGCTGCTCCCGCCTCGATCCACCGGTGCGTGTTCGAAACCAATGCTGCCTCACTTGCATGCGCAGAGCGGGAGTGGGTCGGCGCGGCGGACGAGACTCCTGGCCTCATCCAGATTCCCGTCACGAGCGCCGCGTTGGCTTGCGCAACCTTCCGAATCACGACAGGGGCTCTACTCTCGTCGGGTTGTGATCAAGACGCTTCATCGCTGGAGCCAGCCGCGCACAGCCGCGAATCGGCTCGAAACGAATCGGACCCGGATTCGCTCAGGCGCCCGGGGCAAGGCCCGCCCGGATCCGGTCGCGCGCACCGGGCATGATCACTTCCTGAATCCGCCCCCATTGACCCGACAGACATTCACCGACCTTCGCACAGCTCTCGTTCGGCACCATCAGGTAATCCCAGTAGAAGTTGTCCGAGCAAAGCGACCATTCCTCGAGCGTCGGCATCGCATTGCCGAAGAGATCCAGCAGCCCGTAGCCGAGCTCCGCGGCGCGCTCGAAGAGCGTCCCCTGCGAATGACCGTAGGCCTGATAGCCCGCGGCGCCATACTCGACGGAAACGACCGGCCTGAGGCGACGCAGCGTCTCTTCCCCGCCGGCCAGGATGTCGACCTCGCCTCCTTCTGTATCCACCTTTACGAAATCGAGCCGCTCCCAATCGGCGCAGAGATCGTCGAGCCGCAGGAGCTCGACCTCGAGCTCGACCAGATGCGCGGCATCGGGCTGATTGTAGCGACGCTCGCGGATGCCGGACTCCTCGGGGCTGCCAGCGTTGAAGATGAAGGAGGTGCGTCCCGTTTCGCCGCCGATCGCGCAGGCATGAACGGACACCCCGGATAGACACCGGTAGCGCGCCTCGAGGGCGGCCGCGTGATCCGGCAGAGGCTCGACGACCGCGACCCGCGCGCAGCCGATCTCGCGGATGAAGACGTCGGCATGTCGTCCGCCGTGCCCCCCGATGTCGATCACCCAGGAATCCGCGTCGAGGAGCTCCCTATAGGCGAACTCGAGCAATCGCTCCCAGTCGAGGTCGGTGTTGACGTAGGTCTTCTTCAGTTCGTCGATCGCGTCGATCGGCCGCATCTCCCGCCCCTCTTGGGATCGACGCCTCGGGCCAGGGCGCAAGGCGACGCCTCCCCTTACTTTAGCAGGAGTCCGGCGGGGCTACGCGCACACTCGCCTCGCCGCCCGCCTCGTGCGGCCCCAGGTCGACCAAGCCCTCCACCCGGGAAGCCTCATCCGGCAGGACCTTGAACATCAAACCGTCGATCACGCGCTGGAGGAATTTCTCCTCCTCCCCGTCGGCGGCGAGAACGCCGGCGTTCATGAAGTAGGTGCCAGGCACGAGCCGCGCCACGAAGGAGAAGGCGACCGACACGGTGCTCCCCGCGTCGACCTTGGTGAGCCCCCGTCCGCGTACCGCTGAAGCCTGGCCCGCCAGCTCTAGGCCGGTGACGAGCTTGATCATCATGCCGAAGCGCAGCTGCTCGGCGTTCTCGTCGAAATCGACCTCGTAGGCATAGCGATAGACCTGACCGGCGCGCAGGAGGTTCACCTGCCGCCCCGACGGGTCGAGGATCCGCAGGTCCCGGATCCGGGCGCCTCCCACCCCGTAGGACTGGGTACTTTCGGGCTGGAGCGACGGCTCGAAGCGCCCGGTGTCGATGGGGGTATCGACCCCGCCATCCTCGAGGGAGACCGCCGCCGCGGCGGCGCGCTCGCCTTCGGGCAACGCACCGATCGCCCGTACGTCCTCACGAATCGCGTCCGTCTCCTCCATCCGCGAGTAGAGCAGGCGCTGATACTGGGCGACGACCGTCTTGGGGTCCGACTGGAGGAGGCACTCGCCGCCATCCATCAGGATCGCGCGATCGCAGAGTTCGTGGATCAGGTTCGGCGCGTGGGACGCGAAGAAGATCGTCGCGCCGTCTTCCTTGATTGCCTCGATCCGCGCGAAGCATTTGCGCGTGAATGCCTCATCGCCGACGGCCAGCACCTCGTCCATCACGAGGATCTCCGGCGAGGTGGCGATCGCCGCCGCGAAAGCCAGGCGCGAGTACATCCCGCTCGAATATCTCTTCACCGGCTGGTCGAAGAACTCGCCGATGTCGGCGAAGTCGATGATCGTCTGCATGCGATCGCCGAGCTCCCTTGCCGACATCCCCCTTACCATCGCGTTCAGCTTCACGTTCTCACGACCCGTGAAGTCGGGGCTGAAGCCGGCGCCCAGCGCGAGCATCGGCGCGACCCGCCCCCGCACCCTGATCTCGCCTTCGCTGGGCGTGAGCGTGCCGCAGATCATATTGAGCAGGGTCGACTTCCCCGAGCCGTTTCGACCGACGACCCCGACGCACTCGCCCCGTCCCACCTCGAGATCGACGCCCCGAACTGCCACGAACTCGCGGTGGAAACGCTTGCGGCCGGGCCAGAGCATCTGCTTGAGCCGGTCCTGGGGCCGGTCGTAGATGGGGTAGGTCTTGCCCAGCCCGCGGGCCTCGATCGCGAGCGGTGCGGGGCCGCCCGTTGCATCAGAGGACATCGGCGAACCCCGCCTTCGTGCGGACGAACCAGCCATGGCCGATCCATGCGACGATCCACCCGAGCAGAAGAAGCACGCCAATCTCGACCGGATCGGGGACGTCGCCCTCGAAAAGACTGCGCTTCGACATCTCGAGCACGCCGGCGAAGGGATTCAGAAAGTAGAGGTCCCGATAGCGCTCGGGAATCGTCGACGCCGGATAGAAGATCGGGCTCACGAAGAGAAGCGCCGTCGTGAACAGCCCGACGATCTGCCCCAGGTCACGCAGAAACACGCCCAGTGAAGACACCAACCACGTGACTCCCAGGGTCAGGAGGATGACCGGCAGGACGATGATCGGCAGCAGGAGCGCGGCCACGGGCAGGGCTCCGAGGGTCAGCCGGTAGAAGAGAACGAGAAGGGCCGAGCTGATGGCGAACTTGAAGAGACCGGCCACGACCGCAACCCATGCAAGAATCTCCGACGGAAAGACGAGCTGCTTGACGTACTGCTCGGACGCGAGCACCGCCTGCGGCGAGTCGTTCACCGCTTCGGAGAAGATCGAGTAGATGGTCAGGCCAGAGAAAAGGAAGAGCGCGAACTCGCCCTGGGCGCCGTCTCCGACCGGCAACGCCCCCCACTTCGCGCGGAACACGAGGCCGAAGATGAAGGTGTAGATCGCGAGGAGCGCGAGCGGTTCCAGCACCGCCCAGCTGATCCCGAGAAAGGATCCGCGATAGCGGGACTGGATCCGCCGCCCCGCGAGCCGCATGATCACCTCGCGATGTCGCCACCCCGTCGCGATGAATGAGAACGGATTATACGGCGACACGCGTCTTCCTCCCGATCCCGCACTCCCGGATCCAGCGCACGCGGCGAAGGCCCTCTGCGGATCGCGCCCTGATACTCACCCGGCCCTTGTCGCGACGCTAGCGGCGCGCTTCAGGAATTCGGCTGAATGCACTCCGCTTTTCCGCAATGACCGTACTTCCCCTACTTCCGCTACTTACCCTTCGTCCCCTACTTACCCTTCTTCCCCTACGGTCTTCGAAGGGGCGGGCGCCGGCGAAACCCGGATGTCACGCGAACCGCCTGGCCGGGCGCTTGCTTTACAGCGAGACATTTCGCAGGATAGCGCGGTCAGACAACCTGGAGAGGGCTCATGCGTATCCTGATCGCCGGAGGCGCCGGATTCATCGGCTCGGTACTCGTCCCGCTGCTCGAGCGCCAGGGCCACGAAGTCGCCGTCGCCGACCTCTTCTGGTTCGGCCGCCACCTGCCCGACGGCGTCGAGACGATCGAGCGTCAGCTGTTCGAACTCGACGAATCCGACCTTGCCCCCTTCGACCGCGTGATCTTCCTCGCGGGGCTTTCCAACGACCCGATGGCTGAGTTCGATCCGGCGAGAAACTTCGTCGAGAACGGCGCCCTCCCCTCCTATCTTGCATTCATCGCAAAGAAGGCTGGCGTCGAGCGCTTCATCTACGCCTCGTCCTGCTCGGTCTACGGCTTCACTGACGCCGCCCTCGCCGACGAGGCGAGCGCGGTGCATTGCGGCTACCCCTACGGCATCTCCAAGCTTCAGGGGGAACGGGGGGTGCTCCAGCTCGCCGACGACGGATTCTCGACGATCGCGCTCCGTCAGGGCACGGTGGTCGGCTATAGCCCGCGCATGCGTTTCGACCTGATCGTGAACACGATGTTCAAGACGGCGCTCGAGACCGGGCGCATCACCGTGAACAACCCGCGGATCTGGCGGCCGATCCTCGACGTTCGTGACACCTGCGAAGCCTTTCGACTCGCGGTCGACGCACCGCAGGGGACGAGTGGCGTCTTCAACGTCGCCTACGACAACTTCACGGTCGGCGAGATCGGCGAGCAGGTGGCAGCGGGTGTCGAGGCCGTCACAGGCCGAGCGATCGATGTCGAGGTCCGAGATGTCGAAGACTTCCGCAGCTATCGCGTTTCGACGGCACGCGCGCGGGAGGTCCTGAGCTTCACGCCGCGCTACGACATCGCGGCGATCGTGAATGAGCTGCATGCCCATATGAGCGAGTACGGCGATTTCTCGAAGGAAGCGTTCTACAACATCGAGGTCTTCAGGCAACTCGGGCAGTAGCGCGCCCGCCTTCTAACGCACCTCGACGACAGAAGGCCATCGGAGAACGCATGCGCGCGCTGATCGTGGGAGCGACCGGGCAACTCGGGACGGATCTTGACCGGGCCTTTTGCGCGGACGGATCCTTCGAGGTTCACCGCGCGGCGCGGCATGGCACGGACCACGTGCTCGACCTCACGGTCGCCAAGACGATCCGCTCGGTCGTGGAAGATGTCGTCCGCCCCGAGCTGGTCGTCAACGCAGCCGCCGCCCACAACGTCCCAGCCTGCGAAGAAGCGCCCGCCGAGGCCTACGCGGTGAACGCAACAGGCGTCGCGAGCCTCGCCGAATCCTGCGCCCGAATCGGCGCCAGACTGATACACGTGAGCACCGACTATGTGTTCGGCCCCACGCCACCGACCGACGCGACCGGGGCGCCCCGTCCATGGCGCGAGGACGACCAGCCCGCGCCGCTGAACGTCTATGCGGCCAGCAAGCTCGCCGGAGAGCACCTGCTCGCGGCCGCCTGCCCCGAGCACGCGATCGTGCGGAGCTCTGGCCTATACGGCGCAGCACCGTGCCTCGCGAAGGGTGGACGGAACTTCGTCCAACTGATGCTCCATCTTGCGGCCGAGCGGGGTGAGGTGAAGGTCGTGACCGACGAGATCCTCACGCCGACGGCGACCGTCGATCTCGCGGCACAGATCCTCGCCCTTGCGACGAGCGAGGCGCGCGGAGTGTTCCACGCCACGTGCCAGGGCGTCTGTTCCTGGAACGAGTTCGCGGCTGCGATCTTCGAGGAGTCCGGAACCGAGGTGTCCCTGCTGCCGGCCACGAGCCGCGACTTTCCGTCACCGGTTCGGCGCCCCGCCTACTCGGCGCTCGACAATGTACGGCTCCGCGAACTAGGACTCGACACCCTGCCTCCCTGGCGCGACGCCTTGCGCGGCTACCTCCAGACCCTTGGCGTCGCGAAGGTCGGCTGAGCAGCGCTAGCCGTCGAGCGGCTGCCGCCGCTCAGTACTCGAAGTCCGCCTCGAGGTCGCAGAGCCGCGGAGCGGCATCGTCCTTTTCCGAGATCACGAAAGGCTCGAGCGGCCATTCGATCCCGACGTCCGGGTCCGCGTAGTGGAGCGCGCGCTCCGAATCGGGCGCATGCATCGATGTGCACTTGTAGTGGACGAGAGTTTCGTCCTCGAGGGCGACGAAACCGTGCGCGAAGCCCACCGGAACCCAGAGCGAGAGCCCGTTTTCGCCGGAGAGCTCCCGGCCGACCCACTTGCCGTAAGAAGGGGAGCCCTGCCGAAGGTCTACGGCGACGTCGAAAATCGACCCCTGGACGCACCGCACCACCTTCCCCATCCCGTCCGGCTCGATCTGGTAGTGCATCCCGCGCAAAGTCCCGCGGCACGACTTGCTCAGGTTGTCCTGGACGAACTCGCCTTCGAAGCCGGCGCGCGACCACATCTCGCGTGAGTACGACTCGCTGAAGAAACCGCGGTCGTCGTCGAATCGGCCGGTCCGCACGATCCGCACGGCGTCGATCTCGGTCGGCTCGATCAGCACTTTCATCGGCATCGAATCGTCCCCCTCGTATTCCACATTTTCGAGCGAGGCATACTGCCCTCAACCATGAGGGCGCGCAAGCGTGTCACGGCTCACCGAGGTGCGGCGCCGAGCTCTTCGAACTCGGAATGCAGCGCCCCGACGAACTCATCGAGGCGTGACTCGGCTTCGATGAGGCCAGCAACGCCGGGCTCGATCGCCGTCGACAGCCGCACGAAAACGGATCGTCCCGGTCGGCGCCAAGGGCTTCGGTCGAGCCCAAGGGCGGCACGGATCGTTTCGGTGACGAGATCGCTCTGGCCGAGCGACCAGAAGTAGACGAGCAACCGTTCTCTCGGTTTCCGGACGACCATGACCTCGACCCCCGGCGCGGGGGGCGCGGGCGTCAGCGCGTCCGGAGCGATGAATCCTCCGGGCCCCGGGATGGCCGCCTTCGACGAGCCAATGCCGAGGGTCGGATCCAGGCGCTGATCGCTGCCGATGAGAAGGCGAACCTCGGGCTGGCCCGCACGGTCGCCCAGCGGGGTCGAGCGATGCGCGACGAAGTGATCGAAGCGGACGCTGCCCAGGTACTCGAAGTCCGGCTGAAAGCCGGCCAGCGCGTAGCCGGCAACCGCTCCATCGAAAGTGGCGAGGGGAGTGACCTCGAGATCGTCGGGGGGCTGCCAACGCGGGCCGGCCAGAGCGACGACCGCGATCGCTCCGCACAACGCGGCATAGCTGGCCGCCGCGCCCAGAGAGACCCGCCCCCGTGGCACTTCAACGATCAGATGCGGCTCCGCTTCGGTCTTCCACGTGCGATCGAGCAAGGCATCGATCGCCGCCAGCAGGATGACCGCGACCGCGATCATCACGAGCCCCTGGATCGTATGCACCGTTGCGAACGTGGCGTACGGATTGAAGAGTATCGAGAGGATCCGCAGGTGGTTCGTGAAGATCGCGATGAGCGGCGCCACCAGGATCAAGGCCAGACGTCGCTTGTGATCGTGCCACATGACCTCGGTATAGACGCATGCCGCCATCACGACGGTGAGCACCGACCGGACCCCTGTACAGGTCTCGATCACCTGGGCGACGCGATCCCCGGTGAAGACCAGGTTGCCGGACACTACGACGTCGAAGCCAATCAGAGAGAGCGTTGCGCCGGTGGCCGCCGCGTTCCAGATCTGGAGCGGGTAGAGGATGGCGTTCACGATCGGCATCGGCAGCGGCATGGCCAACAACAGGAAGACCGATGGATAGACGAGGGTCCTGAACGCACGAGGTCCCGCGAGCAGGAGCGCGCTCGCCAGCGAAGCCAGGGCGAGAGCGGGCACGAGCAGCGGAGTGACCCCCGTGTAGTGCGACCAGCCAGCGAGTCCGCCGGCTACCGCGAGCAGCAGCGCGCCCGCCTCGACACGCTCCTCACCCGCGAATCCCTGCAGCCGCGCTCGCCGCACCCAGACCATCCAGAGCCAGCACAGCAGGACGGCCAGGGGGGCCGCCGCGGTCGGCTCGAAGAGCACGTTTTCGAGGTGGGGCAGCCGCTCGTTGCCCGCTTCGCCGAAGACGATCGGTGCGTGGGCGGCGGCGAGCGCTGCCAACCCGAAGAGGATCGCGCGCCGCGGCCACGGGCCAGGGGTTTCGTCGACGAGGGTCATGACGCGCCGGCCCCGGGCCAGCCATTCGCTGTCATCACGGCAGCCCGAACCACTCGCGCTCGACGGACGCCCGCGCGGCCCGCTCCGCCGGCGAGGCGACGCGCCGCGCCGCGAGCCCGGAAGAAACCGACCGGACCGCGTCACAGCCCCCCCGCCAACCACGATCGAGGACGAGCCCCCCGACGTCTTTAGCGAGCCGGGGGAGCGCAGCGACCACGAAGCGCTTCGAGCCGTTGGCGAGGACGACGCGAAGCCGGTTCTGCATGCACTGGCTGCGAACGAATCCGGGGGGCTTCGCGGACGCGCTCGCGTGCCGCCCATGGCGAACGATCGCCTCGGGGACATAGACGGCCTGCCATCCGGCGAGCCGGCTGCGCCAACCGAGGTCGACATCCTCGAAATACATGTAGTAGTCGGGATCGAAGACCTCGCCCCTGCGCGCGATGTCTTCGAGCATCTCCCGTCTGTACCAGGCTGCGCCCGCGGAGGCACAGAACACCTCGCGCCCCCCCGCCTCGTCGCCGCGCAATTGCCCGCGATCACGATCCTCGATCGACGCCCCTCGACGGATCGCGATACCAGTCGAGTCGATGCGATTCGAACCCTCTGCCTCCACCATGCACGGCTGGAGCATGCCGCAGCGCGGATCCGCGGCCTCCGCGGCCGCAAGGAGGGTCTCGAGGAAGCCGGACTCGACCTCGGTGTCGTCGTTCAATGTGGAGATCCAGCGCCCGCGCGCCCGGGCGATCCCGGCGTTCGCGCCCGCGGCGAATCCACGATTCGCTTCGAGCCAGACGAGCGTCCGCTCGGGCCAGGTCGCCACCACCGCGGGATCGTCCAGGTTGGCCTTCGCCTCGGGACCGTTCGCGACCAGGACCACCTCGATCCGGTCCCCCCCGGCCTCGGACCGCCCCGCATCACGACGCAGGGCGTCGAGACAGCGAAGCAGTCGATCCTTCCCCTGCCAGTGGACGATGACGAGCGAAACCATGGGCATCGCGGGCGAAGGTAGCGCCGACACACCCCGTCCTTGCCGGCGAGCGTCCCTTCGGTCTTTCGGCGATGAGCGCGCGGAAAGGTCAGCCCAGAGCATCGAGGCGCGAGATCGTCGGCTCCGGGCCGTTGGCTTCGGACAGTTGGCGAAGTTGCCCGACGAGGCCACGGAGACTTCGCCCGAAGTGGCCGCGCCCCCGATCACCAATACGCCGGAGCGGCGTCGCGAGCGTCCGGGCCGGGGCTCTCTGCTCCGGAGCGGCCGGGTCGAGTCGAGCCGGCCGCGCAGACGGACGCCGAAACCTTCCAGCGGCCCGCTCTCGATAGGCCGGCCGGCGAGGCGTTCGAGTTGCTGCCGCCACCCCGGACCCGCCCGGCGTCGGAACCCTCGCCATGGGGGCGCTCACGGCGGCTGGCGAGCACATCGCCGGGGTCGGCCTGGGGCACCCTCACAGCGTGGCGGACCCGCGTTCTTCTCGGAATAGGCGATTCCCAGGGGGGCAGCCATGCCCACAGGGGGCATAGAGGGAGGGACGGCCTCCCCGTCGTGGCCGAATCGTGCTCGAGCCCGGATCTCGGCTCG
>CAZETS010000031.1:53420-58963 GCA_964515335.1 uncultured Spirochaetaceae bacterium
GAGGGACGGCCTCCCCGTCGTGGCCGAATCGTGCTCGAGCCCGGATCTCGGCTCGGAAAACACGAAGCCCCGGCACGCCGATGGCTGCCGGGGCCTGGTATGTCTGGAGCGCGAGACCGGTCTCGAACCGGCGACCCTCAGCTTGGGAAGCTGATGCTCTACCAACTGAGCTACTCGCGCGTGGCGCCGATGCTAGCAGATCGCCGAGGCGTGCCGGATGGCGCGAGCCACTACTCCTCGATCAGTTCGACGAAGACGTCGTCGAGGTCGGCCACCTCGCCGAAGCCCTGCGAATCGCCCTCCTCGGGCAGCGCGATGAGGGTGGCTTCCGCCATGGCGGACGCGGCGGTGTTCTCGGCCTCGAAGCTGGGCAGCTCGGGCTCGCCGACGGCGTCTTCGCGCTCGGAGAGGACGGCGTTCACCTCGGCGTCGAGGTCGAAGGTGGCGCTCTGCTCCTCGGGGCCGGTCGCGAGCAGCGTGGTCAGCTCTTCGTTCGCCGAGTCACCGACGTCGAGCAGCGACGCGAGGTCGGGCTCGGCGATCGGCTCGCCGAGTTCGAGGGCCGGCTCGCCGGCCGTCTGCTCGGGAGTGGGCGCGGGCACTTCGATCGCGACGGGCGCCGGGGCGAGCGCCGTCTCCGGCGGCGGCAGGTGGTCGGCCATCGCGGGCACGGGCGGTCCGGCGAAGGTGGTGCCCGGATCGATGCCTACGCCGAGATCCGCCGCAGCCCGCTCGACGTCGCCGGCCTCCACCTGGGTGCGACCGCAGAGATAGGCCTCGAAGAGCGCGTTGTCGGCCAGGGTGTTGATGAGCCTCGGCCGACCACGCCCGAACTTGTACAGCGCCTCGATGGTCGGCGAAGGCATCAGCGGGCCGCGACCACCGACGACGCTCAGCCGGTGCGCCAGGTACGCCGCGGTGCCGTCGAGCCCGAGCGACTGCAGCTGGACGCGCACGTCGACGCGCTGGTGCAGGGCCGCGTCGCTCGACATGCACTCGTCGAGCTCGGGGGTGCCCACGAGCAGCAGCGACAGCAGCCGGCTCTCCTCGTACTCCATGCCGAGCAGCGCCCCGATCTCGGCCATCGCATCGGCCGCCAGGAAGTGGGCGTCGTCGATGATCAGCACGCCGTGGCGGCCTTCCTCGCGCACGATCGCGAGCTGTTCGTAGATTCGCGCCAGCACCGTCGAGCGGTCGGTGCCCGGATTCTCGACGCCAAGCTGCCGGGCGAAGCGCGCCAGCACGCTCTGCGCGTCGGTGGCGCCGGGCAGCATGACGAGCAGCGAGACCTCGAAGACCTCCTCTTCGAGCGACTCGAGCAGGCGCCGGGCCAGCAGCGTCTTGCCGGTCCCCGGCGCGCCGGTCAGCACCGTGAGGCCCTTGTTCTGCCGCAGACCGCGCTCGACCCGCATCATCGCATCGCGATGACGGGCGCTGTCGAAGTAGAAGCGCAGGTCGGGCTCGTTGCCGAAGGGGTCCTGCGACAGACCGAAGTGCTGGAGGTGTTCCACCGCTACGTGTCCTCTCGAAGCGTCCCGTCACGGACGGGGCTCACACGAAGGAGATCTTCTTCTTCCTGACCGGTCGCGAAGCCCGAGGCTCCGGATCGGCCTCTTCGTCGGCCATCTCGACTTCACTGATGACGTCGTCGAAGCTCTCGAACCTCTCGGGCTCCGGCTCGTCGTCGTCCATGATGTCGGCAAACGTCTCGAGCTGTTCCTGAGGCTCGGCCAGCTCCACCGGGCCATCGCCCGACGTCTCGATCTGCTCGAGCGCCACCAGCTGGTCGGCGAGCCCGGGGAAGCCGGCGTCCAGCTCCTCGACGGTCTCGAAGGCGCGCCGCGCCGCCGCACCGTCCCCTGCCCCGCGCTGCGCACGCCCCAGGTCGAACTGCAGGGCGGCCACTTGCGCCGCAGGCAGGTCGGCGCCGGCCAGGGCCTGCTCGAGGTGGCTGACGGCGTCGGCGTAGCGGCCGAGATCCTGCGCGCAAAGCGCCATCATGTGCAGGCTTTCGAGCTTGCGCTCTGCGCTTCCCAGGCAGGCGCTGAACTCCGAGATTGCGTCGTCCCAGAGGCCCATCTCCCGGTACGCGATGCCGAGATCGAAGCGCGTCTCGTGGTCGCCCTCGTCGAGGGTGGCCGAGACGCCCTTCTTGAAGTCCGCAAAGATCGACTCGAAGCCGTCCTCGACGGTCGAGCCCGCCGACACCTCTTCGGGTGCCTCCGGGGCGTTCGCGGCCTCGAAGACGTCGGCCAGCTCGGCGACGAGATCGAAGGTGTCCTCGCTGGCGTCCGGCAAGCTGCTCGAGCTGTCGGCCAGAGCATCCCCGCCGAGCGGCTCGGCGGCGTCGGCCATCGGCACGGTGTCGTCGGCGAGGGCGGCGGGCGGCTCGGCCTGCACCGGCTCCGCCGGAAAAACTTCGTCCACGAGCGGAGCGTCACTCGCCCCCACCGCCTCGACCTCGGTCGACTCGTCTCCGAACTGGCCGGCGAGGTCCTGCGCGGAGACATCCTCGAAGCCCACCTCCGGTTCGGCGGCGAACGGCTCGGGCTCGGGCTCGGGCTCGGACAGGTCGATCTCGATCGACCGGGGCGTCGACTCGACGATGCTCGACACGTCCGGCTCAGCGGTCGCCTCGACTGTCTCCTCTACTGTCGCCTCTACTGCGGCCTCGGCCTCGGCGAGAACCGCGGCGAGATCGTCCGAGAGTTCGGGGCCTCGCGGCTCGTCGGGCTCCAGCTCGTCTGCAGACCACTCGTCCTCGACGATCGGCTCGTCCGCCTCGCAGGTGACGTCGATCTCGAACGGGGCCGAGTCGTCGTCGAACTCGACCTCCACGTCGTCCGCGAGTGCGATCGCTTCTTGCGGCCTGGCGTCTGCGTCGTCGGCCGGCATGCCGATGTCGAATCCAGCCGAGGCGTCATCCGCGAGTGCTCGATCGCCTTCGTCGGGTTCGGGGACGAAGCCCGGATCGGTGACGTCGCCCGGGTCCTCGCCGCGCTCGGCCGCGAGCTCGCCGAGCTTCAGCAGAGCGGTCGGGTGGTTGGGGACCAGCGACAGGATCCGGCGGTAGATCGCCTCGGCCTCGCCCTGGAAGCCCTGCTGCAGGTAGAACTCGGCCTCTCCGAGGTCGTCGCGAACCTGCTCGGCTGTCGTCGTACTCTGGCCCGCGGCGCTCGCGTCCGGAGTGGTCTCTTCGCGGGCCTCCTCGGCGACCTCATCGATGGCCTCTTCGACGATCTCGTCGATGACCTCCGCGATGGCTCCGGGGGGATCCACCGCAGCGCCATCACTGTCGATCTCGACTGCCTGCTCGGGCGCCATCTCGACGGGCGCGGCCTCGTCGTAGCCGTCGGCCTCGAGATCGACGTCGACCTCGATGCCGATCTGGTCCTCGATGCCGTCTTCGGCGAAGTCGGCCTCGCCGGCCTGCCCGGCTCCGGGGAGCGCTGCGGCTTCTTCCTCGGCCCCGGAAAGGTGAATCTCGAAATCGAAGTCGCTGGAGGCTTCGATCGAATCTTCCGCTTCTTCGTCCGTCACGGCTTCGGCCGGCTCGACGGCCGACTCCGTCGGCTCCATCTCGGCCGCGGCCTGCGCGTCGAGTGCGCCGATGCGCTCGCGCAGCCCGCCGAACGAATCGGCGTCGCCTTCCGCGTGAGCGATCTCCGCCGCCTTCTTCCAGCAGCCGATCGCGTCGTCCTCGCGGCCGTCTTCGGCGCAGGCCTCGCCCAGCATCTCGAGGGCCGCGCGGTGCTCGGCCTCTTGCGCGAGGACGCTGCGCAGGCTGGCGATCGCCTGGGCGCGCTTGCCGTAGCGCAGGTATACGCTGGCCTCGGCGAGCAGCTGCTCGGGATCGCCCTCGGGCAGGTCGTGCTCGGTCAGGTCAGCGCCGGCGGCCCCACCCCCGTCGGGCTCGTGCGGCAGCAGCTCGACCTGGGACTGATCGGTCGCGTCGGTGACGAGGAAGTCCTCGTCATCGATCAGCTCGTCTTCTTCGACCTCGGATTCATCGACCTCCGATTCGTCGAGCTCGGATTCGTCGACCTCCGAGGCCTCGGCGTCGAGCGGCGATGACTCGAGGATGCTCTCGGGTGGCAGCCGCTGCAGCGCCTCGCGCGCGCGGTCATCCTCACCCCGCCCCTTGTAGTAGCTGGCCAGCTCGCGGGTCACCTCGGCCAGCCGTGTGTCGTTGCCGAGGCTCTTGTAGATGCCGGCGAGCAGCTCGAACTGCTCGGGGTCACGAGATCGTTCCAGGGCGCGCACCGCGAAGGTCTCGGCGCGCTCGGGGGAGCCGAGGTCGCTCAGGCTCCGGGCCAGCGCAGTCAACACGGCGACGTCGTCGGGACGCAGCTCGAGGATCCGCTCCTGCACGACACAGACCTGCTCGCTTGCGCCCTGCCGTCTCAGCTCTTCGATGATCTCGCGATATTCGGTGACCGCGTCGCCGTCCATGCCCTCCTGGTGAAGGAGTTCGGCGACCTTGAAACGGCTCGTCGTATTGGACGGATCGAGCGCCGCCATCTTGCGCAGCAGCTCGAGGGCCTCCTTGCGACGGCCCTCGCGGTAATACCCGTCGGCGGCCGTACGCAGCGCCGCCACGGCGTCCGAGTCGAGCCCCATGCGCTGGTAGAGGTCGGCGAGGCTCGCATGCGCGGCGTGGCGCTTGGGATCGAGATTGAGGATCTGCTTCAGGACGGCGACGGCACGAGCGTCGAAGCCGTCCTGCTCGTACTGGTGGGCGACCCGGGTGTACTGGGCGATGGCCTCCTCGGCCTGTCCCCAGCGCCGATAGGCGTCACCGATCTCCAGCAACAGCTTCGCGTCGCGGGGATCGGCCTGGACGAGCTTGTTGTACTCCTTGAGCGCGCGCTGCTTGGCCCCCTTCTGGGCATGCTTCCGCGCGGCATCCAGTAGTTTTCGCTTGTTGATCGGCAAGGGTCCCTCAGCATCCGAGCGCGGCTGTACGCATCGAGGGCAGTTGCCCCCGCCCTTCCCTATCGGCGATCCAGAAGCACCCTTGAGGCAGAGAGGCGGCCGTCGGCCGTGGACGGCCGGCGCATTCCGGCGGTCCCGGCGATCGCGACCCAGCGGAATACTGCGGCTTCCGCGGAGCCCGAAGGCGCGGTGCCCGGCTCAGCCCATCAGAGGTGGCTCGAAGATTGGGCCCAAGACCACTCGAAGTTGTCGATTCACGGTGGTTTTCGGCGCTTAGACGGCGAACCGTGCCGCGTGGACCCGGATCTGCGGCAACCGCCTCGTCGGGATCCGTCCCCAGTAGCACCGCTCGAGCCAGGGCGAGAGCTCCCGCTTCCGGGGAACCAATCGGGTCCTGAGGATCTTGCGGACCGAGAGCCGTTTCCCGATCACCCCGATCGTCACCCCCGGAGGCTCATCGCTCCGGTTCTCCGAGGTCGACTTCACGTAGTTGCGCCACACCGCGAAGATCGCCATCCGGTAGAGCGCCCCCTGCCGACGCTTCGAGAACGCAATCGTCTCCCGTTTGTGGTTCGCACTGCTGTGGCGCAGCAACAGATCCGCCAGGT
>CAZETS010000032.1:0-40458 GCA_964515335.1 uncultured Spirochaetaceae bacterium
GATTTCTTGCCATGAACCGAGATCAAGCAGAAATCATGCCAGGCACAATCCTCGATCCACCGTTCAATCTTCGGTCCACCGTCAAGAACCAAACCGCGGACGCCAGACCTCGACGACCCAGCGCAGGGGCGGCGGCAGCCCGCCGCCGTGGCGCTCGAAGAACGCTTCGTCGGGCGCGTAGTGGCGACGCATCGCCGCGCCGAGCTTCGGCGCGACTCGATCCGACGAGAACAGCCCCGGCCAGTGCAGCACGCCGCGGATCACGATCGCCGGGCGCTCGCCGAGCACCCGCCTCGCGAGTTCGGCCCCCTCGTCGGCCCCCTCCATTCCGGGATAGAGCTGCGAGAACGGCCACGGAAAGAAGCGCCCGCTCAGGAAGTAGAAGTGGGCCTCGACGCCGTAGACGAAGAGCGGCTCGCCGGGCGGGATCTCCCGGGCGACCACTTCCACGAGCGGCGCCACCCAGGCGTCCTGCGGGTCCACGTCCACGCTCGCGCGCGCCATCTCGAGCCGGTGGTCGAGGGTCGAGCGGTGGATCGCAGCGAGCCCGAGCGCCCCGGCCAGCCAGGCGGCGACGGCGACGGCGCCGACCCGCTGCCACCGCGGCCCGGGCGGCAGGAGCGCCACGACGAGCAGCAGCACTACCGGGTAGATGCTGACCACGTGGAACCAGTCGGCGCGGGGAAACGCCGAGGCGACGAAGGCGAGCGCCAGCCAGGCGAGCAACGCGACACGCGAGGCCCGCGCCTCCCCCTTCCCCTTCCCCTTCCCCTTCCCCTCCCCCTTCCCCTTCCCGCGCGGCCCGGCGCGAAACCGACGCCACGCCGCCCAGGCGAACGCGACGGGAATCGAGGTGTAGACCGCGCGCACGGCCAGCTCGAGGACGATCCAGTAGAGCGGATACAGCGCCTCACCGGGCAGCTGCATCCGGGTGAGCATCGACCAGATTTCGAGCGGCGCATAGGTCGCCAACGCGTCGGGATCGACCCGACCCGTCCTCCACCAGAGCAGCGGCACGTGGAAGGGCAGCCCGCTCGTCGGCAGGTAGCCCGTGAAGGGCCGCACGAACCCGCTGTGGAGCAGCGCCCCCAGCAGCCCCTCGAACGCGAAATAGCTGCCCATCGCCAGCATCGGGAGTGCCGCGCCGACGCCGAACGCGGCCACCTCGTGCGCGCGGCGCGACCCACGCGGCCCCACACCCAGGCGATCGGGGATCATCAGCGCGACGACGGCCAGTCCGGCGAGGGGCAGGCCGAGGCTTTGCTTCGCGACGACCGACACGCCCACCAGCAGGCCCGCCAGCCCCACGCGCCCGGTCGCCCCGTCGAAGCGGTGGTGGAGCAGCAGCGCCAGGCCGCCGCAGGCGAACGCGAAGGCGAAGTCCGAGTACAGGTAGACGCTGAACGCCGGCCAGCCGATCAGCTTGAAGGGCAGCAGCGCCAGCCCGAAGAGCAGCGCCCGCCTCGGCCCGACGACCGCGAGCGCCGCCGCGTAGAGCGCCATCACGCTCGCGCAGAAGAGCAGTCCGGCGAGCCCTCGCGCCACCGACAGGTGCTCGCCGAAGAGCGCCATGGCGCCGGCCAGCGCGTAGGCGGCGGCCGGGAACGGATAGGCGTCGATGTCGCGATAGAACACATCGCCGCGAAGGATCCTGGCCGCCGCCGTGAGCTGCGCGCCCTCGTCGTGAAGCGGCAGCCCGCGATCCGCGTACCAGAACGACACGCCGACGGCGAGCAGCAGCAGGAGCAGCGGCGGCCCGAGTCCGACTCCTCCCGATCGCGGGCGCCGCTCCGTGCCGGGGAGTCCGCTCATGCGGGGTCGAACGTATCCGATCGGGCCGCCGCCTCAAAGCGCACCCGAGATCCCCGGCCCGGGCGCACGACGCCCGCTAGATTCTCCCCATGCCGGCCCAGGTCGCCCTGCGCATCAACATGACCGGGCTCTGCGAGGACCCCGCCGACGAGGCGGCGCGCTACCGCGCGGCGGTCGACATGGCTGTGTACGCCGAGCAGAGCGGGTTCGACGTCGTGAACCTCGAGGAGCACCACTGCGCGGACAACGGCTGGCTGGCGTCGCCACTGACGCTGGCGGCGATGATCGCGGCGCGCACCGAGCGCATCCGCATCAGCGTGACCGCCCTGCTCGTCACCCTCTACGACCCGGTGCGCCTCGCCGAGGACATCGCGGTGCTCGATCTCGTGAGCGGCGGACGCTTCGTCTTCACGGCGGGCATGGGCTATCGGCCGATCGAGTACCACGCCACGGGAAAGCGCTTCGAGGACCGCGGCCGGCTGATGGACGAGACGATCGAGACGCTGCTCCGCGCCTGGACGGGCGAGCCCTTCGAGTATCGCGGCGAGACGATCCGCGTGACCCCGAAGCCGCTCACGCGGCCGCACCCGATCTTCCTCGTCGGCGGCCAGAGCCGCGCCGCCGCGAGGCGGGCCGCCCGCTTCGGGCTGCCCTTCTATCCTCCCCAGCACGACGACGACCTCGAGCGGGCCTACCACGCCGAGCTCGAGCGGCTCGGCCAGAGCGGCTTCTACATGCACCCCGGCGTCGGCAACTCGATGCTGATCGTCGAGCCCGACCCCGAGCAGGCGTGGCGCGAGCTCGCCCCCTTCATGCTGCGCGAGCTGCAGGAGTACGCGACCTGGCGGCGCGACGGCGTGCCGCGACCTGGCGAGGAGCCGGTCGAGACGGTCGAAGACCTGCGGCGGCAGAAGCGCTTCGAGATCCTCACGCCGGCCGAGTGCCGCGACCAGCTCACGCGCGGAGCGCGCGACGTCGCGGTGCTGCATCCGCTGGCCGGCGGCATCCCGCTCGATCGCGCTTGGCAAAGCCTGCGGCGCTTCGTCGACGAGGTGCTGGAGCGCGTCGACGACCGCCCGGTCAGCCGACCCGCATGAACGCGTAGCCGAGCAGCATGTAGTACATGACCGGCACGGCCAGCAGCGGCGCGTCGATGCGGTCGAGGATGCCCCCCATGCCGGGGAGCAGCGCGCCGGTGTCCTTCACCTGCGCGTCGCGCTTGAGCAGCGACTCGACCAGGTCGCCGATGATGCCGACGATGCAGAGCACGATGCCGAAGGGAAGCACCATCTCCCACAGGAACGCGGCGGAGTATTGCGGCCAGAAGAAGTCGAAGACGAGCTTGAAGAGCGCCCCGCCGAGGGTGCCGACCACGATGCCGCCGAGCGCGCCCTCGACCGTCTTGTTCGGGCTGATCTCCGGCGCGAGCTTGCGCCGCCCCCAGGCGCGGCCGGCGAAGTAGGCCCCGGCGTCACAGAGGACGACCACCGCCAGGCAGTAGAAGACCAGGAAGATCCCGGTCTGCGGGCTCACCTCGAGGGTGGCGAGCTGCACGACGTCGTAGTGGGCGCCGGCCGAGTCGTAGAAGAAGCGGAGCAGCACGATGTGCGAGAGCAGCCACGCCACGTAGAAGACGCCGAAGAACGTCCCGGAGATGCTGCCCAGCGCCTCGGTGATCTGCTGCTTGCGCAGCTGCGCGACCATCATCACCAGCAGCGACGCGGTCATCAGCAGCATCGCGATGTACTCGTTGCCCATGTAGGCGACGGCGATCACCGCCGCCCCGAACGCGAGCCCGGTTCCCACCAGCGGACGGGCGCCCTTGTCCTCGATCAGACCGTAGAACTCGCGCTGGCCAAGCAGCCCGAAGACGAGCACGGTGGCGAGGTACACGTAGCCGCCCGCGACGATGATCCAGGAGACCAGAGGCACCAGCACCGCCGCCGTCGCCACCCGCAGCTGCAGGTCGCTGCGCCCCTTCTCGGGCCGTGGCTCGGGGAGCGGCGTCGGGGGGCGCGGGTGGACCCCGGAGTCGGCGACGCCGGACGTCGCGGAGTCGCTTTCGGGCTGGCCCTCGGCACTCATGACGCCGAGAGTCAACAGCAGATCCCGCGGGCGCGCTAACGCGCCAGGCTACGCCCGGGTCCTCGGTGCGGGCGCGACCGTGGGCGCCCTGCGGGAGCGAACGGAGCCACCGGGACGATCGGCTGCGGGCGTCTGCTCGACGGACTGCCCGGCCGCCGACCCGGCCTTCGCTCCGCCACGCGAGGTCTTCGAGCGCGCGTCGGCGTCGGCGAGTGCGGCGGCGCTGATGCGCGCGATGCGCAGGTCGCCGAAGGGCGTGCCGAGGCCCGCGTTCACGATCAACGCCACCGAGAGCTCGCGGCTCGGATCGGCCCAGGCCCCCGACCCGCCGAACCCGAAGTGCCCGAACGCGTTGCGGGGACTGCCCTGGGTGGTGAACACAGCGTGATAACCGAGCCGCCAGCGCATGTCGAACGGGATCACGGCCAGCCCGCTGCCCCGGCGCTGGCGGCGCGTCGCCCGGCGAAGCGTCCGCCGCGACAGGATGCGCACGCCGTCGATCTCGCCGCCGCCGGCGAGCGCCGCGTACATGCGGGCGAGCGAACGCGCGGTGAACAGGCCGTTCGCCGCGGGGATGGAGGCGCGAAGCGTCGCGTTGGCCCCGAAGTCGAAGCTGCTGATGCCGCGCGGGGCGAGCGAGTCGAGGATGCTCTGGGTATCGAGATCGATGCCGAGGATCCGCGCCCCGCGGTCGAGAAAGGGCGCCGCCTGCCCCAGCGCTCGTCGACCCATTCCGGCCGGCAGGGGCGACTGCAGGATGTTGCGCTTGGGCCAGATCAGGTCGGCGGCGCGGTAGAGTTCGTCGGCGGGCGCACCGATGTACATGCCGTCGAGCCCGAGCGGATCGGTCAGTTCCTCCTGGACGAGCTCGGGAAACGACTTGTCGGTGACCCGCTGCAGGATCTCACCGACCAGGTAGCCGTACGTCAGACCGTGATAGCCGGTGCGCTCGCCGGGGGCGTGTGCGGGCTCGGTCTGCTCGATGGCGCGGATCATGTACTCCCAGTCCGTCATGCGCTGCGCGCGGTCGACCATCTGACGGATGTGGTAGAGGCCCGACTGGTGGGCCAGCACGTGCCTGACCGTCACGCGCTCCTTGCCCGCCTGAGCGAATCCCGGCCAGTAGGTCGCGACGGGCTCGTCGTAGTCGACCAATCCGCGGTCGACCATGATGTGGAGCAGCGTCGAAGCCACACCCTTGGTGGTCGAGAAGCTCGGCGACATGGTGTCGGCCTGCCAGCTGCGGCCCTCGGCGTCGCGCGCTCCACCCCACAGGTCGACGACGCACTCGCCGCGGTGGTAGATGCAGACTGCGGCGCCGCCGGGCGTGGTCATGAGCTGCTCGCGTAGGCGTCTGGCTACGCGCTCGAACTCGGGATGCAGGTGGCCGTCGAGCACCGGACGACCCGATCGAAGCCACGAGACGGGAGAGCTGAAGTTCATGCCCAACATATTAAACGAAGCGGCCCCCGATGGCGGCCACCATCGAGAGGCGCGCACCGATCCGGCAGGCGCGAGGCAGGATCTGAGGCGCATCGCCCCTTTGGACGCGAGACCTGCACTCGTGTGATGCAGGCCGCGGCGTTCCCGCACGCGATATCATGGCGCGATCCAAGGGGGGCCGGAGCAGAGCAGCGGGGAGACGCCATGGCCTACACCCACTACGACCGGCTGACGGGACTCGACACCGCCTTTCTCTACCTCGAGTCGCCGGGCGTCCACATGCACGTCGGCTCGGTCGGCATCTTCGACCCCGGCCCACTCGCCCGCGACGGCGGCGGCATCGACTTCGACCGCGTCGTCGAGCTGGTCGAGGCCGGCCTGATGCGAACCCCTCGATTCAGACAGAAGCTCGCCTCGACGCCGGTCACCGGCCACCCGGTGTGGGTCGACGACGAGCACTTCAACCTTCTCTACCACGTGCGACACACCGCCCTGCCCTTCCCGGGCGACGAGCGGCGGCTGAAGCGGCTGGTCGGCCGCATCATGTCCGAGAAGCTCGATCGGGCCAAGCCGCTCTGGGAGCTGTGGTTCGCCGAGGGGCTCGAGCACGGCCGCATCGCCGTGGTCTCGAAGGTCCACCATTGCCTGATCGACGGCATCTCCGGCGTCGATCTGCTCGCAGCCTTCATGGGCACGAGCGAAGACTACCGTGCCCAGGCACCCGAGCACCGCTGGATCCCCCGACCGGCGCCGAGCCCGAGCCGCCTGCTGGCCGACGAAGCCATGCGGCGCGTGACGCTCCCGGCCCGGCTGCTCGACCGCACCGCCGAGGCCCTGCGCACGCCCGAGGTCTCGCTCGAGACCGCCAGCCACCGGGCGGGCGGCCTCGCGGCCGGCCTCCGCAAGTCAGTGTCGGCCGCCTCGGAGACGCCCTTCAACGTGCCGATCGGACCGCATCGGCGCTTCGACTGGACGCGCTTCGACATGGAGGCCGTGCGCCAGGTCAGGAAGAAGCTCGACGGAACCATCAACGACGTGGTGCTCGCCACGGTGGCCGGCGCCGTACGCAGCTTCCTCGGCGAGCGGGGCGTGGACGTCGAAGACATCGACTTCCGCGTCTTCGTGCCCGTCAGCACGCGCCGGGCCGACGAGCGCGGCAAGCTCGGCAATCGCGTCAGCATGCTCGTGGCGCGGCTTCCCGTCGACGAGCCGGATGCGCTGGAGCGCTTCACGAGGGTCGCCGAGGAGACCGACGGCCTGAAGTCTTCCGGCGAGGGGGAAGGCGCGGGCGTGATCGCCGAGCTCAGCGACTGGACGACCACGAGCCTGCTCTCCGGCATGAGCCGACTCGCGGCGTCGAGACGCTCGTACAACATGGTGGTCACCAACGTGCCGGGGCCGCCGATGCCCGTCTTCCTGAACGGCGCCCGCATGCTCGAGTCTTATCCGCTGGTGCCGCTCTTCGACAACCAAGCGCTCGGCATCGCGCTCTTCAGCTACGACGGGGGGCTCTACTGGGGCTTCAACGCCTGCTGGGACGCCATGCCCGAGCTCCACGACTTCGTGATCGCCGTCGAACGCGAGCTGGAAGTGCTGCTCGCCCTCTGACGCCCACGCCCGGAGAACCGGATGTCCGAGCCCAACTACGACCGACTCACGCAGATGGACAACTCCTTCCTCGTCTACGAAGACGCGAGCGCCGCCGCCGCCACCCACGTGGCGTCGACGCAGATCCACGATGCCGCGCCCCTGCGGCGCGAGGACGGCTCGCTCGACATCGAGCGGATCGAGGAGTACGTGGTCTCGCGACTCGACCGGATTCCCCGCTACCGCCAGCGCATCATGCGCACGCCGATCGAGGGACACCCGGTCTGGGTCGACGACGCGTCCTTCAACATCCGCTACCACGTGCGCCACACGCGGCTGCCGCGGCCCGGCACCGAGCGGCAGCTGAAACGCCTGGTCGGCCGCATCTTCTCCCAGCGCCTCGACCGCGAAAAGCCGCTTTGGGAGCTCTGGCTCGCCGAGGGGCTCGAGGGCGATCGCATCGCGATCATCTCGAAGGTCCACCACTGCATGGTCGACGGCGTCTCGGGCGCCGAGCTCATCCAGGCGCTGCTCACCCCCGAGCCGCAGGAGAAGCCCGAGCCCCCCGCCCGCTGGGATCCGCGACCGACGCCGGGCGCCGCCCTGCTCGGCGCCAGCGAGATCGCACGCGTGGCCCGCGCGCCCGTCGCGCTCGGCGAGTCGATCTCGAAGCTCGTGCGCGACGAGGCCGACGCCCGCCACCACCTCTTCGAGCGGCTGCGCGCCATGGCGCGGGTGGTGGCCGACGCGGGCGGAACCACGCCGGTCCCATTCAACCGCCCGATCGGCCCGCATCGGCGCATCGACTGGACCTCGATGCCGTTCGATCGCATCCGCGACATCCGGCAGGCCCTCGGCGGCACGGTGAACGACGTCGTGCTGGCGACCGCTGCCGGCGCGATGGGACGCTTCCTCTCGAAGGGCCGCGGCCTCGATCTGGACGGCGTGCGCTTCCGCATCATGGCGCCGGTGAGCGTTCGCTCGCCAGAGGAGAAGGGGGCGCTCGGCAATCGCGTGTCGGCGTGGACCGTCGACCTGCCTCTCGCCGAGACCGATCCGGTGAAGCGCCTGGGCGCGATCCGCAGCGAGACCGAGGAGCTGAAGGCGACGAAGAGCGCCCTCGGCGCCGAGACGCTCACCCGTGTGACCGAGTGGACCGGCTCGGGGCTGCTGTCGCTCGGCGCCCGGCTGATCGCCCTGGGCACGCCCTTCAACATGGTGATCACCAACGTGCCCGGCCCACAGGTGCCCCTCTACCTGCTCGAGTCGCCGCTGCGCGAGATCCACCCGCACGTACCGCTGATGGGCACGCTCGGCCTCGGCATCGCGCTCTTCAGCTACGACGGCACACTGTCGTGGGGGTTCTCGGCCGACTGGGACCTGGTGCCGGACCTGCACGATCTCGTGATCGCCACCGAGCGCGCGTTCGACGAACTCCACGCGGCGGCCCTCGCGAAGCACTGAGCGGCGGTCGTCGACGACCGCCGCCCGGGCGAGCCGACCGCGTTCGCGCCGCGACGCCACGCGCTCCGCCCGCCGGGCTCAGCGCGCCGGGCGCGGAGTCACCCCGGGGTGCACCTCTTCGATCGTCTCGAGGACCCGCCCGCCGCAGCTCGCGAGCGGCCCACTCGTCGCGACGCTCAGGGGAACCGACTCCACCAGCCCCTTCTGCAGATCGGCGAGCATCTCGTCGAACATCCGGGTCAGATTGCTCCAGCGGCTGACTGCACCCACGACGTTTCCAGCGCCGCCACTGCGGCGTCCCGCGTAGCGAAGCAGCACCGTCCCGGTCATCGAGTCACGCAGCTCGTGGATCAGGGTGACCGAGCCGATCGAGGAGACGTAGGCGGAGTGCGATCCGCTCGTAGTGGGCAGCTGGGGCAGATCGAGGTCGACGAACGCCACCTCCATCCTCAGCACACAGGGGCCCGGCTCGCTGACGATGTTCTCCGGCTCGACGCTGACGAGCTCGCGCGCCGTCGCCTGCCGCATATAGGCGGTCAGGCGCTCGAACTCCGCGGTGCTGAGCTTCTTCGACCCCTTCTTGTAGGAGACGATGACCGGATCGACCATCAGCTGGTCGTAGCTGCCCATGTGATGGTCGGGCTTCACGAGGAGCACGCCGGGAAACGATATCTCCAGCCGCTCGAGCTGCCCGACACGGGCGAGCGGTGCCGTCGGCCCGGAGGACTGCGCGGTCGGCGGCGTCGGCGGCCCGGGAGCCGCGCTGCACGCCAGCAGCAGCGCCGCGACCATCACGCCGCACACGCGAAACTCGATCATGACGATCGCCCCCTACGCGGCGCTTTTCCCCTTTCGGAAGCTACCACACGCCAGGGGCGATGGAACACACGCCGGTGACGGGATGATCCCGGACTCCGCGCCACAGATGTCCCAGCGCGACGATGTGCGCCAGCGTGTGGCGAAAGGTCTCCTGCTCGATCCGTTCATACGAGCGACCGCCGCCGACCGCTCGTCGACTCGCACGGCAGCCGCGCCCTCTCGCTCACTCCTCCGAGGGGGCTCCGAGAACGCGCCGCGGCATCTCCTGGTGTCGCAACCTCATGGGCAGCGCTTTCTCCGCGATCAGCTCGACGTGGTCCTCGTCGTAGGAGAAGCAGGTGTTGCGCATACCGGGAATTCCCTTCATCACCTCGGCATGCCGGCGAACGGGATCGTCCTCGCGCTCGCGCACCTCGGCGGGGACCTCCGAGAAGTGGCGCACGAAGTGCAGCTGGTAGGCCGCCTGGGCGATCTCGACCACGAGCTCGGAGATGCGGTGACAGCCGCCGCGGCCGCCCACCCGCTTGCGCGCCTCCACGGTGAAACCCCGCTCCACCTGCATCCCGACGAGGCCCTCGATGTTCGCCTGCGTCATGTTGCAGATGTTGGTGAAAGGGCCGTTTCGGACCTCGGATCGCGCGGCCACGATCTCGAGCGAGGGATGCAGGATCTCCACCTCGGCATGGACGTCGTGGATCTCGTCCTGGAGAACGGCCTCGATGAGGAAGCGGTCTCCCCCCATCGGATAGATGCTGACTTCCTTCGTCCGCCGGTAGATGGCGGAGACGACCCGGCCCTCGCTCTTCGTGGTCTCGTTCATGATCGGTAGGATGGACGTGTGGCCGCACCCGTCAAGTCGCGGCAATGCGCGGAAGCCGGCGGCGGCTCGGCCCGGGCGGTAGACGTGCTCCACCGTCTGGTCGTAGAACGCGGCGACGTGGTCGCACCACGGCATCCGTTCTGCCCTACCGGCCGGTCGCCCGCTACCGCCCCGTCGAACCGAATCCCCCGTCGCCGCGCGTGCTGTCGGCGAGCGCCTCGACCTCGACGAAGTGCGCCGGCGGCACCGGCGCGACCACGAGCTGCGCGATCCGGTCGCCGCGCTTCACGATGAACGGTTCGGCGCCGTGGTTGATCAGGATCACCCCGATCTCGCCGCGGTAGTCGGCGTCGATCGTGCCCGGTGAGTTCACCAGCGTGACGCCGTGTCGCAGCGCCAGCCCGCTTCGCGGGCGCACCTGGGCCTCGTAGCCCCGCGGCAGCTCGATCGCGAAGCCCGTCGCTACGAGCTCGCGGCCCCCCGGCTCGATCACGCACTCGGTCGCCACGGCGGCGCGCAGGTCGGCGCCCGCGGCGTCGGCGGTGGCCGGCGCCGGAAGCGGAAGCCCCTCCCCGCCTTCGAGGCGACGAACGCGCACGCGGACCGCCGACGTCGTCTCGGCGCCGGCGGTCCGCTCGTTCGTCATGGCTGCGACCCCGCGGAGGCGGCGGCTACTCGCCCGCCGGCTCCTCCGACCCCTCCGCTTCCTGCGCGGCGACGTCGGCCAGGGCCTCCTTGCGCGAGAGCCGGATGCGGCCCGACGGGTCGATGTCGATGCACTTGGCGAGCACCTCGTCGCCCTCCGAGAGGATGTCGGTCACGTTGTCCACGCGCCCCTCGGCGAGGTGGCTCACGTGGATCAGCCCGTCGGTGCCGGGGAAGATCTCGGCGAACGCCCCGAAGTCGGTCACGCGGCGCACCTTGGCGAGGTAGATCTTGCCGATCTCCGCCTCCTGGGTGAGCTCGTCGACCATCGAGAGGGCCTGATTGACCGACTCGACGTCCGGCCCGAAGACCGACACCCGGCCCGAGTCCTCGACATCGACCTTGGCGCCGGTGGTCTCCTGGATGGCGCGGATCACCTTGCCGCCAGGCCCGATCACGTCGCGGATGCGGTCGGGCTTGATGAACAGCACCTCGAGACGCGGCGCGAACTGGTGCAGCTCGGTACGCGGCTGCAGTCCGCCGAGCTCGTCGTGCGTCTCCTTGTCCATGCACTCGAGGATGTGGAGACGACCCTCGCGAGCCTGAGCGAGCGCCTTCTCGACGATGTCCCAGTCGATCTGCTTGACCTTGATGTCCATCTGCAGGGCCGTGATGCCGTCACTCGTGCCCGCCACCTTGAAGTCCATGTCGCCGAGGTGGTCCTCGTCGCCGAGGATGTCGGACAGGATGGCGGTCCGGGTGCCGTCGGTGATCAGCCCCATCGCGATGCCCGCGACCGGCGCCCGCACGGGCACGCCCGAGTCGAGCAACGCCAGCGTCGAGCCGCAGACCGCCGCCATCGACGACGAGCCGTTCGACTCGAGGGTCTCGCTGACCACCCGGATCGTGTACGGGAAGTCCTCGTGGTCAGGCAGCACCGGGCGGATGGCCCGCTCGGCGAGCGTGCCGTGCCCGACCTCCCGCCGGCCCGGTCCGCGAAGCGGGCGCGCCTCGCCGACCGAGAAGGGCGGGAAGTTGTAGTGCAGCATGAAGGTCTTCTTGAAGCGCGACATCATCGAGTCGATGGTCTGCTCGTCGAAGCCGCTGCCGAGGGTGGCGCTGACCATCGCCTGGGTCTCACCGCGCGTGAACAGCGCCACGCCGTGAGGCCGCTCGACGGCCCGCACCTCGCATGCGATGGGCCGGATCTCGTCGGTCCGCCGGCCGTCGATGCGCTCGCCGGATTCGAGCACCCGGTTGCGCATCAGGTCGCCGCCGAGGTCGTGGAGGATGCTCTTCACGTTTCCGCGCAGCGCGGCGAGTCCGTTGCGGCGATCCTCCCAGCCGGCGAGCGTGTCGATCTCGACCTTCTGGTTCGCGTACTCCTCGACGTACTGCTCGACGATCTCGTTCTCGATCGCCTTCACCGCCGAGCCGCGCTCGTGCTTGGCCTTGATCTGGTAGGCCTCGGCGAGCCGCCGCTCGGCCTTGCCGCGCAGCTCGGCCACCAGGTCCGAGATGTCCTCGGACTCGGGCGGCACGATCTTCTCCTTGCCGGCCTTGCCCGCGAACGCCTCGATGGTGTCGATGATGCGCAGGATCTCGCCATGGGCGTGCTTCAGCGCATCGATCATCTCGGCCTCGGGGACCTGGTTGGCGCCGCCCTCGACCATCACGATCGAGCCGCGGGTGCCGGCGACGATCAGCTCCATTTCGGCGACTTCGCTCTGGTCGGGCGTCGGATTGATGACGTGCTCGCCCTCGACGCGGGCGATGCGCACGGCGCCGATCGGCCCTAGGAACGGAAGCTCCGACAGCGAGAGCGCCGCCGACGCGCCGATGAAGGCGCACATGTCCGGCGGATGCTCGGCGTCGGCCGAGAGCACCGTGGCGGTGATCTGGGTGTCGTCGTTGTAGCCGTCGGCGAAGAGCGGCCGGATCGAGCGGTCGATGAACCGCGAGACGAGAACCTCGCGGTCCGAGAGCCGGCCCTCGCGTTTGAAGAAGCCACCGGGGATCTTGCCCGCCGCTGCGAACTTCTCGACGAAGTCGACGGTCAGCGGGAAGAAGTCGATGCCGGGCCTCGGCTTCGAGTGGACGGCGGTCACCAGGACCGAGGTGCCGCCACAGCTGACGGTGACGGAACCCGCCGCCTGCTTGGCGATGCGACCGGTCTCGAGCTTGACGGTGTGTCCGCCGAGTTCGATGGTCGTTGTGGTCGGTTCGAACCAATAGGGCATTTCACGAATCTCCTGCCGGCATGCCCGCAGATGCGGGGCCGGCGCTCACGCAGGGTGCGGCTGGGAGGAGAGTCCGTGCCGGAATGCAGGATCACCCATGCGTGAAGCCCGACGTTGCGACGGCTTCACGTATGACCGACTCCCACACCCCAGGCTCGTCGCCGACTCTCTTCGAGCCGGACGCCGAACCGAGACACGCGCTTTCCCCCGCCGCCCCCCGACGGTCGGTTGGGCTCGCGTCGCGCACACGCGCGATGGGCGAGGTGTTGCCGGAGCGGGCGCCCGGTCCCCTACCGGACCCGCGCGCCCCGACGGCTAGCGCCGCAGACCGAGCTCTTCGATGAGCTTCTGGTAGCGGTCGAAATCCTTCTTCTTCAGGTAGTCGAGCAGGCGGCGTCGCTGACTCACGATGCGCATCAGCCCACGGCGGGAGTGGTGGTCCTTCTCGTGGTGATTGAAGTGCTCTGACAGCTCGCTCAGACGCTGGGTCAGGAGCCCCACCTGGACCTCGGTGGATCCCGTGTCGGTGGGGTGTCGGCGGTGCTGATCGACCACGCCGCGCTTGACTTCGGCGGTGCTCAAGTGGCTTTCCTCTGTTTCGCTTACAAGTTGGCGCGGGAGTCTGACAGAGCCCCCCTCCGCCCGCAATGGCCTGCGGGGAAGAGCCCCCTCTCGGCCCCCCGCGCCGTCCTCAACGGCGCGGGATCACGCGGAGCGGCCACAGCCGCCGGTCGGCCCGCAGCTCGAGCAGGGCCACGAAGCGCCCCTGCTCGTCCAGGGCCGACACCCGGGTGCCCGGCGCCGACCGCTCGAGGGTCCCGGCCCCGATGTCGCCGCCCTGCGAGAGCCGCTCCACCGCCGGAGCCGCCAGCCGGGTGGTCGGCAGGCCGAGCGCGACCTCCGGTGGAATCAGCATGTCCTCGAGCTTGCGCTCGCGCGCCGCCGCCTCGCAGACCTCCGGGGCGAGCGCGTCGTCGAGCCCGAAGGGCTCGCTGCGCGTCCGCCGCAGGCCGGACAGGTAGGCGCCACATCCGAGCGCCGCACCGAGATCGTGGGCCAGCGTGCGCACGTAGGTGCCGGGCCCGCAGTCGACGGCGATCTCGAGGTCGGGCGGCTCGTAGCGGAGCAGCTCGAGCGAACGGATCACCACCTTCTTGGGATCCCGCTCGACCTGCTCGCCCCGCCGGGCCAGCCGGTGCAGCGGCACGCCCTCGCGCTTGACGGCGCTGTACATCGGCGGAATCTGCTCGATCTCACCGACGAAACGCGACATCGCCTCGCACACCTCGGGCTCGCCGGGCAGCGGTCCTTCGTGGCGCGCCAGGATCTCGCCCTCGCCGTCGAGTGTGTCGGTCTCGACGCCGAGCCGCACGGTGCCCACGTACGACTTGCCTCCTTCCTGGAGGAAGGGAACGAGCTTGGTGGCACCGCGCACGGCCAGCGGCAGCACGCCGGTCGCCTGGGGGTCGAGGGTGCCCAGGTGCCCGATGCGGCGGATGCCGAGCCAGCCCCGCGCCAGGTCCACGACGTCGTGGGAGGTGCAGCCGGCGGGCTTGTCGATCACCAGGAAGCCGGACGGCCCCGGTCGGTCGCGGCCCTGCCTACGCTTCTTCGCCATGACGTCCTGCTCCTTCGGCGTCTTCCGGACCGGCCCCCGCGTCGGATTCATCCGGCGGGGTCGCCGGCGCGCCCACGTCGGGAAGGTTGCGCAGCAGGCCCAGCACCCGGCTGCCCTCCTCGACCGACGCGTCGTGGCGGAAGGCCAGCTCGGGGGTGCGGCGCAACCGCAACAATGCCCCGAGGCGCCCGCGCAGGAAGCCCGCCGCGGAGGCCAGGCCGGCCCCGACCTCCTCGATGTCGGTTTCTCCGTCCACGTCGAGCGGGCTCCAGAAGACCAGTGCGGTCGAGAAGTCGGGGCTCACCTTCACGCGCGTGATCGTCAACAGGCCGATGCGCGGGTCGCTCGTCTCCTCGCGGAGCAGCCGCGCCAGCTCGGCGCGAACCTGCTCGGAGACGCGTTGAGTGCGGATCGACAAGCTTTCAGGACTCCTCGTCTTCGAGCACCGACGCCCCCGGCTCCTGCTCCCAGGGCAGCGCGTCCTCGGACTCCTCGCCGGGCGCGTCGTCGTAGGGCAGCTCCAGCAGCTCGACGTCGGCGCCGCGGACCTCGGCCAGATTCAGCGACTCGATGAAGGCGACCGTCCGCTCGAGCGTGCCGCGGACCCGTGTCCGATCGCCGCCCACTGCCGAGATGCCGAGCACGGCCCGCTGCCAGGTGTCCTGGCCGCCCACCTCGGCGATCGACACGTTGTAGCGGTTGCGGACGCGCGCCACGATCGACCGCACCACACCCCGCTTGGCCTTGAGCGAGTGCGAGCCGTGCACGTGAAGCTCGACGAGCGCCGCGCCGACGGTCATCGATCAGGCCCCCGCATCAGAGGGTGGCGGGCACCTCCTCCACCTCGAAGAACTCGATCTCGTCGCCCACCTTGACGTCGTTGTAGTTCTCGATCCCGATGCCGCACTCGAGCCCGTTCGCCACTTCGCGCACGTCGTCCTTGAAGCGACGCAGCGACGAGACCTGCCCCTCGTACACCTGCACACCGTCGCGCACCAGCCGGCAGTGGGCGTCACGCTTGACCTTGCCCTCCACGACCAGCGAGCCGGCGATCGTCCCGATCTTGGGAATCGTGAACGGCTGCTTGACCTCGGCGCGGCCGATCATCGTCTCGCGGCGCACCGGCGGCAGGAGGCCCGCCATCGCGGCCTTCACCTCGTCGAGCAGGTCCATGATGACCGTGTAGGTGCGCACGTCGACACCGCTGCTCTCGGCGGTGCGGCGCGCCGCAGGATCGGGGCGCACGTGGAAGCCCACCACGATGGCCTTGCTGGCGGTCGCGAGCATCACGTCGCTCTCGCCGATCGCGCCGACGCCCGACGACAGGATCTTGAGCTTCACCTCGTCGGTCGACAACTGCTCGAGCGCATCGCGCACCGCCTCGCAGGTGCCCTGCACGTCCGCCTTCAGGACGATCGGCAACTCCTTCGGTCCGGCGCCCTCGGCCTGGGCGAAGAACTCCTCGAGCGAGAGCTTGCGCGGCGCGGCGGCGGGCTTCGCCCGGTCACGATCCTCGCGATGCGCCGTGATCTGCTTGGCGATGCGATCGCTCTCCACCGCGTGGAAGGCTGCGCCCGCCTGCGGCACGCCCGAGAGCCCGAGCACCTGAACCGGCGTCGAAGGCCCCGCCTCCTTGACGCGCTCGCCGACGTCGTTCTCCATCACGCGCACGCGGCCGGTCTCGGTGCCCACGACCATCACGTCACCGCGCTGCAGCGTGCCGTCCTGAACGAGCACCGTCACCACGGGCCCGCGCCCCTTGTCGAGGCGGGCCTCGAGGACGACGCCCTTGGCGCGGCGCGAGGAATCGGCGCGAAGCTCCTGCACCTCGGCCTGCAGGCTCAGCATGTCGAGCAGATGGCTGACGCCCTCGCCGGACTTCGCCGAAACCGGACAGCAGATCACGTCGCCACCGAAGTCCTCGGCGACCAGATTGTGCTCGGTGAGCCGCTGCTTGACCTTCTCGGGGTCGGCGTCCGAGAGGTCCATCTTGTTGATCGCCACCACGATCGGACAGCCGGCCGCCTGAGCGTGCTCGATGGCCTCGACGGTCTGCGGCATGACGCCGTCGTTGGCCGCAACGACGAGCACCACCATGTCGGTCACCGATGCGCCTCGCGCGCGCATCGCCGTGAAGGCGGCGTGTCCCGGCGTGTCGATGAAGGTGAGCTGCTTCTCTCCGACGCCCACCTGGTAGGCGCCGATGTGCTGCGTGATGCCGCCCGCCTCGGTATCGGCGACGTTCTGCCTGGTGTCGCGGATGGCGTCGAGCAGCGAGGTCTTGCCGTGGTCGACGTGCCCCATCACCGTGATGATCGGCGCACGCGGACGCAGCCGGCTCTCGTCGACCTCTTCGGCGATGTCGTCGGCCCCTTCGCCGGGCTCGAGGAATGCCTCCTCCTTGAAGCCCGTGTCCTGCACCTCGAAGTCGAACTCGGCCGCCACCTGACGTGCGGTCTCGACGTCGACGGTCTGGTTGACCGAGACCATCGTGCCGAGCGCCATCAGCTTGCCCTGCACGACGGGCGCCTTGGCGCCGATCAGCTTGGCGAGCTCGCCGACGCTGATCTCGCCCTCGACCTTGACGAGTCGTCTCTGCTCGGCGGCCGGCTTGGCGACCGGCGCCGGCGAGAGCTTGTCGCGACGCTTGCGGCGCGGATTGACCTGCGGGCGCGCGACCGGCGCCGGCGGGCGGCGCGTGGCGCCGCCGCGCCCGGTGATCTGCCGCGCGAAGCGCTCCTGCTCCTGCAGGTTGACGACCTCGCGCACGCGCTTGCGCTGGCGGCCTTTGCGGTCGGCGCCGGGCGGACCGGTGTCACTCGGCGTGGCGGGAGCCGGTCGACGCTCGCTCGTCACCGGGGACGGAGTCGGCTCGGCGGTCACCGCCTCGGGGGCGGCCTCCGCCTCTGCGGCCACCGCCTCCTCCGGCTCGGCCTCGGCCTCCGCCTCTGCCTCCGCGACAGCCGGCGCCACCGGCTCCGGCGCCTCGGCGACCTGCGGCTCGGGCTCCGGCTCGGGCTCCGGCTCCGGCTCGGCGCGCTTGCGCCGGCGCAGCACGGTGGTGCCGCGCTTGCCCTCGACGCGCCGCTCTTCGGTACGCCGAGCGGTATCCGAGGGGCGGCCGAGCTTTTCACGCAGCTGCGCGGCCTCGTCGTCCTCGAGGGACGCCATTGCGCTCTTCAGCTCGATGCCGACCTCGGCCGCCTTCTCGACGATCTCGTGCCGGTCGATGCCCAGCTCTTCAGCGAGCTTGTACGCCCTGATATTCGCCATTCACTCCGCATCCGCGGGCGCGGCGCCCGCTCCCTCGGCCGGCGCCGATACGCCCGCCGCCTCGGTGGCGGCCCGCTCGGCGGCCGCGGCCGCCTCTGCCTCGGCCCGAAGCCGTTCGTCCTCTTCCTGCTTCTCGACGGCGAGCTCGGCGGCACGCGCCTGGATCTGCGCCGCGCCGGCCTCGTCGATGCCGGGCAGTGACGTGAGCAGATCGACCTGGCACTCGGCGAGGTCCTCGAGACTGGTCACGCCCTGCTGCAACAGCAGATCGGCCTCGGGATCACCGCAGCCCTCGACCACCGACACGGCCCGTGAGAGCCACTCGGCGACCTCCTTCATCTTCGATTCGCTCTTGATGTCGATCTTCCAGCCGGTGAGCTGGACGGCGAGGCGCACGTTCTGGCCGCGGCGGCCGATCGCCAGCGAAAGCTGGTCATCCGGCACGATCACGTCCATCGAGTTCGTCTCTTCGTCGATGATCACCTTCGAGACCTGCGCGGGCGACAACGCGCTGCACACGTAGCGCGCGGCATCCGAGCTCCACGGAACGATGTCGATACGCTCGCCACGCAGCTCCTGCACGACCGCCTGCACGCGGCTGCCCTTCATGCCCACGCACGCGCCGACCGGGTCGACGTCGCCGTCGCGCGAGGCCACCGCGATCTTCGAACGGCCACCGGGCTCGCGCGCCGCCGACTCGATGCTGACGATCTTCTCGTACATCTCGGGCACTTCCTGCTCGAAGAGCTTCGTGAGCATCTCGATGCAGGCGCGCGAGAGCACGATCTGCGGGCCCTTGCTGACGTTGTTGACCTCGAGCACGTAGGCGCGGATTCGATCGCCCGGGCGGTAGCTCTCCCGCGGCACCTGCTCCTTGGGCGGCAGGACGGCCTCGGCGCGGCCGAGGTCGACGATCAGAGCGCCCTTCTCGAAGCGCCGAACGATACCGTTGACGACCTCGCCGGCGCGGTCGCGGTACTCGTCGAAGGTCTGGTCGCGCTCGGCGTCGCGAATGCGCTGGATGATCACCTGCTTGGCGGCCTGGGCGAGGATCCGGCCGAAGTCGGACGTGTCCATCTTCACGCCGATCTCGTCGCCGACCTCCGCCTCCGGATCGTAGTTGCGCTGCGCGTCGGTGAGCTTGATCTGGGTGTCGGGGTCCGTGATCTCCTCGACCACCTCGCGGAACTCGAACAGCTCGATCTCGCCGAGCTCGTCGTTGAAACGAGCCTCGATTTCCTTGTCCTGGCCGTGCCGCTTGCGAGCGGCCTGCTTCATCGCCTCCTCGAGGGCGCCGATGATCTCGGCCCCATCGATGCCCTTGTCCTTGGCGATCTGATCGATCTCACGTTTCAAGTTCACGCCGAACATGCCTGGCTCCAGTCAATCTTCCGTTCGACCACCGCGTCGCCGCTCCGCCTTCCGGCTTCGCTCGCCCGCGCCTGCGGGCCGCGCGCCGCGACCTCGCCGTCGAACGGCGGCCGCGTCGCGGACCTCTCCGGCGCTCCCATGGTTCGCGTCGGTGGTCGCACTCATGAAATCCTCGCTGCTGAAGGCGTAGACGACATTCGCCTTCTCGATGTCGTCGAAGTCGATCGCCGTCTCGCAACCGTCCTTCTCGCCATCCACCTTCAGCACGATCCTTCCGTCCCGGAAGTCGATCAGTCCTCCCTTGAATCGCCGCCGCCCGTCGAGCGGTCGGCGCGTCTTGATCTTCACCTCGCACCCGCGCGCGGCGATGAAGTCCTTCTCCCTGGCGAGCATCCGATCGAGACCGGGTGACGAAACCTCCAGCCGGTAGGCTCCAGCCACCGCGTCCGCCGCGTCGAGACTCGTCTCGACCTCGCGCGAGACCGCTGCGATGTCGTCCACCGGCACGCGCCCATCACCGGCGCGACTGTCGATGGTGATCCGCAGCAACACGGCCTGACGGCCGTGCACCGCCTCGACGCTCATCAGCTCGTAACCGTGGTCCTCCACCACGGGCTCGATCAGCTGGCGCAACTCGTCGGGGATGTCGCTGTACATGCCCGCGCGCCTCCGATCCTCCCGTCGATACCTGTTTGTCGATTGATGTTCTGCTCTTGCAAAAAAAAAGCGGACCCGCGTCCGCTTTCCCGCCCGTCGGCAACCGCCGGCCGGTACGATCTCTTCGCTCTGCGCCCTGCTGCTGACTTCCGCGTGCACACAGGCACACGGCCCGGTCCCGCGCCTCTCACCCTGCTCGTAGCTTCTCGCTGCTGCTCGCTACTTGCTGCCTGGTGGTCCGACACGGCACCGATCGGGCGTGAGCCATCCCACCGGACCCCGGCGACATCCCGGAGACCCGCAAGACCAGCTCGAACCGACTCGAACGGAAAAGCCCGCCCCGCGACCGCCACCCACCGGATCCGGGCACCGGAGCCACCGGGAAGTAGCCGCGTAAGCCCGCGCAAAGTAAACGATTTGGCCCCCGAAGGCAACGGGCGCCCGGGGGGTCAGCCCGACTCCAGGGCGCCGGTCAGGTCGGCGACGCGGGCGAAGCCGTGACGCGCCGCGTAGGCGGCGATCCCGTCGGCGATCTCGGCGGCCGCCAACGGATTCACGTAGTTGATGGTGCCAACCTGGATCGCCGTGGCCCCGCACAGCAGGAACTTGACCGCATCCTCCGCGGTGGCAATTCCCCCCACTCCGCACACGGGGACGTCCACCGCTCGAGCGGCCTGCCACACCATGCGGAGGGCGATCGGGCGGATGGCCGGCCCCGACAGCCCCCCGAGGACATTCGACAGCACGGGCCGCCGCGACTCGACGTCCACCTCCATGGCCTGCACGGCGTTGATGAGCGTGATGCCGTCGGCGCCGGCGCGTTGGCAGATCTCGGCCATGCCGGCGATCCGGGTGACGTTGGGCGAGAGCTTCACGATCAGCGGGCGCGGCGTCGCTTCGCGCACGCGCCGCACGAGCGCCTCGAGGAGCGCCGGATCCTGCCCGAACTCGATCCCGCCGCTCTTCACGTGCGGGCAGGAGGCGTTGATCTCGATGCCGGCGACCCGCGGCGAGTCGGACAGGCGGGCCGCCAGCTTCGCGTAGTCGTCGGGCTCGGTGCCGAAGCAGCTCGCGATCACCACCACGCCTTCGGGCAGGGCGGGCAGCCTCTCCTCGAGAAACGCCTCCACGCCGATGTTCTCGATACTGATGGCGTTGAGCATGCCCGACGGCGTCTCGGCGATGCGCGGCGGCGGGTTTCCCGAGCGCGGGGCCAGGGTCAGGCTCTTCGCCACGAAGCCGCCGATGCGGCGCAGGTCGAGGAACGGCGCCAGCTCGGTCCCGTAGCCGAAGGTCCCCGACGCCGTCAGCACCGGGTTGCGCAGCGCGATGCCCGCGAAGTCGACCGCCGTATCGACCGACGACGTCACGGCAGGCCCGCCCAATCGACGTCGTCGGCGTCGTAGACCGGCCCGTCCCGGCAGACCAGCGAGAATCCGCCGCTCGCCGCCGGCACCGCGCAGCCCAGACAGACCCCGTAGCCGCACGCCATGTTGTTCTCGAGCGAGACGATGCAGCGCACGCCGGCATCGCGGCTCAGCTCGAAGCAGGCACGCATCATCGGCGTGGGCCCGCAGGCGTACACGAGGGTGCCCTCAGCGGCAGACTCCGCGAGCAGCTCGCCGAGCACGGCCGTCACCAGGCCGCGCGTCCCGGCCGAGCCGTCCTCGGTGGCGAGGCGCAGGTCCACGCCGAGCTTCTCGAAGTCGGCGATGCCCATCAGGTCGCCGGCCGAGCGGGCGCCGAGCACGACCACGGCTTCGCTCGCCGGCGCGGCCCGGGCGGCCAGCTCGTAGAGTGAAGCGATGCCGGTGCCGCCGCCGACCAGCAGTGCCCGGCGCCCGGGCGGCACCGCCGGGAAGGGCATGCCGAGCGGACCCACCAGCCGGACGCGCTGGCCGGGCAGTGCCTCGGCGAGCAGCCGGGTGCCCCGCCCGGACGTCTTGTAGAGGATCTCGACCTCGGCGGCGTCACCGGTCGGGGCCGCGTGCCCGCGGTAGATCGCCATCGGCCGCGGCAGCAGGGGATCGGTGCGATCCACGCCGGTGAACGCCCCGGCGGAGAGCATCACGAACTGACCGGGCTCGGCGCCGGGCCAGTCGCGCACGGCCAGGGTCAAACGCCAGCTGTCCGGCCCCTCGGGCCGGTTCCCCAGCACCTCGGCCAGCACACGCAGGGGCTGGCCGGTGACGGGAGGGGGGCTGGTCAAATCGCTGGCTCTCCGCGCTCTCGGCGGGGCGCCTACCCACCGGGCGCCGCGAAGCCGACGCGTCGTCAGGGGGTGCTCGCGCCGTCGGGGTAATAGCGCGGTCGCCGACCGGCCACCACGAAGCCCGCGCTGCCACGGGGCTCTCGTGGGCACGTCGAAACGAATCAAGCCCCGCGCCAGGCCCGTCGATCAGGAAGTCGGGCCGGCTGCTCCGGCCCTGGAGGAAGGGGCCGGGATGGCTGAGATGACCCGCGAGGACGCGCGACGCTACCGGCGCCAGACGATCCGGATCATGGTCGACTACGAGTGGCGCGGCAGCCTGTGCTGCGACTACGCGACGACCCTCGGCGCCGGGGGCATGTTCCTCGAGACCGAGGAGCCCCTCGCGCCGGGCGATCTCCTGAAGGCGCGCTTCCGCCTGCCGAGCGGCGAAGAGCTCCACGAAATCGAGGGCAAGGTGGTCTGGTGCCGCGAGTCGGCCGACCCCGGCCGCGCACCCACGGGTGGCGCGGGAATCAAGTTCACCGACCAGGAGGCAATCAGCCGCGTGGCACGCGACCTCCAGGACTACGAGCGCTAGCCGACCACGAAGCTCTGCGTGCCGCCATCTCGATCAGCGCCCTCTGCGCCTGGCCGCCGAGTCGCAAGGCAGCAGCGCGCGGGACACGAGCACCGCGCCCAGCTGCGATCAGCTGAACTTGCGGAAGTCGGGGTCACGCTTCTGCTGCAGCGCCGCGACGCCCTCCTTCGACTCCTCGGTGCCGTAGTAGAGCGAGAGCCCCAGCATGCCGAGCCCTCCGATCCCGCGGATGCTCTCGGTGTCGGCGTTGAACGATCGCTTGGCGATGGCGATCGCGGTCGGGCTGCGCTGCACCAGCTCGGCGCACCAGGCGTCGACCTCCGCATCGAGCTGGTCTTCCGGCACGACGTGGTTCACCAGGCCGATCTCCATGGCCTCGGCCGCCGTGTAGCGGCGGCACATGTACCAGATCTCGCGCGCCTTCTTCTCGCCCACCACGCGCGCGAGATAGGCGGTGCCAAAGCCCGGGTCGATCGAGCCCATCTTGGGGCCTACCTGGCCGAAGATCGCGGTGTCGGCGGCCAGCGTCAGGTCGCAGATCGTGGCGAGCACGTTGCCGCCGCCGATCGCGTAGCCGCGCACCTTGGCGACGACCGGCTTGGGGACGTCGCGGATCACCGAGTGCACCTCGTCGATCGGCATGCCGATGACGCCGCGATCGCCCGCGTACTGGCCGTCGTGATCCGACTGATCGCCGCCGGTGCAGAAAGCCCGATCGCCGGCGCCGGTCAGCACGATGACGCCGACGTCCTTGTCGTAGCCCGCACGGCCGAAGGCCTGCACGAGCTCCTCGCAGGTGCGGCCGCGAAACGCGTTGTAGACGTCGGGCCGGTTCATCGTGATCGTCACGACGTGGCCCTTCTTCTCGTAGAGCAGGTCTTCGTAGGTCGGCTCGATCATGCTCGGGGGCTCCCGTTCGGGCTTCGGTTCGAACGTCGGTGCGAGGGAGGCGCCGCGGTCGATGGCAGTCGTCGAGCGCCGGCTCGTGGCGACCATAGACGATCACGTTCCGGGTCGCGGTGCGGCTGCTCGGCGATTCGATCGCCCCGAGCGCGTGATAGCATCCTCGTTCCACTCGCGGCGCCGCGGCGGCGGATCCGGCCCGGCGAGCGTCCGCAGCGGGAAGCGGGAGGAGTCGCGCTGTCCAGGCCCCGTCCGACGCAAGCCCGGCCGATCGCCACCCTCGCGGTGCTGGCGGCACTGTGCACGGTCGCACCGGCGGCCGCGTGGGCGCGCTGTCTCCCCTGGGAGCCCGACCCGGTCACGCTCGTCGGCGTCCTCGAGGCGCGAGAGCTGCCCGGCCCGCCCGGCTACCGCAGCATTGCGCGGGGCGACAGCCTGGTGACGATCTACTTCGTCGAGCTCGACGAGCCGGTCTGCGTGAAAGAAGACCTCGAGAGCAGCCTGCCGCGCAAGAGCCACCACGGCGTCACGACGGTGCAGCTATCGATCGCCGAGACCGCCCGCGGCTCGATCGCCGCGCTCGTCGGCCGTCGCGTGCGCCTGACGGGCACGATCTTCAGCGGCACCACCGGGCACTACCGCACGCCGATCGCGCTGCACGTGACTTCGTTCCGCGGCGGCTAGGAGATCGACCCGGGACGGCTGTCTGGAGAGCGGTGCGCGGGGCCACGAGTCCAGCGCCGCGGTGGGGCCGGACCTCCCGCGCGCAGACTCTCCCCCGCGGCGGGCGCACGCGGCGCGTCGCGAGCGCCCGGCTCATGCCGGCGCTGCGTCGAGGAGTTGCCATGCCGAGGGGCGTGCGTGCAGCGCCCTCAGGAGCGCGTGGTGGAGCGCGTGGCCGCCGCGGCACACGCGCAGGTGGCCGATCACGGGAGCGCCGAACAACGCGAAGTCGCCGAGCAGGTCGAGGATCTTGTGGCGGACGAACTCGTCGGGCCAGCGCAGGCCCTCGTCGTTGAGAACGCGCGCGCCGTCGACCACGACGGTGTTGGCCAGCGAGGCGCCGCTGGCGAGACCGGCCGATCGCAGGCGTTCGACGTCTTCGAGGAAGCCGAAGGTCCGCGCAGGCGCGATCTGCTCGCGGAACGTGGCGGCATCGAGCCGCGGAAACGAGAGCGACTGCCGGCCGATCGCCGGCGCCGCGAAGTCGATCTCGTAGTCGACGCCGAGTCCGGGCCCCGGCGCGATCGAGATCTCGCGCTCGCCGTCGCGTACCGCGACCTCCTCGAGAATGCGCACGACCGGCCGCGACCCGCCCTGCCCTCGTCTGCCCGCGCGCTCGAGCAGGGCGAGGAACGGCGCCGCACTGCCGTCGAAGGCCGGCGGCTCCGACGCGTCGAGCTCGACGAGCGCATCGTCGAGTCCCCGCATCGCGAGCGCCGCCAGCAGGTGCTCGACGGTCGTCACACGGGCGCCGTCGTGGCCGAGCGATGTGGCGTTGCGCGCGTCGACGACGGATTCGAGCCGGGCCGGCACCTCGCCCGCCCCCACCCCGAACACCACGCCCGACCCGAGCGGCGCCGGGCCCACACGCAGCTGCACGGGTTTGCCCGAGTGCAGACCGATGCCGCTCGCCTCCACCGGCGTCGCGAGCGTGGCGCGTCCTTCGGCTCTCTCCCCCACGCGACGACTCCCGTCCGCCCACGCGGCTGCCGGACACGGGAGACGCCGGCGCGCCGCGTGCGCCGGATCGAGGATAGGGCTCTGCCCGTGATCCCGCGCGGCGAGCCCCGGACTGCAGCTACCCCGACGCGAGCCCGGCCAACTATCCGTCCGGCTGCGCCTGCGAAAGCGAGCCGCGGATCTCGGCGAGGATCTCGCGCGCCGACTGATAGCGCTGGCCCGGGTCCTTGGCGAGACAGCGCGCGATGATCTGCGCGATCACCAGCGGGACGTCGGCGCGCAGCGCGCGCACGTCGGGCGGCGGCGTGTGGACGTGGTGGTAGGGGATGTTGCCCTCCTTGAAGGGCACGGTGCCGGTCGCCATCTCGAACATCGTCACGCCGAGCGAGTAGATGTCGGTGCGGTGGTCGACGTTCTTGCCGAGGGTCTGCTCGGGGCTCATGTAGTAGGGCGTGCCCGCCACCACGGTGGTGTGGTTGCGCACCTCCTCCACCACCTTCGCGAGGCCGAAGTCCATGATCTTGGCCTTCTTGTCACGGGTCCACATGGCGTTGGCGGGCTTGATGTCGCGGTGCACCACCTTCTTCTCGTGCGCGTAGCCGAGGGCCTCGCAGATCTGCACGGTGACATGCAGGATGCCGGCGCCCGAGATCGCCCCGCGCCGCCGCAGGATCTCCTTGATGGTGGTGCCGTCCACGAACTCCATCGCGATGTAGTAGTGGCCGTCCTGCTCGCCGGTGTCATAGACGGTGACGATGTTGGGATGGTTGAGCTTGGCGGCCGCCTTGGCCTCGCGCATGAAGTTCGTTATGGCCTGCGGGTTCTCCTTGACTCTGTCGGGCAGCACCTTGAAGGCCACCATCCGGTCGAGGACGGTGTCCTCGGCCTTGTAGACGATTCCCATTCCGCCGCGACCGAGCTCGCCGACGATCCGGTAGCGACCGGGCTGGCCCGTTGGTGCGGCGGCGGCCGGGGCCGATCCGTCGTTCCTGGCCGATACTCCCGCCGCCGGCCCGTCGTCCTGCAAGCTCGCCCGCGCCTGCGCGAGGCGCTGCTCGACATCTTCGTAGTGGTAGTCGATGGCGAGGAGCTTCTCGTAGATCTCGGCGGCCTGGAGCGGGCTGCCGTCCTGCTCGTAGATGGTGGCCAGCACGTAGTAGACGGGCATCGTGGCCCGGTCGAGCTCGGCGCCGCCGAGCGCCTGCTCGAGCTTCTTGATCGCAAGCGAGAGCTGGCCGCGCGAGCGGAAGATGTCGCCGAGCAGGGCGGCGGCGCTCGGGAAGTCGTCGTGGCCCGACTCGACCTGCTGCAGGGTCGCGACGGCCTCCTCGTCCATGCCCTCCCGGTGGTAGGCCCGGCCGGCCTGCAGGAAGAGCCCCGCCTTGCCGAGCAGCTCGGCCTCCTTGGCGGCGTTGCCCTCGAGCGCCCAGCACTCGGCGGCTTCGGAGAAGCACGAGGTGCGCTCGTAGCACTCGGCGGCCCGCGCCCGGTCACCGCCCGCGCGGTACATCTCGGCGGCCGCCGCCCAGTCGCCCTGCTGCGCGTAACAATCGCCCGACTGGCCGTAGCACTCGAGCTGGCGATAGATGTCGCCCGCCTCCGAGTAGTCGCCCGCCTCCTCGAAGCGCTCGGCGGCCTCCTTGAGCTCGCCGCGGTCGCGGTGGTGATCGCCGAGCAGCCGCGCCGCCGCCTCGGTCTCGCCCAGCTCGCGGAGCGACTCCGCGGCCCGCTCGAGATCGCCGGCGTTGCGGAAGCAGTCGGCCGCCTCGGCGTAGCGCTCGAGGTCGAGCGACAGCTCGGCCGCGTCGACCCAGCACTGACTCTGCACCAGGACCGGCAGGCCTTCGGCGGGCTTGCCGGCGCGCTCGTAGAGCCTGGCGATCTGGCGGGCCAGCTTCTGCAGCTCGGCGAGCTTGCTCGCGTCGGTCTTCGCCTTCGGCGCCTCCTCGGAGAAGACCTTGACGAGACAGCCCGCGGCTTCGCCCCACTGCCTGGCCTTCACCCAGCACGATGCGGCATGCCGGTCGAACTCGACCCGCGCGTAGCACTGTGCGGCGCGCCGCCACTCCTCCGCTTTCTCGTACATTTCGGCGGCGACCGAGAGGCCGTCGGCCTTCTCGTAGCACTCGCCCGCGCGCATCCACTCGCTCTGCTGCGCGAAGATCCCACCGGCCGCCTCGAGCTGCCCGGCACGAACGTACAGCTCGGCCGACTCGACGAAGCGGTTCTGGTCGTGGCGGATCTCGGCGGCGCGGGTGTACTGCTCGGCCTCGAGGTAGTACTCGGCGGCCTTGTCGAGTTCGTCGCCGTTCCAGAGCATCTCGGCGGCTTCCTCGAACTGCCCCTTCTTGCGCAGCGCGGCGGCGGCCTTCAGGAGCTTCTTCCGCGTGCGCCGGTCGGCGGGTCCGTCGGCGGGCCCGTCGGCGTGGCCCGGCTCGCCGCTCGCGGCGGCCTTCGCCCTGCCGCGGCCACCCGGCACGCCGACCGCCGCGTAGAGCAGCAGCAGCGCGCCGGCCGGCAAGAGCACGAAGCCCAGCGCCGTGTCGGCAAGCCGCTCTTCGAGGGTCAGCCGGGCCGCGACCGGCAGGTCGTAGCCCCACTCGATCAGCAGCGCATTGGCGTCCCGCAGCCCACGCTGGAGGACCTGCAGGAACCCGGCGCCCGGCAAGTAGGCGGAGACCAGACCGAACGCGCCTCCCAGCAGGATCGGCAGGCCGAGCAGCGCAGCGATGATCCGTCCGACGAGCACCACTTCGGCTGCCCCCTCCCGCGGTCCGCTCGCATCCACCGGCGACCGCCCTCGCGCTCCACACCCGCCCGCGCCAGCCACAGCGCCGGGCGCGCACGGCGCCAGCAGGCCTATCGGTCAGCCGGCGGGGCGCTTTGAGGGCAACGCGCTGATGCCCCTGGGGCGCGCCCCCCAGGAGCCGGGACCGGACGCGAGATCAGGCCGGGCCGGACGCGAGTGGGGCGGCCTGGCGCCAGTGGTCGAGCGCGCGCGAAGTCGCGACGCGACCGCGCGGCGTCCGGTCGAGGAAGCCCTGGTGGATGAGGAAGGGCTCGACGACGTCCTCGAGCGTGCCCTTGTCCTCGCCGACCGCCGCCGCCAGGGTCTCGAGCCCGACCGGGCCGCCGTCGAACTTGTCGATCAGCGTGCCGAGCAGGGCACGATCGAGGGCGTCGAAGCCCGCCTCGTCGACCTCGAGGCGCTCGAGCGCAAAGCGCGCCGCCTCGAGCCCGACCGGCGCGCCCGGATTCCCGACCTCGGCGAAGTCGCGCACCCGGCGCAGCAGCCGGTTGGCGATGCGCGGAGTGCCGCGCGAGCGACCGGCCACCTCGCCGGCGGCCGCTCCTTCGAGGTCGACGCCGAGCAACCGGCCCGAGCGCGAAACGATGCGCTCGAGGTCGGGGACCGGGTAGTACTCGAGCCGCGCGCTCCAGCCGAAGCGGTCGCGCAGCGGCGATGTGAGCAGACCCGCGCGGGTGGTGGCGCCGATCAGGGTGAAGCGCGGCAGATCCAGACGCAGCGAGCGCGCCGTCGGGCCCTCGCCGATCAGCAGGTCGAGCTTGAAATCCTCCATGCCGGGATAGAGGATCTCCTCGACCGCCGCCGAGAGCCGGTGGATCTCGTCGATGAAGAGGACCGCGCCCTCCTCGACGTTCGAGAGCAGCGCCGCGAGGTCGCCCGGGCGCTCGATGGCGGGGCCACTGGTGGCGTGGAACGGGGCGCCCATCTCGTGGGCGACGATGCGCGCCAGGGAGGTCTTGCCGAGCCCCGGCGGCCCGTAGAAGAGCACGTGGTCGAGCGCCTCGTCGCGGGCGCGGGCCGCCTTCACGAAGACCGCCAGGTTCTCGCGCAGGCGGTCCTGGCCGATCATCTCGTCCAGGCTGCGGGGCCTGAGCGAGTCGTCGGCGACGGCGTCGTCGGCGCCCACCTCGAAGCTGATCGGCCCGCGATCGACCATACGACCTCCGCTCACGGCGCAAGCCTCTTCAGGGCCGCGCGGATCAGCAACTCGATCGAGGCGCCGTCACCCGCGTCGGCCGCTGCGTCGTCGGCGACGCGCTCGGCCTGCTGCCTTGGGTAGCCGAGGTTGGTGAGGGCGGAAAGCAGCTGCTCGCGCGTGTCGTCGGGGGCGAGCGGCGCCTCGGCGCCGCCGTCGAGCACGAGGCCGGGCTGACCGAGCAGGTCGCGGGCGCCGTCGCGCAGCTCGACCGCCATGCGCTCGGCCATCTTGGGTCCCACACCGGGAGCGCCGCGCAGCGCCTTGGCGTCGCCGTCGCGCAGCGCCCGCAAGAGCGCCTCCGGGGCGAGCCCGGACAGCATCGCCTGGGCGAGCTTCGGGCCGACGCGGTTGGCGCGCACCAGCAGATCGAAGACGGCCCGCTCGAGCGGCGCCGCGAAGCCGTACAGCAGGAACGCGTCCTCCCGCACCACGGTCCGGACGTGCAGGGCCACCGTCTTGCCCGCATCGGGCAGCGCGTCGAACGTCGCCAGCGAGACCAACAGCTCGTAGCCCACGCCGTTCGCGTCGATGACGATCGCGGTCGGCGCCTTCTCGCGCAGCGTCCCCTCGAGCCAGGCGATCATCGTCGTGCTCCCGTCACGTCGGCGAGGCGACGCGGCCGGCGGCGCCCCCGCGCCAGCACTCCCAGCCCCGCCAGCCGGCCGGCCCGCGCGCGGCAGATCGCCACCGCGAGCGCGTCCGCGGCGTCGCTCGGCGGCATGGACGCCAGACCGAGCAGCCGCGCCACCATGGCCTGGACGTCGGCCTTGCCGGCGGCGCCGGTGCCGGTCACCGCCTGCTTGACCTCGCGGGCCGAGATCTCGTCGACTGGCAGCCCGGCGCCGGCGAGCGCCGCCAGCGCGGCGCCGCGCGCCTCGCCGAGCACCACGGCCGAGCGCGGGTTGGCGGCGACGAACACCCGCTCGACCACCGCCGCTTCCGGCGCGTACTCGCTCACCACGTCGGACACGGCCGCGTGGATCTCGGCGAGCCGCTCGGGCAGAGGCGCAGCGGTCGACGTGCGCACCACGCCGTGGGCGACGTGGACGAGCCGGGACGGCACCCCCTCGACGATGCCGAAGCCGGTGGCCCTCGATCCCGGGTCGATTCCGATGATCCGCATCGCACCCCCCGTACGATCAGCGGTCGTGGTGTGGCCGAAGGCTTCCCGCCTTCAGGCGAAGCTCGACATCTCCTCGTCCGAGATGTCGAAGTTCGCGTAGAAGCTCTGCACGTCGTCGAGGTCCTCGAGCGAGTCGGCGAGGCGGAGCATCTGCTCGGCCTCCTTGCCGGTCAGCGAGACCGTCGTCGACGGCTCCATGGTGACCGTGGCGTGATTCGGCGTGAAGCCCGCGGACTCGAGGCCCGCCTTCACGTCGGAGAAGCCCGAGGGTTCGGTGACCACGTCGAGGGAGCCGTCCGATTCGACGACGTCGTCGGCGCCGGCCTCGAGGGCAGCCTCCATCAGCGCGTCCGCGTCGAGGCCCTCGCGCTCGAACTGGATCAACCCGCGCTTCTCGAACAGGTACGAGACGCACCCTGAGGCGCCGAGGTTGCCGCCGTTCTTCGTGAGAACGTGGCGCACGTCGCTCACGGTCCGGTTCTTGTTGTCGGTGAGCGCCTCGATGAGGATCGCGGCCCCGCCGGGCCCGTAGCCCTCGTAGACCATCTCCTCGTAGCTGGCGTCCTCGCCGCCCCCGATGCCCTTCTGGATGGCCCGCTGGATGTTGTCCTTGGGCATGTTGGCGGATTTGGCCTTGTCGACGACCAGGCGCAGGCGGGGGTTGCTGTCGGGCTCGCCTCCCCCCATCCGGGCCGCCGTGGCGAGCTCGCGGATCAGCTTGGTGAAGATCTTGCCGCGCTTGGCGTCCGCCGCGCCCTTCTTGCGCTTGATGGTTGACCATTTGGAGTGGCCGGACATGCGGATTCCCCGTTCTTCGGCCGTCGTTTAGCACGCGGCCGGGTCGGCATCCACGCACCGCGGCTCGGAGCCCCCGATGCCGGTACAGCTGACCGGTCGAGTGGCCGATGCGTAGGGAGGATACGCGAGCCCCCGGAGGGCAGGGCGCCGCATGGCCCGCGCCGCTCGGCGCCCGTCGGCGACGGCGCCGCGACCACGAGAGGAGACCGCATGGCGGAGGTGGCCGTCGGCATCGACCTGGGCACGAGCTACTCGTGCGTGTCCGTGATGGAGGGCAGCCGGATCCGCGTCCTCCCGAACGCGTACGGCGAGCACACCACTGCGAGCGTCGTCTTCTTCTCCGAGGACGGCGGCATCACGGTGGGCAACGCCGCCAAGGCCAACATCATCCACGACCCGGCCCACACGGTGAGCTCGGCGAAGCGGCTGATCGGCCGCTACCACTTCGCGGAAGAAGTCAAGAAGGCCCAGGCGATCTGCGCCTACGAGATCATCGAGGGCCCGAGCCACGGCGTGCGGATCGCGATCCGCGACGAGGAGTTCTCGCTGCCCGAGATCTCCGCCATGGTGGTCCGCGAGATGAAGCAGATCGCCGAGGCACAGCTCGGCGAGCCGGTCACCAAGGCGGTCATCACGGTGCCCGCCTACTTCAACGACAACCAGCGCCAGGCCACCAAGGACGCGGGCAGGATCGCCGGCGTCGAGGTGCTGCGGATCCTCAACGAGCCGACGGCCGCCGCCCTCGCCTACGGGTTCGGCCGCGGCCTGAGCCAGCGCGTGGCCGTCTACGACCTCGGTGGCGGCACCTTCGACGTCTCGGTGCTCGAGATCGGCAAGGACGTCTTCGAGGTGCTCGCCACCTGCGGCGACACCTTCCTCGGCGGCGACGACTTCGACGACCGCATCCTCGATCTGCTCGCCGACGAGTTCGTCGCCGAGCACGGCATCAACCCGCGCAACGACCCCTTCGCGTTCGAGAAGCTCAAGGTCGCCGCCGAGCAGGCCAAGAAGGGTCTCTCGGTCGACGAAGAGGTCGAGGTCCGCATCCCCGACGTGATGGAGGCAGCCGAGGAGGCCGGCGGCGGCATGCTCGGCCTGCGGCGCACCATCACCCGGGTCGAGTTCGCGAGCCTGGTGCAGGACCTGATCCAGCGCACCTTCAAGGTGTGCGACGAGGCACTCCAGCAGTCGGACCTGACCACCCGCGACCTCGACGGCGTCATCCTGGTTGGCGGCCCGACGCGGCTGCCGGTGATCCGCCAGGCCGTGGCCGACTACTTCCAGCAGGAGCCGAAGGCCGACGTCGACCCCGACGAGGTGGTGGCAATGGGCGCCGCGATCCACGCGGCATCGCTGGCCGGCACCGACGCGCCCGACTCGGTCCTGCTCGACGTGACGCCCCTCGACCTCCGCATCGGCGTGGCCGGCGAGCTGGCCGAGCCGGTCATCGAGCGCAACACACCGCTGCCCATCGAGCAGTCGCGTCGCTTCACCACCGCCCAGGACGACCAGGAGTCGGTGAAGATCCGCGTCTACCAGGGCGACTCGCGACAGGTCGACGAGAACGAGATGCTCGGGCAGTTCGAGTTCTCGGGCTTCGAGAAGGGACGCCGCGGCGAGGTGCAGATCGACGTCACCTTCGAGATCGACGCCGACGGCATCGTAGAGGTGACCGCCGCCGATCCGGCCACGGGCCAGAAGGCCTCCACCTCGATCACCCTCTCATCGGGCCTGAGCGCCGGCGACATGGAGCGAATCCTCGAGGAGAACCGGACGGCGCGGGTGGCCACACCGGACGCCGCCGAAGCGGCGAACCTCGAGACGGCCCCGGGCGACGCAGCAGCGGACGACCTCGACATCGAGCTGATGGACGCCGACACGCAGGTCGAGCCGATCGAGCTGCTCGACGGAGGCGACGACGCTCTCGAGCTCTGTGAAGACGACCTCGACGAGATCGATCTCGAGCTCGACCTCGGAGGTGGAGGTGAAGGTGGAGGTGAAGGTGGAGGTGGAGGCGGCGACGCGAGCGAGCGCGAGGACCTGTTCGATACGTCTCCGGTGAACCTCTCCGATCCGGACGACGAAGACACGCAGGTGGGGTGAGAAGACGTGCCCTCGCTGTCGGCTCACGAGATCAAGGCGCTCTCGAAGATCATCGACGAGCTCGACTACTATCAGATCCTCCGCCTGGAGACGGAGTCCTCCCGGTCCGAGGTGAAAAAGGCCTACCACGCGACGTCGCGGAGCTTCCACCCCGACGCCAACCGTCACCTCGAGCCCGCCGTGCGCGAGCAGTGCGCGCGCATCTCGAAGCGCGTCACCGAGGCCTACTGCGTGCTGCGCGATCCCCGGCGCCGCAAGGCCTACGACGGCCGGCTCGCCCGCAACGAGGGGATCCGGATGCAGCTCGCCGAGGCGCGGGCCGCCCACAACCGCGACGACGTGCAGGAGCGACGGGGGCGCACGCCGCAGGGACGCGACCTGCTCCAGAAGGCCCAGGCCGCGATCGCGAACGAGGACTGGTCGACCGCCGCGCAGAACCTCCAGCTCGCCCTCACCTTCGAGGCCTCCAACGCCTTCTTCAAGCAGCAGCTCGAAGAGGTGACGGAGAGGCGCCAGGCGGCCCGGAAGGCGAAGAGCCAGAAGTAGGCCCGGCCGGGACCCCGGGGGCCGCGCCCGCCGACCCCACCACGCCGGCAGGTGCGTTGACACGCGCACCCCGTGGTTGGCATCTTCGGCAACGCGTTGACTCGTGTGTCAACGCGCGTGGCCGGACCATGTGGCTCCGCGCGCGTCCGCTTCGCGCGGGCGCCGAGCGAAGGCCGAGCGAGCGGCACGGTCCACAGCGCGATTTCGAGCGCAATCCCGAGCGCAATCCAGAGAGAGGCGAAGACATGCCCCCCAGCTCCGAAGCCGCCGAGGGTCAGGGACTCCTGCCGGTGGTTCCGTTCCTTCACATCCCCGACGACGGGGATCCCTACCTCGAGGGCTCACGCTGCAAGAAGTGCGGCGCCGTGTTCCTCGGCGCGCGTGACGGCTGCTCCAGCTGCGGCGCGCGGGGCGAGATCGAGACGATCCGCCTGTCGAACTCCGGCGAGCTCTACGTGTACAGCATCGTGCACCGCTCGTTCCCGGGCATCGAGGTGCCCTACGTCTCGGCGATCGTCGACCTCGAGGGCGGCGGCACCGTGAAGGGCAACCTGATCAACATCGACCCCGATCCCGAGAAGATCTCGATGGGGATGCCCGTCGAGCTCGTCTACGAGAAGGCGCCGCGCAAGGACGCCGAGGGCAACGAGTACCTCACCTACTACTTCCAACCCAGGTCCTGACGGGCGCACGCCTGCCTCCAGGGTCCGGAGCATCCACCCACGCCGCCGGCGTGACCGAGGAGTGAAACGATGAGCGACGTCTACGTGATCGGCATCGACATGATCAAGTTCGGGCGCTTCCCCGAAACCTCCGTGCCGAAGCTCGGCGCGACGGCCGCCAACATGGCGCTCGACGACGCAGGCCTGACCATCCAGGACATGCAGGCCCTGTACAGCGGCAATCTCGGCCAGGCCGCGGCGATGGTCGGGCAGCGGGTCCTCGCCGAAATCGGCCAGACCGGCATCCCGGTCGTCAACTGCGCGAACGCCTGCGCGACCGGCGCCACGGCGTTCCGTGAGGGCTGGATGGCCGTGAAGGCCGGGATCTACGACACGGTCCTGTGCGTGGGCACCGAGCAGATGGGCAAGGGGCTGCTCGGCGGCGCCGGCGTCAAGAAGGGCATCCCCACCGAGGGCCTGCTTGGCTCGGGCACGATGCCGGCGGTCTTCGCCGAGGCCGGCATGGAGCATTCGCGCAAGTACGGCACGACGTTCGAGCAGTTCGCCAAGGTGTCCGTCAAGAACCACCACCACTCGACGCTGAATCCGAAGGCGATGTACCAGATCGAGACGCCCCTCGACACGGTGATGGGCGCCGAGATGATCGCCTACCCGAACACCAAGCTGATGTGCTCGGTGAACGTCGACGGCGCCGCCGCAGCGGTGATCTGCTCGGAGGAGAAGGCGCGCGAGCTCGGCAAGATGGACCGCGCCGTCAAGGTGCGGGCCTCGGTGATGACGAGCGATCCCTTCCAGGAGCGCAACCTGCAGATGCCCGACGTCAACACCTGCACGCAGCTCGCCGCCCGGCAGGCGTACGAGATGGCGGGTGTCGGCCCCGAGGACATCGACCTCGTCGAACTGCACGACTGCTTCGCGACGGCCGAGATCCTGCACTACGGCAACCTCGGCCTCGGCAAGCCCGAGGACGCCGGCCGCATGATCGACGAGGGCGAGACGGCGCTCGGCGGCCGCATCCCGGTCAACGTGTCGGGCGGCCTGCTCTCGAAGGGACACCCCCTCGGCGCCACCGGCATCGCGAACATCTACGAGGTGACCACGCACCTGCGCGGCGAGGCCGGCAAGCGGCAGGTCGAGGGCGCACGCCTCGGCCTCACCCACGTGATCGGCCTCGGCAGCGCGTGCGGGATCCACATCCTGGAACGGCCTGACTGAACCCCAAAGGCGTTCAGTCAGACGAGCACGGCCGCTCGACCCAGCCGGGACCCTGACGGTTCCCGGGGCGTCGAGTCGAGCCACAGCGAAGGGGGCGTCTCGGCGGTGCCGGGGCGCCCCGTTTCGTCTGGGGGTGTGCTTGCCCGGGGTCGGGGCCGCCCGTACCCTCTGGCGCCATGCGCGCCATCGCCGCCCTGCAGGCCATGCTGATCGTTTTCCTCTTCGCCTGCGGGCCCGACCGGGTCGACCCGCCCGACTCCGCCCGATCCGCCGAGACCGGATCGACGCCGTCGTCGCCGCCGCCCGCATCCGCAGCTGCCGGCGCCGAGACGGCGACGTCGCAGACGACGGGGGACGAGGTCGAGCTGGTCGCCGATCGCGAGAGCAGCGGCTCGAAGAAGCGGGCGCGCCGCGCCAACGAGCGGCCGTTGCCGGCATTCGGGGGGCCCACCCTCGACGGATCCCGGCTCTCGATCTCGTCGGTGATCGGCAAGCGGCTGCTGCTCTTCTTCTTCAATCCCGACGAAGCCTCGGTCGGCAAGGTCGCGGACGCCGTCGCCGAGGTCGCCAAGCAGCAACAGAGCCACAACTTCCGGACCATCGGCATCGGCATCGGCAGCAAGACGTCGAGCGTGCGCAGCTTCGCGAGCGAGCACGGTCTCGACTTCCCGATCATCGACGACTCGAGCGCCAGCATCACGAATAGACTCGGACTGCGCGGCACCGTCCTGGTGCTAGGGACCGACGCCGAGGGCTACGTGACCTTCGCCCTCCAGGGCTTCGACACCCGCGGCGACGATGCCGAGCAGAAGATCGCCACGCGGCTGCGCGAGTCGATGCGCATACCGACGCTGCCCCACGCCGGCGCACTGCTCGTCCGCCCGAAGGCCCTGCCCTTCACCACCGAGTACATCGACGGCAAGCCCTTCGACCTGGCCGATCTCGAAGGCAAGCCCAAGATCGTGATGTTCTTCCTCCACACCTGCCCCCACTGCCACCACGCCCTCGAGTTCTTCAAGGAAGAGCTCGCGAAGATCCCCGAGGCCGAGCGCCCGGCGCTGGTGGCGATCAGCGTGCAGAACCGGCCGAGCGCGGTGCGGCTCTCGCTCGACCAGGCGGGGCTCGACTTCTTCACGCCCCTCGTCGACCCGGGCCAGGAGACAGCAGACCTCTACGGCGTGTCCGGAGGGGTGCCGGACATCCTGATGATCGACGCCGACGACGAGGTCGTCTACCGCATGCAGGGCTGGCGCGAAGACCGCGACCCGGCGCTGATGCGCATGTACCTGCACCGCATCGCGGGCCGCAAGGTGCCGATGCTGCTCAGCCGTCGCGGGTACGCGGGCAACGACGTCTGCACCGCCTGCCACGAGCAGGAGGCGGCCACCTGGGAGCTCACGCGGCACGCGCAGGCCTTCGACACCCTGGTCACCCACGGCGAAGAGCGCGACGGCGAGTGCGTGTCGTGCCACGTCGTCGGCTACGACCAGCCTGGCGGCTACTCGTTCAGCAATCCGGCGGCACACCTCGAGGACGTCGGCTGCGAGACCTGTCACGGGCGCGGCGGCCCCCACCTCTCTCCCGACCACCTCTCCGACGGAGGCTACGCGGCGGTCTGCGGCACCTGTCACGACGCCAAGCACTCGCTCGGCTTCGATTTCGCGACGTTCCTCCCCGGAATCTCCCACAAGGCGATCGCGGCGCTCTCCGACGACGAGCGCGCCGAGCGCTTCGCCGAGGGCCTCTCACACAGGGACCTCCTGCCGGCGAGCGCCGACTACGTGGGCTCGGACGCCTGCCAGAGCTGCCACGCCGCCGAGTTCGCCACCTGGGCGAGCAGCCCGCACGGCCACGCCGTCGAGTCGCTCGCTCGCAAGGGCAAGGCGGACGACGCCAACTGCCAGCGTTGTCACACGACGGGCTACGGCCGCGAAGGGGGCTTCCCGGCCGGCGGCGACGTCGCTGACCACACCGATCTCGCGCGTGTGGGCTGCGAGTCGTGCCACGGACCGGGCGGCAACCACGTGGGCGAAGGCGTGCGCCGCCTGGGCACGATCACGAGCCTCGGCGACAAGTGCGACTCGTGCGTGATCCTGCAGATCTGCGGCAGCTGTCACGACGCCGAGAACGACGACGACTTCGAGTTCTCGGTGCAGGAGCACATCGACCGCCAGCGTCACGGCACCATCGAGCCCGGCACCGGCAAGCCGCTCGGCGCGTCCGCGCACCGGCTCGGACCGCCGAGCGATGCGGCTCGGATCGCCCGGGCGATCCGCCAGCTCGACGCCGCGAACGGCAGCGACGGCTGACGATCGAGCGGGAGCCGGACGTGGGCGACGCGAGCCTCGAGCTGCGGGACTGGCTGGCGAGCGCCCGTGCGCTCGTCGAGGAGCTCGCGGACGAGGGCGTGGACGCCTTCGAGTCCGCGCCAGCGGAGGCTCTCGCGGCCCCCTTCAGCGCGGCCGAGCCGCCCCCGGCCGCCGTGGCTCGTCCGCTGCCGGCGCCGGAGGACGCGCCGCGGCCCGAGCCCGCCGAGCCCACCGAAGCTCCGGCGGCAGCGCCGCAACCGGGGGTCGGCGCCAGCCTCGAGGCCGTGCGCGAATCGTTGGGCGACTGCCGGCGCTGCGACCTCTGCGAGGGCCGGCGTCGGATCGTGTTCGGCGACGGCAACCCGGACGCCGACATCATGTTCATCGGCGAGGGCCCGGGCGAGCAGGAGGACTTGCGCGGCCTGCCCTTCGTGGGGCGCGCCGGCGAGCTTCTGACGCAGATGATCGAGAAGGGAATGGAGATCACGCGCGCCGACACCTACATCTGCAACATCGTGAAGTGCCGCCCTCCGAACAACCGCAACCCGCTGCCACCCGAGGTCGCAGCCTGCCGTCGCTTCCTCGATGGGCAGATCGACGCCGTTGCGCCCCGGGTGATCGTCACCCTCGGAAAGCCGGCGGCCAGCCTGTTGCTCGACCGGGACGTGGCCATCACGCGCGAGCGCGGCACCTGGCAGACCTACCGCGACATCCCGCTGATGCCGACCCTGCACCCCGCCTACGTGCTGCGCCAGTACACGCCCGAGAACAGGCGCGCGGTCTGGGAAGACCTCAAGGCCGCCCTGGCCCGCAGCCGCGAGGGCTGAGACCGAGCGCCACGTCGAGGTCCGAGCCCACCGGCCCGAGCTCCGCCAGCTCCCGTCCGAGCGCACGGGCCCGCTCCGCGACCCACTCGTTGTCGAGCAGGGCGCACAGCCGCTCGACGAGCCCTTCGGCGTCGAGCCGCCCGACTCGGGGTGCCGCCGCGCCGACGCCGAGGTCGCAGACGCGCCGGGCGAAATAGAACTGATCCAGCACGTGGGGCACGATCAGCTGCGGCACGCCGGCGCGGGCCGCGCTGTGGGTCGTGCCGGCACCGCCGTGGTGCACGACCGCAGCGGTGCGCGGAAACAGGCTCGAGTGATCGACGGTGCCGATCGTCATCACACCCTCGGGCAAGGCCCCCTCGCCCAGGCCCGCCCAGCCCCGCGAGACGAGGGCCCGGCAGCCGAGCGCCTCGATGGCCTCGAGGAGTCGTCGCGTCGTCGCCAGCGGATCCGGCGACGGCATGCTGCCGAATCCGATGTAGACCGGCGGCTCACCCTGCGCGAGGAAGCTCTCGAGCTTTTCGGGCAGCGGGCCGCGCGACTCGGGGTGCAGGCAACGAATCTGCCGGATCGCCAACGTCGAGTCGGCAGGGGCGGGTGCGAGCGCGCGATCGACGGCGAGCACCGGCTCGGCGGACAGCAGGTGATCGAGCAGGTCGCCGAGCGGGGCGAGACCGAGCGCCCGCCGGTGCCGGTTCACGGCGGGGCGCAGCAGCCCGTTCATCATCGTGCGCGACCCGGCCCAGAGCGCGCGGTTCGCCCAGGGCCGGCGCAGCTGCAGCGCGCCGACGCACGGAGTGTGCTCGGCCGAAGGCAGCAGCGCCGGCGTGTAGAGCACCGCACTGAACGGGATCCCTGCGAGCTCGGCCGCACTCCTGCCGGCGATGACCGTGCCGGCCCCGAAGGCGCGGTCACAGTCGGAGAACGCATCGGGGAGTACGTCGAACTGGTTGTCGATCGAGGTGTCGCCCCAACGAGTGAACTCGCGCAGCATCCGCAGCCCGCCGCGATGCAGAGCCCGCGCGCTCGCCTCGATGAAGGGCCGCACCGCCGTGCGCAGCGAGACGAACTCGGCCCCGGTCGCGACGACGTCAGCGCGGAAGTCGGGAGGGGCGCACAGCCGAACCGTGTGCCCCGCCTCGCGCAGCATCCGCGCAAAGGCCAGCATCGGGTACACGTCGCCCCGCGTCCCCTCGCTCGCGATCCCGACCCTCATGCGCCCACTCCTCGCTGCCCAACGGCCAGACCCCCATGCGGGTCCTTAACCCCACACATCGAACAAGAGAAGAAAATCCTTGAGCCCCCTCCCCCTCACCCACAACGGCCCCCTCCACCAACAACGCCCCCCGCCCAAACGCAAACCACCAACCAGGCGCCCGCAAAGCCCCAAACCCCGCCCAAAGCACCCGAGCCAGCCGGACCCTCGCGGAGCCCCAGCCCCAGCACCCCAACCCGCGAGCCCGGCCCGCACAGCACAGAGCGCCGCCCAAAGGACCCGGGCCGGCCGGGCGCTCGGGGAGGCCCAACCCAGCAACCCAACCCGCGAGCCCGGCCAGCGAGCCCGGCCCGCCCAGCACAAAACCCCGCCCAAAGGACCCGGGCCGGCCGGGCGCTCGGGGAGGCCCAACCCAGCAACCC
>CAZETS010000032.1:40558-58494 GCA_964515335.1 uncultured Spirochaetaceae bacterium
CAGCACAAAACCCCGCCCAAAGGACCCGGGTCGGCCGGGCGCTCGTAGAGCCCCAACTCCAGCAACCCAATCCGGGAGCCCGGCCAATGAGCCCGGCCAGCTAGAAGGGCGTCTCCGGCACAGCCGCCGTCTGGGCCTCGCGGTACTCGGCGAGCGCCTTGCGGACGCCGTCGTCCCGGCCCGCCAGGATGGCCGCCGCGAAGAGACCTGCGTTCTTGGCGCCGGCCTTGCCGATCGCGAAGGTGGCCACGGGGATGCCCCCGGGCATCTGGACGGTCGCGAGCAGCGCGTCCATCCCGTCCACCGCCGAGCCGTCGAGAGGCACGCCGAGCACCGGCAGGGTCGTCAGCGCCGCCGTCACCCCGGCCAGGTGGGCCGCCATGCCGGCGCCGCAGATGAACAGCTCGATGCCCCGATCCTCGGCGCCCACCACGTAATCGTGGTGGCGCGCAGGCGTCCGGTGCGCGGAGATCACGCGCACGTCGCACGCGACGCCAAGCGCCTCGAGGGCGTCGGCGGCGGGCTTCATCTTCTCCCAGTCGTTCTTGCTTCCCATCAGGATCGCCACGCGGGCGTCGTCTCTTTCGGCCATGCCCGGCAGGCTAGGAGCCGGAGGCGGAATCTGCCACCCGTGGTCGGCCGGAGCCCGATGGGATAGATGTTGGCCAGCGGAGGACGCCCACGCTGGCCGCCATCACACCCCACACGACCGTTTGCGGGATCGTCCTGCACCCGGCCGGCCACACCCGCTCGCCGGCGATGCACAACGCCGCCTTCGCGGCGCTCGGGCTAGATGCCGCCTACCACGCATTCGACGTCCCCCCCGCTGGGCTCGAAGCCGCGATTGCCGGCGTGCGGGCACTCGGCATCCGGCAGGTCGCCGTCTCGATCCCCCACAAGGAGTCGGTGGTGCCGCTCCTCGACCGGGTCGACGACACCGGCCGGGCCATCGGCGCGGTGAACACCGTGACCCGGGAGGGCGACGAGCTCGTCGGCGCGAACACAGACCACGTGGGCGCGATCCGGGCCATCGAGCGCCTCGTCGAGCCGAAGGGCCGCAGCGCGGTGGTCCTCGGCGCCGGCGGGGCGGCGCGGGCCGTCGTCTACGGGCTGCTGCAGGCGGGGGCGACGGTCCACGTGCTGAATCGCACCGAGTCCCGCGGCCGCGCACTCGCAGAGGCGCTGGGGGCGGCCGGAGCGGGCACACTCGACGACCTCGGCAGCCTGCCCCACGACATCCTCGTCAACACGACGAGCGTGGGTCTCGGCGCCGACACGTCACCGGTCGAGGCCGGGCACCTGCGGGCGGGCAGCGTCGTGATGGACGCGGTCTACGACCCCGAGCGCACGCGCCTGCTCGCCGACGCGGAGGCCGCCGGCGCCCGGCCGCTCGGCGGCAAGTGGATGCTCGTCTACCAGGCCGCCGCCCAGCTCGAACTCTGGAGCCAGCGCGAAGCCCCGATCGAAGTCATGGCCAGGGCCTTCGACGCCGCCGCCGACGCGTGAACCGTTAGAGGTGCCCACGAAATTGGTTCTGGCCCGCAGCTCGCCCGGACCTTCTTCGCCGCCCACCGACGCAAGCGCCGGCACCTGCTCTGACCCGCGGGCAGGCGCCTGAAAGGCTCCTCGGGGTCACGAAACAGGTGCTCGGGCAAGAGCAGGTCCCAGCGCCGGCTCTCGGGCAGGCAGCACCATTCTCGTGGGCACGTCGCAAACCGTTAGAGGTGCCCACGAAATTGGTTCTGGCCCGCAGCTCGCCCGGATCTTCTTCGCCGCCCACCGATGCAAGCGCCGGCACCTGCTCTGACCCGCGGGCAGGCGCCTGAAAGGCTCCTCGGGGTCACGAAACAGGTGCTCGGGCAAGAGCAGGTCCCAGCGCCGGCTCTCGGGCAGGCAGCACCATTCTCGTGGGCACGTCGCAAACCAACCCACCCGCTACCCCGCCCCACCCAGCACAAAACCCCGCCCAAAGGACCCGGGCCGGCCGGGCGCTCGCAGAGAACCGAGTCCAGCAACCCAACCCGTGAGCCCGGCCAGCACCCCAACCCGCGAGCCCGCCCAGCACAAAACCCCGCCCAAAGGACCCGGGTCGGCCGGGCGCTCGCAGAGAACCGAGTCCAGCAACCCAACCCGTGAGCCCGGCCAGCAACCCAACCCGTGAGCCCGGCCAATTAGCCCGAGTAGCCCCACTTCTCCTTGTTGGCCTGGACATCTTCGGGAGTCGGGGCGTCGGTGTCGGGCTTCTCGGGCACGATGAAGTCATCGCGCGTGTCGGTGATCTTGGCGTTCAGCGCGATGTCATCGTTGAAGACCTCGGGGACCTGCTCGTCCTCGAAGATCGCCTCCCAGGGGCACTCGGGCTCGCAGACGCCGCAGCTGATGCACTCGTCCGGGTCGATGTACAGCTGATCCGGCCAGTCGGGGCTGGCCCCGTCCTTGTGGACCACGATGCAGTCGACGGGACAGACCTCGACGCAGGCCATGTCCTTCTTGTCTCGGCAGAGGCTGGTAATCACCCAGGTCATGAACACTCCCCTCGGCGGGTCCGGTCGTCGCAAACCGGCCCCGGATCGACGAACGGCCCGGCAGGCGCGCTACTTGAGCTTGGTCTCCTTGTAGACCACGTGCTTCCGCGCCACCGGATCGTACTTCTTGAACTCGAGCTTGTTCGGCGTGTTGGTCCGGTTCTTCGACGTCGTGTAGAAGTGTCCGGTCCCCGCCGTCGACTCGAGCTTGATCTTCTCGCGCTTGCCTTTCTTCGCCATCGCCTGTCGCTCTCCGTCTGTCTCGGCGGCTCGAACTGCCCGCTCGCCGTGGCTCCAGGCCCCTCGCTAGAGGGGCCGCTCGATTCGTCCCACCCCGGGGCGTTACCCGCTGCACGCCCACCGGCACCCGGCGCCTCTCGCAGCGCGGTCTCCGGTCGGAGCTACGCCGAGCCTCAGCCCACCGCCGGCTCGGGAACCGGCTGACCGCCGCGAACGAAGACCCGCGTCCGCTTGCCGTCGCGCTCCTCGATCCGCACCCGGCTGGGCTTGTTGTCCTCGGGATTGACCAGCATGACGTTCGAGCGATCGAGGTAGCCCTCGTCCTCGACGATGCCGCCCTGCTGGGCGCCCGCGCGACCCGGCTTGAGGTGGCGCTTGCGCATGCGCACGCTCTCCACCCGGACGCGTCCCTGGTGGAGGTCGACGGCGATCACACGTCCCTGCTTGCCGCGATCGGCACCGGCGATCACCTCTACGAGATCACCCTTCCTGATGGTCTGCATGGGTCTGCTTCCTTCCGCGAGGATGCGAAGGTATCGACTACCGCGGCCCCCAAGTCAATACCCCCTCTGGGGACCGGCGGGTCTTTGGCGGGCCGGATTCCGGGGACTTCGCCCTTCGGCACGCCCCTCGGAGCGAAAAGCTTCGGGTACTCTCCGGCCCGGAGCGGATCCCCACCATGGCAAAGATCGTGATCGTCGTCGTCGCCGTCCTCGCAGTCGGCGCCTGCAGCTGGCTGCTGCCCGAGCGGTTCGCCGTGAACGCCCCCATCAGCCACCTGCTCTGGGGCCGCGGCGTCGATGCGCCCGAGGCCGAGCTGGTCGACGAGCGGATGAAGGCGGCGCCGGGGTTCAGCGTCTCGATGTGGGCCGACGGCCTGAAGGGCGCGCGGGTGCTCCGCTTCACGCCGGCCGGCGACCTGCTCGTCAGCGCACCGGTGCAGAACAGCATCCTGCTCGTCGAGCGCGACGCCGATGGGGACGGCCGCGCGGACGGGTCGCGCCCGCTGGTCACCGAGCTGCAGAACCCGCACGGTGTCGAGCTCCACGACGATTGGCTCTACATCGGCGAGACCGGCGCCCTGAGCCGCATCGGGTTCGACCCCGGCGAGGGCCCCGATCGACCCGGCCCGAGCGGCGCCCGGGTGACCGGCGAGCTCGAGCGCCTGAACACGAGCATCCCGCCCGGCGGCAACCACTGGACACGGACCGTCCGCCTGGGCCCCGACGGCTGGCTGTACATGAACGTCGGTTCGACGTGCAACGTCTGCTGGGAGGACGACCCGACCCGCCGCGCGGCGATGCTGCGCTTCCGACCGGACGGAAGCGGCGAGCAGACCTTCGCGACGGGCCTGCGCAACACCGTCGGCTTCGACTGGCAGCCCGGCACCGGCGACCTCTACGGCACCGACAACGGCCGCGACCTGCTCGGCGACGACTTTCCGCCCTGCGAGCTGAACCTGCTGATACGCGGCGGCTTCTACGGCTTTCCGGTCGTGAACGGCGACGGCGTGCGCGATCCCGACCTCGGCGAGGACGAGGACGCGAAGATCGCGACGGCGATCTCGCCCGCCCACTCCTTCGGGGCCCACACGGCGCCCCTGGGCATGCGGTTCGTGCGCGATGCCTCTGTGCCCGAGGCGTACCGCAACGCGGCGCTCGTCGCGCTGCACGGCTCGTGGAACCGCACGGAGAAGAGCGGCTACAAGGTCGTGTCGCTGCACTGGCAAGACGACGGCTCGATCGAGCAGCGCGACTTCCTGGTCGGCTTCGAGCTCGACGAGGACGTGATCGGGCGGCCCGCCGACGTCACCGAGGGCCCGGACGGCGCCTTCTACGTGTCGGACGACTACGCGGGCGTGATCTGGCGGGTGGCCTGGACGGGCGGCGTCTGAGCCGCGCCCTCCCCTCGCTCGTCAGGCCGCGTGCCGGTGCACGAACGCGCCGTCTTCGCGGCGTTCGGTGACGCAGAGCCCCTCGTCCTCGAGCACGTCGAGGGCGCCGATGATGGTGATCAGGTGGTTCCACATCGCCTTGACGGGATCCTCGCCCGGAAACAGCGCGCGCCAGATCTCGTAGGCGGTCACGGCCTGCCCGAGCGCGCTGACCGAGCGCAGGCTGCGCTCGATGCGCTGGATGCGCACATCGTAGAAGAGCATCGCCTCGCGCAGCGCCCGCTCGGGATGGCGGATCACGCCCCCGTAGCCCGGCAGGATCGTCGAGAAACGGCGGGAGCGCAGGCGAGCGAGTGATCGGCGGTACTCGACGAGTCCGCGAAAGCGCGGTCGCCGGCGCAGCGGATCGGCCGGGTCCGGCAGCTGGCCCGTGTAGTAGGTCTCGGTGTTCGGGACGGCGCCGGCCATCACCTGATCGCCGGCCAGCAGCACACCGCTCGGCTCGTGGTGGAGCAGGATGTGGCCCGCCGTGTGGCCCGGGCTGTGGATCACCTCGAGCGAAGCATCCTTGAAGGCCACCGCATCACCGTCGCGCAAGAGCCGGTCGACGCGCGTGGGGCGGCACATCGCGGGCTCGTTCTCGATGAGCCGCTGCCGGCGCTCCCGGATCCGGCGCACGATGTCGCCCGGCACACCGAACTCGGTGAACAGCTCGCCGACCCCGGCCACGTTCGCGTTCCGTTCGAGCGAGAACTCCTCGATCATCGGCGCCGCGTCGACGTGCGCCCAGACCTCGAGCGAGTCGGCCCGCCCGCGCAGGTGCTCGGCCTGGCCCAGGTGGTCGCGGTGGTAGTGGGTCAGGACGACGCGCTGGAGGTCCTCGACCCCGTAGCCGAGCGCCTCGAGGGAGGCGGCGAGCGCCGCCCGGGACGCCTCGTCGTCGAGCCCGCAGTCGACGAGCGTCAACGGATCCGACTCGATCAGATAGGCCCGGACCGAGTCCGTTCGCCAGGGTGTGGGCAGATGGATCGAGTGGACGAGGGGCCAGGCCGGCACGGGGGCGCGCTCGAAGCGCGCCACGCCCTGCCCGGCCCGGCGAACAGCCGGCGACATGCGCGCAGCTTAGCGAAGCGGCGCCTCTCCCCGTGCGGCGGGGGCGACGGCGCCGGTGAGCGGCATCGCGTCCACGGCCTGGAGGGTGCGCTCGCCCACCGCGACGACGTGTCGCCCCATCGAAGCCATCCGCGTCTTGCCGTCGACGTCGACCCACTGCACGACACGGGTCGCAGCGGGATCCATCAGCATCAGGCCGCGATCGCCGATCAGGAAGACCCGGTCCGAGATCGCTGTCGCGTCGTACACCTTGCCGATGTCGGTCGACAGGATCTTCGCCGAGACCACGGGCTTGTCGGGTCGCGTCAGGTCGAGGGCCACGATGCCCCCGCCACCGATCACCACCGCGCGACGGCCGAACGAGCGCACGGTGGCCGGGTCGAAGGCCTTGCCGAGCTCGAGCTGTGCGTGCACCCGCTTCTGGCGCAGAAGCGTGAGGTCAGATACGTAGACCGACTCGCCGTCGGCGAGCACGAGCGTGCCGTCCAGCGACGCCATGCCCTTCAGCACCCTGCGCATCAGACGCTTCACGCCGCCGGTCTCGGGATCGACCAGCAGCAGCCCCCGGGCGCCCGCGACGACCAGGTCGTCGCCCATCGGCTCCAGCGCGAAGACCGTGCCGATCTGGCCGCGCGGCAGCGACAGCACGAGCTCGGGGCCGTGCGCGCCGAGCGCGACGACCTCGATGCCCTCCTCGCCGTAGAGGGCCACACGCTCGTCCAGGATCCGCACGCCCGACCAACGCTTGAAGTCGTTGGGGCGTTCGTACTCGGCGAGCACGACCGGCCTGGTCGGGTCGGCGAGCTCGACGATCTGGAAGCGACCGTCCTCGTAGAGCACCACACTGCGGTCGCCGACCGCGTCCACGTCGACCACGTCGGCTTCGAGGGCCACCTCGGGGCGGCGCAGCACGCTGGTCTGCGACGTGGCGACCGGCACGAAGAACGACTCCCAGTAACGGGGCGAGGCCGTCGACGACAGCACCGACGTGCCCGTCACGTGCTGGACCGAGTCCACCCGCAAGGCGAACTCGCGCTCGAAGATCGGGGGAACGTCAGCCGCGGCGCGCAGCGTGACGCGGGTGCGCGCCACGTGCCCGGGCCGGGACAGCGAGCCGTCGTCGATCGAGGTGAGCACCTCGCCCTCCTCGTGGGCGATGGTCAGGCGCGCGGCGGGCCAGTGCGCGGCGGTGGCCGGATCGAGGATCTCGGGAAGCGGGATCAGCTCGACGCCGGCGCGCCGGTAGGTGACCTGAGCGCGCTCGAGGAAGCGGGCGCGCAGGCGGTCGGCCTCGGGCGTCGCTGGAGCGAGCTCGATCGAGAGCCCCACCCGATCGAAGTGGCTGCGTGCCAGCAGCGCCGCGGCCGCGGCGCTGCGGCGTGCCTCGCTGGCGAAGTCGCTTTCGGGATACTGCTCGGCGAACGCCGCGAGCTCCGGAGGCCGGCCGCCGAAGCCCGCAGCCTCGATGTAGGCGGCGTTGCCCTCGGCGCGCAGCACGAACTCGCCCCGCGGATACTTCTGGGTGAAGGCCTCGTAGGCCTCGACGGTCCCGATGGCGCGAGCCGCCGCGAACGCCTGGGGCTCGAGCTGCGTACGGACCTCGTCGGCGAGCTGACTGTCCGGGTACTCGTCGAGGAACTCGTCGAACGCCGCCAGCGAGAGGTTCCGCTGGAGCTTGTGGAAATCGAGCCGCTCCTGCGCGTCTGCGACGCGGGGCGAGTCGGGGTGATCGCGCATGTAGCGGTAGTAGGCGGCGGGAGCGTCCGCCCGAAGTGCGGCCTCCCAGGCGCGATCCGCACAGCCGAGCGGACCCACCGCAGACAGCGCACACACGACGGCCATGGAGAAGAAAACGGTGCTTCGCGAAGCCATGAGGCCCCTCCCGGGAGACGTCCCTGCGCAACGCGGCATCGGCGCTCCAGCCGGGCTGCTTGAGCCCCAAGGGGCGGCGGGGTACCGTGGCGGGCCGCGCCTCGCGCCCCCTACGCCCCCTACGCCCCTACGCCCCCTACGCCCCCCAGACCCAATCAAGGAGCCCGTGATGGAAGTCGGCATCTGCCTTCCTTATATGGAGCGCGACTTCGGCCGCGACGAAATCCTGGGCTGGTGCCGGGACGTCGATGCGGGTCCCTGGTCGAGCCTCTCGTGCGGCGAGCGCATCACCGGCTACACGCTCGAGATGCGCAGCATGCTGTCCGCGGCGGCGGCGGTGACCGAGCGGGTGCGCCTCATGCCCAGCCTCTACGTGTTGCCGATGCACTCGGCCGTCTGGGCCGCCAAGGAGGTTGCCACCCTCGACGTGATCTCCGGCGGACGCGTGACGCTGTGCGTAGGCGTCGGGGGACGCGAGGTCGACTACGCGGCGGTCGGCGCCTCGTTCGCCCGGCGGCACGCTCGCATGGACGAGCAGATCGCGGTCATGCGAAGCGTGTGGGCCGGGGAGCCGCCCATCGACGGCAGCGACGAGGTGGGGCCGCGCCCCGTGCAGCCGAACGGTCCGCCGATCCTGGTGGGGGCGATGGGCCCGAAGGCGATGCGTCGCGCCGCGGAGTGGGCGGACGGCGTCTATACGTTCTCGATGGGCGGAGATCCCGCCGAGATCCGCCGCATGCTCGACATGGCGGACGCCGCCTGGCAGGACGCCGGACGCGATACGCCCCCGCGCAAGCTCGGCGGCTTCTGGTACTCGCTGCACGAAGACGCCGAGAACGCACTCAAGACCTACGTCCATCAGTACCTCGCCGTCTTCGGCGACTCGGCGGCGCGTGCGATCGCCGGGACGATGACGCGCTTCGCGCCGGACCGGGTCCGCGAGTCGATCGAGGGCATGCAGGAAGCCGGCTGCGACGAGGTGGTGCTCTCACCCTGCACGGCCGATCGCGTCGAGATCGAGCGGGCGGCGGCGCTCTTCGCCTAGCCGGGCCCCGGCCCCTCGCTCAGCGAACCGAACGCCGGCTGCCCCTCGTGCCGGTAAGCCGCGCCATCACGGCCTCCCGCCACGGATCGTCGGGCAGCTCGCGCGCCAGAGCGAGGATGCGCGCGAGCAGCTTCGACCGGGCCGGCCCACGTGGCAGCCGGCCGAGCGCCGCGTCGAGGGTCGCCCAGGCCTCGCCCGAGCGTCCCGCAAGAGCGGCCGCACGAGCGCGCTCGATCTGCACACCGACGCGGTACCAGTTCGCCAGCCGCAGGTCGAGCAACGCAATCGCCTCCTCGGCGCGCTCGGTGCGGCCGGGCGTCATCCTCCAGCTCGCCCGCAGATGGGCGGCGACCTCGTACAGCGGATCACCGGGTTCGATTTCGGCGAGCGCGTCGTCCATGGCGGCGAGACCGTCCCAGTCCTCGACGGATTCGCGAGCCAGTGCCTCGCGCACGAGTGCGGCCGCGGGTGGAGGCGGCGAGCCCGGCGGAGCGGGAAGGCCCATGACGACGAGCGCGGCGTGCGCCTCGGCGGACTGCGGGTCGTGCTCGAGCGCCCGGCCGAGGTGCCCCTCGGCGTGCGTCGACCGGCCGCGATGGCCCGCGCTCCACCCCAGCGCGATCTCGCGCTCGGAGTCGTCGGCGACCTCGGCGAGGCGCTCCACGCGATCGAACTCGGCTCTCCGCACCAGCACGCGGGCGAGCATGGGCAGGTCGAAATCCGCCGCTCGCTGCGGCAGCGGATCGAAGCCGGCCACGAGCCCCCGAAACTTCAGCACGTCGAGCGAGCCGCCGGCGAGTCGTGCGGAGCGACTCGCCAGCAGGTTCCAGTCGTCGGTGTTGGGCGGTGCGCCGGCCGCGAAGTCGCGCGCACCCTGAGTGTCGAGCATCCACGACGAAGCAAAGTCCTCGACGCGCAGCAGACCGAGCTCGGCGAAGTGGTCCGGCGACTCCTCGATGGCCCGGCGCCCGGCCGCTATGTCGAGCGGCGCATCGGACGCGGCGAAGAGCAGCGCCGGGCCGTGCGGCCGGAAGACCTGCACCTCGCCAAACACGCTCGTCAGGGTCGAAAGCAGCGTGCGGAGCAGCGCTTCGTCGACGAAGCGCAGGCCGATCCACTGCACGAACACGCCGTCCGGCTCGAGCCGGTCGCGCACCAGCTCGAAGAACTCGCGCGTATAGAGATGCGAGGCGCCGGCCGTCCACGGGTGCGAGGGCTGCGACACGATGGCGTCGTAGCGCTGGCGGGCGAGCACGAGAGCGCCCCGGGCATCGTTCTGCACGATGCGGAACCGCGGGTCGGCGAGCGGATCGCGCGCGCGCTCGTCGGCGGCGTCCAGGTTCGCGGCGACGACCTCGGCCTCGAGCTCGACGACGTCGATGCTCTCCACCGAAGGCGGCACGCCCTCGAGCGCCGCCGCTCCGCCGAGCCCGACGACCAGCATGCGCTCCGCGTCGGGACGCAGCAGCACGGGCAGCAGGCCGAGTGCCCGCGCCTCTGCCCCGCGGTCGGGCGTGCTCGTGTAGCGCGCGATCTGCGCCTCGGGGAGTCCGTTCGTGAAGAGGGGAAAGCCCTGGGCCCGCTCGAGCATGACGACCGTCGCCGAGCGCCCGGCGGCCTCGTAGCGGACCTTCTCGTCGCGCGGGCTGGGCCCGGAGAAGGGCGTCGTGAGCAGCAGCCGCCAGGGATTCTCGACGGGAATCACCGCCAGGGCGATCGCACCCGCCACCGCCACACCGAGCGGGCCGATCAGCCGCGGGCGCGCGCGCCAGCTCGCCACGGCGGCGATCGCCAGGCTGACCGCCGCGCCCAGCACGGCGGTGCCCGCAAAGTGGAGTGCCGGAATCAAGAAGAAGCCCGTGGCGATCGAGCCCGCGATCGCACCCACCGTGTTCCAGGCGTAGACCCGCGCCGTGGCGGCCGCGCTCTGCGTCGGATCCGGGGTGAGCAGGCGGACCGCGAAGGGGAAGGTGGCGCCGAGGCAGCCGGCGACGGGCAGCAGCACCACCGCCGCGAGCGGCGCGTTCGCGAGGGGCGATCCGCGCCAGCCGGCGCCGAGCAGGCCGCCGAGCTCCGGCAGCTGATCGGCGGCCAGGAACGCCGCCATCGCGAAGACGGCCACGCCGAGTTCGGCCACGACGAATCCCAGCGCCGCGCGTTCCGCCCGCCTCGCCAGGGCGCCGGCGGCCGCCGAGCCGAGCGCGATCCCGAGCAGGAAGCTCGACAGCATGGTCGCGAAGGCGTAGAGGCTGCCGCCGAGGATCTGCGAGAGCAGCCGCGTCCACAGCACCTCGTACGAGAACGAGACGGCGCCCGACACGAGCATCAGCGGCAGGATCCAGGTGTTCGCCATCGCCGGCCGGCTTGCCGGCTGCTCGGTCGCCGGAGGCAGGCCCCTGGCGAGCGCGGCGGCCGCCACGAAGACGAGCGCGTTGCCGAGCGCCCCGACGTACACGGTCTGCCGCAGTCCGAGGGCGGGGAGCAGCACGAACCCGGCACAGATCGTCCCAGCGATCGCCCCGAACGTGTTGACCGCGTACAGCGCGCCGATCCGCGGGCCGATCTCCTCGTCGCTGCGGACCGCGTGGCGGGCCAACAGAGGCAGCGTCGCGCCCATCAACGCCGTCGGAGCGAGCATCAGCGCGAACGCGCCGACCAGGCGGAAGAGCGTCGCCATCGCGCCCGGCTCGGTCGGCCAGTCGTGGCCGAAGAGCGCCACGTAGGCCGCGGTCAGGCCCTGCATGCCGAGCGGGATGGCGAGCGCCGCGAGCGCGATGCCCAGCTCGAGGGCTCCGTAGACGAGCACGGGACGCCGGACTTCGGGCGCGAAGCGCGCCGCCAGCGCGGAGCCCAGAGCCAATCCGCCCATGTAGCCCGCCAGCACCACGGCGACGGCGATCTCCGACGTGCCGAAGATGAAAGAGAATTCGCGCGTCCAGGCCGTCTGGTACAGCAGGGCGGAGAAGCCCGACAGCAGGAAGCAGAGGAGGAGCAGAAGAAAGCGTCGATCCATGGTCGGGGGATTCTCGCGCGTCGTGATGGGCGGCGCCCGTCGGGCCGCGGCGGGCTGTTAAGCTCGCGGCCGTGACGACGCCCCGCTCCGCCGACGATCTGATCGCACGGGACGCGCGCTGTGTCTGGCACCCGTACGCAACACCCGTGGCCTCGCCGCTCTTCGGCGTCCGCTCGGCCGAGGGCGTCCGCCTCACACTGACCGACGGCCGCGAGCTGATCGACGGCATGTCGTCCTGGTGGGCGGCGATCCACGGCTACCGGCACCCGCACATCGAGCAGGCGGTGCGCGGGCAGCTCGAGACCCTGCCCCACGTGATGTTCGGCGGCCTGACCCACGAGCCCGCGGTCTCGCTCTGCGAGCGGCTGATCGACCTGGCGCCGGCGGGCCTCGAGCGCGTCTTCCTTTGCGACTCGGGCTCGGTCTCCATGGAGGTCGCCATCAAGGTCGCCTTCCAGTACTGGCTGGCGCGGGGACGGCCCGAGCGCAGGCGGCTCCTCACCGTCCGAGGCGGGTATCACGGCGACACGTTCGCGACGATGGCGGTGTGCGACCCGGTGAACGGCATGCACGACTTCTTTCGCGGGGTGCTGCCGGATCACCTGTTCGCCGAGCGGCCGAGCTGCCGCTTCGACGAGCCCTGCGAGGAACGACATCTCGCGGACATCGCCGGGCTGCTCGACCGACATGCCGACGGGATCGCGGCCGTCGTACTCGAGCCGGTGGTCCAGGGCGCGGGCGGCATGTGGTTCTACGCGCCCGAGTACCTGCGGCGCTTGCGCCGACTCTGCGACGCGCACGACGTGCTGCTGCTGTTCGACGAGATCGCGACCGGCTTCGGACGCACGGGCGAACTCTTCGCAGCAGATCACGCGGGAGTCTCACCGGACGTGATGTGCGTCGGCAAGTCATTGACCGGCGGCACGCTCACGCTCGCCGCGACCCTGGTCGACGACGAGGTCGCGAGCACGATCGGCGGGGCGGAGCCCGGCGCCCTCATGCACGGCCCCACCTTCATGGGCAATCCGCTGGCCTGCGCGGCGGCTGGCGCCAGCCTCGACCTGCTCGAGCGCGAGCCGTGGCAGGAGCGCGTCGCCACGATCGCCCGGCGGCTGGCCACCGGGCTCGAGCCCTGCCGCGCCCTCCCCGGCGTCGAGGACGTCCGCGTGCTCGGAGCGATCGGCGTCGTCGAACTGTCGGAGCCGGTCGACATGCACGTCGTGCAGCCGGCATTCGTCGAGCAGGGAATCTGGATCCGCCCGTTCGGGCGACTGGTCTACACCATGCCGCCGTTCGTGATCTCGAGCGACGATCTCGGCCGCATCACGACCGGGATCCATGCGGTGCTGTCGAGCTGGCTCGCCGACCGGCCGTGACACCCCGGGGCCGCATCCGCCTCGCCTCCCACCGCGGTGACACCCGATAGAGACAGCGCTGACCCGACCCGGCTCCCAGGGGCCACCGGCCGTCGAATTCTTTCGCGAACCGCGCGGTCGCAGTTCATAGGCAGATTCGCCACTAGCCGCTCGAAACATCGAAGCTTTGCCGAATCCCCTGCCTCCTTCGCGAATCGAGGCATTCCCGCAAGCCCGGTCTCTCTATGACGCCCGTCATACAGGGTGGGCTTCATCTCCTGATAAGGTGCAACGCCGAAGCTGAAGTGAATCGCTGGCGCGACACCGGGAGAAGAGCGTGCGGGAAAGTCAAAGTCAAAGTCAAAATCAAAGTCAGAGTGGGAGGAGTGTATCCAGTCGACGTCCTGAAACAGGATCGCGCACGAGTGGTCGGAAGCATGCAGCGCCGCGTCGGAAGTCGAGGGCGGCCGTCCTGGCTTCCGGGCTTGCTCTGGCGATCGGCGCTTCGGGACTCATCGTGGCAAGCGCGGCACGCTCCGACATTCCGACGGGCCTGTTCGGGGCTTCGAGCAACGTGAACCCGAACGGCGTCGTGGGCGAGCCGTTCGAGAATCCGCTATTTCGCACCTGCCCGATGACGCGGCACCAGCTCGAGCGCGTGGACCCGACGGGCGCGCCGCTGCCCGCGGGCGCCGCGTCGAACGAAGACACCCGCCTCCGCTGGCCCGGCAATCAGCCCGGCGACGCGTCGGTGGCGCTCACCGACCCGGGCGGGATCCCCGTCAACGAGGAGGCGGGCGAGTGGTTCACGACCCGGACCGCCAACGAGGCCCGGATCACCCACAAGGTGCGTGCCCGCCCCCAGATCTCGATCGGCGAGTACGGCGCCGAGAACGTCATGAGCCGCGAGCCCGGCGACAGCGCGTACAACTACTCGGTGCTCGGCACCCGCGGCCCCATCGAGGGCCGGCCTCCCGGCGAGGCCTACGCCCACCAGCGGTGGGCGGAGCTCATCGACCAGATCCCCGAGCTGCCCCCGGTCGGCTACGTGGTGTCCCACGGCCAGATCATCGACGGCTTCCGCTTCAGCGGCCTGGGGGACAGCCTCGCCGCGCTGCTCGCTGGCGATCCACCCCCTCCACACTCCTGGACGGTCCAGAAGCCGGACGCCCTGTGGACCTTCGGCGACGGCCGCTTCGTGCGCGGCGCCAACTGGGTGACCAAGGACTTCCCGCAGCTGCGCCCCGAGTTCCCCGCGATCATCCAAGCCCGCTACGGCGAGACGATCGTGCTTCGCAACTACAACAACCTGCCCCTGAACCCGGCGCACAACGGCGCGTCGTCGCAAGACCCGGCAGGCCAGGGCTTCGGGCGCAACGAGCCCACCACCCACAACCACAACGCCCACAACGGCGCGGAGACCGACGCGGGCGGCTTTGCGCACTTCTACCCGGGCCAGTACTACGACTACCTCTGGAGCACCGTACTGGCCCGGCGCGACGCGGGCATGAAGATGTCCGACGGCCGCGACCTGGACGAGCAGCTGAAGATCTCGCGCCCCGACGCCAACGGCGGCAACGCTCGGGCGTCCACCCCCACCGACGACGGCGGCATCCTGCCGGTGCCGGGCGACTTCCGTGAGATCCAGGGCACGTTGTGGTTCCACGATCACCGGATCGCCTACACGTCGGAGAACGTCTACAAGGGCTTTGCGGCGCTGCTGGCTTACTACAGCGGGCCCGACCGCGGCTACGAGCGCGACGACCTGACTCAGGCCGTGGCCAATCAGGTGAACCTCCGGTACCCGAGCGGCTGGCGGAACGGCAAGACCTGGGGCAACCGCGACTTCGACGAGTATCTGGCGATCCAGGACGTGGCCTTCACCAGCGACGGCCAGCTCTACTTCGACATCAACGATACCGACGGCTTCCTCGGCGACGTGATGCACGTCAACTACCAGTGGAAGCCCACCATGAACGTGCTGCCCCGGAAGTACCGCTTCCGGACCCTGTCCGCCGGCATGTCCCGGTGGATCCAGCTCGCCCTCGTCAGCTGCAACGGCGGTCAGGATCTGGGCACCTGCATGGCGGGTCCGAACCCGCAGATCCAGAACATCCCGGTGACCCAGATCGCCAACGACGGCAACCTGTTCCCCGAGCCCATCACGCTCACCACCCTCGACCAGCAGTCCACTGCCGAGCGCTACGACATCGTCGTCGACTTCTCGATGGGCAACGGCGACCTGAGCACGGGTCGGAAGTACTACCTCGTCAACCTGATCGAGTTCTCCGACGGAAAGGGGCCGGACGAGACGCTGAGCGTCGAGGAGGCCCTCTCCGGCACGTCCGACGACCCCGGCGTCGGCGCCGTCATGGAGTTCGAGGTGGTGGGCAGCGTGCCCAGCCTGGACGATCCGGACGGCCCGCCCAACACCATCGACGACGAGTTCGACGCCAACGGCAATCTCGTGGGCGTGGGCGCCTGCGGCGAACACGACAAGAGCAGGGTGATCGCGCCCAACGATCTCGTCGTCACCGCCATCGCCCCGGGCATCCGCGCCGACCGCGCGGGGCACCCGGAAGACAGCGACTGGCAGATTCCGGTCATCGACCCCGTCCGCACCCGCACGATCGAGTTCGTCCGGGACGAGACGCCCGACTCGGGCGTGCCCTTCGACCACCTGGTGGGCCCCGAGCCCTGGGGAATCGCAGTGACGTCCGACGCCGGCGAGGGTGAAGCGCACGAGACCGACATGCGCCGGTCCATGGCCGTGGCTCAGCCGGGCGACGTCGAGCACTGGACGTTCACGTCGGGGGGCGGCTGGGGCCACCCGGTGCACATCCACTTCGAGGAACCGCTGGTGGTGGGGCGGAGCGGTGACATCCACCCGACCGAATCGATGAAAAGGAAGGACATGTTCCACATCGGCGAACTGGTGGACCGCGTCCCGGGCGACGGTGGCCCCACGGGCGGGGACTTCGGCGACAACATCGGCAGCGACGTCACCGTGCAGGTGGTGTTCAGCGAGTTCGGTGGCGCCTACGTGAACCACTGCCACAACACCGTCCACGAAGACAACGCAATGCTGCTTCGATACGACATCGTGAAGGGCTCCAGCACGACCAGCGGTGTCGACGACATGTACGTGTCCGTCCTGCCGACCCCGGACCCGCGGGTTACCGGGGTCAGCTACACGCCCTCGTGCTACGTGCCGGAGGCCAATCCGACCGGCGCGCAGACCGGCATCCCGCTGTGCCCGACCGGTGTCATCGGCCCGGGCGCCCTCGAGGGTGGCCAGGGGCTGCCCGGCGAGGGCGGCTACGTGGACCTCGAACACTGTCCGCGGGACGCCGATGGCGATCCCGCCTGTGGCGCGCCCGACTCGGACGAGGATGGCCTGACGGACTCCGCCGACAACTGCACCCTGGCCGCGAACGGGCCCGCGGCACTCGACCTGGGCGAAAACAGCCAGCTCGACACCGACGGAGACGGAATCGGCAACATCTGCGACACCGACATCAACAACGACGGCATCACGAACTTCGGAGACTTCATCCTCTTCCAGCTGGGCTTCTTCGGCATCGACGGAGGCGCCAACTACAACGCACATGCCGACTTCGACGGAGACGGCGCCACTAATTTCGGAGACTTCTTGATCTTCGCAGACAAATGGCTGCAGGCCCCCGGCCCGAGCGGACTCCAACCGTGACGAGAAGGCAACGACCGACCGTGACCATCATGCCCAGAACGATCATCCTCCTAGCCGCCCTCTTCCTGCTGTACGCCACGGCGTCGGCGGCGGAGATCACCTCCAAGCCCGCGAAGAAGCGCGCCTGGGGCGAGGGCTTCTATCCCAACGTCGAAGTCACCACCCACGAGGGAAAGACCTTCCGCTTCTACGACGACCTGATGAAGGAGAAGAAGATCCTCATCAACTTCATCTACGCCCAGTGCGAGCGGGTCTGCCCCCTCGCCACGGCCCGGATGCAGCAGGTCCAGAAGCTCCTCGGCGACCGCGTCGGCAGGGACATCCAGATGTACTCCATCACCCTGGATCCGGAGCACGACACCCCCGAGGTGCTGAAAGCCTACGCGGACAAGTACGGGATCGAGTCCGGCTCCGGGTGGCACTTTCTCACCGGCGATCCCGAGGACATGAAGGAGCTCCGGTATCGCCTCGGCGAGCGCAGCGACGACAAGCAGACCCACACCAACGTGGTGCGCATCGGTGACGGCAAGGGCGTCTGGATGCGGCTGCCCCTCGAGGGCGGCGACATCAGCACCCTGGTCAACGACATCGGCAAGAACCTCGACCCCGAGAACTGGTACGACGACCGGCCCTCGGTGAGCTACGCCCAGGCGCCCCACCTGGCCGCACCCGAAATCGGCGAGTCCTTGTTCCGCAACCGCTGCGCGGCGTGCCACGCCATCGGCAGCCAGGACCGCCCGGACACGAAGCTCCAGGGGCCCGACCTGGAGGGCGTGACCACCCGCCACGATCCGAGGTGGCTGACGAGGTTCGTATACGCCCCCGACAAGATGCGAGAGGCCAAGGACCCGACCGCGTTGGCGCTATTCGAGCAGTACCAGGGGCCCATGCCCAACACCGGGCTGAGCTGGACACAGGCCGAAGAGGTGGTCGAGTTCCTCTTCTCTCGGGACGAGGCCCGGGCCAAGCTCGAGCAGACAACGGCCAGCGAGCCGGAGACCAGCGAGCACGCGGCGCGCGTCACACAGAGCGAAGACGAGGAGGCCTGCCACTGACGAGGGGGGGCTACTCCTCGTCGAGTTCGAGCAACTCCCCGCAGTCGCGGCAGTAGCGGGCGTCGAACCGGTGGCCCTCGCTCAGGCACGACATGCAGGTGCGGGTCGTCATGGG
>CAZETS010000033.1:0-7653 GCA_964515335.1 uncultured Spirochaetaceae bacterium
CGCGAGCGCCTCGAGCAGCTTCCAGTCGGGCTCGACGCCGCCAGCCGGGTTGTAGGCGCTGATCGCGACATGGCTTGCGCCGGCCGCTTCGTGCTCGGCGATGCGCGCGCGAATCGCTGCTTCGTCCCCCCAGCCAACGAGGCCGTCGATCAGGCGGTCGCTGCCGCCCTGCGCCCAGTCCGCTTCCTCGAAGCCCCACTTGATCCACTCCCGCTGATAGGCGGGCAACGGCATGTAGATGCCGAGTGCTCGCCTCGCCGTCTTTCGCGCGGCGGCCGGGTCCTCGCAGAGACAGCACGGCAGGACCACGTTGATGCGCTTGTCGGGACCCAGGATCTCGCGAGCCCGGCGGGTGTGCGCGGGGGGCAGCAGATAGGTGTTCGCGCCGTCGAGCCGCCTGGCGACGAGGTCGAGCAATCGCGGGCCGTTGGCGGCGAGCCAGATCGGGGCCGGTGCTTCGGGACGCGGCGAATCGACCCGGGTGCGTTCCATCGTGTCGAGGTAGGTCTCCACCTTCTCGAGCGGAGGCAGCCACGGCAGCCCGTGCATCTCGGCCATGGGAGGATGGGAGACCCCGAGCCCGAGCACGAAGCGCCCACCCGAGAGCTCGGCCAGCGACTGCCGGTTCTGCGCGGCGACGACGGCGTCGTGGGAGTAGACGTTCGCGATGCCCGTCGCGATGGTGAGCGTCTCGGTGTGGGCGAGCAGGTGGGCGGCGGTCGTGTACGGGTCGCGCCCCGTGAACTCCGTCACCCAGAGTGATTCGAAGTCGAGCTCCTCGATGCGCTTCGCGAAACGCTCGAGAGCGCCGGCCGGAAAGCCGTCGGTGAAAGCGATGAGACTCGGACGATTCTTCATGCTCGGCCTCTCGTGCTCGTTCGATCACGCGTTGTCTTCCTGGCGGAAACGGATGAGCGAACCGCCGGAGGCTGTCTTCGCAGAACCCGAAGATCGTCCGCAATCAGCGAGTCGCGGACACAATGGCGAAAACCGCGGTTCCAGCGTCTCACCGGCGACTCGGCCTTTCCCGCGCCTCGCACAGGCTCGCCGCCGATGATCGCCCCGGGCTTCGTCGGCGCGCCAGGGGCGCTGCGTCGGTGGGAGTGAAGGCGATGCGGGTCACGGGACGATGCGCGGGAGTAATCCGCCGACTGCGGCGAGGACCGCCTCGGGTGCGTCGACGTGCACCCAGTGCCCGCAGTCGGGAACGGTGACGAGTTCGGCGTCTTCGAGCTGATCGCAAATGATCGCCGACGCTTTCGGGCCCATCTGGTCCCTGTCGCCGACGATCAAGAGCACCGGACAGGTGATGGCGGAGAGCTTCGGGGTCAGAGGATCGTCGAACAGGCTCTTCAGGGTTCGCGTGACCTCGGCGATGCCCTGCGCGTCCCCCCGGATTTGCCTGCGACTCTTCTCGCCGTAGATCGCCCGCCTCAACCCCTCGTTTCCTTCGGCTTCGCCGGCCTGTGCGATGCGCTCGTACCAGCCCGCCGTCTTCTCGTTGCACTGGCTCGCGGTGCCGATCAGCACGAGTCCTGCCACCTGTTCGGGATACGCGAGGGCGGTAGCCATCGAGATGATTCCTCCCATCGAGTGGCCCACGAGCACCACTCGCTCGCATCCCAGCTCGCGGATGGCAGCCGAGACGTCGGCCGCGAGATCCTCGCGTCGGTAGGGGCCCGGAGGCGCTTCGGATTGGCCGTGGCCGCGTTGGTCGAGACAGGCCACCCGGCCCCGGGCAGCAAGCGGCTCGAGGATGCGATCCCAGATCTCGATGCGATCGACCAGGCCGTGAAGGCACAGGAAGTCGGGCGGGCCTTCACCCAGGGTCGTGAGGCGAAGCGCGTGTCCGCCTGCGTCGATGCGACGGGTCGTCTGCTCCACGCCATCTCCTTACCGTCCCGCAGCGTGACAGGAGGCTAGAGGGCCGCCTTCACCCGCCCCGGCAGCGTCGACGCGAGGATGTCCGCCGCCTCGCCGACCATCTCCTCGAGGATCTCCTTCGCCGGCCGCATCTTCTGGAGCATCCCCGAAGTCTGCCCCGCCGCATTCATCAGCAGGTCTTCCCGGCCGGCCTTGCGGATCGAGTACGTCAGATCCTTGATGAGTGCGGCCTGCAGGCCCATGGGCAGCGCGTGCAGGCCGCTCGCCTCCCACGCCTCGATGAGCGGGTTGTTGATGTTGCGCATGGTCTTGCCGCTGTAGAGGCGCGTCACGATCGTGTCCTCGGTGGCGGCGTCGAGGATGCGCTGCTTCTGCAGCTCGGGCTGGTTGGCCTCGTCGGCCACCAGGAAGACGGAACCGCACCAGGCGCCCGCCGCGCCCATCGCCAGCACGCCGGCCAGCGCGCGGCCGCTGGCGATGCCGCCGGCCGCGATCACCGGCGTCGGCGCGACCGCGTCCATCACCTGCGGCAGCAGGGCGAGCGTGCCGATCTTGCCGGTGTGGCCGCCGGCTTCGGTGCCCTGGGCGACCACGTAGTCGGCGCCGCCTTCCTTCACGTGCTGCGCGGCGCGCACGTTGCCGACCAGCGCGAGGATCGTCATGCCCTGGGCCTTGAGGGCATCGGCGAACGGGCCGGGCGTGCCGAGCCCCGAGGCGAAGACCGGCACCTCCTCCTCGATCAGCACCTCGATCTGCGAGCCCGCCCAGCTCTTGCCCTCGGGCACCCAGTCGCCCATGTTGCCGACTTCGTCCGGCGCCTGCCGCCACTCGATCTGCAGGTCGTCGGCGATGCGGCGCACGCTGGCGACGTGCTCCTCCGGAAGCTTCGGCCCCTCCATCTTTGCCATGGCCTCGCGGGCTTGCCGGGTGATGGGGATCATGAAAGTCGGCGCCAGCAGCAGGTCGACGCCGAAGGGCTTGTCGGTCAGCGAGCGGACCTTGCGGATCTCCTCGCGCAGCCGGTCCGGCGAGTAGGCGACGCCGCCGATCACGCCGAGCCCGCCGGCGTTGGATACGGCGGCGGCCAGCTCGGCGGTGGCCACCGGATCGCCGGTGCCGGCCACCGGGCCCATGCCGGCGAGGATCACCGGGTACTCGATGCCGAGCCGGTCGCAGAGCTCGGTGCGCAGAGTGGGTCGGGCCATGTCGGTCTCCTCGAGAGGCGCGGGGCGCGGGCTTTCCAGGCTAGCGCCTGGTGCGCGGCCAGCGCGAGTGCCCGGCCGCCGCCGCTGGCCGGAAGTGCCGCGGAGGCGCACACTGTGGGGCCCGAGCAGGCTCGCAGCGTCTCGCCTCGACTCGCCTCGACTCGCCTCGAGAGGAGAAACGTGACCGATCGACCGGAACTGCCGGCATCCGGTGCGGCCGACGCGTCCGGCGTCGATCCGTTCGCCGCGGACGCCCCGGCGGAGGTGGCCGCGGTGCGCGCCGGCGAGGCGCTCGACTGGGCGGCCATCGAATCCCACCTGCGCGCGAGTCTGCCCCGCGACGTCGATACCGAGGGCGACTTCGAGGTGCTGCAGTTCCCGAACGGCGCGGCGAACCTCACCTATCTGATCCGCTTCGGCGACACCGAGCTGGTGCTGCGTCGGCCGCCCTTCGGCACGCTCGCTCCGGGCGCCCACGACATGAAGCGCGAGTACAAGGTGCTCTCGCGGCTGTGGGAGCACTTCGACCGCGCACCCCGCGCGCTGCTCTTCTGCGGTGACGCGTCGGTGGCGGGCGCCGACTTCTTCGTCATGGAGCGCCGCCGGGGCGAGGTGATTCGCGGCGTGATTCCCGAGAGCATGCGCGGCCACGCGGACGTCGGGCGGCGCATCGGCACCGCGCTCGTCGAGGCGATGGCGGAGTTCCATCTCCTCGATCCCGAGGCCTGTGGGCTCGGCGACCTCGGCCGTCCCGACGGTTTCGTCGACCGTCAGGTGCGCGGCTGGAAGAAGCGCTGGGACCTCGTCGCCGATCCCGAGCACGACGACGCGATGTGCGCCGTGCACGCGCGCCTCGCCGCCGGTCTGCCCGAGGCGCAGCGCGTCTCGTTCGTCCACAACGACCTCAAGCTCGACAATTGCATGTTCGATCCAAGCGATCCGGACCGCGTGATCGCCTTCTTCGACTGGGACATGACGACCCTCGGCGACCCGTTCGTCGACCTCGGCACGCTGCTCAACTACTGGCCCGACCCCGCCGACGGCGAGCAGTCGCGCAGCAGCCATCCAGGCATGGAGCGGATGGGGCTGCCGACGCGCGCCGAGGTGCGGTCGATCTACGCCGATCGAACCGGTCTCGACGTCTCGCAGGTGGGCTGGTACGAGGCGTTCGCCCTCTGGAAGACGGCGACCGTGCTCGAGCAGCTCCACCATCGTTGGCGTATGGGCGACAGCACGGACGAGCGCATGGCGCTGATCGCCACCCGCGTGCCCGCGCTGGCCGCCGAGGCCGACCGGCTGCTCGACTCGATTTCGTAGCCCGGCTCAGGGGCCGCTGAACACCTTGTCTTGCGTCGGGCGCGCCAGGTAGTCGCGCTTCGGGTCGTACTCGCGCGCGCCTTCCTCGGTCCAGCGCGCCAGCTCGGCGCGGCCGACCACGAACCAGTGCACCTCGTCCGGGCCGTCCGCGAGCCGGAGCGTCCGCTGGCCCGCGTACATGTCGGCGAGCGGCGTCCACTGCGACACGCCCGTGGCGCCGTGGATCTGGATGGCCTCGTCGATGATCTTGCAGACCCGCTCGGGCACCAGCGCCTTGATGGCGCTCACCCAGACGCGCGCCTGGGCGTTGCCGAGCACGTCCATCGCCTTGGCGGCCTTGAGGACCATCATCCGCATCGACTCGATCTCGACCCGCGCCCGGGCGATCACCTCGGTGTTCTTGCCGAGGTCGGCGATGCGCTTGCCGAAGGCCTCGCGCGAGAGCCCGCGCTTGGCCATCAGGCCGATCGCGCGCTCGGCGGCTCCGATCGAGCGCATGCAGTGGTGGATGCGGCCGGGGCCGAGGCGCACCTGCGAGATCTCGAAGCCGCGGCCCTCGCCGAGCAGGATGTTCTCCTTCGGCACGCGGCAGTCGTTGAAGCGGATGTGCATGTGGCCGTGGGGCGCGTCGTCCTTCCCGAACACGTGCATCGGCCCGATGATCTCGAAGCCGGGGGCGTCGGTGGGGACCAGGATCTGCGACTGCTTGAGGTGCGGCGGCGCGTCGGGGTCGGTCTGCACCATCACGATCATGATCTTGCAGCGCGGGTCGCCGGCGCCCGAGATGTAGTACTTCTCGCCGTTGATCACCCACTCGTCGCCGACCAGCACGGCCTGGCACGAGATGTTCTTTGCGTCGGAGGACGCGAGGTCGGGCTCGGTCATCGCGTAGGCCGAGCGGATCTCGCCGGCGAGCAGCGGCTCGAGCCACTGCTTCTTCTGCTCGGGGGTGCCGACGCGCTCGAGCACCTCCATGTTGCCGGTGTCGGGCGCCGAGCAGTTGAGGCACTCGGAGGCGATCGGGTTCTTGCCGAGCTCGGCGGCGATGTACGCGTAGTCGAGGTTCGAGAGTCCCTCGCCCGTCTCGGCGTCGGGCAGAAAGAAGTTCCACAGGCCGGCGGCCTTGGCCTTCGCCTTCACGTCATCGAGCAGCTCGATCTGACCGGGCGCCCACGACCAGCGATCGGCACGGCCCTCGCCGAGCTCGAAGAACTCGGCCGTGACCGGATCGACCTCCTTCTCGATGAAGGTCTTCACCTGCTCGAAGAGCGGCTTTGCGCCCTCCGACATGCGTAGGTCGAACATCTCGTCGGTGGTCTCGAGACCGGCCATGGGATTCTCCTGTTCGTGGGACGAAGGGTGGAAGAATGAGGAAGAAGAGGCGGTGGCGCCTGCGGCCGCGGGCTCAGTCGAGCGCGCTCCGCAGCGCGGCCCCGCACTCGTCGAGCAGCCGCTTGGCGTCGGCGACCGCGGGCGACAGCTGGAAGAAGACGTGGGCCATGCCGTCGTAACGGCTCAGCGTGACCGGCACGCCGGCCTGCTCGAGAACCCGGGCGTACGCCTCGCCCTCGTCCCGCAGCGGATCGAACTCGGCGGTGACGACGAGGGCCGGCGGCAGGCTGGCGTGCGAGTCGGCGAGGATGGGCGATGCCTTGACGTCGGTCCTGGCGGCCTCGTCGTCGCCGACGTAGTGGGCCGCAAAATAATCGATCGTTTCTTTGAGCAGGAACGGGCCGGCGGCGTTCTCGTCGCGCGAGGCATACACGTCGCTGCGGAGGTCGACGCAGGGATAGACGAGCAGCTGGAAGCGGATGTCCGGACTACCGGCGTCGCGGGCGAGCAGGCTCACCACGGCGGCGAGGTTGCCGCCGGCGCTGTCGCCGCCGACCGCCAGTCGCGAGGCATCGCCGCCGAGCGAGTCGGCGTTGGCCGCGACCCACTGCAGGGCCGCAAACGCGTCGTCGGGCGCCGCCGGAAAGCGGTGCTCAGGCGCCAGGCGGTAGTCGACCGAGACGACGACACAGCCCGCTGCGTTGCAGATCGCGCGGCACTCCTTGTCGTGCGTGTCGAGATCGCCGATCACCCAGCCGCCGCCGTGATAGAAGACGAACACGGGGAAGGGCGCTTCGCCCTGCGGTGTATAGATGCGCAATGCGATCTCGCCGCCCGGCCCGGGAACCCGGCGATCCACCACCGAGGCCACCGGCTCGCCTTCCCCGAACATCTGTCCGAGCGCCGAGTAGCCGGCGCGGGCCTCCTCGGGCGAGAGCTCGTGGGTGGGCTTGGCGTTGGGGTTGTCGGCGCCGGCGGCGGCCAGCATGGCGAGGGTCGGGTCGAGGGGCACGGGGGGCGGCCTTTCGCTGGGAGGCGAGACGATAGTGCGTCCGCGCTGGCGTCCGGTCCGTCGTTGCGTCGAGGCTGGCCGGGCGCCGCCGGTGGTGTGGCCACACCGCGGCCCCCCGCCTCTTTCCCCAAGGGGCAAGGTCTTCATCGGGCGACGAGCGGTGCCGGCGGCTACTCTCCCGCCCGCGCCGGCCCGGGGAGGGCCGGCCCCCCCATTTCATTCGAGGAATCAGGAAGTTGTCTCAGCCGAAGTCGAAGAACCTCACCTGGCACGAAGGCCAGGTCTCCCGCACCGACCGCGAGCACATGCTCGGCCAGCGCGGTTGCACGATCTGGCTCACCGGGCTCTCGGGCTCGGGCAAGTCCACCCTGGCCGTGGCGGCCGAGCAGGCCCTGCAGCAGCGCGGCCGGCTCACCTACATCCTGGACGGCGACAACATCCGCCACGGGCTCAACAGCAACCTCGGATTCTCGCCCGAGGACCGCACCGAGAACATCCGCCGCATCGGCGAGGTCGCGAAGCTCTTCACCGACTCGGGCGTCATCGTGTTCACGTCGTTCATCTCGCCCTATCGCGCCGACCGCGATCAGGTGCGCGACATCATGGGCGAGGGCGACTTCGTCGAAGTCTACGTGTCGGCGAGCCTCGAAGTCTGCGAGGGCCGCGACGTGAAGGGCCTGTACCAGAAGGCGCGCAACGGCGAGATCCCCGAGTTCACCGGCATCTCGGCTCCCTACGAAGAGCCCGACCGGCCCGAGCTGGTGGTCGACACAGGATCGCAGACGCTCGATCAGAGCGTGGCGGCGCTGATCGAGTTCCTCGAGAAGAAGGGCTACCTCTCCGGCTGATCGCAGGGGCTCTCGCAGCCCTCTCCAGGGCGCCGGCAGCCAGGATCGAGGCGCC
>CAZETS010000033.1:7753-30613 GCA_964515335.1 uncultured Spirochaetaceae bacterium
GAATCAAGGCGCCTGCAGCCGGAATCAAGGAGTCGAATGGCAGCCAGCTCGCAGCGTTGGGTCGGCCGGGACGCTCGTGCGCTCGCGCAGACCGTGGCGTTCGCCCGGGCCGCGGCGCTGACGTTGCTCGCCGTGCCGGTCGTCGTGGGCTGTGCGTCGACGCTGCCCGCCGGGCCCCGCGAGGCTCCCACGTTCGACTCGGGTCGCGTCGTGCGCGGCGAGCTCGGCGCCGAGTACGACGTGCTCGTCGGCGAGCTCGCCGCGCGGGACGGCGAGCTCAAGGCGGCCCGCGCCGCCTACGAGCGGGCGGTCGCGAAGGACCCCGACTCGGCCGTCCTGCGCTTCGAGCTGGCGCGTCTCGCCGCGCAGACCGACGACCTCTCCGCCGCGGTCGACGAGGCGGAGAAGGGGCTGGCGCTCGACCCCGAAGACCTCGACGGGCGGCTCTTCCTCGGGCGGCTCTACCGGCTGAACCGGGACCCGGCCGGCGTCGAGAGCGTGCTGCGCGACGACACGGGGGCGCCGATCAGTGGCGCCGCGTCGCTGCTGCTCTATCAGGTCTACCTCGAGCAGGGGCAACTCGACGCTGCGCTCGCGTTGGCCGAGCAGCTGCTCGTCGACGAGCCCGACAACCTCGGCGCCTACATGGCCGCCGCCACCGCGCTCGAGCGGGCCGGTCGCGTCGACGAAGCCGAGCGTACGCTGCGCGAGGCCCTCGACCACCATCCCAATCGCTTCGTCGTGTACGCGCGGCTGGCGCGCATGCGTCGTGCGGTTGGCGATCGGGACGGCGAGATCCGGATCTATCGCGAGGTGCTCGCCGAGTACCCCGGCCACTACGGCACGCTGGTCAGCCTGGGCGAGGCCCAGATCGCACAGAACGACATCGAGGGGGCCATCGCGAGCTACCGCGAGATCGCCGAACGCTACCCCGACGACCTGCAGGTGGTCCGGCGGCTGGCTTCGCTCGAGTTCGGTGCGGGCTACTACGAGGAGGCGGCGGACCGGCTGCGCGGTACGTTCGCGCGCCACCCCGAGCACTACGAGTTGGCGTACTCGCTGGGACAGGTGCTGCGGGCGATGGGGGACGACGCCGAGGCCGCCGAGCAGTTCGCTTCGGTGCCCGTCGCGCATCCCCTCTTCGTCGAGTCGCGCCTGCAGCTCGCGGTGCTCTACGAGGAGGCCGGTCGGCTCGACGACGCGCTCGTCGAGGTCGATCGCCTGCGCGAGCTGCGACTCGACCGCGGCCTCGACTTCCACGCCGCCTCGCTGCGCGCGCGCACCGGCGATTTCGCGGGCGGGCTCGCGCTGCTCGAGCAGATGCTCGAGGACACGCCCGACGACGAGGAGGTGCTGTACCAGCTCGGCGTGCTGCACGGCATCGAGAGCAACACCGACCAGGCGCTCGCCTACATGCAACGGGTGCTCGAGCAGAACCCCGAGAACCCGCAGGCGCTGAACTACATCGGCTACACGTGGGCCGAGCGCGGCGAGAACCTCGACGAGGCCGAGCGCTTGATCGAGCAGGCCGTGAGTCTCGCGCCGCGGGACGGCTACATCCTGGACAGCCTCGGCTGGGTCTACGCGCAGCGGGCGCGTCCTCTGCTCGACGGTGATCGCCGCGAGGAGGGCATCGATCTGCTCGGCCGCGCCCTCGAGCAGCTGACCCTGGCCGACGAGCTGACCGGCGGCGATCCGGTCGTGTCCGAGCACATCGGTGACGTCTACCTGCTGCTCGAGCAGCGCGACCGTGCGCTCCACTACTACGAGGAGGCCGTCGAGCAGAATCCGCGGGTCGACGAGCAGCCGGACCTCTTCGACAAGCTCGACCGCCTGCGCGGCTCGCTCGGCGGCACCGGCGCCGCTCCGGAATCGAGCCCGAGGTGACGCGGGCGCTCGGCCTGCTCGTGCCGCTCGTATTCATCGCGGCCTGCCGCACGCCGGGCCCCGGCGTGCTGCTCGGTCCCGACGATCCGCGTCCGGCCGCGCTCGTGGCCGGGCTCGAGGTCCGGGCGGAGTCGCCGGCTGCGCTGCGTGCGCGCGCCCGCCTCGATCTCGACGCCAGGGACGTGAGCCTCGACCGTCCGCAGCGCCTGGCGGTGGAACGGCCCGCACGTCTGCGGGTCGAGGTGCTCGGCCTCTTCGATCAGCTCGCGGCGGTCGTGGTGACCAACGGCGACACCTATCAGGTCTTCGACGCGCGCAGTCGCGACCTCGAGGACGGAGTGGTGGACCCGCATCTGCTCTGGCGGGTGGCTCGCGTCGATCTCGCGCCCGCCGAGGCCGTGGATCTGATGCTCGGCGGACCGCGCCCGGACCCCTCGCTTCGAGAGGGCGAGGCGCGCGAGCACGCGAACGGCGACGTCGCCGTGACCCGGATCGACGGCGACGGTCTGGCGCGCGAGGCCTACCGCTTCGACGCGGCCGGGCGCGTCGTCGAGGCGACGCTCTTCGACGCGACCGGCGCCCTGGTCTGGCGCGCGGCCTTCGACGACTACCGGGCGATCGCTTCACCGGACGGGGGCGAGGTGGCCTTCGCCCACGACGTGCGGCTCGAGTTTCCACGCGTCGACGCCCGCGCGCGGCTGGTCTTCAAGACGGTGGTCCTCGCGGACGACCTGCCGGATGCGCTGTTCGCCCTGGAGCTGCCCGGCCGCTCCGGGCGAGCGTCGTACGGCCCGGGCGGCAGCGTCGCCCACGCGCATACGGGGGGGCTCGTCACGCGATGAAGGGCCGACTGGCTCGGATGGCTTCGGGGGGTGCCGTCCTGCTCGCCGTGCTCGGCTCGGCCGTCGTGACGGCGTGCACCAACAACCCCTACCCGTCGGCGGACGACGACGACAAGATCCTGTACAAGACGTTCAGCGAGGCGCCGCGCACCCTCGATCCTGCCGTCGCGTACACGACCTCGGCGCACGCGATCACCGGCGCGGTCTACGACACACTGCTCGAGTACCACTATCTCGAGCGGCCGTATACGCTGATTCCGGGCCTCGCGGCGACGCTGCCCGAGACGCGCGCGCGAGGCGACGGATTCACGGTCTATCGCTTCGAACTCCGCCCGGGAATGGTCTACCAGGACGACCCGGCGTTCGCACTCGGCGGCGCGGGCCGGTCGACGCGCGAGGTCGTCGCCGACGACGTGGCCTTCGAGCTGGCGCGGCTCGCGGATCCGGCGGTGAACAGTCCGGTCGTCGAGCCGCTCTCGAACATCGAGGGATTCGACGGCTTCGGCGAGGCGTTGGCGGCGCGGCGCGAGTCGGACGCAGGCTTCGCGGCGCTTCCCGTCCACGAGCAGTACGCGGCGCTCGGGGGCGTGCCGGGGGTGCGGGTCCTGGGCGACCTCGTCCTCGAGGTGGTCGTGTCGTCCGACTACCCGCAGATCCGGTACTGGTTCGCGATGCCCTTCACGGCCCCGGTGCCGTGGGAGGCCGTGGCGTACTACGACGGCGAAGAGGGTCGCCCGCGCTTCGCCGATCACCCGGTGGGCACTGGGCCGTACCTTCTCGCCGAGTACGACAAGCAGTCGCGCATGGTCCTCGAGGCCAACCCCAACTGGTACGGCGCGCAGCACCCCGAATGGCGAGCGCCCGGGGCCGTCTACCCCTCCGAAGGCGCGCCCGGGGACGCCGAAGCCGGATTGCTCGATCCGGACGTCGTCGGCCAGCCGCTGCCCTTCATCGATCGCATCGAGTTCCGGCGCGAGAAAGAGGCGATTCCGTACTTCAACAAGTTCCTGCAGGGCTACTACGACGCGGCCGGCGTCATCAAGGAGAGCTTCGACAAGGTGATCGACGAGGGCGGGCTCTCGGCGGAGATGGCCGAGATGGGCATCGCCCTCGAGCAGAGCGTGCAGCCGTCCGTCTTCTACCTGGGCTTCAACTTCGACGACGAGGTCGTCGGGTTTCCGGCCGGCGAGCGGGGCCGCAAGCTTCGTCAGGCGATGAGCCTGGCGATCGACACCGAGGAGTTCACGCGCATCTTCCAGAACGGCCGCGGCGTGCCCGCGCAGTCGCCGTTGCCGCCGGGCATCTTCGGTTACGACGAGGAGTATGCCAATCCGTACCGCCAGCTCGACCTCGAGCGGGCGCGGCGCCTGATGGAAGAAGCCGGGTACCCGGGCGGCGTCGACCCCGCCACCGGAAAGCCGCTTCGGCTCAGCTTCGACACCCCGGACACGTCCGCGCAGGGCCTGCTGCGCTATCGATACTTCACCGACTCGTGGCGGAAGCTCGGCATCGACGTCGAGGTGTCCGCCACGAACTACAATCAGTTCCAGGAGAAGATACGAAACGGCGCCTACCAACTCTTCATGTGGGGCTGGGTGGCCGACTATCCCGATCCGGAGAACTTCCTCTTTCTGCTCCGGTCGGAGATGGCGCGCTCGAAGAGCGGCGGCCCCAACACGGCTAACTTCTCGAACGCCCGCTACGACGAGCTCTACCTGTCGATGAAGTCCCGGCCCGACGGCCCCGAACGCATGGCTGAAATCAGGGAGATGCTCCGGATCCTCGAGTTCGAGCGCCCCTGGATCGAGCTGTTTCACGCCGAGGACTTCGCGCTCTTCCATGGGTGGTTCGAGCACGTGAAGCCGTTCGGCATGTCGTTTCCGATGACGAAGTACCGGGATCTCGATCCCCGCGAGCGGGCTCGGCTGCGGCGCGAGTGGAACCGGCCCGTCCTCTGGCCGCTCTGGGCCGGCGGAGTGCTGGCGATCGTGGTCATCGTGCCGGGGATCGTCACCTTCATGCGGGAGAGGCAGTGATGCTCGCGTTCGTGATCCGGCGCATGGCCTACGGGGTGGTGGTCGTCTTCGGCGTGCTCTTCCTGCTGTTCGTGCTGTTCTTCACGGTGACCAGCCCGGACGACGTGGCCCGCAAGGCCCTCGGCGAGCGCGTTTCCGCCGACGTGATCGAGCAGTGGAAGGCGAACCACGGCTACGACAAGCAGCTCTTCCCGGGGCCCGGCGCCTGGACGGACAACATGCTGTTCGAGCACTACCGGCGGATGCTCACCTTCGACTTCGGCCGCAGCGACGCCGACGACACGCCCATCATGGAGCGGGTGCGCCAGGGCATGGGGCCGAGCCTCGCGCTGACCGTGCCGCTCTTCGTCCTCTCGCTCGTCGCCGCCATCCCGCTCGCTCTGCTGGTGGCGTTCTTTCGCGAGACCTACATCGACCGGGCGGGCGTGGTGGTGGCCGTGCTGGCGATGAGCGTCTCGATTCTGCTCTACATCATCGGGGCCCAGTACCTGATCGGAAAGGTGCTGCACTGGTTCCCGATCTCGGGATTCGACTCCGATCCGCGGGTGGTGGCGCGCTTCCTGGCCCTGCCCATCATCATCGGGGTGGTGCACGGGCTCGGCGGCGACGTGCGCTTCTATCGCACGGTCTTCCTCGAGGAGAGCAACACCGACTACGTGCGCACCGCGCGGGCCAAGGGCTGCGGCGAGTCGCGCATCATGGCCCACCACGTCTTCCGCAACTCCCTGATCCCGCTGCTGACGCGCATCGTCGTCGCGATCCCGTTCCTGTTCACCGGCTCGCTCCTGCTCGAGTCCTTCTTCGGCATCCCGGGCCTCGGGGCGATCACCGTCGACGCGATCCACGGCAACGACTTCTCGGTGCTTCGCACCATGGTCTACATCGGCTCCCTGCTCTTCGTGGTCGGCCAGATCCTGACGGATCTCTCCTACGGGCTGGTCGATCCGCGGGTGCGGCTCGAGTAGGGGAGGGCGGTCGCATGGAGAGCCACGTCGTATCGAACCTCGTGGTCGCGGTGCTCGTCGCGGCCGGCGCCGGCGTCGTGCTGGCCGTTCGCCGGTCGCGCATGTGGTCGGCGGCGTTCGCCTCGCTGTGGCGCCGGCGGCGCGCCGCGCTCCTCGTCGTCGGCGTCTACGTCGTGATCGCGCTGCTCGACAGCGTGTCGTGGGTGGGGGGCACGGACGGGCGGACGGACGCCGTCTCGCAGCACGAGGCGCGCAGCGTGATCGACCGCGTCTTCGGCGGCCGCCAGGAGCGCAGCTACTCGGCGCCCTTCGCCGAGGCCGAGTTCTACGGCTCTGCTCCCCTGCGCGATCCGGGCGGCCACTGGCTCGGCACCGACATGATCGGCCGCGACGTCTTCTACCTCACCCTCAAGGGCGCGCGGGTGGCCCTGCTGATCGGCGGCCTCACCAGCCTGATCGCGATCCCGCTGGCGCTGCTCTTCGGGGTGTCGGCCGGCTACTTCGGCGGGCGCATCGACGACATCGTCTTCTTCGTGATGTCCACTCTCGCGTCGATGCCGGGCCTGCTGCTGCTGATCGCGCTGATCATGGTGATGGGCAAGAGCACGCTGGCCGTCTGTGTGGCGCTGGCGGTGACGGGCTGGGTGGGCTTCTGCCGCGTCTCCCGGGGCGAGACCCTCAAGCTGCGCGAGCTCGAGTACGTCTCGGCGGCGCGCGCTCTCGGCGTCTCCGAGATGCGCATCGTGCTGCGCCACATCCTGCCGAACCTGATGCACCTCGTGATCATCACCTTCGTGCTGATGTTCTCGGGTCTGGTGCTCTCCGAGGCGATCCTCTCCTGGCTCGGCATCGGGGTCGACGGCAGCTGGGGGCAGATGATCGACCAGGCGCGCAACGAGCTGTCCCGCGATCCGGTCGTCTGGTGGAACATCTCCGCGGCGGGCGCCGCGCTCTTCGGGCTGATCCTCGCCGTCAATTTCGTGGGCGACGCGCTGCGCGACGTGCTCGATCCGCGCACCGTCCAGGAGGGCGAATGACGGCCCTGCTCGAGGTCGGCGGCCTGACCACGCGCTTCCCGCTGCCGGGGGGCAGCGTGCCGATCGTCGACGGGATCGATTTCGCGGTGCGCCGCGGCGAGGTGCTGGCCCTCGTCGGCGAGTCGGGCTGCGGCAAATCGATGACGGCGCTGAGCGTGATGCGGCTGGTCCCCAAGCCGGGGCGCATCACGGCCGGCTCGGTGCGGCTCGAAGGGCGCGAGCTGCTCGAGCTGCCGGTCGACGAGATGCGCCGGGTCCGCGGGGCGGGCATCGCGATGATCTTCCAGGAGCCGATGACCAGCCTCAATCCCGTGACGCGGGTCGGTGACCAGGTCGCCGAGGCGATCCGCCTGCACGAGAAGGTGGGCCGAGCGGCCGCCCTCGACCGCTGCCGTGTGCTCTTCGACCAGGTGGGCATCCCCGACGCCGCGGCGCGGGTGCACGCGTATCCCCATCAGCTCTCGGGCGGGATCAAGCAGCGCGTGATGATCGCCATGGCGCTCAGCACGCGGCCCAAGCTGCTGATCGCCGACGAGCCGACGACCGCGCTCGATGTCACCGTGCAGGCGCAGATCCTGCGCGTGCTGCGCGACCTGCAGGACGAACTCGAGATGTCGATTCTGCTGATCACCCACGATCTCGGCATCGTGAACGAGCTGTCGGATCGCGTGGCCGTGATGTACGCCGGCCGCATCATCGAGACGGCGCCGCGGCCGAGCCTCTACAGCCGGCCGAGGCACCCCTACACCCAGGGCCTGCTGCGCTCGATGCCGGCGCTCGCACCGCCCGGCGAGCGGCTGCCGGAGATTCCGGGCGTCGTGCCGTCGCCGAGAGACTGGCCGCAGGGATGCCGGTTCGCGACGCGCTGCGCGCACGTCTTCGCCCGCTGTCGCGCCGAGGTGCCGGGTCCGGCGCTGCTCGGCGAGGAGCATCTCGTGCACTGTCATTGGGCGGCGGACGCGGAGGCCTCGTCGTGAGCGAGCCGCTGCTGCGCGTCGAGGGGCTGCGCACCTGGTTCCCCATCAAGGCGGGGCTGCTTCGTCACACGGTGGGGCACGTGCAGGCGGTGACCGACGTCGACCTCGAAGTCGAGGCGGGCACCACGCTCGCGCTCGTCGGCGAGTCGGGTTGCGGCAAGACGACCGTGGGTCGTTCGATCCTGCGGCTCACGCCCGCCCAGGCGGGCCGCGTGACCTTCGAGGGCGTCGACCTGCTCGAGCTCTCGCCGGAGGAGATGAGGCCGCACCGCAGCGATCTGCAGATCATCTTCCAGGATCCGATGGCCTCCCTCGACCCGCGCATGCGCGTGCGCGACGCCGTCGCCGAGGGCATGCGCAGCTTCGGGATCGGGGCGAACGAGGCCGAGCGCACCGAGCGCGTGCGCCGGCTCTTCGAGCGCGTGCAGCTCGACCCGGAACACATCTGGCGCTACCCGCACGAGTTTTCGGGCGGGCAGCGCCAGCGCATCTGCATCGCTCGGGCCCTCGCCGTGGAGCCGCGGCTGATCGTCTGCGACGAGGCGGTCTCCGCCCTCGACGTGTCGATCCAGGCCCAGATCCTGAACCTGCTCGCCGACCTGCAGCGCGAGCTGGGGCTCGCCTACTTGTTCATCACCCACGACCTCGGCGTGGTGCGCTATCTCGCGCATCGCGTCGCCGTGATGTACCTGGGGCAGATCGTCGAGTCGGGCCCGACCGAGCGGATCTTCGCCGATCCGCGTCATCCGTACACGAAGGGGCTGCTCGAGGCCGTGCCGTCCGTCGACCCCTCGCGACGCGGGGGCGCGCCGCCGGTCGAGGGGGACGTGCCCTCGCCGTCGAGTCCGCCCGCGGGCTGCTACTTCCACACGCGCTGTCCCGCGGTGATGGACCGCTGCCGGAGCGAGGCTCCGGCGATCGTTCGCGACGACGACCGGACGGTGCGCTGCTGGCTCGCCGAAACCCGGTAGCCGTGCGCGGCGGCGGCGGAGGGCCCGGTGCGAGCCGGGGCCGGCAGGCTGGTGTCAGAACGCCTCTTCCCAGCTCCGCGAGAGGCGCATCGCGGAGTTGATCAGGCCCACCATCGAATAGGTCTGCGGGAAGTTGCCCCACAGCTCGCCGGTCGCCGGGTGCAGATCCTCGGAGAGCAGGCCCACCGAGTTGCGCCGCTCGAGCATGTTCTCGAACAGCGCTCGGGCCTCTTCGCGGCGTCCGGCGGCGGCGAGCGCGTCGATGTACCAGAAGGTGCAGACGTTGAAGGCGCTCTCGGGGGTGCCGAAGTCGTCAGGCACCTTGTAGCGGTAGAGGTAGGGGCCGTGGCGGAGCTGCTTCTCGACGACGTCGAGCGTGGTCAGGAAGCGCGGGTCGTCGGCCGAGACGAAGCCGAGCTGCTCGAGGAGCAGCAGCGACGCGTCGGTCTCGTCGTCTTCGAAGGTGGCCGCAAAGGCGCCGTTCTTCCGCTGCGCCTGGCGGCTGATCTGCTGGTGGATCTCGCGCGCCCGTTCGCGCCACACCCCGGCGGCGTCGCTGCGCCCCAGCCGGTCGGCGATACGCGCGAGCCGGTCGCACGCGGCCCAGCACATGACCGCCGAGAAGGTGTGGACGCTGGCGCGGGTGCGCAGCTCCCAGAGGCCGGCGTCGGGCTCGTTCCAGAGCTCCACCGCATGGCCGCCGAGCACCTCGAGCAGCTTGAAGAGCCGGTCGCCGCCGCCGTGGATCAGGCGCTCGTCGAAGAACGCCTGGGTGGCGGCGAGCACCGCCGAGCCGTAGACGTCGTTCTGGACGTGCTCGTGGGCCTGATTGCCCACCCGCACCGGGCCCATCGCGCGGTAGCCGTCGAGGGCGGGCTCGACCTGCTCGATCAGGTCCTTCTCGAGCCCGATGCCGTAGACCGGCTGCAGCCCGCCGTCGGCGCCGGCGATCAGGTTCGTGAGGTACCCGAGGTAGTCCTCCATCGTCTTCGTGGCGCCGAGGCGATTGAGCGCGTGGATGACGAAGTACGCGTCGCGGATCCAGCAGTAGCGGTAGTCCCAGTTGCGCGCCGAGTCCGCGGCCTCGGGAATCGAGGTCGTCAGCGCCGCCACGATCGCGCCGGTCTCCTCGAAGGAGCAGAGCTGCAGCGTGATGGCGGCCCGGATCACTGCGTCCTGCCACTCGAAGGGAATCGAGAGCCCGCGCACCCAGTGCATCCAGTGGTCGCGCGTGCGCTCCTCGTACTCGCGTACTGTGCTCGCGATGGGCGTGGCGAAGGTCTCGTCGGGGCCGAGCACGAGGTGGATCGGCTGGCCGAGCACGAACGGCGTCGCGTCGGCTGCGTACGAGATGGGCGCATCCGTGGTGAGGCGCAGGGCGATGCCCGGCGTGATGAAGCGGATGTGGTTGGAGCCGCGGGTGGTCGGCGGCTTCTCGCGACCGTAGTTGCCGAGCGGGCGCAGTACGATGCGAATGCGCGGGTCGCCGGCGAGCGGCGTCACGCGGCGCATCATCATGGTGGGGCGATAGGTGCGGCCGCGGCTCGAGAATCGCGGGGCGAAGTCGGTGATCTCGATCGCGCCGCCGTGGGTGTCGTAGAGCACGGTGCGCACGATCGCCGTGTGCCCCACGTAGGCGCTCTCGCTGCGCGCGAAGTCTTCGAGCTCGATCGCGAAGAGCCCCGCGTCTTCGTCGCCGCCCCGCAGGAGGGAGCAGAAGACGGGATCCGAGTCGAACCGGGGCAGGCAGCCCCACACCAGGCGCGCCCGCCGATCCAGCAGGCCTGCCCAGGTGCAGTTGCCGATCACCGCCAGGTCGAGGTCGTGCTCTCGCTGCATCGTGCTCCCTCGGCGCCCGCGCCGACGGCGGGACGCGTTATGCTGCTGCTGGGATGAGAGGGGGAGTGACGGATCAACGCCTCGTCGTGCTGAGCAATCGGCTGCCCGTCACCGTGCGTCGCAGCCGGGGCAGCCTCCAGGTCGACCGCTCGGCCGGAGGCCTGGTGGCCGCCCTCGATCCGGCGATGCGCGAGCGGGGTGGAGTGTGGATCGGCTGGCCGGGGGCCCGCCTTGATGCCGATGAGAGCCTGCCGGTTCCGCCCGGACCGTACGAGCTGCAGCCCGTTCCGCTCAAGACCAACGAAATCCGGCGCTACTACCACGGGTTCTCCAACGGCTCGCTCTGGCCGCTCTTCCACTCGCTCGTCGAGCGGACCTCGCTCGATCGTCGCGACTGGGAGAGCTACGAGTCGGTCAACGCGCTGTTCGCCCACCACGCCCACGAGCAGATGCACGACGGCGACCTCGTCTGGGTGCACGACTATCACCTGACCCGCTGTCCCCTCCACCTGCGACAGTTGCGGCCCGAGGCGCGGATCGCATTCTTCCTCCACATCCCGTTTCCGCCCTACGATGTCTACCGCATCCTGCCCTGGTACCGCGAGGTGATCCGGGGCTTCCTGGCCTGCGATCTGGTCGGATTCCACTCGCCCGGGTACGTCTCGAACTTCCTCGACTGTGTCGAACGCCTCCTGGGTGAGCGGGTCGACCGCGAGGCGGGTCAGATCGAGCACGGTGACCGCGTCGTCCAGGTGAGCGCATTTCCGCTCGGCATCGACTACGAGGCGTACGAGTCGCGCGCCCGCGCCGCGCCGCCCAGCCGGCGTCAGAACTACGAGAAGGTCGTCCTCGGCGTCGACCGTCTCGATTACACCAAGGGCCTGCTCGAGCGGATGCTCGCCTACGAGCGACTGCTCGAGCTCTACAAGGAGCACCGCGGGGAGGTGGTCTTCATCCAGGTCGCCGTGCCCTCTCGCGAGCAGGTCGCCGAGTATCAGCAGATCAAGCGCGATCTCGACGAGGCGGTGGGGCGCATCAACGGCCGCTTCGGGACCAGCGTGTGGACGCCCATCCGCTACATCCACCGCACCGTCTCGGCCGAGCGTCTCGCCGCCCTGTATCGCGACGCCGACGTCGGCTTCGTGACGCCGCTGCGCGACGGCATGAACCTCGTCGCCAAGGAGTACGTGGCGAGCCAGACCGCCGACCCGGGCGTGCTCGTCCTCTCGCGTCTGGCCGGGGCCGCGGAGACCATGCAGGAGGCGATCCACGTCAACCCGTACAACATCGACAGCGTCGCGGAGGCGCTGCATCGCGCGCTCAGCATGCCGGCCGACCAGCGCGAGGTGCGCATGCGGGCCCTGCAGCGGCGCGAGCGCCGCAACGACCTCAGCGCCTGGCTCGATTCGTTCCTCGAGCGCGCCGCGACACCGGAAAAGCGCATCGAGCCGGTGCGCGAGTCGGAGTTCGAGGCGATGCTCGGCGGCTTCGTGAAGAAACGACCGCTGGCGCTCTTCCTCGACTACGACGGCACGCTGGCCGGCATCGCCCAGCACCCGTCGAAGGCGGGCATGACGGACTCGATGCGGGCCGCCCTGGTGGCCTGCGCGGCCCGCCCGGACACCCTGGTGGCGATCGTGAGCGGTCGCAGCGTGGACGACATCCGCCGGCACGTGGGCCTCGACGACGTGATCTACGCGGGCAATCACGGACTCGAAATCGAGGGCCCGGCCGTCGCCGCCTACCGGCATCCCGACATCGCCCACTACACCGACCGTGCCGAAGAGCTGGCCGAAAAGCTCACCGGCATCCTCGTGTCGGGCGTGTGGGTCGAGGCCAAGGGCGCCTCGCTCACGCTGCACTTTCGCGAGGCCGACCGCAGCATGCACCACCAGATCGCCAACGAGGCGCGGCAGATGGTGCGTGAGGCGGGCTTCCAGGCGCGGGACGCGCTCTGCGCCGTCGAGGCCCGGCCGCCGATCGGCTGGGACAAAGGGCATGCGGTGCTGCACGTGCTGCGCGAGTGCTTCGGCCCGGGCTGGTCGGAGCTGGTGCGCACGATCTACGTCGGGGACGACGAGACCGACGAGGACGCATTCCGCGCGCTCTCCGGGCTCGGCGCCACGTTCCGTGTGGGACCCGCCGACCAGCCGACGCGCGCCCGGAGGAGGCTCAGCGGAGTCGAAGCCGTCGGCACGCTGCTCCGGTGGATCGAGGCGGGGCCACCCCGCGAGCCCGTTGCGGATCTGTACCCGCTCCCGGCGGCCGACCTGGCCTGATCGAAGCCGCTTCGGAGGTGCGCGTGCCCGTCGCCCGGGGCACGTCGTTCGACTTGACACCCCGGTGCTGGATCGTACCTTGCGGCCCTTCCGGCGCCCGACGGCCCGAACGGAGAAAGCCCCGCATGCGACTCGAGTTCAACATCGAGATCGACCGGATCGAGACCCCTCGCTTCGCGGTCGAGGCGGTCGAGGGCATCGGCAAGCTGTTCACGCTGGCGACGCTGGTGCTGAACGTGCTCGAGACGAAGGACCACGTCGAGGTCATCTTCCACGGCCTCAATCCCGAGGATCCCGAGCGCAAGATCGCGAGCTTCCGCGAGATCGTGAACAGCTGCTCGGTCGGTCCGCGCGTGAGCTTCGAGGAAGGGCAGTCCGGCCGCGTCGCGGGCTCTTCGAGCTCGTATCAGTGGCTGAGCATCCGGCGCGCCTGAGCGGCCGCCGCCGCTGACTCTAACGCCTCCAGCCGGCGCCCGGCGCCGGTGATCGCCCGCGCCGCGCACGCGCGCGCGTTCGTCTCTCGCGGGTTCGCTCGGCCTCGTTGACCGCCCTGCGCGCCTGCGATCGCCGGCGCGTGAGTGACGGATCGGCGCAGGGCAGGGCGCGCTGCAGCACTCGCAGCCTGTCGGTGCGGCTCACGCCGAGCTGGCCGAGCGAGTAGTCGAGCAGGCCGAGGTCGCGCCGTTGCCGGCGGCCGCCGGGGCGCGCGGGTCTGGTGCGCTGCAGATCCACGAAGACCGGGCCTTGCTCGGTGACGAGCAGGTTGCCCGGGTGGAGATCGCCGTGGGCGAGGCCGGCGGCGTGCACCGAGCCGACGGCGGCGGCGACCTCGAGCAATCGGGTGCGCCGCTCGGGCGTGCGCGACTCGAGCCACTGCCAGAGCGTCGGGGCCTCGATCCACTCGACGGCGAGCAGTGCGTCGCCGAGGGGTGTGCGAGCGACGCCGAGCAGTCGCGGCGCGGGCAGGCGGCGCTCGGCGAAGAGCGCCAGCCCGCGTCGCTCGCGCGACCAGGCCGCCAGGCCGAGGAGCGACTTCGTGTGCTCCCGCAGTGCGTGGGGGCCGGTCTCGATCCGGAAGTGCTTGACGAGCAGTCGCGTTTCGCCGCCCGTCAGTCTGATCGCGCGGCGGTGCGCGGTTGCGTCGACGACCTCGGCGCCGCCGGCCTGCGCAGGCGTGTCGTCGTGCCAGGCCTCGACGACCTCGCGCACCCAAGCGTCGCCTTCGTGCCAGCGCCAGTCTCGGCTCATCGGAGCTGCTCGCGGGCTCGGGATCGCCGCCGCTCGATCACGGCGCCGTACAGTTCGCGGAGCCGCTCGGCATGGCTCGTCCAGTCCGCGACCAGGGCGCGCTTGCGGGCGCGCTCGCCCATCGCGGCGCGGGCGGCCGGGTCGGCGAGGTCGTCGAGGGCCCGCGCCAGGGCGCCGGTGTCCTCGGGATCGTCGACCGCGAGGCCGCCGTCGTCGATCACCTCCATCGCGCCGTTCTGCCGGGTGCTGACCACCGGCAGCCCGCAGGCGGCGGCCTCGAGGCTGGCGTTCGCGAACGGGTCGTAGCGGGTGGGTAGCAGCAGTCCGTCCGCCGCACGCAGGACGTCGGGCATGTCAGTGCGCGCTCCCAGCCAGCGCACGCGGCTCGCTACTCCGCTGCGTTGCGCCAGTGCTCGCCAGGGCCCCGGAGCATCGCGCCCGGACACCCACAGCACCGTGTCGTGGCCTCGCGCGCGAGCCAGGGCGCGGATCGCCAGGTCGAATCCCTTGCGCCGCCCCCCGCTGCCGGCGAGCAGCCACACGGTCTCGCCGGCTCGGGCATGGGCGGCGCGGATCGCCTGCGAGGCGTCGTCGCACCCGGGCCGGAAGCGCGTGGTATCGACGCCGTTCGGGATGACGACCGTGCGCTCGGGGTCGACGCCGGCGCCCGCGGTGATCTCGTCGCGGACCCGGCGCGACGGGCACTGGATCCACTGGCGGGTGTCGCGGAAGATCCGCCGGTCGGCGGCGAGGGCGACGGCGTGGCGTGGCGAGACGCGGCGCAGGCCTGCAGCGCGCCCATGGGTGCTGCGCATGAAGTCGAGGTGACGGCCTGCCCCGGCGCGGTAGACGTCCTGTGCGGCCGTGCGCGCGAACGAGTGCACGACGTCGAACGTCTCGGATGCGCGGGCGAGCGCTCGGCCGGTGCGCCGCGAGAAGGCGCTGACGCGCCACGGCTGCCACAGCGCCGAGGCGCGGATTTCGATCACGGCGACGCCGTCGGGCCGCCCGGCGTGCTCGCGGCAGAGCACGTGCACCGACTCACCGGCGTTCGCGAGCGCCGTGGCGGTCTGCCAGGCGGCCGCCTCGACGCCGCCACCGGAGGGCGCGAGCCGCTCGACCACCAGCGCGACGCGCACCCGCCCGCTCAGTGCCGGGGCAAGCGGCGGCGCGCCAGCAGGCCGGCCACCAGCGCGGTGCCGCCGAAGGCGAGCACGCCGCGCGCCGGGTCGGCGCGGCGCGGAGCACAGGTGGCGAACGTGCAGAAGCTTCCGGGCGCCGGGCGGCCCGACGCCTCGTGGCCGCCGTCGTGGGCCGGCGGACCATGTGAGTCCGCGTCTGCGCTCGCACCGCCGAGCAGAAGCCCGGCGAGCATCGCGCCGACCAGCACTCGCCGGCACACGCCGACCGGGCCGGTCGCGCCGCGCAGCTCTCCGGATCTAGTCGCGCCGCTCGCCTTCATCACCGGGAGAGGATATCGCTCGCGTGTCGCGCGGTCATCCGCCTCGCCGGGTTGCCGGTTGACTGCCGGCTCGCTTCCACCATCATATCGGCCGCGTCCCCGGAGAGGCCGTACACGTCGTCTCCGGAGCCGAAAGAGGGGAGTCCGGGCCCGCCCCGTCCCCCGTCGCGATTGGCGTTCCACCACCAGGGAATCGATGCCGTCCTCTCCGTCCGAGCGCTCGCGGAACGCGGCCCGTGACAAGCGCCAGCTCATCCTCGACTCGGCCATCAAGGTGTTCGCGCGCACCGGCTATCACGGCAGCCGCGTGTCGGACATCGCCCGCGAGGCGGGCATCGCGTACGGGCTCGTCTACCACTACTTCAAGAACAAGGAAGAGATCCTCGACACGATCTTCGCCGAGCAATGGAGCGCCTTCCTCGACGCCGTCGAGGCGATCGCCGACAGCGGCAACCGCACCGAGGACAAGCTGCTCTCGATCGCCGGACTCGTCCTGAACGCCTACCGGGTGCGGGCCGACTGGGTGAAGGTGCTGGTCTTCGAGATCCAGCGTTCGCAGCGTTTCGCGCAGCCCGAGCAGCTGCGCATGATGGGGCGGCTGTTCCAGATCGTGGCCTCCATTCTGCGCGAAGGACAGCAGGCGGGCGTGCTGCGGGCGGACATCGACCCCGACGTGGCCTGCCTGGTGTTCGTCGGAGGCCTCGACATCTTCGTGACGAGCAGCGTCCTCGAGGTCATCGATCCGGCCTCCTCACCGGCCGAGGAGGCGCAGTACTTCGTGAAGGCGGCCCGCACGGTGGTCGACCTGTTTCTGCACGGCCTGGCCGCACCGGAGACGGACGAGTGAGCGAGCCGCCCGCCACAGCGCCCCCCGCCATCGCGGTGGAGGGTGTCTCGAAGCGCTACGGCGATCTCGAGGCCGTTCGCGAGCTGTCCTTCAGGGTGGCTCGGGGCGAGGTGGTGGGCTTCCTGGGGCCCAACGGCGCCGGCAAGACGACCACGATGCGCATGCTGACCGGCTTCCTGCCGCCGACCGACGGCACCGTGCGCATCGCCGGGCACGACGTCTTCTCCGATCCGCGGCGGGCGCGGGCGGCGGTGGGCTACCTGCCCGAGACGCCGCCGCTCTACACCGAGATGACGGTGCGCGGCTTCCTCGAGTTCGTGGCCGCCATCAAGGACGTGCGCCGCGCCGAGCGCCGCGACGCCGTCGACCGCGCGATCGAGCGCTGCGGGCTCACGACCGTGGTGCGCCGCGTGATCGGCCAGCTCTCGAAGGGCTTTCGCCAGCGCGTCGGCCTCGCGCAGGCGATCGTCCACTCGCCCCAGGTGCTGGTGCTCGACGAGCCGACCGTCGGCCTCGACCCGATCCAGATCCGCGAGATCCGCGCGCTGATCGCCGAGCTGGCCGCCCCCGAGCACGGCAGCGGTCGCCAGACCGTGATCCTCTCGACCCACATCCTGCCCGAGGTCGAGGCGATCTGTCAGCGCGTGATCCTGATCGATCGCGGCCGCAAGGCGATCGATCAGTCCATGCAGGAGCTGACGGCCGGCGGGCGCCGCCTCGAGGAGGTGTTCGCGCGGGTGACGGCGAGCGACGTGGAAGCGGCCGGCGGCGGCGCCCGAGACGCCTCGGGAGCGGCGGCGCCGTGAGGCACGTGGCCGCCATCGCGGGCCGCGAGATCGGCTCGCTCTTCGTGTCGCCGGTCGCGTACGTGGTGCTGACGCTGTGGTCCGTGCTGGCCGGCACCTTCTTCCTCTCGAGCCTGCTCTCGTTCGCCGAGGGCCTCGAGTTCGCCCAGCAGTTCCAGCAGTACGACCGGCTCGCGGCGATGAACCTGAACGACTCGCTCATCTCGCCGTTCATCGGTGCGATGTGGGTGGTGATGCTCTTCCTGATGCCCGCGGTCACGATGGGGCTCTTTGCCAACGAGAAAGCGCAGTCGACAGAGGAGCTGCTGCTCACCAGCCCCCTGACGGTCTGGGAGATCGTGCTCGGCAAGTTCGTGGCGGGCGCGGGCTTCGCGTCGCTGATGACGCTGATCGTGGCCTTCTACCCGGGGCTGTTGTTCGTCTTCGGCGACCCGGAGGTCGGCAAGACGGTGGCCGGTCTGCTGGGGCTGCTGCTGGTCAGCTACGCGTACGTGGCGGCCGGCGCCTTCGCGTCGTCGCTCACGAAGAACCAGCTGATCGCCTTCGTGATCGCGCTCGTGCTGCTGCTGGTGCTCGGCCTCATGCTGCCGTTCCTCGCCGACGTCGCGCTCTCGGGTTCGCCCGGCGGCGAGGAGAGCTGGCTCGGCGGCCTGATGCGCTGGATCGCCACCGGCTACCACGTCGAGCGCATGCTGTCGGGCGTGATCGACACCGCCGACCTCGTCTACTTCGGCGTGGTGATCGGCGTCTTCCTGGTGCTCGCCAAGGCGATCGTGGAGTCGGCGCGATGGCGGTGAAGCGGTGGGGATGCGAAGGGGGCCTGGCATGAGCGGTCTGCCGGCGCTGCTCGGAGCGCTCGGGCTCGTGGCGGTGGCCTTCGGGCTGCTCTCGGCGCTGATCGTGCTCTTCCAGCCCACGCCCGTCACCGATCTTTCGTGGATCGTCGGCAATCTCGCGGCTGGCGTGCTGCTGCTGTCGGCGGCGCTCTTCGCGGGCTTCGAGAACGTGCGCCAGCGTCTGCGCAGCGGCGAGGCCCGTCGCGTGGGCAAGTACGGCGGCAGCGCTCTCGCCTCGACGCTGCTCGTGATCGCGATCCTCGGCATGCTCGGCTTTCTCGGACAGCGCCGCAGCGTGCGCTTCGACTGGAGCGAGAGCGGCGTCAACACGCTCACCGAGCAGAGCGTCCTGCTGCTCGGCCGGCTGGAGTCGGACGTCGGGATCACCGCGTTCTTCCAGCGCAGCGAGATCCCCGACGTCTCGGCGCTGCTCGACCGCTACGAGTACGAGAGCGACCGGGTGAGCGTGCGCTACGTCGACCCGAACTCGGCGCCGCTGCTGATCGACGAGCTGGCCCTCGACCCGGAGGCCCTGGCCCGCGGCATGGTGCGCATCGAGCAGGACGGCGGCGGTATCGCGGTCGGCGATCTCACCGAGTCGGGCATCACCAACGGCCTGCTCAGGCTCACCCGAGGCGTCGAGAAGAAGGTCTACTTCATCGCCGGTCACAACGAGCGCGGCCTCGGCGCTGTCGAGGAGGGGTCGGCCCGGGACCGTGAGGGGATGGCGCGCGCCGCCGACGCGCTGCGCAACGAGACGTATCGCGTCGAGGCGCTCGACATGGCGACCCGGGGCGAGATCCCGGAGGACGCCGACGCGGTCGTGATCGCCGGGCCCACGCGCCCCTACTTCGATCACGAGCTCGCTGCGTTGCGCGCCTATGCGGCGCGGGGCGGCGGGCTGCTCTTCATGATCGACCCCCGCGCCAACACCAACGTGCCCGGGCTGCTCGAGGAGTGGGGGGTGGTGCTCGGCGACGACGTGGTCGTCGATCAGATGCAGGCGATCTTCAACCAGGCGACGCTGCCGCTGGCCGGCGAGTACTCGCCCGATCACCCGATCACGCGGGATCTGCGCCAGGCGACCCTCTATCCGATGGTCCGCAGCGTCGAGCCCCGTGACGGCGAGTGGGAGGTGATCGTCTACACCGGCCCCGACTCGTGGGCCGAGCGCGACCTCGACGGCTGGCAGGCCAGCGGTCGCGCGGAGTACGGCGCGGGCGACCTCGACGGCCCGGTGCCGATCGCCGTGGCGGGTAGCGCACCGCTGCCCGCCGCGGGCGGCCAAGAGGAGCGCTCGCCGTCGCGCATCGTGGTGTTCGGCGACTCGGACTTCGCGTCGAACGAGTTCATCGAGGCGCAGTACAACCGCGACCTCTTCCTGAATGCCGTGAACTGGCTGGTCGGCGACGTCGACCAGATCTCGGTGCGCCCGCGCCTCTCGCGCGCCTCGCGCTTCGAGATGGACGCCTCGCAGTTCCGCGCCATCGTCTACCTCTCGCTGTTCGTGCTGCCGGAAGGCATCGCGGTGGCGGGCGTGGTGGCCTGGTGGCTGCGGCGCGGGCGCGGAGGGGCCTGAGCCGGTGCGTCCGCGGACGACGGGCCTGCTGCTGCTCGCGGCGCTGCTGCTGGGCGCCCTCGTCTACATGCTGGAGATCCGGAGCCCCGAGCAGCCCGCGGCCGGCGAGGCCGGCGGGCCCGAGATCTTCCCGGCCCTCGAGGCGGGCGAGGTCGATTGGCTCGAGCTCACGACGACCGACGAGCGGCGCGTCCGCGCCGAGCGCCAGCCCGACGGCTGGCGGATCGTGTCGCCGGGGCAGTGGCGAGCGGACGCGGTGGCGCTCGAAGGTCTGGCCAGCCAACTCGCCGGCCTGGACGTGCAGGGCCGCGTCGAGGGCGAGGCCGCCCCCGACGACTTCGGGGTCGGTGACGCTGCCGAGACGATCCGCTTCGGGACGGCCGGCGCCCGGCACGCCTTGCGCCTCGGCGGCCGCACGCCCATCGGCGCCAACACCTACGCCCGGGCCGGCGACTCGGCGGAGGTCGTCTGGATCGCCACCTGGCGCGCCAACGCGCTGCGCAAGAGCCTCACCGACCTGCGCGACCGCCGCGTGCTCGACTTCGACCACGCGGCCGTCGAGCGGGTGGAGGTGCGCTGGCCCGACGGCCGCGTGGTGGGCGAGAAGGACGACGCCGGCTGGCGTCTGCTCGCGCCGGTCGAGGAGCGGGCCGACCGCGCGACCTTCGAGACCCTGCTCTCCGATCTGGCCTTCCTGCAGGCCGACGGCTTCGTCGAAGAGCCGCTGGCGCCGGCCGAGTCGGCACTGGGCGAGCCGGTGATTCGCGTCGCCCTCACCGTGGAAGGCGCCGTGGAAGGCGCTGTGGAAGGCGCTGTGGAAGGCGCCGTGGGCGAGCGGGTGCTGCGCGTCGGAGGGCTGCGCGGCGAGCAGCGCATCGCCAGCGGCAGCGGCGACGCGCTCTTCCTGATCGACGCCGACCGCCTCGACGATCTTCCCCGCGACGTGCTCGCCTACCGGTTCAAGGCCCTCGGCGAGTTCGACGTGGCGGCGGCGCGCGGTCTCTCGCTCACGCTCGCCGGCGAGGCGCCGGGCGCCGAGACGATCCGGCTCAGCGCCACGCTCGCTGCCGGGCACTGGCAGACGGCCCCCGAGCACGTCGCCGAGGAGCGCGTGCGCGAGATCGTCTCGGCGCTCTCGCGTCTCACCGCTCGCGCGATCGTCGCCGAGCAGGTCGGCGACCACGAGCTGGCCGCGCTCGGCCTGGCGCCGCCGCGGATGCGGGCCCGGGTGACCGGGCAGGGCGGCGAGGTGCTGGCCGACGTGTCGCTCGGACTGCGGCAGGCAGGCCGCGGCGTGCTCGCGAAGCGCGCCGACTCGCCGATCCTCTACCGTGTGGACGAGACGGTGGCGGATCGGCTGCCGATCGACGCCGCCGACTTCGAGGCGCGCTTCGTCGGCGAGGTCGATCCGCCCGACGACGCCGAGGAGCCCTTTGCGCCCGAGTTCGAGGATGCGGACGAGACGCCGGACGACTCGGGGGTGGGTGGGCTTCGCGGTGCTGATCTGCGTGGCGGCGACGCCCCACGCGTGCAGCGAGCGGGTCGAGCGGCCCCGCAGCGCGGTGCTGATCGTGCTGGACACGCTGCGCGCCGATCGCACGTCGGTCTATGGCGGGCCGCGTAGGACCACGCCCGCGCTCGAGCGCCTGGCGGGCGAAGGCGTGGTCTTCGAGCAGACCGTCACCAACAGCACGTGGACGTTGCCCGCGATGGCGGCCTTGTTGGGTGGCCGCTACGTCGACGCCGCGCTGATCAGGCGCCGACTGCAGTCTTCGCTCGTCGAGCGGCTCCGGGAGGCGGGCCTGCGTACGGCGGCCTTCACCGAAGGGGGCTTCGTGTCGGCGCGCTTCGGCTTCGACCGGGGCTTCGACGAGTTTGCCGAGCAGCGCTTCGTGAGTCCGCTGCAGGGGCCCTGCCCGTCGTGCCCGGACGAAGCCCACGAAGAGATCGAGGTGACCTTCGAGCGGGCGCTCGCGTGGCTCGAGGAGGTGGGCGACGAGCCCTTCTTCCTGCTCGTCCACACCTACGAGCCGCACACCCCGTACGACCGGCAGACCTATCTCGAGGGCCTCGACCCGGACGGCCTGCCGCCGCGCTTCGGGATCCTCGGGGCGGCGTTCGTGAAGCGGGCCGGCAACCCGTTGAGCGCGGCGCGGCTCGAGTACATCCGCGCCCTCTACGACGGAGGCGTGACGGAGAGCGACCGCTGGGTGGGGCGGTTGCTCGACGCGCTCGAGCGGCTCGGGTTGGCGGACGAGACCCTCGTGGTCGTGACCAGTGACCACGGCGAGGACCTGGGCGACCGCGATCCGCCGATGCCGGGCAACCACGGCCACTCGATCTACGACGAGCAGGCCCTGGTGCCGCTGATCGTGCGCGATCCCACCGAGCGCTTTCCCGTCGCGCGCGTGGCCGCGCAGGTGAGGACCATCGACACGATGCCGACGATCCTCGATCGCCTGGGCGTCGAGCAGCCGTCCGAGGGCGCCGGTCGATCGCTGGTGCCGCTGATGCGAGGGGAGGAGAGTGCGCATCGCCCGGCCTGGCTGCGCGTCGAACGCGACTCGCCCAACGAGTCGATCTCGTTCTACGGCCTGCGCACTGGCGTCCGCAAGCTGATCGTCGACGGCTCGGGCGACGCGGGGGCGCGGGTGTCGCTCTTCGACCTCGACTCCGACCCGGGCGAGCGGGTCGACCTCGCCGCGGATCGCCCCGACGAGGTCGAGCGCCTGCGGGCCGCGCTGGATGCGACGCGGGCACGGCTCGAGGCGCACGGGCCTGCGCGGCTGCGCGTCGATGCCGAGCAGGCCGGCGAGCAGGCCGATCAGCTCCGGGCGCTCGGCTACATCGAGTAGGGGCCGCGTCGCCGGCCCGCTACCGCGCCTCGGCGCGGTGGGTTGCCTCGAGCGCCTCGAGGATCGCGGCGGCCTCGGCGTTTTCCGCCGCTCGCGCGGCCTCGAGGGGCGAGCGGCCGCCGATCGAGCGCAGCGAGGGATCGGCCCCGAGATCGATCAGCGCGGCGAGCACCTCGAGGTTGTCGTTCTGCACCGCCATCATCAGGGGCGTCGCGCCGAGCTTCGTCACGGCGTCGATGTCGGCGCCGTGTTCGACGAGCAGGCGCGCGCCGCCCGCTACGCCCTGGAAGCCGACGGCGTGAAGCGGCGTCTTCAGGTCGTCGTCCCGGGCGTGGACGTCACCGCCAAGCTCGATCAGCAGCGCGATGGCGTCGAGGCGGTCGCTCATCGACAC
>CAZETS010000033.1:30713-51223 GCA_964515335.1 uncultured Spirochaetaceae bacterium
CACCGCCAAGCTCGATCAGCAGCGCGATGGCGTCGAGGCGGTCGCTCATCGACACCTGGTGGAGCGGCGTGCCGCCGCCAGGGCCGGGCTGGTTCGGGTCGGCGCCGAGCTCGACCAGTGCGGCGAGCACCTCGAGGTTGTCGTTCTGCGCCGCCATGATCAGAGGCGTGACGCCGCGGCTGGTCGCCGCGTCGATGTCGGCGCCGTGTTCGACGAGCAGGCGCGCGCCGCCCGCTACGCCCTGGAAGCCGACGGCGTGAAGCGGCGTCTTCAGGTCGTCGTCCCGGGCGTGGACGTCACCGCCAAGCTCGATCAGCAGCGCGATGGCGTCGAGGCGGTCGCTCATCGACACGTGGTGGAGCGGCGTATTGCCGTCAGGGCCGGGCTGGTTCGGGTCGGCGCCGCCGGCCACCAGGGCGCGCGCCGTCTCCGGCTGGCGGGACAGGTCGACGGAGCGCAGCGGCGTACGGCCCGCATCCGTGAGCGCGGCCGGGTCGGCGCCGTGCGCGAGCAGCCCGCCCACCAGCGCGCTGTGACCGCCTCGCGCCGCGACGTGCAGCGGCGTGGCGCCGCGGTCGTCACGCGGCTCGACGCGGGCCCCCTCCGCGATCAGCCAGTCGGCCATCGCGACCCGGTCGTTCGCGGCGGCGACGTGCAGCGGCGTGAGCCCGCCGGGGCCGGTCGCGTCGAGGTCGAGCGGGTCGAGCGGGCCGAGCGCAGCGCCGAGCCCGACCGCGCCGCCCTGGGCGACGACGTGCAGCGGTGACCAGCCCCGCCTGGCGAGCCGTTGCGGATCGGCGCCGGACCCGATCAGTGCGAGGCCGAGGTCGCCGTGACCTCGCTGGGCTGCGACGTACAGCGGCGTCTCGCCTCCGCGCGCGAGTGGATCCACGGAGGCGCCCCGCGCGATCAGGGCTCGCGCGGCGGCCGCGTGCCCGAGCTCGGCAGTGTTGTGCAGGGGCGTCCAGCCGTCCGGAGTGGCCCGGTCGGGATCCGCACCGGCGTCGAGCAGCGCCTCGATGACCGCGACGTGTCCGGCCCGGGCGGCCTGGTGGAGCGCCGTCATGCCGACCGGGTCCGGGGCCGACAGGTTCGCGCCTTCCTCGATCAGCGCGCCGACCGCCGCCGCATCGCCCAGGCTCGCAGCCAGGGCCAGGGCCCGCAGCTCGCTCGGGCCCGTGGCCTCGAGGTCGTCGCCGGCCGCCACGGCTGCTCGCACGTCGTCGACGTCACCGCGCCTGACGGCGGCGTGCAGGCCCTGCTCGCCCCGCGGCGGTTCGAGGCAGCCGACGAGTCCGACCACGAGCAGCAGCGTGCCGGGCAGCGCCTTGCAGGCGGGGGCGTGCACGCTCGAGCGGCCGCTCCCACGCGAGGCGCGCGGGGCCATCAGTCGAGCCGCACGAGGGAGAGGATCGCCTCGTGGACGTGGGCGTTGCTGGCCACCACGTGCGACCCGTCGCGCGGGGGAGGGGCGCCGTCGATGCCCGTGACCCGGCCGCCCGCTTCCTCGACGATCAGGTTGCCGGCGGCGACGTCCCAGGCGTGGAGCTTGAGCTCCCAGTAGGCGTCCAGGCGGCCGGCCGCCACGTAGCAGAGGTCGAGCGCCGCACTGCCGTCGCGGCGGATGCCACGGGCGGCCTTCAACACCCGGGCGAAGCGCTCGAGATTGTCCTGGGTGCTCTCGTGGACGTCGTACGCGAACCCGGTGGCCACCAGCGCCTGGCCGAGGTCGCGCTCGGCCGAGGCGGCCAGCCGGCGCTCGCCGAGCCAGGCCCCGGCGCCGCGCACCGCGTGGAACAGCTCGTCGAGCAGCGGGTCGTAGACGACACCGGCGCAGACACGACCGGCGTGCTCTACCGCGATCGACACGCAGAAGCGCGGGAAGCCGTGCGCGAAGTTCGTGGTGCCGTCGAGCGGGTCGATGATCCAGCGCCAGCTCGCCTCCGGGTCGTCCTCGCCGCCGCCTTCCTCCGCCAGGATCGCGTCGTCCGGGCGCGCCGACTGGATGCCCGAGACGATCAGCGCCTCGCAGGCGCGGTCGACCTCGGTGACGAGATCGATGCTCGCGCTCTTGGTCTGGATGTCGAGGTCGGTCTCGTAGCGCTCGCGCTGGATGGCGCCGGCCTTCCGGGCCAGCTCGACGGCCAGGTCGTGGGCGGCGAGCCAGTCGGGATCGGTGTCGTTTCGCTGCATGGGCTTCAAGGGCGCTTTCTCCAAGGGCGCTGTCTTCGCTGGGGTCGAGGCTTCTCGTTGTCGGTGGGTCTCGCAGGCCCGCCGGCGCTCGTCACGCGTCGAGGCGGTAGAAGCGTTGCGCGTTGCGGGTGGTCGCCTCGGCGACCTCCCGAGGATCGCGGTCGTGGAGGGCGGCAATCTGCTCGCCCACCGGGACGACCCACGCCGGCTCGTTGCGGCGTCCCCGGTAGCCCTCGGGCGCGAGAAACGGCGCGTCGGTCTCGACCATCAACCGATCGAGGGGCAGCGCGCGCGCCACCTCGCGCAGCTCCGCGGCGCGCTTGAAGGTCACGATGCCCGAGAACGAAACGCAGAGGCCCGCGTCGAGCCCGCGCCGCGCGAAGTCGAGGTCGCCCGTGTAGCAGTGCAGCACGCCCTCGAGGTCGCCGCGTCCCTCGGCGAGCCAGATGTCGAGCAGCTCGCCGTAGGCGTCCGGCTCGTCGCCGCGCACGTGGATCGAGACGGGGGCGGACAGCTCCCGGGCGAGCGCCACCTGCCCGGCGAACGCGCGGCGCTGCGCGTCGCGGTCGGAGTTCATGTAGTGGTAGTCGAGCCCGCACTCGCCGACCGCGACGACGCGGTCGTCGGCCAGCCAGCGGCGCAGGTCGTCGAGCAGGCCGTCGTGATACGACGACGCATCGTGGGGATGGATGCCCACCGTCGCGTAGACGTCGGGCTCGGCGTGGGCGAGGGCGACGGCCGCCGCGTTGCCCTCGATCCCGTAGCCCGAGCCGATGGCGATCATCGTGCCGACGCCGGCCTCGCGCGCGCGTGCGAGCACCTCGTCCCGGTCGGCGTCGTACTTGCCGGCGGTCAGGTGGCAGTGGCTGTCGAGCCAGTCGCTCATTCGCCTCTATCCGGCATTGCCGGCATCGCCGGCATCATCATCCGGCATCGCCGGAAGCGTCCGGCAGCTCGACGCGCGGGAAGAGCGGCTTGCCCTTGCGGGTGGGGGCGCCCACCACCACGCCGCCCCAGTCGGCGAGCTCGGGCAGGGTCGTGCGCTCGAACTCGCCCTCGAGGCCGAGCCGCGAGAGGATCTCCTCGCTGGTCTTCGGCAGGAAGGCCGACAGCAGCACCGCCGTGATGCGCAGCGCCTCGCAGCAGGTGTGCAGGGTGGTCGGCACGCCGTCCGCGCGGGCGGGATCCTTGGCGGCCTTCCAGGGCTCGCGCAGCTCGAGGTAGCGGTTGGTCGCGTCGACCAGCCCCATGATGGACTCGAGGGCGCGCTGGGGACGCAGGGCGCGGACGTGGCCGTCCACCTCGGCGGTCACCCGCGCGGCGCTCTCCATCACCTCGCGCTCCGGCGCCTCGGGCTCGCCGGCGGGCGGCACCGCCCCGTCGGCGAAGCGCCCGGTCATGTTGAGGGTGCGGCTGACCAGATTGCCCAGGTTGTTCGCCAGGTCGGCGTTGATGCGCGCCACCAGCAGCTCTTCGGTGAAGTTCGAGTCCTGCCCGAAGACCATCTCGCGCAACAGGAAGTAGCGGAACGACTCGAAGCCGTACTTCTCGTCCATCACCAGCGGCGAGATCAGGTTCCCGAGACTCTTCGAGACCTTGCGGTCGTCGAGGTTCCAGAAGCCGTGGACGTTCAGGTGCCGCGCCGGGGGCACGCCGATGGCGTGCAGCATGCACGGCCAGAAGACGCCGTGGGGCTTCAGGATGTCCTTGCCGATGACGTGCTGCGCGGCCGACCAGAACGTCTCGTAGTCGGCTCCGTCCGGGTAGCCGACGCCCGTCAGGTAGTTGATCAGGGCGTCGAACCAGACGTAGCAGACGTAGTTCCCGTCGAAGGGCAGCTCGATCCCCCAGTCGAGCCGCTCCTTGGGGCGCGAGATGCAGAGCTCGCCGCCGAGCCCGCTCTCCTCGGAGAGCATCGCGAGCACCTCGTTCTTGTAGCGCTCGGGGCGGATGAAATCGGGGTTCTGCTCGATGTGCTCCGCGAGCCAGGCGAAGTGCTTGCCCATGTCGAAGAAGTAGTTCGACTCGCTGCGCGACTCGGGGGCGCGCTCGTGGTCCCTGCACAGGCCGTCCACCATGTCGCGGTCGGTCAGGAAGCGCTCGCAGCCGACGCAGTACAGCCCCTCGTACTCCTTGAAGTGGATCTCGCCCGCGTCGTGGACCTTCTGCAGGATCTTCTGCACGACGGCCTGGTGGTCGGGGTCGGTGGTGCGGATGAAGCGGTCGTAGGCGATGCCGAGCTGGTCCCAGGTTTCGCGGAACTGCTTCGCGTAGTCGTCGGCCACCAGCGCCGGGGTGACGCCCCTCGCGTTGGCGACCTCCAGGATCTTGTCGCCGTGCTCGTCGGTGCCCGTGAGCATGAAGGTGCGCTCGCCGCACAGCCGGTGGTAGCGGGCCAGCGTGTCCGCGATGACGGTGGTGTACGTGTGGCCGATGTGGGGCTCGGCGTTCACGTAGTAGATGGGCGTCGTGACGTAGTAGGCGTTGCTCACGCGCTGATCGCTTTCCGCATGGCGAAGAGTCCGCGCTCGGCCACCATCTGCGGGGCGGCGTTACGGGTGACGAGGTCGCGGCGGCAGGCGTCGAGGGTCGCGTAGGCGTCGAGCTCGCCGCGCAGGTCGCGGCGTCCCGCGCGCGCCGCCTCGCCGACGCGCTCGCGCAGCCAGAGGCTCCCCACCTCGAGCAGCTTCTCGACCTGCGCGGCCGCGATGGCGCGCGGGCCGCGATAGCTCTCCGCCCAGTCGAGCAGTCCGGGCAGACCGAGCGCGGCGATGCCGTCGAAGCGGGAGACCAGCTCGGCGGTGGCCTCGTCGGCGTCGTCGCCGCGCAGCGGCACCGTCTCGTCGACCGGGAAAGCGACGCGCACGCAGCGCGAGCGGATCGTTGCGAGCATCGAGCCCGGACTGCGCGCCAGCAGGACCAGTGTGGTGGCCTCGGGCGGCTCCTCGAGCAGGCGGAGCAGGGCGTTCTGCGCCTCGGCGTTCAGCCACTCGGCGTCGGCGACGACCGCCGCGCGCGCGCCGCCCTCGTTGCTGCCGAGCCGCAGCGCGTTCTGCAGCGCCCGCACCTGGCCGATGCGCACGCGCGTGTCGCTCGCGCCGCGCTCGACCCAGTAGAGGTCCGCGTGCTCGCCGACGTGGCGGTAGAGGGGGCCCGACTTCCCCGAGCCGTCGATCGCCACCTCCTCGACCTCGGCCCCCGAGCGGCGGCAGGACGCACACGCCTCGCACGGCCCGCGGGCCGCTGCGCGGTCCGTGCAGGCGATCGCCCGGGCGAACCAGAGCGCCGTGGCGCGCGGCTGTTCGCCGGCGCCGGAGATCAGATAGGCCGAGTGGATTCGCCCGCTTGCGAGGGAGTTCTCCAGCAGCGTCGCAGGGGTATGGGCCGGCTCCGACATGGCGCGCAAGCTAGCACGCGCCCCCCGGGTTCACCGCGGTGCACCTCGTCACACAAGTCGATCCGTGGCCGACGATTTCCCGATTCAGGGCTCAAGCATTTCCGGTCGCGGCCGAATCGTTGGAGTGCGGACCGGCGGCTCCGCGTGTGGAGCGAAGCCGGGCGAGCCAGGACCGGCAGGCCGGCCAGGCCGACCAGCACCAACCAGGTCCTACCAGGGCCAACCAACGAGAGGGGACTTCGATGGCGATCAGCGGATTCGGGCGGGGCAAGGGCGGTGAGAGCGCGAGCGGAGTGTCGTCGTCGCCCGCGCCGTCGAGCTCGTCGAGCAGCGGCTCGAGCGGAGGCTTCGGCGGGCTGACCGCCTTCATCGACCAGGGCTCCGAGTTCGAGGGCAAGCTCTCCTTCAAGGACACCGTCCGCATCGACGGCACGTTCCGGGGCGAGATCAGCAGCGAGAACACGCTGATCGTGGGCGAGTCGGGCCAGATCGAGGCGTCGATCTGCTCGACCGTGGTCGTGATCAGTGGCACGGTGGTCGGCGACATCGAAGCCAGCGAGCAGATCGTGCTCCACAAGTCGGCGCGCGTGGACGGCAACCTCGCCACGCAGTCGGTCGTGATCGAGGAGGGCGCGGTCTTCAACGGCCGGCTCACGATGAAGACCGGCAGCTCGGCCACCAGCCTGAAGGCCATGCCGGGCGTCGTCGAGTCAAACGTCGTCGAGCCAAAGGGGATGCCCGAGAAGAAGGGCGAGGCCGAGGCGAAGGGGTCCGGGAGCCCGTCCGCCTAGCTCGGGCGACCCGCTTCGCGCGCCTCTGTCGTTCCGGGGCAGGTGTGACAGGCTGCTAGCCTCTGCGGTCCGTGGTTGTACCCTTCCACGCGGCCCGGGGGATCCCTTGCACGTCCGAGTCATGCTGTTCGGCGCTCTGCGCGAGGAAGCAGGCGAGCACGAGCTCCGCCTCGAGGTCGAGGCCGGTGCGCGCGTCGCGGACGTCGTCGCGCAGCTGGCCGAGAAGCTTCCGACGGTCGCCCGGCTGGGCGATCGGCTGCGCGTGTCGGTCGACATGGAGCTCGCCTCGGCCGACCTGGAGCTGTCGGACGGGGCCGAGCTGGCGCTGCTGCCGCCCGTCGCCGGAGGGTCGGGGGCCCCGGCGACCTGTACGCTGTCCGATCGGCCGCTCGATGCCGAGCAGGTGGCCGCCCGGGTCACCGGCGACGACGCCGGCGGTGTGGTGAGCTTCGTCGGCGCCGTTCGCAACCACTCGCGCGGACACGACATCGAGCACCTCGAGTACGAGGCGTACCCCGAGATGGCGGTGCGCGAGATGCAGAAGATCGCGGACGAGGCCGGCGAGCGCTGGCCCGGCACCCGCGTCGCCATCGCCCATCGCGTGGGGCACCTCGACATCGGCGACGCAGCGGTGGTGATCGTGGCCGCCTCGAAGCACCGCGCCGAGGCCTTCGAGGCCTGCCGCTTCGCGATCGACACCCTGAAGGTGACCGTGCCGATCTGGAAGAAGGAAGTCGCCTCCGGCGGCGCCTACTGGGTGGACGATCACGCATGAGTGGATCCGGGCGCGCCGACGAGGCCGACCACAAGCCGTCGCACCGCGGCCACCACCACCGTCGCGACGCACCCGAGCAGGTGCCGACGGCGGTGATCACCGTCAGCGACACGCGCACCCTCGAGACCGACACCGGCGGCGCGCTGGTGGTCGAGCACCTCGAGAAGGCCGGGCATCCCCTTGCCTCGCGTGAGATCGTTCCCGACGAGCCGGCCGCGATCGCCGGCGCGGTCGAGCGGGCGCTGGCCGACGACGGCGTCCGCGCGATCCTGCTGACCGGAGGCACGGGTGTCGCTCCCCGCGACGTCACGCCCGACACCGTCGAGCCGCTGCTCGAGCGCGTGGTGCCCGGCTTCGGCGAACTCTTCCGGCAGCTCTCCTATGACGACATCGGTTCGGCTGCGCTGCTCTCCCGCGCGCTGGCGGGGCTGGCCCGGGGCCGGGTGATCTTCGTGATCCCGGGCTCCCGGGGCGCGGTGCGGCTCGCAATGGAGAAGCTGATCGTCCCGGAGATTGGTCACCTGGCTGGCGAGGCCGTCAAGACACGCTGAGCCCGCGCCGATGAGTGCTTCGTGCGCACCCGATTCCGCCACCACCGGAACGCCTGCTCGGCGGGCGCGCTGATCCTCGCGGCGGCGCTGCTGCCGCTGGCTGCCCCGCCGGCGTCGGGCGAGACGTTCGTGTGGGTGGACGAGCGGGGCGTCACCCACTTCACAGACGACCCCGAGGCGGTGCCCGGGGCGTCGTCCGGCGCCGCGGTGCCGGGCAGTGCGCAGATCGACCATCTGCGCGCGCTCTGGGGCGAGCGGCGGACGGGACCCGTGCCCGACACGCCTCCCGGTAGCTCGGGTCGTCGCGAAGACCGGGTGGTGCGCATGGTGGTCGGCGCCGTCGACGATCTGGGGCGCGGTGAGACGGCGCGCGCGACGGCGGCCCTGCGCAGCGCGGTCCGCCTCGATCCACGCCGCCCCGAGCCGTACTGGTACCTCGCCGATCTCGCGCGCCGGCGCGGCCGCTACGGCCGCGCGACCGATCACCTGACGCAGTTCGTCGCAACCGCCGGCCCGTCGCTCGAACGTTGGCGGTTGCTCGCGGAGGAGAGGCTCGAGGCGTTGGAGGTCGAGCGTCGACTGGCCGACGAGTCGCTCGAGCGCGGTCCGCTTCGCTGGGTGGCCGCCGAGAACGACGACTTCCGCGTCCAGCTCGACTCGGAGCTCTCCGAGGTGAGCCCCGATTTTGCGCGCACGGCGATCGGCTTCCTCGACGATGCGCGCCGCGAAGTGGCGACGCTGATCGGCGCCGAGCCCCTCGAGCCGCTCGGTGTCGTCTTCTACGGACGGGCCGCGTACACGAAGGCTCACGCGCACCGCTTCTCGTTTCGCACGGTGGGCTTCTTCGACGGCCGCATCCACGTGGCGTCGCCCGCCAACCCCTCGCCCGAGCTGCGCTCGCTGCTCTTTCACGAGTACGCCCACGCGGTGTTCCGCGAGCAGACCGGCGGCGACCGGCCGTATTGGATGAACGAGGGCCTCGCCGAGCAGATCGAGCGCATCGCCCGGGGCGACCCCGCCTCGACGCGCAGCGAGCGGGCGGCCCTGCGCGGGCGCATCGCGGCGGGTGACTGGATTCCGCTGCGGCGGATCGCGCCGAGCTTCTCCGGGCTCGACAACGAGGATGCCCGGGCCGCGTACCTCGAGGCCGTGGTCACCGTGGAGTGGATCGGCGAGCACACCGACCGCGACACGCGCGCCCGGATGCTGCGCCGCCTCGGTGAGGGGCGGTCGACCGACATGGTGCTGCACGAGACGCTCGGCCTCGACACCGAGGGCCTCGATGAGGCCGTGCAGGCCTACGTGCTGGCAGAGTTCCCCGACGTGGGAGACGCCGCCGCGAACGCCGGCCGGTAGTGGGCGCCGCTCAGCGGGCGGGTGGCCAGCCGGGGCGAAGCAGCTCGACCTCGACGCGATGTCCCGGGCGCCAGCCCCTGGCCGCCGCAAAGCCGGCGGGCACCTCGAGCACCTTGTCGGCGAGCTCCCGTGGCGACACCTGGTCGCCGGTGCCGCCGGGCTCGTGGCGGACCCGGTGCGAGACGTCCACGATCCTGTCGCCGCGGATCCAGACGATGTCGATGTCGAAGCGCATGTCCTTCATCCAGAAGCGGTGGAAGCGCGGCTCCTCGTAGAGGAACAGCATGCCGTGGCCCCAGTCGAGCGAGTCGCGCCGGCCGAGGCCCAGCACCTGCTCGGGCTGCGTGATGGCGAGCTCGAGGGCGACGCGCTCGCCGCGGATCGTCGCCCAGCCCTCGGGCTGGCTCGCTTCCGGGCCGGGCTCGGCGCCCGAGGGCTCGCAGCCGAGCAGCAGGCCCGCGGCCACGACGAGCAGCGCCAGGCGCGGCGGGTGGCGCACGGTCGGCTTCACTCCTCGCCCGGCGGCGCGTAGTACTCGAAGTCCACCATGTGATCCTTCATGTACTCGCGCAGCTTCCCGAGCAGCCGCGCCTCGAGCTGGCGCACGCGCTCGCGGGAGACGCCGAACTCCTCGCCCATGTCGGCGAGGGTGCGGGGCTCGCGGGCGAGCAGGCGCTCGCGCAGGATGCGCTCGTCGCGCTCGGCGAGGTCTGTCGCGAACGCCTCGACGTGCTGCAGGAACGTCGAGCGCAGCTCTTCGTCTCCGATCTGGCTCTCGGCGGAGACGCCGGCCGCCGCGAAGCCGTCGCCCACGGTGGCCCCGTCGCCCTCTTCGCGTCGCGCCGGTGCGTCGAGGTAGGTGTCGGGCCGTGACAGGCGCGCCTCCATCTCGAGCACGTCGTCCTCGCTCACGTCGAGACGCTCGGCGATCATCTTCGGCTCGACCTCGAAGCCCTCGCGCTCGAGCCTGGCCTTCTCCTTGTTGAGCCGGAAGAAGAGCTTGCGCGACGCGCGCGTGGTGCCGAGGCGCACGCTCCGCATATTGTCGAGGATGTACTTCAGGATGTAGGCGCGGATCCAGTAGACCGCGTACGAGGAGAGCTTGACGCCCTGATACGGGTCGTAGCGCTGCACGGCCTCCATCAGGCCGACGTTGCCCTCCTGGATGAGGTCGAGGGTATTCGTCCAGGCGCGCCGGTACTCCATCGCGATCTTGACGACGAGGCGCAGGTTCGAGAGCACGAGCTTGCGTGCGGCGGAGACGTCGCTTTCCTCCACCCAGGAGACCGCCAGCTCGTGCTCCTCCTCGCGCGAGATCGGCGCGTGGTGGGAGAGCTGCGACATGTAGGCCGAGAGCGCCGAGACCTGGCTTGCCGCGACCGGCAGGGGAGTGCCGGTGTCGTCGCCGGCGAGCAGCTCGTAGGGGGCGGGAACCGCGGTGTCGTCGCTCTGAACGATGGGAGAGCCATCGGCCAGGATATCGGCGTCGGCATCGGCCGCGGCGTTGGCGTTCTCGGGGTTATCGGCGCCGTCGGCGTCGAGCAGCTCGACGTCGATCACGTTCGCTTTTGCGCCTGAATCTTCCGCACCTTCGGGCGGGAGCACGTCGGGGTCCCTGCTCGTCACGCTCGGTCCCTGGCTGCCCGGTCGCGCAGCGGCGGTCGCGGCCGAACCCGCACGCACCGGTTCGAATCGCCGAGAGCGCCGCCGTCGCCCCGCGGATCGATCACGATAGCAGAAGCGAGTGACGCCATGGGTGACACTCCAGCCGGACGCCGAAACAGAGCGGGGCGGGGCCGGCTCTTCACCGGACCCGCCCCGCCGTGTGCTCGTCTCGAGGCGTGTAGAGCGACGTCTGCGCGTCGCTCGCCGCGCCGCTTACCGCTACTGCTTGAGGCTGCGGATGTGGGCGACGATGTCGGCCACCTGCGCGTCCGAGAGCGTCGGCCACGGCGCCATCAGGGCCGATCCGCCGTACGCCATGGCGCCCTTCTGGATCACCAGAACGAGGTCGGCATCCTCGCCCTTGGTGCCGTTGCCGTCGGCGTCGAACGCGAAGTCGCCGATCGTGAAGTCGCGCGGGGGCGGATTGAGCGCCGCACCCACGGGGCCGTCGCCCTTGCCGCTGGTGCCGTGACACGACGCGCAGTTCGCTTCGAAAAGCGGCTTGCCGGCGGCTGCATCGCCCGCCCAGGCGCTTCCCGGGAGGCCGAGGGAGACTGCGGCGACAAGCAGGACCAGAGCGATAAGACTGCGATTCATCTCGGATATCTCCTTCTGTGCCCCGCCGGGGAAGCCGGCCTGGGGCCAGGGTGGCGGCACTCTAGGGGCGGCCCACCCCCCGGTCAATCAGTCGAATCGTTGCACCCCGTTCTCCAGCCAGGAGAGGAGCATACGCACCCCCACGCCGGTGGCTCCCCCGCGGTGGTAGGGGTTGCGGTTGCTCGTCCAGCCCGTTCCCGCGATGTCGAGGTGCGCCCAGGGCGTGTCGCCGACGAACTCGCCCAGGAACGCGCCGGCCGTCGAAGCGCCGGCCGCCGTGCCGCCGGTGTTCTTGATGTCGGCCACGTTGCTCTTGATGGCGCGGTAGTGCTCCGGGAGGAGCGGCATTGGCCAGACCCGTTCGCTGGTGGCCTCGCCCGCGGCGCGCAGTCCCTCGATGACCCGGTCGTCGTTGCCCATCGCGGCGGTGCCCCATGGCCCGAGCGCCACCATGGTGGCGCCCGTCAGGGTGGCGACGTCGACCATCACCCGCGGCCCGAACTTCTCGATCGCGTAGTGGAGGGCATCGGCCAGCACCACGCGACCCTCGGCGTCGGTGTTGATCACCTCGATCGTCTTGCCCGACGCAGCGGTCACGATGTCACTCGGTCGATACGCCGTGCCGCTCGGCATGTTCTCGGCGGCCGCCACGATGCCGATTACCGGATCCGGCAGTTCGAGCAGGCCGACGGCGCGCATGGTGCCGATCACCGTCGCGGCGCCCGACATGTCGTGCTTCATGTCCACCATCGAGCCGCTCGGCTTCAGCGAAAGCCCGCCCGAGTCGAACGTGATGCCCTTGCCGATCAGCGCCACCGGCTTCTTCTTCGCCCCGCGTCCCCGGCCCGGGTGCTGGAGCACGATCAGGCAGGGGGGATGCGCGCTGCCTCCGCCGACGGCGAGCAGGGCGCCGAGGCCGAGGCGCTCGAGCTCGGCGCCCCGCAGCACGCGGCAGCGCAGGCCGGCCTCGCGCGCGACCGCGCGGGAGGCGCTCGCGAGCGCGAGCGGCGGCATCTCGTTCGGCGGTGCGTTCGAGAGGTCGCGCGCGCGTGCCTGCGACTCGGCGCCGATCACCGCCTGCGAGACGGCCCGGCGGGCCGCGGCCTGCGCCTTCGCGTCGTCGAACACGAGCGCGACCGAGCGCGGGCCGGGCTTCTTCGATCCGCGCTTGCGGGCGGCCGCCTTGTGGCGGTCGTAGCGATAGGCGCCGAGCACCGCGCCTTCGGCGAGGGCGGCGGCGGCCTCCTTGGCATCCATGCCCCGCCCGCGACGCGCGAGCACGGCGACGCGGCCGAGGTTGCGATCGCGCGCGGTCGAGGTCGCCGAGGCGGCGAGTCGGCGGAGGCTCTCGGCATCGATCTCGTTGGTCGGCCCCACGCCGACGAGCAGCACCCGCCCGACCGGGGGGCTCGACGTCGTGGGATATACGACGAGCCGATCGCCCGGGGCGCCCTTCAGGTCGCCGCTCTCGACTGCGGCCTTGATGACGCCGCCGAGCTTCGCGTCGAGGGCCGCGGTGCCGCGAGGCAGGCCGGGGCGGCCTTCCTTCTTCTTCTCGCCGGCCCTGGGCTTTCGACTGGCCTCGGGCGGGGCGGTGATCGGCACCGCGAGCAGGTCGGCCCGCAGGCTGTCGGGGGATCCGGCGCTGACTGTGATCTTCACGCTGCTGACTCCTCGAGGTGACAGGGGTGGGAGCGCGGAGGCGGTGGCGACGGCCGCCCGTCCCCCGCTTCGGGGCTCGTTTCGCCCGGCGACCGCTCACCCGCCGCCTGCGCTGCTTGAACGGCTTCCGGCGCTCCTCTAGACTCGTCGCGTCGTCCCCCCGACATGGCAGCCGAAGCTGTCGGTGGGACGACTTTTTTTTTGGCCTTTTCCTGGCCTTTCTGTCGGCCTGCCGGATCCGAGCGGCCGTCTCACGGCCTGGTTCCGATCGGCTTTGCGCGAAGGTCGATGGTGCGGTCCGAGCTCGGCGGATTCGGCGGGGCGCCGAAGGGGGGGAAACGTGGGCACAGACGTTCTGGACCTGGTCCTTCAAGCCGGTCTGATCGTCAAGCTCGTGCTCGTCCTGCTCGCGGTCTTCTCCGTCGTGTCCTGGGGGATCATCGCGACCAAGTGGCGCGAGCTTCGCAACGCGGCGCAGGATAGCGAGGCGTTCCTCGAGGTCTATCACAACGAGCCCTTCGAGGCGGCCTTCGAGGCGGGCCGGCACCTCGATCGCGGGCCCCTCGCCGTCATCTTTCTGTCGTCGTGCAACGAGCTGCGCGTGCTCGCCGAGGCCGCGGGCCAGACGGCGCTCTCGCGCCTCGACGAGGCGCAGCAGCGCAAGGTCGGCAAGGTGATCACGTGGTCGACCGCCCGCGAGCGCAAGCGGCTCGAGCGCGGGCTCACCTTCCTGGCCACCGTGGGCAGCTCGGCGCCCTTCATCGGTCTGTTCGGCACGGTGGTGGGTATCGTGACGACCTTCCAGGGCATCGGCCGCGCGGGCAGTGCGAGTCTCGCGGTAGTGGGGCCGGGCATCGCCGAGGCGCTGATCGCCACCGGCGTCGGCCTGCTCGCCGCGATTCCGGCCACGATCGCCTACAACGCATTCGTGTCGCGCATCGACGAGATGATCGATGCGATGTCGCTCTTCTCGGCCGAGTTCCAGGACGATCTCGCGCTGCTCGGTCCGGGGCGTCCCGCCGGCACGGGCGAGGGCTAGGCGGCCATGGGCGCGAGTGTCGGCCGCAACGGCCGCCGCCCGATGTCGGACATCAACGTCACGCCCTTCGTCGACGTGATGCTGGTGCTGCTGGTGATCTTCATCGCGACGGCGCCGCTCATGCAGCAGGGCATGAACGTGAACCTGCCCGAGACCACCACCCAGGCGCTGCGGGTAAAGGACGCGCCGCTGATCCTGAGCGTCGACGACGGAGGCAAGTACTTCCTCGGCCGCAAGCAGGTGGCGGCCGACGAGCTCGAGAAGCGGCTGCAGGCGCTCTTCGAGTCGCGCGGCTCGAAGGAGTTGTTCCTGCGCGCCGATCGCGATGCGCCGTACGGCGTGGTGGTGAAGGGCATGGCGGCGGCGCGGCGCGCCGGCTCGGACAAGATCGGCATCGTGACCGAGGCCGAGCGCTGAGCGCGCCCGGGCCGGGAGACGGCGGGCGGCGGCCGGGCCGGGGAACGCGCATCGCGGGACCGGGTTCAGCTGCAGGAGGGCTCGCGGGAGGCCACGATTGACCACGCTCGGCTCGATGGAGTGGCTCGGCGGGCTCGCGGACGAGCGGCGGCGCCGGCTGCGGCACGCGCTGCTCGGCTCGATCGTCGCCCACGTGGCCTGCGTGGCGCTGCTGGGCCTCGCCCCCGAGCCGCCGCCGCTGCTGCTCCCGCAGGCGATCACCGTCGACCTGGTGGCCGCGCTGCCGGCCCCGCCCGCGCCGCCGGTTTCGAAGCCCGAGCCGAAGGCGCTGCCCGCGCCGGCGCCGCCGAAGCCGAAGGTGAAGATCCTGCCCAAGGAGGCGCCGACGCCGGTCGCGAAGCCCAAACCCAAGCCCAAGCCCGAAGCCAAGCCCGAGCCCAAGCCCGAGCCCGTGATCCGCCGGCGCGAGCGCCCGAAGGAGCTCGCCTACGAGGACGCGCTTGCGAAGCTGCGCGGCGACCTGGGCGAGCAGGCGCCCGCGCCGCCGGCGCCCGAGCCCGTGGCCAGGGCGGAAGCGCCGGCGGCCGCGGCCTCGTCCGGCTCGCGCAAGGGGGTGCTGGTGGCGCCCGAGCTTGCGGCCTGGACCCTCGCCGTGATGCGGCACGTCCGCTCGAACTGGATCATGCCGGCCGACTTCCGCGACAGCGGGCTCGCCGCCCAGCTCGAGATCGAGGTGGCGATCGACGGCCGCGTGATCGGTACGCCGAAGGTCGTGCGCTCTTCGGGCAATCCCTACTTCGACGACAACGCGGTGCGCGCCGTCGAGAAGGCCAGCCCACTGCCGCGGGCTCCCAAGGCCGGCCGCCGAACCCTCATCTTCACCGCCGAGGAGTAGCCCGTTGTCCCGCGCTTCCACTTCTTTGTCCGTTCGGCCGCTGTGGGCCCTGGCGCTCGTCGCCATCGTGCTCGCGTGGTCCGCGGGCGCGCGCGCCCAGGACCCGGCCATCGTGATCACGCCGGGCGAGGGCCGCGCGTTTCGTGCCGCCGTCCAGAGTTTCGTCGACGAGGCCCTGCCCGCCGACGCGAAGCGCGCCGCCGAGCTGCGCCGCTTCATCAGCGAGGGGATGGAGTTCTCGGGCGTGCTGCTGCCGCTTGCCGACGACGCCTTCCTCGGCGCCGCCGAATCAGGCGCCCTCGAGTCGAAGCGCTACGACTGTGCGGACTGGACGCAGAGCGGCGCCGACGCGCTCGTCGAGGGGCGCATCCGCCGCAAGGGCCAGTTGCTGTCCGTCGACTTCCAGGTGTGGGACACCGCGCGGTGTGCCCGCATCGGCCGGGGCACGATCGAGCGGCCGCCCGCCGAGCTGATCCGCCTCGGCAAGCTGATCGCCGACGACGTCGTCGAAGCCTTCACCGGCACCGCCGGCGTGGCCGGCACCGAGATCGCCTTCATCTCCGACCGCAGCGGCGTGCGCGAGGTCTGGGTGATGGACGCCGACGGCGACCGCCAGCGCCAGGCGACCCGGGGCCGCAGCATCAAGCAGTTTCCGGATTGGATGCCCGATGGGCGCGCCATCCTCTACGCGTCGTTTCCCGAGCGGGGCGGTCTTCCCGGGCTCTACCTGACCTCGCGCGGCGACGAGTACCGACCCGGCGAGATCCTGACCCGTGTGCTGCCGGGCAAGCCCAAGTACCGGGGGGTCTTCGGGCCCGAGGGCAAGCACCTCGCCCTGGTGACGAGCGTAGAGGGAGCCGCCGAGCTGTACGCGGTCGACCGCTCCGGGCGCCACCTGCGCCGGCTCACGCGCAGCTCGGCGATCGACATCTCGCCGAGCTGGTCGCCCGACGGCAGCGAGGTGGCCTTCGTGTCCGACCGTTCGGGTGCTCCGCAGATCTACGTGATGTCGCGCGACGGCAGGAATCTCAGGCGGCTCACCTTCAACGGCACCTACAACACGGCGCCCGCCTGGTCGCCGGACGGGCGCTGGATCGCCTACGAGAGCCGGGTGGGCGGAGCGCAGTTCGACATCTGGCTGATCGACCCGACGGGGGCCGTCAACCTGCCGATCGTCTCCCACCGGCGCAGCGACGAGTCGCCGACCTGGTCGCCCGACAGCCGCAAGATCGCCTTCACCTCCAACCGCCGCGGCCAGCCGGACATCTACGTAATCGACGCGGGCGGGGAGAATCTGCGCCGCCTCACCCGCGGCCAGGGCCAGAATCTGCAGCCCGCCTGGGGGCCGTTCGCTCGCTGATCGGGCTGCTACAGTCCCGCCCCTCCGAGATCCAGGGAGTAGCCACGAGCCGCCATGTCGAGGGTCGTTCGCCAGCCCGCCGGTCGCCGATTCCGCCTTGCGGGGGTCTGCCTCGCTGTGGCTCCGTTCGTGCTCGCCGGCTGCGTCACCCAGGGCGAGTTCCGCAAGCTCGAAGAGCGCGTCATCGACTCCCATCGCGCCGGCGAGGGTGGCCCGGATCCGTTCGAGCGGATCGCGGCGTTGTCTACCGAGGTCGAGGCCCTGCAGGCCGAGCAGCGCCGACTGCAGGGTGAGCTCGAGGTGGCGCGCAAGACGGCCGACGACGCGTTGGCCGAGGCCCGCAAGGCGCGCGAGACGCTGGCCGCGCAGTCGGCGGCCGCCGGCGCCGCGGCCGCGGCCGCCGTCGAGGGGCGCGACACGCCCGAGCCGATCGTGCCGGACGAGGACGACACGTCGTCCGCCGAAGTGGTCGCCTACCAGGAGGCGCTCGCCGCCTGGCGCTCGGAAGACCACAAGGCCTGCGTGGATCTCTTCCGCAAGTTCCTGCAGACGTATCCGTCCTCGGTCTACGCCGACGACGGCGCCTACTGGATGGCCGACTGCCACTTCAAGCAGGGCGACTATCGCGTGGCGGTGCTGCGCTTCAACGACGTCGTACGCGTCTACCCGAACGGCAACAAGGCAGCAGACGCCCTGTACCGCCAGGGCGAGTCGCTGCTCAAGCTCGGGCCGGGATTCTTCGATGCGGCGAGGACCGTCTTCAAGCAGGTCCTCGAGGACTACCCCGATTCCGATCGAGCCCGCGAGGCCAAGGAGCGGCTCGAGGCGATCGGGACCGGGTGAAGCGCGAATTCTTCACGCCAGGGACCGACCAGAGAACGATCAGAGACGAACAGAGGTGAACCGTTGAAGAAGCGCGACCAGGAGCGATTCAGGAAGATCCTTCTCGGGCAGCGGGAGGAGCTCCTCCACAATGCCCGGCGGACACTTTCCGGTGACATCCACCTCGATCCCGACGACTTCCCGGACGAGATCGACACCGCCTCGTCCGAGATGAACCTGGCCTTCCAGGGCCGGCTGCGCGAGCGCGAGCGCGGCCTGCTCTCGAAGATCAACCAGGCTCTCGAGAAGATCGACGACGGCGTCTACGGAGAGTGCGAGAGCTGCGGCGAGCAGATCTCGCTCAAGCGCATCGAGGCGCGGCCGGTGGCCGAGCTCTGCATCGACTGCAAGTCCGAGCAGGAGCAGCTCGAGCGCCGCAACGGTTAGGGCGAGCGACCCGCTTGGCTGCCTTCGCCCGGGTGCTCGGCATAGAGAGCTCTTGCGACGAGATGGCGGCGGCCGTCGTCGCCGACGGGCGCGAGATCCTGTCGAGCGTGGTGGCGAGCCAGGTCGAGGTCCACGAGCCCTATGGCGGGGTCGTGCCCGAGCTCGCTTCGCGCGATCACGTGCGCGTGGTCTCGGGCGTGGTGGACGCCGCCCTCGGCGAGGCGGGGATTTCGCTCGCCGACCTCGACGGCCTCGCCGTGACGGCGGGGCCTGGCCTGGTGGGCTCGCTGCTCGTCGGCCTGTCGTTCGCGAAGGCGCTCGCGTACCGGTCGGGGCTGCCGCTGGTGGCGGTGCATCACCTGGCCGGCCACCTGGTGGCCGCGGAGGTCGCCGACCCGTCGCTGTCGCCGCCGTACATCGGCCTGGTGGTCTCGGGTGGACACACTGCGCTGTATCGCGTGACCGCCGACGCCGAGCCGGCGCTGCTCGGCGAGACCCGCGACGACGCGGTCGGCGAGGCCTTCGACAAGGTCGCGAAGCTGCTCGGCCTGGGTTTTCCGGGCGGACCCGCGGTGTCGAAGGCGGCCGAGCAGGGCGATGCCACGGCGGTCGACTTCCCGCGCCCGATGGCCAGGCGCGGCGGGCTCGACTTCTCGTACAGCGGCCTCAAGACGGCGGTCGCCCTCGAAGTGAAGGCGCGCGGCGGACTCGACCGGATGAACGAAACCGCGGTGGCGGACGTGGCCGCGTCCTTCGAGGCGGCGGCCGTCGAGTCGCTGGTGGCGCGCACCCGCCGGGCGCTGGACCGCGAGGGACTCGATCGCGTGGCGGTCGTGGGTGGCGTGGCGGCCAACCGCCGGCTGCGCGCCGAGATGGCGGCCGTGGGCCGCAAGCGGGGCTTCGAGGCGATCTTCCCGCCGCCGGACCTCTGTACCGACAACGCGGTGATGATCGCGGCCGCCGGCGCCCGGCTGCTCGCCCGCGGCGAGCGCGACGATTCGAGGGTCGGCGCGTTTTCGCGCGTACCGGTCGGGGCGGCGCCGTGGCGGTCCGGTGCGGCGGGCCGCGACGATGCCCGGGCGTGACGCCCGCGTGCCGGTGAGCGAGTCGCAGCGGGCGCTCCTGCGCCGCCGCGGCCTGCACCTGAGCCGCGACCTCGGCCAGAACTTCCTCGTCGACGCCGGCACGGCCGAGCGGCTGGCCGCGGCGGCCGGCGTGGGCGAGGGCGACTCGGTGATCGAGGTGGGCGTGGGGCTCGGGGCGCTCACCCGGGCGCTCGTCGGCCGCGGCGCCCGGGTGGTGGGCATCGAGATCGACTCGGGCATCGTGCGGGCCCTCGAGGAGGAGTCGTTGCTGCCCGAGGGCGCCGAGCTGATTCACGCCGATGCGCTGAAGCTCGATTGGGACGCCCTGCTGGCACGGCTTGCGCCGCCGGTCCGCGTCGTCGCGAACCTTCCCTACTCGGCCGCCACCCCCCTGCTGCGCCGGCTGATCGACCTGCGCGACCGGCTCGCCGACTGGTCGGTGATGGTGCAGCGCGAGCTGGCCCTGCGCATGGTGGCCCGGGTCGGAAGCCCCGACTACGGCTCGCTCGCCGTGCTGCACGCCCTGACGGTGGACGTCGACCGTGCCCTCGAACTCGCTCCCGCGCGGTTCTTCCCGGAGCCGAAAGTGCACTCGACCTTCGTGCGCGTCTGGCCGCGCAAGACGCCGCTTCTCGAACAGGACGAGCTGGTGTGGGTCGAGCGCGTCGTGCGGACGGCGTTCTCGCAGCGGCGCAAGACCATCCTCAACTGCTTGCGCTCGGGCGGCCTCGGCGACGGCTACCCCCGCGAGCGCCTCGAGGCAGCACTGGCCGCCTGCGGGATCGAGCCCCGCACGCGCGCCGAGGCCGTGGCGCCGGAGCGGCTGCTCGAGCTGGCGCGCGCACTGCGCGACGGTGGCGGCAGGGCCTGATCGCGCCGGACGCGTAGTTGCCCGGGCGGGCCGGCGGAGGCACTGTCTGCGGATGGAGCAGGGCGATGTCCTCGAGGTGCTGCTCGAGCTGGCGGCCGAGGCCGGCCTGAGGGTGCGCGTCGCCGGCCGCGAGGCACTCGGCGCCGACTCGCTGCCGCTCGCGAGCGGCGTCTGCCGGGTGCGCGGCGAGTGGTGGGTGGTGCTGTCGAGCAGCGAGCCCACCGAGGCGCAGATCCGCACCCTCGCCGAGGCGCTCGAGAAGCACGCAAAATCGCTGCTCGAGGAGCGCCACCTGCCGCCTGCCGTGCGCGCAGTGATCGACGAGTCAACGAGCTGAGCGCCGTTCTCCGAGGGGGTATCACCCCTGGGAAGGGGCTGTTCGCTTGACCGACGTTGATTGTTCCGTCTACAATTCCTGCACTGAGGGGCACCGCAGATCGCGGGCTCCATCCACCCCCCGATCCGGGCTTCGGCGCCCGGAAGACGAAGAGGTTTTCTCCCAGTCGCTCCGGACATCGCTTGGATCCCGATCGGCACAGCCGATCCGAGTCGGCGGCAGTCGATCCGAATCGGCGGCAGCCGATCCG
>CAZETS010000033.1:51323-58418 GCA_964515335.1 uncultured Spirochaetaceae bacterium
CGTAAAAAGAGGGACCGAGACGCGGGGGTGAAACGGGGAAGATCCGGAGAAGAGCGGAAGTCAGGCCACCCGCCCGACCGTCCCCTGCGCCCACCACGCGGCAGCCGTTCGCTCGGCACGCGGCCCCGGCGCCAGGCCCGCCCTTCGTCGATCTCGCCCGCTGCGCCCCCGGAACGATCCGGGAGTCGCTTCGTTTTCCGCCCGTGCGGAAGGCCGACAGGTCGGGGACAGCCGGGAGGCATCCCCAGTGTCCACCGTCACCGCAGCATCGCAGCGAGAGCAGCGCGTCACCGCCCGTTCGCTCGGGCAGAGAAAGAGCCCCCAGCCGGGGAAGGCCGGCAAGACCGACCCCATCACGATGCTCACCGCGTACGACTTCACGTTCGCGCGCATCTTCGATCAGGCCGGCATCGACGTGTTGTTGGTGGGCGACTCGCTCGGCAACGTCGTCCAGGGTTGTGACACCACCTTGCCGGTGACCCTCGACGAGGTGCTCTACCACACCAAGCTGGTGGTGCGGGGGGCCAGCCGGGCCCTGGTGGTGGGCGACATGCCCTTCGGCAGCTTCCACGTGAGCTCCGAGGACGCCGTTCGCAACGCGATCCGCTTCGTCAAGGAGGCGGGCGCCCAGGCGGTGAAGCTCGAGGGCGGTGTGGCGATGGCCGAGACGGTGCGGCGCATCGCGGCCGCGCAGATTCCGGTGATGGGCCACGTCGGACTCACCCCGCAGTCGGTCAACAAGCTGGGCGGCTTCCGGGTGCAGGGGCGCGGCGACGTCGGCCGCATGCAGGTGATCGAAGACGCGCTGGCCGTGCAGGAGGCGGGGGCGTTCGCGGTGGTGCTCGAGGGCATCCCGGCGGACCTGGGTCGCGAGGTGACCGAGCGGCTCGACATCCCCACCATCGGCATCGGGGCCGGGGTCGACTGCGACGGCCAGGTGCTCGTCATGCACGACCTGCTGGGCCTGAACGACTGGGCGCCGAGCTTCGTCAAGCAGTATGCAGACCTCGGCGCGCTGGCTTCTCGGGCCGCACGGGCGTACGTCGACGAGGTGCGCCACCGCAAGTTCCCCGACGCGAAGCACTCGTACCGCTAGCACGCGCCGCCTTCGAGTCGACGATGTCTTCGCCGTCCGCACACGACCCCGTGCCGGTCATCGAGTCCGGTGACGCGCTTCGCGCCGAGGCCGATCGCCTGCGCGCCGAGGGGCGACGCATCGCGCTCGTGCCGACGATGGGCGCGCTCCACGAGGGGCATCTGTCGCTCGTCAAGGTGGCGCGGCAGCGGGCGGACGTGGTGTGGGTGTCGATCTTCGTGAACCCGACACAGTTCAACGACCCGAAGGACTTCGAGGGCTATCCGGTGGATCTCTCGAAGGACCTCTCACTGTGCGCCGAGCACGGCGTGGACGCGGTCTTCGCGCCCCGGGCCGCCGAGCTGTATCCGGAGGGCGCGCAGACCTGGGTCGAGGTCGAGCAGCTCGCGAAGCCGCTCTGCGGCAGCAGCCGGCCGGGGCACTTCCGCGGCGTCACCACCGTGGTCGCAAAGCTCTTCCTGGCCGCGCGGCCCGACGTCGCGGTGTTCGGCGAGAAGGACTGGCAGCAGCTGGCCGTGATCCGCCGCATGACGCGCGACCTGGGCTTCGGGATCGAGATCGTCGGCGGGCCCACGGTTCGCGAGCCGGACGGCCTTGCGCTCTCGAGCCGCAACGTGCACCTCGGCCCCGAGGCGCGCAAGCAGGCCGTGGCGCTGGTGCGCGCGCTCGACGACGCCGAGCACGCGCTCGTCGAGGGCGAGCGCCGCCGGGACGTGCTGCTCGAGCGGGTGCGCGAGAAGATCGCGTGCGCTCCGCTCGCGACCCTCGACTACGCGGAGCTGCGCGACCCGGACTCGCTCGAGCTCGCACCCGCCGAGCTCGAGGGGCCGGCGCTGCTCGCGCTCGCCGTCCACTTCGGCCCCGACGCGCCGGGGCAGGGCGCCGACGTGCGTCTCATCGACAACCGCGTGCTGGCGCCGCTGCCGCCACGCGACTGAACGACCGGAGCCGCGCCCGACGCGCGGCTGAGATAGAGGAGCACCATGACCCGTCGCATGCTGAAGTCGAAGATCCACCGTGCCACCGTGACCGAAGCCAACGTCGAGTACGAGGGCTCGGTGACGATCGACAAGGATCTGCTCGAGCTCGCCGACATCGTCCCCTACGAGCAGGTCGACATCTGGAACTGCACCAACGGCAACCGGCTCACCACCTACGCGATCGAAGGCGAGCGGGGCAGCGGCAACATCTGCATCAACGGCGCCGCCGCGCACCTGATGAAGCCCGGCGACGTGGTCATCATCGCGAGCTGGACAGACGTCCCCCACGAGCTGTCGCAGCGGTTCGAGTCGAGGCGCGTCTTCGTCGACGGGCAGAACGTCGCCCGCGACTGAGGGCCGGCGGCCGCTGCTAAGCTGGCTGCATGTCGGAGGCCGCTCAGAAGATCATCGCGCGCAATCGCCGGGCGCGGCACGACTACGAGGTGCTGGACACCTTCGAGGCGGGCATCGCGCTGATCGGCCCCGAGGTGAAGAGCCTCCGCGAGGGGCGCGCCAACCTCGGCGACGCGTACGCGACCATCCGCGGCGGCGATTGCTTCCTCGAAAAGCTCCACATCAGCCCTTACGAGCCCGCCACGCGCGAAAACGCCGATCCGATGCGGTCGCGCCGGCTGCTGCTGCACCGGCACGAGATCAGGCGGCTATCGGGCAAGGTGCGCGAGCGCGGGCTCACGCTGGTGCCGCTCTCGCTCTATTGGAAGGGCGGCCGCGCCAAGGTCGAGCTCGGCCTGGTGCGCGGCAAGCGCAGCCACGACCGGCGCGAGGACATCAAGCGCCGGGACGCCGACCGCGAGGCGCGCCGTGCCATGCGCGATCGCGGCAAGCGCGGCGGCGGGTAGCCGGCGGTGCCGGCCGCCGCGCGGCTCGCGCTGCTCGTGCCGTTGTGGGCGGCGTGTGCGGGTGGGCCGCTCGGCGGCGAGCCGACCGACCGGTTCGGCGAACGCGCGCTGCCGACCCGCTACCACCCGGACCGCCGCGACTACGCGAGCTTTGCGGTCGCCCACGAGACGCTGCCCGAGCCCAACTATCTGCCCTTCATGGTGCACCGCTTCGCGCGGCCCGGCGGGCTGGTCGACGTGCTGATCCTGTGCCGCTGGGACGCGGCGCAGATGCCCATCCCCGTCCATGTCGAGACACCGGTGATCGACGATTCGGTGCAGGACGAGTTCAGCCCCATCCGTCCCGAGGCCTACGTGCGCGCCGTCGATCAGGCACTCGACCTCTGGGAGGAGGCGCACGAGGGCCTCGTGCGGTTCGAGCGCGTGTTCGACCCCGAGCTGGCAAGGCTGCGCGTGCGTCTGGTCGGCCGGCGCGCACCGCTGATGGCCGACGGCGTGCAACGGCTCGGCGCCGCAGAGAAGCTGGTCGATGCCTGTCGGGTCGAGGGCTGGGATCCCGAGGCCGAGCGCCTCGACGTGCGCTTCGACATGCCCGAACTCGTCGTGCATCTCGCCGACGAGGCGGGGCTGTTGCCGCCGACGATCGTGCGGCGGCTGGTGGTGCACGAGCTCGGACACGCCCTCGGCATGAAGGGCCACAGTCCCAGCCCGGGCGACGTCATGTACCCGGTCCTGCGTGACGCGCCCGGGCGCGACGAGCTCTCGATCCAGGACGTGAACTCGTTCGTCGCGCTCTACGCGCTGCCCAACGGCGCCCACTTCGTGGACGCACCGCAGGCGGACGCGCTGCTGCCGCGTCCCCCGCCGGCGCCGCCCGGCGGCGGGCCGCGGGTCGACAAGGCGCCCTACGTCGACGCGCGGCACGGCTTCGAGATCAACGTCCCCAGGGCGTGGGTGCGCGTCGAGGAGCCGCACGGGGTGTTCATCTCGGACGGGCCCAGCTGGGACCACGACGCCAGCCTGCGTATCTTCGTGTGGCCGTCCGAGAGCATCGAGGACTTCATGGACTGCTGTACCGGTGCACTCCTGGCGGAGGCCTGGTACCGCCGCTCGGCCGAGCGCGAGGTGAACGGCCGTCGCGTCCGCCGCCTCGAGGTGGAGGACGCTGCCGGCGAGCGGGCGCGCGACCTGCGCTTCGTCGAGCTGGGGGGCGGGCGGGTGATCATGATCGTGGCGGAGAGCCCGGTGGGCTTCGAGGCCGCCTGGCGGCCCTGGTTCGACGAGAGTCTGAGGAGCCTGACCGTCTGGGAGGGAAACCGCCGGCTTCCGCTGCTGGCAGAGCAGGGGGCTGGCGCGGTCCCCGCGAGTCACCCGGCACCCCGTTGAGGGTCTCCTGCCGCAGCCGGGGGCCTGGAGCGGGATGCTCGGGGCTTTTTCTCCAGCGCGGATCGGCCGATAGGAGGAGAGATGCCCAGGCACGACGTCATGGCGGGCGAGCTGGCCCCGAGCGGCCGGATTGCGGCCGGGCTGCTCACCGCGCTGTCCGAGGCAGGCGATGCCGCCGGCCGCGCGCGGGCGCTGCGTGCGCTCGGCTCGCAGGCTTCGCTCGTGCACGGGGCGGCGGGCTGGCTCGACGTCGAGCGGCTGGCCGCGATGCTGCGCGCGGGCAAGGTCGAGCCGCGCCAGGCGCGCCGTGTCGGCCAGGCGCTGGTGCGGCCGCACCGCGTCGGCCTGGCGCTCTGCTACGGCGGGCTCGCCACCACCGAGAAGGCCTACCGCCGTGTCGATCGTCTGCTGGCGCGCGAGTCGGCGGATTGCCGGTACGAGGCCGTCGAGATCGGTGGTGGGCGCGGGTGCATCCGCTTCCATCCACCGCAGGCGGGTCACGCCGAGCGGCTTTCCGAGGAGGCCGGCCGGCTCGTGTGCGCGATGCGCCGCGGCATGCTGGAGGCCATTCCCCTGCTCTACGGGCTGGTGCCGGCACGGGTCGACGAGACGCAGTGCGCTTACCGCGGCGCTGCTTGCTGCGAGTTCGAGGTGAGCTGGAGCAGGAGTCCGCGCAGCGGGCTGCTCGTCGGGGCGGCGGCCGGCGTGCTCGTCGGCGCCGCCGGGACGGCGGCCGGCGCCGGGCTCGGCTGGCCGCTCTGGGGCCTGCTCGTCGGGGCGGCGGGACTCGTGGTGCTGTGCGCGGCGGCGGGCCGCTCGATCGATCTGGCGCGCCAGCTCGAGGCCGTCGCGGGCGCGCGACGCGGGCATCTCGCCTTGCTCGATCAGCTGGACAGCGAGCTGGCCGAGCGGATGGACGATCTCGCGAAGCTCGGTGTGGCGCCGAGGCCCGAGCCGGCGTCGCCGCTCGCCGGAGGCGAGCCGACCGGGCTCGTGCCGGTGCAGCGGCGGGCACCCTCCGAGGATGGTGCGACCGGAGCGGACGGCGATACGTGGGTCGGCGAGACGGTCGATCTCGGCGCCTGCCTCGAGCGGGCCGTCGAGAGGCTTCGGCCCGAGTGGCCCGACGCCATGGAGGTCTCGCTGGATCTCGAATCCGCCGCGCCGCCGGTCGCGGGTGAGCCCGATCAGCTCGGCTTCGTGATCGAGCAGCTGCTTGGCAACGCCGCAGCGGCGAACGCGGAGGTCGCAGCCGAGGGCGACCTGGCGGTTCCCGTGCTCCGCGTCTCGCTGCGTGCTGTCGACCAGGGCATAGAGGTGGGCATCGAGGATCAGGGCGAGGGCATCGATCCCGAGCTGCTCGACAAGGTCTTCGACCCGTTCGCAGACCAAGGACCCGCCGGCCGCGACGGCGGCCTCGGCCTGCCGGTCTGCGGGCGTATCGTCGAGCGCCACGGCGGCGAGCTGCGCGTACGGAGCGCCGGCGAGCGCGGGACGCGGGTGGCGTTCGTGCTGCCCGTGGCGGGCGGCGCCGGCTGAGCGTCGTTCGACGCTTCGATCGCCGGGTGGTCGGGCAGATGGGCCGCGCGCGGATCAGACCGGGGTCACCAGCGCGAGCCCGAGCGCGATGGCCAGCAGCGCGCCGACGATCACCATGAGCGCGTGCCGGGACGGCGCGATCTCGCGGCTGCCGTCGGCGAGCGGCGGCGTTCCCGCATCGAGGTAGGCGCGGAGCCGGTCCATCGCGGGCGTCTCGATGCCCGCGCTGCGGGCCATCTCGCGCAGCCCGGCGTCGAGCGTCTTCATCTCGTCCCGGGCAGCCCCGGCGTGGCCGATCTGGATGCTCGCAGTCTCGTCCGTTATCGCGCGGCGGATCAGCGGGAGCAGCAGCGGTTCGGGCAGGATCGAGAAGATCCGGTGGGACCCCGGTGTGACCGGAATGCCGCCGGCTGCGAGCACCCTGTGGCCTTCGCGAACCGCGCGAAGCATCAGCAAGAGGCCGTCGCGCGTGCGGGCGAACCGGTCGACGTCGAGCCCGCACGCGTAGAGGGCGGCTGCGGTGGGCAGGATCTCCGCCGCGTGGGTCTTCAGCCAGGCGTCGATGTGCTTCGAGATCGCGACCGGGAAGCCGGCGGATTCGATGGCAGCGGCGATCGCCTGGACACGGGCCGATCGACGGCCGTCGACCTCGCCGACGGTGGTCGGCTGCTGGCGCGCCGGGAGGATCACGTAACGCAATGCATCGCCCCGGCGCACGGCGGCGGCGCCCGGAAAGCCGAAGAGCACGCGGTGGCCGCCGAGCGCGTCGAGGGGGCGGTCGGGCCCGGCCACGCTGTTGCCGAAGAACAGAACGCTAGGCGTGCCGCGATTGGCCGCGAGTACCGGCAGCACCGACGCGACCGCCGAGCCGGGCAGGGCGACGAGCGCCAGATCGTACGCGTCCCCCGGCTCGAGGCTGCCGACCGTCTTCACGAACTGAGTCGTGCGCCGGCCGTCCGAGGCGTCCTCGAGGCGGATGCCGTGCTCGCTCAACTCGGCGAGCCGCGCGCCCCGCGCCAGGAGCGCGACATCGTGACCGGCCCCGGCGAGCCGCGCCGCGTAGAGCTGGCCGATGTTGCCGGCACCGTAGACGAGAATCCTCATGGCAGCGCCTCCCTGGCGGTTTCAACCGACCTCCACTTCTTCCACCGTGGCGGATACGCGCGCTCGCCGGGAATGCAAGCGCGAGCGGTTCCACCGCGGGGGGAGGGAGGAGAAGGTGCGGGGGTGGGGG
>CAZETS010000034.1:0-23943 GCA_964515335.1 uncultured Spirochaetaceae bacterium
CCGGCTACGTCGAGAACGAATGGCCCCACGACGATCCGCGGCTCGTCGCGTACACCCACCCCGTCGGACAGGGAGAGGTTCTCTACATCACCCTCGGCCATTGCTGCGGCCGGTACGACATGCGGCCGATCCAGGACACGACCGAGGTCGTGCGCGGCTCGTGGGAGAACCCGGTCTTCGTAGAGCTCCTGCGTCGCTCGCTTCGCTGGGCGCTCGGCACCCTCTAGGCGTCTTCCGGCGGCCAGGCGACCGGGAAGACGTCCGGAAAGTCGCTGAGCGGCTGGCCCGAGCGGGGCGCGTGTGCGTAGAGCTCGACCGGATCGGGGATGATCTGACCGAGGCGATGTACGTAGTGGACGTCGCGGCCCGCCCAAAGCGACGCGTGGGCGCGGCGCGGCGTCTTCGACTCCACGTCACCGACGGCGCCGTGGAGGATGTGACCATGGAACAGGATCACGTCCCCCGGCGCGTAGTCCCAGCCGAGAATGTCGAACGAATCCCGGTGGGCCTCGATGTCCGGCACCGGCGGCAGAGACTTGTCCTTGACGCCGCTCCAGTAGGTCCAGCTCGCGTAGGCGTCGCGGCCGAGCATCGGCTCACCGGCCTTCGCCGCGGCGATCTGCTCGCGCGCGGACTCGTCGCGCTCCGGGTCGCGTCCCGCGAGCGGGCTGTAGGTCACGCCCCAGAGATGCGACCCCCGCACGACCTCCAGGCTCAGGTGCCGCGGCACGGGATCGCAGCACAGCCAGGCGCGAATCAAGTCGTGGCCGTCGAGGTTGTAGTAGCTGGTGTCCTGATGCCACGGCGTCGGCAGGAAGAGCCCCGCAGGCTTCACGAAGGACTGGTCCATGTAGAAGCGGACGGGGCTTTCGAGGGTCGTGCCGACGATCTCGGCGATCGGCGACTCCGCGAGCAGCCGCGCCAGCTCGGGTGAGCGCGAGGCCGGAAACTGGTCGACGCGCAGCGTCCCGAGGTTCTCCGAGAGTGTGTCCGGACGGGCGACGACGGCCTCGAGCCCCTTCTCCACCACCTCGACCCACTCGTCGGAGAGCACGCCTTCGAGCAGGACCGCACCGTCGCGGTGGAAGGCTTCGCGCTCGTCGGCAGTGATCTCTCGGAGGGGGCGTGCGCGCACGGCACGAGCGTACCGGATCGGACGACGGGCGCCCGATCATCGACCGGTCGCGCCTGGCTGGTGCACGACGGCGCCCTCGCGGATGACCTGCCGCTCCGGGTAGAGGGCGTAGAGGCCGGCCGCCACCAGACACAACGCGCCCGCCACGGGTCCCACCAGCAGCACGCCTTCGGGATCGCTGCGGCTGTTTCCGTATTGCACGAAGAGGAAGCTCATGACGGTGGCAGAGGCCGCGTAGGCCCACTTCGTGAAGAGCCCCTGGGCGCCGAAGTACATGGCCGAGCGGTTGGCGCCCGTCTGTGCTTCGTCGCGGTCGATGAGTTGCCCGATGATGACATGCGGGACGATCAGGAATACGGCGAGTGCCGGCCCCATTCCGAGCAGCACGCCGCACACGATGAAGAGGTTCGAGGCGTCGCGCGGCCCGCCCGGCACATCGGGGTCGAGCAGCCCGAGAACGCAGAGCAGGACACCCAGGGTCGCAACGCTCGCAACGATCGTGCGCTTCGGACCGAGCCCGCCGATGATGCGCTGGGCGAACACGAAGCCAACGATCCCCAGCGGAATGTTGAGCAGTCCGAGGAACGAAGCGAATCCGAGCCCACGCCCGAGCACCACCTCGGCCAGATAGGGAAGCAGCGGCTGCGCCATCGTGACGCCGAGGATGAAGAAGATCTGCGCGAACAGGTAGAGGACGAAGGGACGGTTGCGCACAGTGAGGGCGATCGCGCGTCCGAGCGACAGATCGTCGGGAGCTGCGTTGGGCAGCCTGCGCTCGTCGACCGAGAGGATGGGCGCCAGGCAGAGAACGAACGCCGTGCCACACAGCGCCAGCACCGCGATGCGAAGCGCGGGCTCGCTCCCCACGCCCGCGTCGCGCGCCCAGCCGACGAAGAGCTGCCAGGCGGGCCCCAGGAGAACGAGCACGGGAAGCCCCACGATGGCGAACAGACGCGAAAGACCGACGCGGTCCGCTTCACTGCGCGCAATCTCCGGCAGCAGCGCGAGATAGGGGCCGACGTAGACGGTGAAGAAGACGAAGTACAGGGAGAGCACGACCGTCAAGAAGACGAAATTCGATCCGCTCCCCGGCACGCCGGGCGGCCAGAAGAGCAGCCCCGCGAAGGCGATCATCGGGACGATCCCGTAGATCATGAAGGAACGCCGCCGACCCAGTGGCGAGCGCGAGCGGTCGCAGTGGTGGCCTACCAGGGGATCCGCGAGGGAGTCGACGATGCCGCCCGCCAATCGGGCGAGGCCATAGGCGGTGAAGAGACCGAGGAAGACTCCTCCCCCGAGTTGGGGCGTCAGATCTTCGACGTCACCCGGCGGAAGGTAGTAGTAGATCCCGATCGCCACGACGACGTGGCTGGTGATCTGGAAGCCCGCGTTTCCGAGCGCGTAGCCGACGCGCTGCCTGGAAGTCAGTGGACGTCTCCGTTGCGGACCTCGGGATCGATCAGTTCGCCACGGAAGCGTCGACCCAGCTGCCGTGGAAGCCGAAGGGCACGCGCGGAAGAGGCACCGAGGCGACGGGCTCCTCGCTCATGCTCGAGGCGTCGAAGATCACGAACTCGCTGCTGTCCGACGAGGCGTCGTACACGTAGGTCATCAGGTAGCCGTGGTCCTCGTCGCCGCCCCCCGCGGCCGGAACGAAGACCGCCTCGCCGGGGACGCGCCCGCGGCCGAGCTCGATGGAGCTGCGGCTGCCCGCCTCCCGGTCGTACTTGAGCAGCGCGCCGGCGGCCTGGCTCATGTCGGACTGTCCGACCTCGTCGGGGAACGCCGTCAGGTAGCCGTAGCGGTGCTTGCGGCCGATCACCGAGTCGCGAACGCGCGGGAACTCGCCCGGCCGGTCGTCCACCTGCTCCTCGGCCACCTTTCCCGACTCGCGGTCGATCACCCAGCGCCAGAGAACCGGGTCCGGGAAGTCCATCGGCCCGTCGCGCCAGATGTGATCGAAACGCGCCACGTCGAGCACGATCCGGTCGCCGTCCTCGTAGGAGTTCATCGGGTGGAAGACGTAGCAGGGGTCGATCTCGTACCAGACGACGTCCGCATCGTGACCGTCGCGAGGCATCACGCCCAGGCGGGACGGGTAGTCGGCGTTCCACGCGATCGGCATCTCGCCCTTCATCGCGAGCTGCATGTCGAAGCAGGCCGGCAGGTCCATGAACACCACGTGGTTCTCGGTGACGTTGAAGTCGTGCACCATGGTGGGGCCGCCGACGGTGATCGGCTCCGTCTGCACCATCTGGCCGTCCGCCGAGACGCGGTGGTAGGTCATGTAGGGCTCGGCGAAGAAGTAGCCGAAGGCCAGCATCTCGCCCGTGATCGGGCAGATCTTCGGATGCGCGGTGAAGGGCACCTTCAGCCGGCCGCCGAAGTCGGTCGGCCCGACCGTGTTCAGGTCGCCGTCGAGCACATAGGGGAAGTGGCCCTCCTCGAGCGCCAGGATCTTGCCGGCGTGACCCACGACGTGGGTATTCGCCTTGGAGGCAGTCATGTCCATCATGGTCCCCGCCACGTCGACCACCTCCTTGGAGGTGTCGGCCAGGAAGGGGGTCTGCACGTAGCGGTTGCGATACCACTCGGCGCGGCCATCGCGCAGCCGCACGCCGTGGATCATGCCGTCTCCCAGGAAGGGATGATCGCTCATGCCCGTGACCGGATTCGCGCCGTTTCGCAGGTAGCGTCCGTCGAGCTCCGGCGGAATCGTTCCCCGGACCTCGAGATCCGTCAGGGTCAGCTCTTCCTGGACGGGCGCACCGTTCCCGCGAAGGTGCTGGGGAAGCTCGGATTCGCTGGCAGACATCGCTCTCTCCCTCGATCGGTTCGCTGCCCGGAATGCTATGCGGATCGGACCCCGCGTGCGAGGAGTTCGGCGGTGCGCACCGACGGATCTCGGCCGACCGTCGATGCATTCGCCCCGGCCGTGCAGGATCGGACAAACTCCCGCGCGGATCGCGCGAAGCCCGAGAGCGTTGCGGGCCCGGCGCTACACATGCAGGTCGTCAGGCCTTGCGGTCCTTCGGCTTGGCGCGGCGCTTCGGGTTCATCCGTTCCTTCATGTCCGAAGGCATCCCGTAGGGCAGCGTCCGCTCGATCAGCAGCGCGTCCTGACGGGAGCGACCGCCGTGGGAAGTGATCAGCGCCTTGTCGATCCGGTTGGTGCCCGGTGAGTTCGCGGCGATCTCGGCGGCGAGTTCCGCCACCACCTCGTCGAGCGCGTCCGCCGGGACGGCCCGGTCGACGAGCCCGATCTCCGCAGCCTGCCGGCCGTCGATCCGCCGGCTGGTGAACATCAGCTCCTTGGCCTTCGAACGCCCTACCCGCTCGGGGAGCCGGACCGACATGCCCCAGACCGGCGCCAGGCCCCACTGCCCGTGGGTGTCTCCGATCCGCGCGTCCTCGTCTGCGATCAGCAGGTCGCAGCCGAGCGCCAGCTCGAGACCACCCGTGAAACAATGGCCGCGGATCTTCGCGACCGTCGGCATCGGCAGTGCTTCGAGGGCGTCGATGGTCTCCGGCTCGAAGTGCTTGCTCGGCGCGCGCTCGCCCTTCGCGATGGATTCGAGGTCGTGCCCCGAACAGAAGGAGCGCCCCGCACCCGTCAGCACGACGCAGCGCACGGCTTCGTCCCCCGCGATCGCATCGATCCGCTCACGCAGCGCGACCATCAGCGGTATGTCGATCGCGTTCAGCTTGTCGGGCCGATTGAGCGTGAGCGTGGCCACGCCTTCCACGTCTTCCCGAAGCACCAGCATCGCGTCTTCCTCCGTTGTCGTCGGTGGCGGCGCTCCGAGCGCCCGAAGGCGGTCCTCAGTACCCGCCCAACCGCGCGAGCCGACGGTAGTGTTCGTTCGCGTCGCCGAAGAGCACGCTGCTCGCGCGGGCGCGCTTGAAGTAGAGACCGATGTCCTGCTCCTCGGTCATCCCGAGCCCGCCGTGGAGCTGAAGCGCCTCCTCGGTCACGAGCCGCGCGGTCTCGGACGCGAAGGCTTTCGCGGCGCTCGCGAGCATCGAGCAGTCGTCGTCGCCCCCGTCGATCGCGCGCAGCGCCGCCTGGACGAGTGAGATCGTTCGCTCGACCTCGCTGAAGAGGCGCGCGCAGCGATGCTGAAGTGACTGGAACTCGGCGAGCTTCTTGTCGAACTGCTCGCGCGCCTTGAGATACTCGACGGTCCACGCGAGGGCCTCGGCGGCGCTTCCCGCGAGCTCCGCAGCGAGCGCAGCGCTCGCCCGATCGACCAGTGAATCGAGGAAGGCGTTCGCGTCCGCGGCTCGACCGACCAGCGACGCCGGCACCGACACGAGGTCGAGGTCCGCGACGCGACGTCCGTCGAGCCAACGCCGCCCCGTCGCGTGGAGACCCGGCGCATCCTTCTCGACCGAGAAGACACCGACTCCCTTCCCGAGGCGCGCCACGACGAGGAGCGCATCCGCCGCCGGGAAGTCGAGGACGGCCACCTTCCGCCCGGTCAGCTCGAAGCCGTCGCCGCTGGGCACCACCTGGCATTCGAGATCGAGCGACTCGACCGCACGCGACTCGAAGAGCGCGAGCGCGACGCGCGCGTCTCCGGTCGCGAGCGCGCCCGAGCAGTCGAAGGCCGCCCATCCGTCGACCAGGGTGAGCGCGCTCGCCGCGAGCACGCCGCTCGACAGGAGGGGCGTCGGCACGGCCTGGCGACCGAGCGACTCGAAGACGACTCCGGCCGCGGCGAATCCGAGGCCCGTGCCGCCTGCACTCTCCGGCGCGATCAAGCCCGGCCATCCGAGCTCCGACATCCCGCTCCAGAGGGCGGGCCGGACCCCGCTCGCGTCATCGCCATCTCGAAGCCCGCGCAGATCACTCCGCGGCTCCGCGGCCGCGAGGAACTGCATCGCCGACTCCCTGATCATCGCCTGGTCGTCGTCGGCGGCGAGCGACTGGTCGGGCGTGCCGGCCTGCAGTCCGGTCATGCCCAGGACGCGCTTCGCGACGATGTCGAGCTGCACCTCGGAGGTGCCCCCTTCGATGGTGTTCGCCCGCGAGCGCAGCCACTGCCTGGGGATCGGGTTCGCGCCGCCGTCCTCCATCCCCCACTCGAGCCCGTCCGTGCCGAGGAGGTCCATCAAGAGCGAATAACGCTGCTGGCTCGCCTCGGAGCTGGCGAGCTTGAGGATCGAAGAGACCCGCGCCGCGTCTACGCCCCGCGCGCGGGCCCCGGTCAGTCGATTCGCTCGCTCCGAGGCCCATTGACGCGCGACGCGGATGCGAAGCGCGTCGTCGCGCAGGCGCCCTGCCGCATCGACCCCGAGCGCATCCTTCGCCATGTCGGCCAGGCTCTTGCGCCCGGCGGACCCGGTCAGCGAGCTGAGCCCGCCGGAGCCGAGCATCCGCCGCTCGAACTGCAGCAGCCGCTTGGCGATCGGCCATCCGCCGCCGGGCTTGCCGATCAGGTGCTCCTTGGGGACGCGCACATCGGAGAAGAAGACCTGACAGAACGGGGAGCGACCCGAGATCAGCACGATCGGTGCGATCTCGATGCCTTCGCTCGCGAGATCCACGAGCAGGAAGCTGATGCCTTCGTGCTTGGAAGCTTCGGGATCGGTTCGCACGAGGCAGAAGATCCAGTCCGATTGGTCGGCGCCGCTCGTCCAGATCTTCTGCCCGTTCACGAGGTAGTGATCGCCCCGATCCTCGCAACGCATCTGCACGTTCGCGAGATCACTGCCCGCCTGTGGCTCCGAGTAGCCTTGTGCCCAGCTGATCTCGGCCCGCGCGATCGGCGGCAGGAAGCGTTCGAGCTGCGCCTCGCTCGCGAACTCCTGGAGTGCCGGCGCGAGCATCGTCAGGCCGCCGCTCACCGCGCGACGGATCCCCCGCTCGCGGAGCGCGCCCTCGAGTCGCTTCACGCGGTCGGCGTCGAGTTCGAGTCCGCCGTGCTGCGTCGGCCAATCCGGCGCGAGGAGCCCGACCTCACCGAGCCGCCGGGACCACGCCGCCGTGTCCCGGACCGGCGGCGCATCCGTTGCATCGAGCCACGCCTCGAGCTCACGCTCGAAGGCATCGATCGGCTGGGCGTTGTCCAAGACGGTCTCTCCTGCACGGGCCTGCACGGGCCTGGGCGGGCGGCGGCAGATCGGAGAACGACTTTACCGCGTCGCGCTGGCCGGCGAAGAGGCGGCGAGCGCGAGCTTCGATCGAGCAGCCCGACGGAGTCCCCCGAGCACCCGGACCAAACTCGCGTCCGTAGATCCGGACCGGTAGAGTGAGGGTCGAGCCACTCGCTGCCTTGCGCGCCTACCGGAAGTCGAGCAGATCAGTCAGGGGATGAAGGCCGGATGACTGAAAATCTCGACGGCATCCTGAAAGACGGCATCGCGGCCGGCGCCGCAGCCGGCGCGAGTGCCACCGTGGTCGACCGCACGAAGGTGCTCTGGGAAGGCGCGGCGGGAGAGCGCAGCCTCGGCTCGGGGGTGCCCATGACGATCGACACCGTGGGGGCCATCTACTCGATGACCAAGGCCGTCACGGGGGCGGCGGCCATGCAACTCGTCGAGCAGGGGCGACTCGACCTCGATGCCCCGGCAAGCGCCGTCATTCCCTGGCTGGGCGAGGTGGAGGTGCTGTCGGGCTTCGACGCCGCGGGACAGCCGCTCACCCGGCCGCCCCGATCGCCGGTCACGCTCCGACACCTGCTCACGCACACCTCCGGCTTCGTCTACGAGATCTGGAACGGCGAAGACAAGCGGTGGCGAGAAACGACCGGCGCAGACAGTCTCTTTTCGGGCCGGAACGCGGCCCTGCAGGCGCCGCTCGCCTTCGACCCCGGGACGCGTTGGGAATACGGCATCGGGATCGACTGGGTGGGCAAGATGGTGGAAGCGGTCTCGGGCCTGACCCTCGGCCAGTACTTCGAGCAGCACCTGACGGGTCCGCTGCAGATGGCCGACACCGCTTTCGTTCACACAGCCTCCATGCTCGAGCGTGCCGCCGGGCTGCATCATCGCCAGCCGGACGGAGCGTTGGTGGCCGCGCCCAATCAGCAACCCGCAGAGCGCGAGTTCGAGTCGGGGGGCGGCGGCCTGCAGTCGACCACGGCCGACTACGGGCGGTTCATCCGGATGATCCTGAACGAGGGTGAATTGGATGGCGAGCGGGTGCTCGCTGCTTCGACCGTGCGCGAGATGGCGACCAACCAGATGGGATCCCTGCGCGTGAGCGCCCTCCACACGGTCCTGCCCAGCCATTCGAACGACGCCGAGTTCTTTCCGGGCCAGCCCAAGTCCTGGGGACTCACCTTTCAGATCAACGAGACGGCTTGCGAGACGGGAAGATCCGCCGGCACCTTGATGTGGGCCGGTCTCGCCAACAGCTTCTACTGGATCGACCCGAAAAAGGGAATCGGCGGGGCCTACCTGAGCCAGACCCTCCCCTTCGCCGACGCGCCGTCGATGGAGCTCTACTTCGCCCTGGAACGGGAGGCCTACCGGGCGATCTCGTGATCCGTCGGCCCGGGCCGGGCACCCGCACCCCGAGGCTCTCCGCTCAGGCGCCCGGGACGGCGCGCACCGCTTCTTCGCGCAGCTGCCGCTTCAGGATCTTGCCCGAGGCGGTGCGCGGAAGCGGCGCGTCGCTGAACGTCACGTATCGAGGGATCGCGAAGCGCGCGAGGCGCGGCTCGAGGAAGCTGCGCAGCGCTGCGTCGGTGAGCTCGGCCCGGGCGTAGACGGTGGCGCCCACCTCCTCGCCGAGCCGCTCGTCGGGCACGCCGTACACGCTGACCTCGACGACGTCGGGGTGCTCGAGCAGCGCCGCCTCGACGGCCCCGCAGCCGATGTTCTCGCCGCCGCGAATCACCAGGTCCTTGATGCGGTCGACGATGTAGAGGAAGCCGTCCTCGTCGAGGTACGCGACGTCTCCGGTGCGCATGAAGCGCCCGTCGACGAAAGTCTCGGCGTCGGCGTCCGGACGGTTCCAGTAGCCTCGGAACACCGAGGTGCCGCGCACCTGCAGCTCGCCCCGCTCGCCGGCGGGCAGCGCCTTGCCGTCGTCGTCGACGATGCGCAGCTCGAGCACCGCCGAGCAGCGGCCCGAGCTCTCGGGGTGGTCGAGGTAGTCGCGGCCGACGATGCCCGTGCCGATCGCGTTGGTCTCAGTCATCCCCCAGCCCGTGTTGGGCTGCGCGCGGCGGAACGTGCGATCGATGCTCGCCACCTGGGCCGGCGCCCGCGGCGCGCCGCCGCCGCCCACGACCACCAGCGAGCCCAGATCGCGGTCGGTGCGGCGCGCGGCCTCGACGAGATCGCCGGTCATCGCCGCCGGCGCCACCACCGACGCGATCCGCTCGCGCTCGATCAGCTCGGCGGCGAGCTCGGCGTCCCATCTGTACATGCACACGACGCGGCGCTGCGCGCGATACGACGCCAGGTAGACGGCGTGGGAGCCGGTCGCGTGGAAGAGCGGCACGCCGAGCAGCGTGGCCGGCTGCTCGTTCGGCTTGGTCGACTCGCGGCCCCGCATGCGCGCGCCGGCGTGAATGTCGAGCTCCCACGAGAGCAATGCGGTGATCACGTTGCGGTGGCACGACAAGACGCCCTTGGGATGCCCCGTCGAGCCCGATGTGTAGAAGATCGTGGCGGCGTCGTTCGGCTCGAGGTCGACCGCGGGCATCGGCGCGTCGGCGTCGACGCCGGCGAGCAGCTCGTCGAGCCGGCAGGCGTCGAGGCCGTGCAGGTCGCGGGTCCGCACCGCGAGCACGCCGAGCCCGGGAAACGTCCGCTCGCAGCGGGCGAGGCGCTCGAGTCGCTCGTCGTCGGCGATCAGCACCTTCGCCCCGCAATCCTCGAGCCCGTAGGCGACTTCTTCGGGCTGCCAGAGCGCGTTCATCGCGACCGCGATCGCTCCCACCGAAGTCGCGGCCGTGAAGGCGATCATCCACTCGGGGTAGTTGCGCATCGAGATCGCGACGCGGTCACCCTTGGCGACGCCGTACCGCTCGACCAGCAACACGCCCAGGCGACACGCCTCTCGCCAGGCCTGCTCGAAGCTCAGCCGCTCGTCCTCGTAGACGATGAAAGGAAGGTCGCTGCGCGCGCCCTCGAAGAGGGCGCGCAGCGTCGGCGGCGCCTGACGGAAAGCGAGGCACTCGCGGCCGTAGAGCTCGACGGCCTCCAGCTCGTAGGGCTGACCGGGCGCCGTCAGCTCGGCGATCGCCGAGGCGCGATCCATCACCGGCCGCGCATCAGACACCGATCGCCGACTCCGTGGCGGGATCGCCCGCGATGCGCGCGTGCATCATCACGCGCGGCTCGTGGAGGTCCCAGGGCCGTGCGCGGTGCAGCAGACAGCGATTGTCCCAGACCACCGCGTCGCCCGGCTGCCAGTGATGCTGGTATACCCGGGGCGGCTGACAGGCAAACGCCATCAAGTCGTCGAGCAACCGCTCGGACTCGTCGGGCTCGAGCCCGGGAACGCCGTGAGCGTGGCGGCCGATCTGCAGCGACTTCCGCCCCGTCTCGGGATGCACCTTCACGAGCGGACGCAGCCTGGGCGGGTCCTCCTCGCTCATCCCGTATCCGCTGTAGCTGCTGCCCTCGCGATGTTCGTGGCCGATCTTCGCCTGACTGAAACGGAGCGAGTGGTAGGCGGAGTGCGCCTCGACCCGCGCGCGCCGATCGTCGTCGAGCGCGTCGTAGGCGGCCCGCATGTCGGCCCAGCCGGTCTCGCCGCCTTTCGGCGGCACGACGTGCGCGGTGAAGACCGCCGCCCTCGCCTGCACGGGCATGTAGGTGCTGTCGCTGTGCCAGCCCATGTTGCCCTCGAGGATCTTCACCACGTCGTCGTCGGCGGCGCGCAGGGCGCCGTCGGCGCGCACGTTGGCGAGTGGCGCCAGCGGAAACTCCAGCTCGCCGAAGCGGCGCGCGAAGGCCACCTGCTCGTCGCGTGTCAGGTGCTGGCCGGGGAAGATCAGCAGTGCGTACTCGAGCCAGAGACCGTACAGGTCGCCGAACGTCGCGTCGTCGAGCCCGGCGAGCCGCGTGCCGGTGACAACGGCGCCGAAGCTCGCGTCCAGCGGCTCGAAGCGGATGCCGCCGGCCAGGAACCTCCCGTGCTCGTCCGCCATCGGCCGGCCTCCGGTCGCGGCTGCGACCCCTGGGATCGGTAGCACCTCGCTCGAACGGATTCAGCCGCGCGACGGCGCGTCCCGGCGAGCCCGAGCGCCCCCGCCGGCGCGTTCCTTGCGGACCGCGTCGATCACCAGCTCGGCGGCGCGGTCGACCTCCTGCCCGGTCGTGCCCCGCCCGAGTCCGAAGCGCAGCGACCCCCGCGCCAGCGACTCCGACAGCCCGAGCGCCAGCAGCACGTGGCTCGGCTCCGGCTTCGCCGACGCACAGGCCGAGCCCGACGACACGGCGACGCCCGTCAGGGCGAGCAGCAGCCTTGCCCCGTCCACCTCCTCGAAGGCGAGATTCAGATTGCCGGGCAAGCGGCGGTCGGGATGCCCGTTCAGCCGCACGCCGTGGAGGGCCTCGGCGAGGCGGCCATGCAACCGATCGCGCAGCGCTCGCAGACGCACGGTCTCCGCCTCGCGCTCGTCGAGACACAGCTCGAGGGCCCGTGCCATGCCGACGATCAGCGGCACCGGCAGCGTGCCCGAGCGCAGGCCTCCCTCGTGGCCACCGCCGTGCTGACGCGGCGCGACGCGCACGCGCGGACGGCGGCGGCGGACGTACAGCGCGCCGACCCCCTTCGGCCCGTACAGCTTGTGGCCCGAGATCGAGAGCAGGTCGATGGGTGTCGCGTCCACGTCGAGCGCGATCCGGCCCGCCGCCTGGGCGGCGTCGGTGTGGAAGGGCACGCCCCGCTCGCGACACTGCTCGGCGATCGCCTCGATGGGCTGCAGCACACCGATCTCGTTGTTGGCGGCCATCACCGACACCAGCACCGTGTCGTCGCGCAGCGCCGCCGCGACACGCGACGGGTCGATCAGCCCGTCCCGCTCGACAGCGAGCCAGGTCACCTCGAAGCCCTGCGACTCGAGGTGGCGGCAGGGATCGATCACGGCGGGATGCTCGGTCACCGCGGTCACGACGTGGCGACCGCGGCCCTCGTTGGCCTCGGCAACGCCGAGGATCGCGAGGTTGTTGCTCTCGGTCGCCCCGCTGGTGAAGACGATCTCGCGCGGCTCGGCGCCGATCGCCCCCGCGATCCGCTCGCGGGCGTCCTCGACGGCGGCCTCGGCCCGCCACCCGTAGGCGTGGGTGTGGGAGGCCGCATTGCCGAAGTCCTCGGTCCACCACCGGCTCATCGCCTCGAGGACTCGCGGGTCGAGTGGCGTCGTGGCGTGATGGTCGAGGTAGATGGGCCGCGCGGCGGACGCTTCGGGCGTCATGGGCGGAGGGTACCTCAGCCGCGGTCTGCCCCTTCACGCGGACGCAGCGACACGAAGATCTCGCGGTTGCCCCTGGGCCCGGCGAGGCGGCTGTCGACCCGGGCGACCAGCGCGTATCCGTGCTCCTCGGCCGCCTGCACGACCGACGCGACCGCCGCGTCGCGGTCGGCATCGTCGCGCACGACGCCCCCCTTGCCGACCCGCTCGCGCCCCACCTCGAACTGCGGCTTGACGAGCAGCAGCCACTCGGCGTCCGGCGCCACCGCCACGAAGCGCGGCAGCAGGAGCCGCAGCGAGATGAACGACACGTCCGCCACCACGAGATCGACGGGCTCGCCCACGTGCTCGGGCGCGAGCTCGCGCGCGTTGACGCGCTCGTGGGTGACCACACGCGGGTCGGCGCGAAGCCTCGAGTGGAGCTGCCCGTGACCGACGTCGACCGCGATCACCCTGGTCGCACCGGCCTGCAGCAGGCAGTCGGTGAAACCGCCGGTGCTCGCGCCGACGTCCAGGCACACGCGGCCGGCCGGGTCGACGCCCAGATCCTCGAGCGCGCCGGCCAGCTTCTCGCCGCCCCGCGACACGAAGCGCGGCGGCGCCCCGCCCTTCAAGCGGATCGCCGCCTCCGGCGACACCCGCTGGCCGACCTTGTCGACCGGCACGTCGTCGACCAGCACGACTCCGGAGAGGATCAGTGCCCGCGCGCGGTTGCGTGACTCGGCGAGCCCCTCCTCGACGACCCGCTCGTCGAGCCGGCGACCGCTCTGCGCCCCCGGCTTGCGCGCCCGCCCGGCCAGCGCCGACCGCCTGCTACGAGTCCGCGCCGCGCCGCTCGGCAACGAGCTTGCGGGCCGCGCCGGCGATGTGCGCGGGCGAGAGCCCCACGGTCTCGAGCGTCTCGCCGTGCTCGACGAGCTCGCGCTCGACGGCGAGCGCCCGCGTCGGCACACGAAGGCCCGCTTCGCTGAGCAGCTCGAGCACCGCGCTGCCGAAGCCGCCCGCCGCCGCGTGCTCCTCGACGGTCACGACCGCGCCGCAGCGCTCGGCGAGCCCGAGGATGCGCTCGCGGTCGAGCGGCCGGGCGAAGCGCGCATTCAGCACGGCGGCAGAGACGCCGCCGGCGCGCAGCTCTTCGGCGGCCTCGAGGGCCGGGTGCACCATCGTGCCGATCGCCACGATCGCCACGTCGTCTCCGTCGCGCAGCAGCTCGGCCTCGCCGACCGGGATGCGCTTGATTTCAGGATCGAAAGGCGCACCGATGCCGCTGCCCCGCGGATATCGCACCGCCGCCGGCCCGGGATAGGCGACCGCCGTGGCCAGCAGGTGCTGCAGCTCGTTCTCGTCCTTCGGCGCCATCACCACGGTGTTGGGCAGGTTGCGGAAGTAGGCGATGTCCCAGAGGCCCTGGTGGGTGGCGCCGTCGGCCCCCACCAGACCGGCCCGGTCGAGGGCGAAGGTCACGTCGAGGTTCTGCAGACAGACGTCGTGCACCACCTGATCGTAGGCGCGCTGCAGGAAAGTCGAATAGATGGCGGCCACCGGCTTCATGCCCTCGGTGGCGAGGCCCGCCGCGAAGGTCACCGCGTGCTGCTCGGCGATGCCGACGTCGTAGAAGCGCTTGGGGAAGCGGCGTTGGAACTTGTCGAGGCCGGTGCCGGGCGCCATCGCGGCCGTGATGGCGACGATGCGCTCGTCCGTCTCGGCGAGCCGGATCAACGCGTCGGCGAAGACGCCGGTGTACGTCGGCGCGGCGGCCTTCTTGGGCGCGAACTCGCCCGAGGCCACGTCGAAGCGCGTCACCCCGTGGTACTTGAGCGGGTCGGCCTCGGCGGGCGCGTAGCCGTGCCCCTTCTCGGTGAGGGCATGCACGAGCACCGGACCGCTGCCGGCCGCGACCATCTGCTTGACGTTCTCGAAGGTCTCGAGCACGACGTCCATGCGGTGACCCTGGATCGGCCCCACGTAGCGGAAGTTCAGCGCCTCGAACAGCAGCCCCGGCGAGAAGAAGACCTTGAGGGACTCCTCGGCCTTGCGGGCCCAATGCAACATGTCGCCCGGCAGGCCCGAGAGGAACTCCTTGGCCCAGCCCTTCATGGTGCGAACCATCGGCGCCGACATCTTGCGCGACAGGTACGACGACATCGCGCCCACGTTCGGCGAAATCGACATCTCGTTGTCGTTCAGCACGACGACGAGGTTGCGCTCCTGCAGGTGGCCCGCGTGGTTGAGCGCCTCGAAGGCCATGCCCGCCGTCATGGCGCCGTCGCCGATCAACGCGATCACCACGCCGTCCTCGCCGCGATGGAGCTTGCCCCGGGCCATGCCGAGGGCCGCCGAGATCGAAGTGCCGGCGTGCCCGGCGCCGAAGTGGTCGTACTTGGACTCGCTCCGCCGCAGGAATTTCGACATGCCGCCCGGCTGCCCGATCTGATCGAACGCCTCGCGGCGGCCGGTCAGCATCTTGTGCGGATAGCCCTGGTGGCCGACGTCGAGGATCAGCCGGTCGGTCGGAGTGTCGAACACGTAGTGGATCGCGGTGATCAGCTCGACGGCGCCGAGGCTCGACGCCAGGTGGCCGCCGGTCTGCGACACCCGCTCGAGGATCTCGGCGCGGATCTCGTCCGCGACCCGCTCGACCTGATCGCGCGGCAGGCGGCGCAGGTCGGCGGGGCAGTCGATGTCACCCAGCAGGCGGTTCGCGCTCACACCACCCTCCGCACGGCCAGGCGCGCGAGCTCGCGCAGGGGCTCGGCGCGGTCGCCGAGCGCCTCCACCCGCTCGAGTGCGCTCGCGAGCAGCGTCTCGGCCCGTTCGCGACACGCCTCGAGACCGAGCAGCGGCACCAGCGTGCAGCCCTCGTCCTCGTCGGCGTCGAGCACGTCGTCGGCGATCTGGAAGGCGACGCCCACCTCGCCGCCGAAGCGCCGCAGCGCGTCGACGACCACGTCCGTCGCCCCGCCGAGGCGCGCGCCTCCGGCCACCGCGGCCGAGAACAGGGCGGCGGTCTTTCGCGCGTGAACGGAGAGCACGGCGTCGACGTCGGTGGCGGCCGATCCCGAGACGAGATCGTCGACCTGTCCTCCCACCAGACCCGCGTGGCCGATCGCGGCCGCCAGCTCGCGACCGATGTGCGCCCCGACCGACGGCTCGGCCCCGTCGAGCAGCACCCCGAACGCGAGACTCTGCAGCGCATCGCCCGCCAACACCGCGGTCGCCTCGTCGAAGGCCACGTGCACGGTCGGCCGCCCCCGGCGCACGCTGTCGTCATCCATGCAGGGAAGGTCGTCGTGGATCAGCGAGTAGACGTGCACCAGCTCCACGGCGGCGGCGACCGGCAGCGCCGCCCGGGCCGGCGCACCCACCGCCTCGGCGGCCGCCAGGGCAAAGCCCGGTCGCAGACGCTTGCCGCCGGGAAAGACGAGATGCCGCATCGCCGCGTGCAGCGACGCCGGACTCTCGTCCGCGGGCGGCAGACTGCGATCGAGCACCTCCTCGATCAGCGGCATCCGCTCGGCGAGCCAGGCGTGGACGTCCACCGCCGCTATTCCTCCCACTCGTCTTCTTCGAGCGAAGCTTGCGCGTCGGCCGCTTCGTCGCCGTCTTCGCCGGCGAACGGCCGGGCCACCCAGTCGTCGCCTTCCTGCATCAGGATCTCGATGCGCCGCTCGGCCGCGTCGAGCTGCTTCGCGCAGTGACGCGTCAGCCGGACACCCTCCTCGAAGCGTTCGAGGGCGGCTTCGAGCTCGAGCTCACCGCCCTCGAGTCCGTCGACGACTTGCTCGAGCCGCTCGAGCGCCTCTTCGAAGGGCAGATCCGAGGACGGCTCGTCGGCCGCTAAGGCCCCGGCCACCGGCCCGGACTCCTCGGCGGACTGCTCGGACGACTGCGCGCCACCAGCCCGTCCGGACCGGCGCGACCGCGCCCCCGTTTCGGACTGCTCGGCTCGTGCCATTCGCAGCGAGGCTACCGCAGTGCGCGCGCCAGCGTCAACGAAGTGCGCCCCGAAAGGCTTTTCGCGTCGGGGGCTTACGGCAGGGCGGCCGGTCGCCTCCGCGCTCAGCCGGCCTCGGGGTCGTGCCCGGTGACCGTGGCCGTGAAGCCGCCGGAGGCCACCCGCACCGACACCTCGTCGCCGACCGGCGCGTCGGCGGGGGCGCGAACGATCGCCCCGTCGCGAAGCCGGCGCGCCAGCGCGTAGCCCCGGCCGAGCACCGCCAGCGGAGACAGCCCGTCGAGCTGCGCGCCGAGCCGCTCGAGCCGGTCGCGGCGCCGCTCATGGCGGTGCCGCACGGCGGCGCGCAGCGCCCTGTGCGCCGACACCAGCCGACGGCGCCCGGCCGCCAGCCGCGCGGCGGGGGCCAGCATGCGCAGGGCGTCCTGCTCTCGCGCCAGGACGTGGGCGGCCCGCGAGACCTGCCGGCGCAGCGCACCACCGAGGCGGCGCCAGTCGCGCTCGAGCGTGCGCGCGAGGCCCGCACGATCGGGCAGCGCCTGCAGGGCCGCCGCCGAGGGCGTGGGAGCGCGTGCGTCCGCCACCCAGTCCGCGATCGTGAAGTCGGTCTCGTGCCCGACGCCGGAGAGCACCGGTACGGGACAGCGCGCGATCGCCCGGGCCACCACCTCGGTGTTGAACGACCAAAGGTCCTCGAGCGATCCGCCGCCGCGCACGAGCAACACCAGGTCGACACCCGGTTGTGTCGAGACGGCAGCCAGCGCGGCGGCGATCTCGTGCTCGGCGCCCTCCCCCTGCACCCGCGTCGGCGCCACCAGGATGGGCGTGGCCGGCGCACGCCGGCCGGAGACCTCGATCACGTCCCGCACCGCCGCGCCGGTCGGCGACGTGACCACGCCGATCCGCTCCGGAAAAGGCGGCAGCGGCCGCTTGCGCGCCTCGTCGAAGAGGCCCTCTGCGGCGAGGCGGCCCTTCAGCTGCTCGAAGGCGAGCTGCAGTGCTCCCTGCCCGCGCGGCTCGAGCTTGCGCACCACGAGCTGCAGGTCGCCGCGCGCCTCGTAGACCTGCACGTCCGCGTAGGCGAGCACCTCGAGTCCGTTCTCGAGCGCGAAGGGCACGCGCGCCGCCGCGCTTCGAAACAGCGCGGCGCGGATCTGCGCGCGGTCGTCCTTCAGCGTGAAGTAGACGTGACCCGACGCCGGGCGGCTCAGCCCGCTCACCTCGCCGGTCACCCAGACCCGCCCGACGCTGTCCTCGAGCAGGGCGTTCAGCCCGCTGGTCAGCTCGTGGACGCCAAAGACGTGGCGACGAGCGACACCGGGCTCCGCGGCCGAATCGCCGGATGCGGGGCGCGACCTCGCCACGCGACTACTCGACCGGAGCCGTCGTCGGCGCTTCGACTCCCGCGGCATCGCCCGCATCGGCGTGGGGCGTGCGCATCGCGCGCCGCTCGCTCAGGCGCTCGAAGTACGTCCAGCTCTTCAGCACCTCGAGCGCGCGGTCGAGCACCACGTCGCCGAGCGCCTCGCTGGGCTCGCGCGCCGCCGCCTCGTCGCCCTCTTCGCCCTCGTCGCCCTCGTCGCCCTCGTCGCCGACAGCGTCCGCATCGGGGGTATCGGGCGACACGTCGGCGCCGTTGACCGGGTCGACGTCCTCCTGGGTGAAGTGACCGCGAAGGTCGCGCTCGCGCAGGTGCAGGCGCTGCTCCACCGTGCCGCCACCGTTCGCGCGCGACGACACCTCGATGTCGGGCTCGATGCCGACCTCCTGGATCGAGCGACCCGAGGGCGTGTAGTAGAGGGCCGTCGTGAGCCGCAGCCCGGCCCCACCATCGAGGGGATAGACGGTCTGCACCGAGCCCTTTCCGAAGGTCGGCGCCCCGAGCACCAGCGCCCGGTCGTGGTCCTGCAGCGCGCCGGCGACGATCTCGGACGCGCTCGCGCTGCCCGCGTTCACCAGCACCACCATCGGGTAGTCGGGCTCGAGCTGACTGGGACGGGCACGGTACTCCTGCCGCTCCGACCCCTCGCGACCCTGCGTGTAGACGATCAGCCCGTCGGCGATCCAGAGGTCGGCGACGATCACCGCCTGATTGAGCAGGCCGCCCGGGTTGTCGCGCAGGTCGAGCACCATGCCGCGGAGCCCGTCGGGCGCCTCCTCGTGCAACCGCTGGAGCACCTCGTCGAGCTCCTCGCCCGTCCGCTCCTGGAAGGCCCGCACGCGCAGCAGCCCGTAGCCCGGCTCGAGGAGGCGGCCGTCCACCGAGGCCACCTGGACGACGTCGCGGCGGATCGTGAAGGGCCGCGGCTGCTCGTAGCCCTCCCGGAAGATGTCGATGGTGATCTCGGTGCCCCTGGCCCCGCGCATCAACGACACCGCCTCGACGAGCGTCATGTCCTCGGTGGTGCGGCAGGTCTCGCCCTCGTCCCAGTCGTCGGGCACCTCGGTGGGACAGATCGCGGTGATCTGGTCGCGGGGCTTGATGCCGGCGCGGAAGGCCGGCGTGCCGTCGATCGGCGAGACCACCTCGATGAAGCCGCCCTGGCTCTTGGTGATCTCGATGCCCAGGCCGTGGAACTCGCCCCGGGTGTCGACCTGCATCTCCTCGTAGTCATCGCTGCTCATGAAGGCCGAGTGCGGATCGAGCTCGAGCAGCAGGCCGTGCAACGCGCTCTGCATCAGGTCGTGCTCGTCGACCGGCTCGACGTAGTTGCGGCGCACCAGGTCGAGGACGCTCGCGAAGAGCGCGAGGTCGTCGTAGCGGACGGCAGCGCGCGTGGCGGCTCCGGCGACGATCGACAGGCCGACGAGCGCGGCGACGATGCCGGCCGCGAAGGCGGCGGCGGGATGAACTCGGCGACGACGCATGGGGATTCCTCTGGTGGATGCGGGTCCGGCTGCCGCGAGCCGGCGGCGGCGAGCGCGCCTGCCACCCGCGGGGCCAGGCCTTGGCGGACGATCCGAGATGCTACCCCGTGGCGAGCCAGTGCGCCGGATCGAGCGGCTCGCTGCCGGATCGCACCTCGAAGTAGAGCCCGGAGCCGCGCAGGGAGCCGGTGTCGCCGACACTGCCGAGCGTGTCGCCGGCGTCCACGACGTCGCCCACCCCGACGAAGATGTCCGCGAGGTGTCCCGAGACGGTGAAGTAGCCGCCGCCGTGATCGACGATCACGATCTTCCCGTAGCCCCGGAACCACCCGGCGAAACGCACCTGCCCGCGTGCGACCGCCCGCACCGACTCGCCGGCAACCGCCGCGATCTCCATGCCGTTGTTGAACGTCTCGGTCTGGTACTCGTCGTCGACCACGCGTCCGAAGCGGCTTCGCACCCTGCCCTCGACCGGGTGATCGAGACGACCGCGCAGCGCGGCGAACTGCGAGCCGTCGAGCTCGGCCCGAGGCACCTCGGCGTCGCCGAGGCGCGACAACGTCTCCTCGAGGGCACGGGCCGCCCGCTCGAGCTCGACGAGCAGCGAGCGTTCGTGGCTGCGGTCGTCGCGCACGCGCGCGAGCAGCGACCGGCGAAGACTGCGCTCCTGCTCGAGCGCCGCGCTGCGCAGCGCCAGTCGCGCACGCGCCTCGTCGCGCGCGGCCAGGGTCCGCGCGGCCTCCTCCTCGATCGCCACCAGGCGTGCGTGCTCGCGGCTGAAGCGGTCGACCAGGCTCGCGTCGTAGCGCAGCAGCCGCTCCAGGGTCCACATCTTCGAGAGCACCTGCTGGAGGTCCACCGAGGCGAACAGCACGCGGAGCGGTCCGATGTCGCCGGTCTTGTAGAGCGCGACGGCGCGCTTCGACATGGCGCGGCGCGTGGCCGCGAGGCTCTGCTTCACTTCGGCGAGCCGCTCCTCGACCGCCGCGAAGTCCTCTTGTGCCTGCGCGGCCCGGCGCTCGCTGCGGCGCACGTCTTCGCGCAGCGCGTCGAGGCCCCGGTCGATGCGCTCGAGCAGCTGCAGGATGTCGCGCTCCTCCTGCTCGTGGGCCACCACGCGCTCGCGGGTCCGGGCGATCTCGCTCCGCAAGGCGTCGATCTCGGCGTCCGAGCGCAGCGGAGCGTCGTCGGCGCGCGCGAAGGCGGCGAGCAGCGCGAAGACGGGCGCGAGCAGCGCCAGAGCCCGGGCGGCGCGCATTTCAGCGCCGCCAGCCGAAGAGCGCGGCGAGGGAGCCGAAGAAACCCAGGACCGCACCCCCGCAGACCAGGGCCGCCAGCTCGCCGGCATCGAAGAAGCGCGGCGCCACGTTGCCGAGCAGGAAGGTCAGGCCGTACTCGAGCTGCGGCACCACGACCAGGAAGGCGAGCCCGAGCATCGCCGCCGCGAGCGCTCCACCGATCACGCCCTGCAGCGTGCCCTCCAGCAGGAAGGGGGTGCGCACGAAGGTGCGGCTCGCCCCGACGAGGGCCAGGATCTCGAGCTCGTCCTCACGCGCGTACACGCCGAGCCGGATGGTGTTCGCGACGATCAGCAGCGTCGCCAGACACAGCACGGTGCCGAGCGCGTAGCCCGACACGCGCACCAGCGAGGTGGCGCGCGCATAGCCCTCGATCCACTCGCTGCCGTGGCCCACCTCGTCGATGCCCGGCAGGCCGTCGAGCGCGCTCGAGAGGATGCGCAGCCCTTCGGGCGTGCGGCTCGCGTCGCCGAGCGTGATCTCCAGCGAAGCCGGCAGCGGATTCTCCTCGAGCCCCTCGAGCAGCGCCGCGCCTCCCGCGATGTCGCGGAAGCGCTCGAGCGCCTCGCCCCGCCCCACGACGGCGACGCGCTCGACACCCTCGATCGTCGCCACGCGCTCGGCGATCGCCACGGCCCGGTCGTCGTCGACCTCGTCGTCGAGGTAGGCGATCACCGACAGCTCCTCACCGAAGCGCTCGAGCATGCCCTCCATGTTGACGACGGTGAGCGCGAAGGCGCCGACCAGGAAGAGCGCAAAGCCGATCGTCACCACCGCGATGGCCGCGGTCACGGCCGCGCCGCGCAGACCGACGATCGCCGAGCGGCCGAGGATGAGCAGGACGACGAGGGCGCGACTCATTCGAGGCCGCCCGCCGCGGGCACGTCCTCGACGAGACGCCCGGCCTCGAGTCGCAGCGTCCGCCGCCGGTAGCGCTCGACCAGCGAGATATCGTGGGTGGCGACGAGCACGGTGGTGCCGCGGGTCGCCGCGGCGAGCATCAGCTCCATGATCTCGATGCTGAGGTCGGGATCGAGATTGCCCGTCGGCTCGTCGGCGAGCAGGACCTCGGGCTCGGACACCAGCGCCCGTGCGATGGCGACCCGCTGCTGCTCGCCGCCGGACAGGGCCATCGGCTCGTGGTAGCGGCGGTGCTGCAGCCCCACCTGCCGCAGCACGTTGAAGACCCGGCTGCGCGCCTCGCGACGCGGCGTGCCGACCACGTCGAGGGCGATGCGGACGTTGTCCTCGACGCTGCGGCGCGGCAGCAGCTTGAAGTCCTGGAAGACCACGCCCACCCGCCGCCGCAGCGCCGGCACGCCACTGCCCCGGAGCCGCGCGATGTTGCGGCCGAGCACGAGGATCTGTCCCTCGTTCGGGCGCTCGGCGGCGAACAGCAACTCGAGCAGCGTCGTCTTGCCGGCGCCGCTCTGACCCGTGAGGAAGACGAACTCGCCCTTGGCGAGCTCGAGGGAGACGTCGCTGATGGCCGTCTGGCCCGCGATGTACGACTTCGAGACGTGGTACATGCGCACCGGGCTGTCGTCCCGGCGCTCGAATAGGCTGCCCTTGCCCGGCGCCATCCCGCCCCCCGGCCTGCGGTGGATTACGACACGATTCGGCGCGCGGCGTCCAGCGTCGGCGCCGCGCGACGTACGAGGGGGTGCCGCATTCTAGCAACGCACTCGCAACGCTTCACGAGCCCGCCGATCGCGCCGGCCGGCCGGCCGAGGCCGGGGCGCGAGACGAGCGCCCGGGCCGGAGCCTCGAAACGCCCCTACTCGAGGGCCAGGGCGCGAAAAGCCGCGAGCTGCGCGTCGTCGAGATCGAGCACCTGGCGCCGGTAGGCGTCGAAGGAGCCGTACTCCTCGTCGATCGCCGCGAACGCAGAGTCGAGGTAGGCGGGCTCGACGCCGAGCACCGGACGCAGCTGCTCCGGATCGATCCTGAAGAGCGACATCAGGCGCGCCACCAGCAGCACGCGCTCGATCTTCGCGGCCGTGTAGTGGTTGGTGAGCAGGAAGTCCTCGTAGACGGTGTCGAGCGGCACGCCGAGCGTGCGCAGGATCAGCGCCGAGGCGAAGCCGGCCCGGTCCTTGCCGGCCGTGCAGTGCACCAGGGCGGGCAGGTTCTCGGCGTGCGTGATGCGCCGGAACATCTCGCGGTAGCGGCCGGCGTGGGTGGTCGCGAACAGGCGGTTGCCGTCGATCAGCATCTGGCGCAGGTCCACGTCGAGATCGCCCGACTCGAGCGCCGCGCGAATGCCGTTCGCGTCGAAGCTCTCCTCCCAGATCTCGAGGTGCACGACCTCGGGGGGGCTCGTCTCGGGCAGCCGGTCCGGCGCCTCGCGCCACTCGGGCCCGCCGCGGAAGTCGCAAACCAGCGCGAGACCGAGGTCGGCCAGCTTGTCGAGGTCAGGGTCCGTCAGCTCCGACAGGTTGTCGCTCCGGTAGAAGAGACCCCACTTCACGTGGCGGCCGTCCTCGGTCGCGTAGCCGCCGAGGTCGCGGAAGTTGGCCGCTCCGTCGAGCACGACGTGGCGCCGTTCGACGTGAGCGGGCATGCCCTCGTACAGCTCGGGACCACAGCCGGTCGACACGAGCAGCACCGTCAACCACAGCAGCGCCAGCGATCGCCGTGCCGGGGCGCACGAAGAGAACGGACGGATGGAACCCACGGAGATCCTCCCTCGAATCGCCCACGCAGTCCGGCAGCCCCGGGACCGACCGGGCGCGTGCCGGCTCAGCGGCCCGACCCCCTGCGCTTGCGTTTGCGGGCATTCTCGACGAGGTAGTCGAGCACCACCTCATCGAGGGGCTTGTCGCTGACGATTCCATCGCCGAACGCCCGGGCGATGCGGTCCGCGGCGGGCTCGGGGGCGGACGCGCCCGCCGCAGGCAGCGCGACCGCAGCCGGCGGCGGCGCCTCGGGCCGAGGCGGCAACATCTCCGCCGCGGTGGAGCCGGGCTCTTCGCAATCGGTCTGGTCGAGGAACACGGCCGCGCCGAGGCGCTCGGTGATCACGGCGTCGTGATCGCCGCGGCTCAGGGCCCTGAGCATCTCCTTGTGCTGGTCCTCCATCAGGACCCGCACCTCGGCCTCGAGGTCCGCCGCGCCGAGCTTCTCGGAGTACTCGCGCTTCTGCGACGCGAGGATGTTCCCGCCGTGGAACAGGTGCGTGACGATGTGCGGATTCGCGACGCCGCTGTCCTCGGTCTGCACGTGGAACAGCACGCCGCGATGTCGGTAGTTCGTGTTGAATCCGGACTGCATCTTCCGTCCGTCTCTCTCCCGGCGCTCTACCGGCTC
>CAZETS010000034.1:24043-58096 GCA_964515335.1 uncultured Spirochaetaceae bacterium
GCGGCCGCGATCGGCCCGCAGCGCCGTCAGTGTGGACCGTGCGGTCCGCGCCGTGAAAGCGGGCCGGATTCTAGGACACGAAGCCACCTGCCCGGACACGTGTCGTCATCGCGCACCTCGCCCGAGCCGGTCCGCAGGTCGTGTATCGGGCCGTCGTCCGACGACCTGAACCTGTCGGAGAATCGAAGGAGGGCTTTTTCCCTCGCCCGGAGTGCCGCCGCTCGTTCAATGCGCCTCGTCTGCCGCCGCGTGTGACCAGGCCGGCCCTGCCCCGTCGGTGGCAGCGGCGCCCGCCGCGCCCAGCGCGGCCCGCGCGGCGAGCGGGTCGCGCAGGGGCTCGGCGCGCCAACGCCCGACTTCCTCGGCGGTGAAGCGACGCCGCACCGGCTCGTCGGAGAACGTCGCCACCAGCCAGTCGAGCAGCTCCGCGAGGTCGGCGTCGGCCAGCGGGGCCTGGGCGACGCCGGGTACGCGCATCAGGTAGCGGTGACCGTCCTCGGTGTCGGCCAACGCCGCGAGGCCGTGCAGCGTCGGCGTGGCGCCGGGCGTCCCGCGACCGTCGACGCCGTGGCAGCCCCCGCAGTGCAGCACGTAGCGGGCCGCCACCTGCCGGGTGTCCGCCGGGTCCGCAGGATCGCGCGCGAGCGCGGGCCGCGCAGCGACCAGCAGGCAGAGCCCCGCGAGCCCGGCTGCCGAAGCGAGCGCTCTCATCGCTCCGGCTGCTGCTCGCCGGCCTCGCCCACCACCACGGCGATCGAGCAGTTGTAGCGCTGCGATGTCCCGCCCGCGCACCAGTTGATGTCGTTGTTGCGGTACCAGTGGTACTCGGGGCGCTCGCCCTCGTTGCGGTTGCAGCCGCAACGCCCGCAGGCGCCCGCTCCGCAGCAGTCGTTGTACGAGATCAGGTAGTGGTTGCCGTCGGCCGGGTTGCGGCAGGTGCCGACCCAGGTGACCGGCGCCACCTCGGTGCCCGGCGGGCAGGTGGTCGCGCTGCCCCCGCAGCAGGCGCAGAGGAAGCCGTCGATCGCGCAGTGGCGCCAGTACTCGCAGCTCTGCTGGTCGCCGGCCGGGCCGGGGATGTCCTCGTCCGGGCCGGGGACACCGGGCGCCGGCCCGCGGCTCTGCGCGCCGGCCCGCGCGACCGGAAGCAGCGGCAGGGCCACACCACCCGCGAGCAGCGCGCCGAGGCGCCCGAGGAAGGTGCGCCGGCCCAGGCGGCGGGCCACGCCGCGCGTGCCGCTCTCGAGCCAGCCGTCGATGCGTTCGTCGATTCGCTTCACGACCTTCCCCCTTCGCGGCGCGTCACGAGGTCGGGGCCTCGTCGACGCGATCCGCCAGGTAGTCCTGCAGAGAGGCCACGTCCAGGCGGTCCGCCTCGAACAGGCTCTCGAGATGCTCGCGCGTGTTCACGATGCCGCGCGCACGAAGCACGCCCGCCGCGTCGAGCAGCACCGCGAACGGGAGCTTCGCCACCGCGAAGTGGATGCCGAGCGTCTCCGAGATCGCGTAGTCGCACCGCTCGAGCCCGTGCTCGCGGACGAAGCGCTCGTGATCCTCGACGGCGCCGTCGCTCGCGTAGACGACGCGCACACCCGGCGATTGCTCGGACACGACGCGCTCGAGGGTAGGCAGAAGCGTCTTGCAGACCGGGCAGGTCGGCGACAGGAAGAAGATCAGCGTACGCCCGCCGTCGGGGTCCGCGCCGCCCACCCGGACGCGCTCGCCGCGCACGTCGGGCAGCCACATTTCGGGCACCGCGTCACCGACCTCGGGGCCGCCCGCGATCGCGAGCGCGCCGACCGGCGCGATCCGCTCGTGGAGCAGCCCGATCTGTCGCGTCAGCGCCACGACCACCAGCGCCAGCACCACCACCAGGGCCCAGAGGACGAGGTTCGAGACGATCAGGGCCTCGGTCATCTCGCCCCCCTCGCCTGCGCGGCCCGCGCGGCGAGGCCGGACACCGCGGCCAGCCGGGCCACGGCCGACAGCAACAGCGCGGTCACGAGCACACCGCCGACACCGGTCGCCGCATCGAGCCAGCCGATGGCGCGCTGCCCGACCGGCGCCGCGCAGGCCAACGCCATTACGAGCAACGCGGCGTTGCGCACGAGCAGCCAGCCGGAGAGCGGCTGCCGGTGTCCGGGCCCGAGGCAGCCGCAGTCGACGTCGCGACGCCCGCGCGCCAGGTTGACGCCGATCGCGGTCGAGTAGACGAGCAGCAGCGCGGCCACCAGCGCGGCGCCGGCCGGCGCGAGGCCGGGCACGACCAGCAGCCCCGCCGCACTCGTCTCGCCGGCGAGCAGCGCCGCGGTGACGAACGGCGCGGCGCGATCGGGCAGGAGCGCGTAGCCCCGCACGATCGCCACGAAGCCGACCGGATCGCGCAGCTTGTGGTAGGCGGCCTGCGCGAACACCCAGGCCAACGCAACGCGCAGGATACCCGCCACCACGGGGTCGAGGGCGACCTCGCCGAGTCCGCCGTCCGGCATCACTCGACCACCCTGAGCGTGGGCCCGGTCAGGCCCACGTCGCTCAGCACCCGCAGCGTCTCGCCGGTGCGCGCATCCATCACCGCGACGGCGCCGAGCTCCGCGTTGCGCGCGAACAGAACCGGCTCGTCGTCGGGCGTGACCGCGATCGTGTGGACGCCGTCGTTCGGCAGCAGCCACTCCATCGCCCGGTAGGCGAAGGTCCCGGGCTCGACGCCCACGATGCCGGCCATGAAGGCCGCCGTCATGTTGGGCGGCTCGAAGCGGGCGACGCGCTTCTTCTCCTCCGTGTCGAGCACCCAGACCTCGGGTCCCGGCCGCTTGTGGCTGCCCGGCTCTCCCTCGTGCATCACGACGTACAGGCGCTTTGCGGCGGGATGCAGGGCCACGTGCTGCAATCCGCCGGGCCGCCAGCGCGATCCGTCGCCGCCCTCGCCGTGCACCGACCACGCCGTGGCGGCCACGGGCTTCTCGCCCGAGAAGTCCACCGTGTGCACCATCCCGGCGAAGCTCACGAAGGTCCAGCGCTGGCCGTCGCGGCCGCCCGGCATCGCGACGGGATCGGCGACGGGGTCGAAGAACTTCGCGCTCGCCACCCGGCGCACGAGACGGCCCGAATCGTCCAGCACCACCAGCAGCGCCGTGCCGTCACCACAGAGCGTGCCGAAGCGATCGGCCGCCAGGGCGTAGATGCCCGCACAGCCCGCGATCGGGATCTCGCCGACGAACTTGCGCGCTTCGATGTCGACGATCGAGACCGAGACCTGGGGAAACTGGTTGAAGAGCGCGACGAAGCGGTCGCCGAGCAGCTCCGCGTAGCCGTAGGAGACGTTGCTCTGGCCGATCCGCGTCGGCACGGGGACCTCGCCCACCGGGCGGAACGTGCGGGCGTCGTAGATGGTGACGTAGTCGCTCCGCTCGCCGCGCGTGCCGCGCGAGTAGACGATGTCGGCCGTGTAGATCTCGCCGCGACTTCGCGACCAGAGCGGCGGGGGAAAGAGCAGCTCCGCCGCCGAGTCGATGACGCCGACCACGCGGCCGCTGTCGCCGTCGAGGAGCAGGCTGTGACGGAAGATCCGGTCGGGCACGAACACCCAGTGCGGGCCGGGGGGCGGCACGCTGGCAACCGCCGCCCGCTCCGCGGTGACGCCCTGCTCGTCGGCGTCGCCGACACCGGCGGCGAGCCCGACCAGCGACGCGACGAGCGCGAGGGCCAGAGCCGCCCCCGCCCCTCGCCGCCCGCTCCGAGACGCAGCATCACCCGTCCGAAGGAAGCGCCAGCGTCCGTTCATCCACCCTCTCCCCTGTGGTCGGCTCCCGAGCTGCGCGTGGCGTCCGCCGGCCGCTCCCCGTCCGGTTCGTCCAACCGTCGACCGGCTGAAGGCGCCGCCGCTCGGGCCCGGCCCTGCTGCTGGCCCCTCGCGGGCTGGATCGCTATTGCGGCGTCATGCCACCGTCGACGGTGTGGAGCGAGCCGGTCACGAAGCGCGCATCGTCACTCACCAGGAACGCGATCATCGCCGCCACCTCGTCGGGCGTGCCGTATCGCCCGAGCGGGATGCGCTGCTCGAGCATCGCCTTGACGGCGGCCGGATCGGCCTCCGAGAACCCGCTCTCGAGCGAGCGCATCATGCGCGTCTCGATCGGCGAAGGACAGACCGCGTTGACCGTGATGCCGTCGGCCGCGACCCCGACGGCCGCCGCCCGCGTCAGCCCGATCACGGCGTGCTTGCTGGCCACGTACGGCGCGATGGTCGGATCGCCGAGCAATCCGGCCACCGAGGACACGTTCACGATCGAGCCGCCCCCGCGCGCGCGCAGAGCCGGGATCGCGGTCTGCATGCCCAGGAAGACGCCCTTCGCGTTCACTGCCATCACGCGGTCGAACTCGTCCTCGGGCGACTCCTCGAGCGGGGCCACCGCTCCCTCGACGCCCGCGTTGTTGACGAGCGCGTCGAGGCCGCCGAAGCGACCCGTTGCCTCGGACACCACCCGCTGCCAGTCCGCCGCCCGCGTGACGTCGTGGTCGACCACGATCGCCTCGCCGCCCGCGGCCTCGACCGCGCCGGCCGTCTCGTCGAGCGGTGCGTCCTTCAGGTCGCTCGCTACCACGCGAGCCCCCTCGCGGGCCAGTCGCACGCAGGTCGCGCGGCCGATGCCGCCGGCTGCACCGGTCACGACCGCCACGCGGCCGTCGAATCGTCCGCCCATCGCCCCTCCCTCGCCGCGGCGCACACCCACACCCGGACGGGTCAGCGTATCACGTCACGGGCGCCGGCCGGGAGAGCGCGACGACGCGGGCGCCCTGGCCTCCCACGTCGTCGCGTCGTTCGGGGCCGCCCCTTCCGGCGGCCAGGGGCCACACCGCTCCTCGCGACGGGTCAGCGGCCGGCCGACCGGCGGCGCCGCGCACCGCCCCGGCGCAGCCAGCCGATCACGCCCAGGCCGAGGCCGGCCAGCAGTCCCGAGCCGGGCTCCGGCACGTTCTGGAAGGTCGCGAAGCCGGGCGTCGGAAACTCGAGCGCCTCGAAGTCGCTCAGGTTGTCGTCCGTGTCGACGTCGGCGAACACGCGCGAGACGCTCCACCCCGCGCCGGGGTCCGCCACGGGGAAGCCCTCGCCTGCGAACGTCTCGCCGGGGTCGAAGACCCCGTAGCCGACGGCGTCGACCACGAAAGTGCCGTCCGTCAGGACGATCGAGTCGGGCCCGTTCTGGAAGTCGAAGGCAGCCAGGAGGTCGGCCTCCGCCACCGCGGTGCCGCCTCCCGAGAAGGTGTCGGCCAGCACGAAGAGGCCGTCGGCCGGGATCGTGCCCGTCAGCGCGATGCTGTGAGTGACGGCGCCGTTCGAGCCGTTGATGCCTTCGATGGTGAGCCCCGTGAGATCCGTACCGGGCGTTCCCGAGAGTTCGACGAAGCCCTGCCCGTCGTCGCCGCCGACGGCGTCGTAGAACACCTCGGAGATCAGCGGCAGGGCGCCGGCCGTGGTCGGGATGCCGAGCAGGATTGCCAGGCACGTGAAGAGGCGAGCGCCGACTCTTCGGCGCGAATTTCCGAACATGAGATTCCTCCAGACCGGGGTGCCGGGACCGTATGGTCGGGAGGAGAGCAAGACGCGTGCCGGCGGCGCGTGGGCCGCTCGAACGCCCGCGTGCGCGAAAGCAGGGTTTGCGCCGTGCGCGGACCCGGGCCGCGCACAGCCGGGTGAACGCCCGGCCGCAGCCGAGGCGAGACCCCCGAGTCACGCAGCGCTTCGAGGGACGCGAGACCCGGCCGCGCAGGCGGCGGTCGCCCGCCTGCGCGGCCGGGAGCCGGATCAGAAGAAGACGAACGACCGGACCACCACGTTCTTGCGGCACGGAGCGTCGGCGGGCGCCGTCGGGTCGATGCTCGAGGTGTGGAACGACCAGCGAGACACCGAGCCGTCGGTCACCGAGTCGTAGCACTTGAGCATCGAGACCTCGGTCGGCTGCTGTCGAGGGAGCCAGTACCACTCGTGACCCGGGCGATGGGTGAAGCGCGTGGTCTCGCCGACGCGGTCGTCGTAGACGCGGTAGTTGTTGATGTACGGCTGGTCGGCGAAGGAGGGCCATGCGCAGAGCACGAAGGGGTTCTGCTGCACGGTCTCCATCGGCTTGGCCAGGTTGATCGACATGAAGCGGCGCGACATCTTGGCCTGCGCCTCCGCCTCGCTGTAACGCTGCTCGCGTCCGAAGTTGCGGAGGTTCTTCGTGAGCAGCTCGCAACAACGCACCCGGCCGCTGTTGTCGTTCAGGTCGTTGTGAACCAGGTTCGCGTAGGCGGCGTTCACACCCGGGTTCTTGTTCTCCTGGTCTTCGCTGCGGTCGCCGGCGTAGTGCTTGTCGAAGACGTCGTGGTTGTAGACGAGCGCGTCCGTCGCACCCGGGAAGAAGTCGAGCAGCAGCTTCTCCATCTCGGGATAGAAGACGCGCTCCACCTCGGCGGCGTCGTAGAAGTCCCGGCACTCGGACTCGCAGTGCGCGAGTGAGAGGCCGAGCCGGTCCATGCAATCGGGGCTCTCGGGGGACAGGCCCGGGTGGTCGTCCCCGATGCGCCGCGCGTCGCGCAGGATCTGGGGAAAGTACAGGCAGCGGCGGACGTCGCTGCGCTCGTCCCGGCGCAGCGCGTCGGCCTCCGCCTTGCGTGCCGGATCGCGCCAGAGAGCGTTCGAGGAGACGATCGAGTAGGACGGGCGTTCGAAGACGCTGTAGCGCAGGGGAATCGCCAGACCGCCGGCAGGAGCCTCGATGCCCTGCTCGCGGATGTAGTCGAGGCACTCCGCGAACCTCCGGAATCCGAGGCCCCACTTCGTCTCGATCGGGCCCGGGGGCGCGTTCTCGAGCATCTCGATCAGCGCCTGCCCTTCGCCGGAGGCGATCGATGCGAGCGCCGCCTCCGTCGCGGCCCCGGTGCCTGCGTCCCCTCCCCGATCGAACGCCGCAAAGGACAGGCCGCCGTTGGCAGCGATGGGCGGCGCCTGCCCCTCGGTGAGTTGGAGCGGCGGCACGTAGACTTCGCTCCTGCTTTCGCGTCGGTCCATGACGCTCCCTCCGCTCCGGGCCCCTTCGCGGCAGCCCCTTGATGCTGCCTTCGCCGACCGCATACCACAAGGCGCCGCTCCGGCCGGGGGGATCCTCTTGCGGGCTGCCCCGCGTCGCTGCCGCGGGTGTTCTGCGCGATGCTCCCGGGGCGGCGCTCCTCGGCGCCCGCGGACGCTTCCGGGCGGAGAATCGAGATGAAGCATGGGCTGGCCGGGATCCGCGTCGTCGACTTCTCGACGCAGATCGCGGGTGCGTACTGCTCCAAGCTCCTGGTCGATGGCGGCGCCGAGGTCGTCAAGGTCGAGCCCGCGCAAGGCGACCCGCTGCGCCGCTGGTCGGCAACCGGCGCCGACCTGGCGGAGCAGGACTCGCCGCTCTTCGTGTTCCTGAACGCCGGCAAGCAGTCGGTCGTCGGGGCGGCCGGGGATCCGCACGTGCGCGCCCTGCTCGCCGAGGCCGACGTCGTCATCGAAGCGCACGGCCTGCCTACGGATGCCGGCGAGCGACTCGACGTGAACGCGCTCCGGCTCGAGCACCCCGCTGCTGTGATCCTCTCGATCACCCCCTACGGACTGAGCGGGCCGTGGGCAGACCGCAAGGCGACCGAGTTCACCCTGCAGGCCGAGTGCGGCTCTCTCGGCATGCGAGGGCTGATGGGCGCCGAGCCGTTCCAGGCCGGAGGACGCATCGGCGAGTGGGCGGCGGGGACGTTCGGCGCCGTGGCCGTCCTTCCCGCGGTGCTTCGTGCGCGGGCGAGCCGGCGCGGCGAGCACATCGACCTGTCGATTCTCGAGACCGCCAACCTCGTCTACACCAACTACTCGGAATCACTGAACCGGCTGATGAACGGAAGTCCGGCCGACCCCGAGCACGCCTTCCTCGCGCCCTCGGTCGAGACCCCCTCCATCGAGCCGACCGCCGACGGCTACGTGGGCTTCTGCACGAACTCGCGACAGCAGTTCTCGGACTTCCTCCTGATGATCGAGCGCCCGGACCTGCGGGAAGACGAGGCCCTCGCCCAGTTCGCGGGCCGGCTGATGCGCTTCGACGAGTGGAACGAGATCATGCGCCCGTGGCTCTCGAGCAAGCCCACCACCGAGATCATCGAGCAGGCGTCACTGCTTCGAATCCCGGTGGCGCCGATCTGCAACGGCGAGACCGTGCAGACCCACGAGCAGCTGGTCGCGCGCCACGTCTACGGGCCCGACGCCGAAGGCCGCTTCGTCCGCCCGCGCCGTCCCTACCGGATCGACGACGAAGATCCGCCGGCGCCCGAACCGGCTCCGCGACTGGGCGAGCACACCGCGTCCGCCGCCTTCACGGCGCGAACCGAGGCGACCGTCCCCGAGCCCGGCGGGCAGGCTTCGCCCGAGCCGGATGCCGCGCTCCCGCTCGCCGGCCTGCGCGTGCTCGACATGACGGCCTGGTGGGCGGGACCGTCGGCCACCTCCGTGTTCGCGACGTTCGGCGCCGAGGTGATCCACCTCGAATCGGCCGGCCGGCCGGACGGCATGCGGATGGTGGGCGGAATGCTGGCCGGCCACTACAGCGAGTGGTGGGAGGCGAGCGTCCACTTCCTCCACGCCAACAGCAACAAGCTCGGCATGACCCTCGATCTCTCGAAGCCCCGCGGCAAGCAGCTGATCGAGAAGCTCGTCGCCGAGTCGGATGCGTTGGTGGAGAACTTCACGCCACGCGTCCTCGACAACTTCGGGCTGACCTGGGAGCGCATTCGCGAGATCAATCCGCGGGCCCTGATGGTGCGCATGCCCGCCTTCGGCCTCTCTGGACCGTGGCGCGACAACACCGGCTTTGCACAGACGATGGAGCAGCTCTCGGGCATGGCGTGGGTGACCGGTCACGCCGACGACCAGCCGCGGATTCCGCGAGGTCCGTGCGACCCCCTGGCCGGCATGCACGCTGCGTTCGCGCTGCTGGTGGCGCTGCGCGAGCGGGCGGCCACGGGCCGGGGGTGCCACGTCGAGAGCACGATGGTGGAGAGTGCGCTGAACGTCGTGGCCGAGCAGGTCGTCGAGTTCAGCGCCCACGGCCGGCTGCTGCATCGCGAGGGCAACCGATCACCGCTCGCCGCGCCTCAAGGGCTGTATCGGTGCGCGGGCGAGGCGGCCGGGCTGGAAGGCTGGCTGGCGCTCTCGGTGACGACCGACGACGAGTGGCGCGCACTCCGCTCGCTGCTCGGCGACCCCGAGTGGGCCATGAACCCGGCGCTCGACTCGCGGACCGGGCGCCGCGCCGCGCACGCGGAGATCGACGAGCAACTCGGCGCGTGGACGCGCGAGCACGAGCGCGCGGACCTCGTCGCCACGCTGCGCGCGGCCGGAGTCCCCGCCTCCGAGGTCGCCAACCCCTCGCGCCTGCTCGAGACCAACCCGCAGCTGCGGGCGCGCGGCTACTTCGAGACCACCGAGCATCCGGTCGTCGGAGCGATGCCGCTTCCGTCTCTTCCGTTCCGCTACGCGAGCGTCGAGCGCTGGCTCAGATCACCCGCACCGACGATGGGCCAGCACAACGAACGCGTACTCCGAGGAGTGCTCGGCCTCTCGAGCGAAGACATCGCCGACCTCGAGGCAGAGGGCATGATCGGAACGCGGCCCGAAGGCCTCTGAGCGAGCGCGCTCCGTCCGCGCTCGGTTGCGTCGGCTCGCGAGCGGCCCCGCTCGCTCAAGCCTGCCCGGCCCACGCGCGGTCCGGCGCCTCTACGCCGTACAGCTCGGCCGCATTGCCGAACAGGATCTTGTCGCGGACCTCCGCGGGCAGATCGCCGACCGCGGCATCGATCTTCTCGCGCACCTCGTCGCCGTAGAGACAGATCGGATGCGGGTAGTCGGTCTCGAAGAGCACGCGGTCACAGCCGATCTCGCCCAGGGCCGCGTGCGTGGCGAACTCCTCGAAGAACGTGCAGCTCCACACCTGTTCGCGCATGTATTCGCTCGGGTGCTTGACGAACTCGGGCTTCTCGGTGCGGACGTTCGCGTAGTCGAAGCCGTGATCGAGCGCCTCCTGGACGAAGGGCAGCCAGCCGATCCCGGACTCGACCGACGCGATCTTGAGCTTCGGGTTGCGCGGCAGGATGCCCGACATCACCACGTCCATCAGCTGCATGGCGTTCGCGATCAGGATCGACATCGACCCGTAGACGGTGGTGGCCGTGATGCCGTGGGCGGCGAAGCGGGCCGGATTCATGAGCTGGTCCTGGAAGTCGCCGCTGCCGATGTGCAGGCTGATCGACAGGTCGACGTCCTGCGCGGCGTGCCAGATCGGATTCCAGTGCGGATCGCCGATGAACGGCATGCCGAAGTCCTGAGGCGCGCTCGTGAAGAGAATCGCCCGGTGGCCCATCTCACGGCACCGGTGGATCTCGGCCACGGCGGCGTCGACGTCCCAGAACGGGGTCGCCATCACCGGGATGAAGCGCCGCGGATCGGGCTCGATCCACTCGATCAGCCAGTCGTTGTAGGCCTGCACGCAGGCGAGCATCAACTCGGGGTCGTCGAGCCCGAGAAAGGTCTCGCTTCCGAAGCCGCCGATGTTCGGGTAGAGGCCCGCCGCCCAGGCGCCGATCTCGTCCATGTAGGCGAGGCGCGCCTTCGCGTCGTACGAGGCCGGGGGACACTCGTCGAGGTTCTTCGGGATGGCGGGAAACGGATCCTTCCAGCCCGCGACGGCGGTCGCGCCGACGGGAATGGCGCGCTCCGCCTTCCCGAATCGCCAGACGTCCACTCCGTCGTCGGTGCGGATCATGCGGGGCGCCGCGTCCCGGAACTTGTCGGGCAGCCGAGAAGTCCACACGTCACCGGGCTCTGTGATGTGCGTGTCTGCGTCGATGAACCACTCGGTGCACTTCATCGGATTCTCCCGTTCGCGGATCTCTCCGCGAGGGTAGGAGGTCCGGGCCGCGTTTTCCGGCGAACCGGCCTGCCAGACCGACCCCGCGCCCGCGCTGGCGTCAGCGGTGTCGCGCCGGCGGCTCGCGGGTCGCATCCCCCGCCGCCCGGCGCTCCCGCGCCAGCTGCACGCTGAACCAGCCCCCCGTCCACGCGTCGAGGCCCGCGGCGAGCTCGCGGGCGCGGATCTCGAGCGCCACGGCCTCGGGATCGCGGCGGTCGGCGAAGCGCGAGAGCGCGACGAGCGCGCGGCGGCGATCGAAGTACAGCTGGTTGATCTCGTCGAGGATGGTGTCACGGAGGGTGATGACCTGACGCCCCTCGCGCGAGAGGTCCGGCGCCTCGGTGTTGTAGGCCACGTCACCGAGGTCCCAGCGCAGCGTGAGCGAGCCCCCGAAGTCGCGCGAGCGGCCCGAGGAGCGGTCGTTCAGACGGTGCAGCTGGCCCGAGGTGAACGACTCGTCGTAGTCGTGGTCGGTGTCGCGGTCGTAGCCCACCGAGGCGCTCAGCGAGAGTTCGGGCAGCCAGCCGCGGCGGCCGAGCCCGCCGCGCAGCCTCTTCCAGTACGCCGGATCGAGCCCCGCGCGCTCGAGCGCCTTCTCGTGCACGCGCCTCAGCTCCGGGTCACGCGCGATCACCCCCACGCCGCGCGGATCGGCCTGGCGAGTGCCGAGCACGACGCGCTCGGGCCGGCCGGCCCAGAGCCCGGTCGGCCCCGCCGCCGCGACCTGCCGCCGGGTGCCCGCGAGGGCAAGCGTCGCGGCGCTGCCGGCCGGCTGCGCGGCGCGCTGCCAGCGCGCGGGCCACGGGGCGGCGGCGAGCAGTCCGCGGTCGGTCGCGAGCCAGACCCGGCCCGCCGCCGCAACCATGCGACGCGACACCGCCCCCGGCGGCAGCACCGGGTGAACGACCTCCCAACGCAGTGCGGCCGCATCGCCGGCCGTCGGCAGCAGGCGGGCGATCGACTGCGTGAAGAGGACGACCACCTCAGCGCCCTCTACGTCCACGACCACGTCCACCACCGACTGGCTCGAGGGCCAGCCCGTGATCTCGACACGACGCGCCGGCATGGCCTCGACCGACGATCCGACAGACGCGATCGAGAGCCGGTACAGACGAGCGCCCGCGACCAGCCAGACGTCCACTCCGGCCGCTCCCGCTGCCTCGCGAACGCGCGAACGGACCGCGAGGGCGACCACGGGGGCACTCGGCACGCCCTGGAACAGCCGCACCCAGACCTCGCCGTCGCGGGACGCGAACGCACCCGCATCGGTCGCGACCAGCACGAGGTCTTCGTGAACGACCACCCGGTGGACCCGTCGTGCGGCGTCGCCGGGCGCGGGCGAGCGCTCCTCGCGCCGCCACGCGGAGTCGATCCGAAACAGGCCGTTGGTCGTGCCCGCCCACAGCGCGCCCGAGGCCTCGTAGGCGAGGTCGACCGCCACGCCGGGCACCGCCACGCGGCGCCAGCCGCTGCGGCCGTCCGCAGGCAGGCCCGCGGTCGGGATCTCGCGCGCCGCGACGGCCTCCTCGCCACCGACCGCGATGCGCCGATCGGCGCTGCCGAGGGCCACCGCGGTCAGCGGACCGCTGATCGGAGCGTCGACGCGCCGCCACTCGAGGATCGGCGGAGACGACGCCGGCGCGACCGCGTGCGCCGGGCCGGGCTCGCAGACCCCTGCGACGAGAGAAGCGAGAAAGACAGAAGAAAGAAGCAAGAAGGCCGGGGGCGATACGAGCTGGACGCGACGGCGTGACATGGCGCTCACGCACCGCAAACCCCGTGCCGAGCCTCCGGCGACCTGCGCGCCCCCTGCCCCGGCTCGTGGAGCGGGCTTCTCGCCGCCACCGTCGTCGCGCGTTCACGCAGGCCGGGCCCGGGGAAAGGCCGCTTGACGCTCCCGGCCCGCTCCAGAAGAATCGCCGGCGATGCCCTCCCCCACCGCTCCGGCCCTGCGAACCCGCGCCGCCGCCGCCCTCTTCGCCGCGTCGTGGCTGCTCGCGGCCGCGCCCGGCGCCGACGACGCGCAGCCGGCAACCGCCGCCCGGCCGGGCGCCGCCGAGCCGGACGCCGCTGCCCTGCGCGGCTCGATCGAGCGCGACCGCGCGCGTCTGATCGAGCTGATCAGCCGGCCGGAAGACCGCGCGGGCACACCGCTCGCCGACGACCCCGAGCTGCGCGAGATCGCCGAACGCCTGCCAGGCAACCAGGCGGCTCTGCGAGAGAGCATGGAGGCGCCGTCACCCGGCGACGCGCCGCGACGGGACCACGATGAGTGAGCGCGCCGCGGAAACCGTGGACCGCGGCGGCCCCGTCGTCGCCCTCTGCGGAGGCGTCGGCGCGGCGCGCTTCCTGCGCGGCCTGGTCCGGGCGGTACCGGCCGAGGACGTCGTGGCGATCGTCAACACCGGCGACGACCGCGAGTTCTACGGCGTCCACGTCGCCCCGGATCTCGACATCGTCACGTACACGCTCGCCGGCGTGGTCGACGAGGCGGTCGGCTACGGGCTGGCGGGCGACAGCTTCACCCTCGTCGACGCGCTCGCCAAGCTCGGACACGAGACCTGGTTCAGGCTGGGTGACCGCGACTACGCGCACTGCCTCCACCGCACGCTCCGGCTGCGCGAAGGCGACGGGCTCGCGGCGGTCGCCGACGGCCTGCGGCGACACCTCGGGGTTTCGTCGCGCATCCTGCCGATGGCCGAACCGCCCTGCCCGACGCGGGTCGAGCTGCACGACGGCCGCAGCCTGCACTTCGAGGAGTACATGATCCGCGAAGGCGCACCCGACGCGGTCGCCGCCGTCGACCTCCGCGCCGCCCAAGGCGCCGAGCCCGCCCCCGGCGTGCTCGAGGCGATCTCCGCGGCGCGGGCGATCGTCTTCTGCCCGAGCAACCCGGTGGTTTCGATCGGCCCCATCCTCGCCGTGCCCGGCGTGCGCGAAGCGGTCGCCGCACGCCGCTGCCCGGCCGTCGCCGTCTCGCCGATCGTCGGCGGCGCCCCCGTCAAGGGGCCGGCGCGCCAGCTGCTGAACGGCATCGGCGTAGAGGTCTCGGCCCGGGGCGTGGCCCGGCACTATCGGCGGCATCGCGCCGGGCCCGGGGCGACCTCCGACGAGGTCGCGCTGATCGACGCCTACGTGCTCGACGAGCGCGATCGCGAGCAGGCCGGCGACGTCGAGAGCCTGGGGCTCGCGACGGCGGTCACCGACTCGATCATGGTCGACGCCGCGGCGGCCGAGCGGCTCGCCCGGACCGCCCTCGAAGTCGCGGAGCCGCAAAGCCAGTGAACGCCGCGATCGTGCCCGTGAAGAGTCTCGCGGCCGGCAAGTCGCGGCTGCTGCCCGATCTGTCACGCGACGAGCTCGAGGCGCTGGCGCTCGCCATGGCCGAGGACGTCGTGGCGGCCCTGCTCGCCACGCCCGAGCTCGACCGGGTGGCCGTCGCAACGCCGGACGTGCGCGTGGCGGACGCCGCCCGGCGGCTCGGCGCCGAGGCGCTCCACGGGCCCGACCCCGGCCTCAACGAGGCCATCGACGCCGCCGCCGGCAAGCTGCACCTCGACCCGGACGCCGCCCTGCTGGTGGTGCTGGGCGACGTCGCCGGCGCCGGGCCCGAGGACTTCTCGCGCATGTTCGAAGCGCTCGACACGCTGCCGCCGGGACCCGCCGCCGTGCTGGCGCCCTCGAGCGACGGCGGCACCTCGGCGCTGCTGCGCCGGCCCCACGACGCCCTGCCCGCGCGCTTCGGCCGGCAGAGCGCGGCGCGGCATCGCGAGGCGGCCGAGGCCGCCGGGGTCTGCCTGCGCGAGATCGAGCCTCGATCGCTGGCGATCGACCTCGACGAGGCGAACGACGTCGAGCGCTTCGTCAACGGGGGCGACGGCGGGTTGCGCACGCGCGCCCTGCTCGATCAGCTCGGCTGGTCGCCGATCGCCCACGGCGAGCCGCGTTGAGCGCCCCGCCGCGTCGCACGGGAGAACCGAGTTGAGCAGCGATTCAGCAGCACCGCCCGCAGCGATCCGACTGACGGCGATTCCGGGCATTCCCGCGGTCGCGCCCGGCGACGACCTGGCAGCACTGATCGACACCGCAGCCGGGGCAAACGGGCTCGCGCTGGCGGGCAACGTGCTGGTGGTCGCCCAGAAGATCGTCTCGAAGGCCGAGGGGCGGCTGGTCGAGCTGGCTGACGTCGAGCCCAGCGAGCAGGCCCACGCGATCGCCCGTGAAGACGACAAGGACCCGCGCCACGTCGAGGTCGTGCTGCGCGAGACGGCGCGCATCGTGCGCCGCGGCCACCGCGTGATGATCAGCGAGACCCACCACGGCTTCGTCTGCGCCAACGCCGGCGTCGACCTGTCGAACGCGCCGGCCAGCGAGGTGGCGGTGCTGCTTCCGGTCGACCCCGACGCCTCGGCGGCGGCGCTGCGCGAAGGCCTCGTCGCACGCGGGGCCCACGACGTCGCGGTGATCGTCAGCGACACCTTCGGGAGACCCTGGCGTGAAGCGCTGGTCGACATGGCGATCGGCTCGGCGGGCATCGACCCGATCCTCGACGTGCGCGGCGGCCGCGACTGGACGGGGCGCGAGCTCGAGGTCACGACGCTGGCAACGGTCGACCAGCTCGCGGCCGCTGCCGGTCTGCTGATGCAGAAGGACGCGGGCATACCGGCCGTGCTCGTCGAGGGTGTCACCACCGGCGGTCGCGGCAGCGTGCGCGATCTGCTGCGGGATCCGCAGCAGGACCTGTTCCGGTAGCGCCGGCGCCGCGTTCCGCGGAAATTCGGCCGCTGGCCCCTCGGGCGTTCGCCCAGGCCCGGCCGGGCAAGAATTCCCTTTTCATTCGTGATCGGGTGTCGAAGTCTCTGCGCCCCGCCGCCCCGGGGCCGCGGACGGAGGTGCCCGTGTCGATCACGCAATACCGGAGGTCCACCCGCCGCACGGCGGCAGCGCTCGCGCTCTGGCTCGCCGCCGTTCTCGGCGCGCACGGGGCCGCCGCGCTCGACGACGTCGTGGTCGAGCGCGATGACGCGCCGCGATGGCGCCTCGACGAGGTGTCCGCGATGCCGGCGATCGAGTACCGGCGCGACGAGGCCGCCCGTCGCCCCACCCTCTCGGAGCGCCTGCGCGAGAAGCTGCGCCGGGTTCCGCTGCGGCCGGTGCGCATCGGCGCGACGCCGCGCCTGCCCGACGATCCCGAGCCGGGCATGGGCATCGTGGTGCGCGTTCCGTTCTGATGCTTGCGGCGCGGCTCAGATGTGGTCGCGCAGCACCCGCCACAGCTCGGGCAGTCCCTCGCGCGACTGCGCGGAGGTGACGCGCACCGGCACGTCGCGATCGCCGAGCTGGCCGCGCAACGCGGCGACGCGCTTCTTCCGCTGCATCGTCTTCAGCTTGTCGGCCTTCGTGATGGCCACGACCGCCGGGATGCCGCGCTCGGCCAGCCAGTCGAGCAGCAGCGTCTCGTCCTCCGAGAAGTCGCGCCGCACGTCCTGCAGCAGGATCGCCGCCCGCAGCTGGCGGCGCCCCTCGAGGTAGCCCTCGACCAGCCCCTGCCAGGCCGCGCGCTCCCGGCGCGAAACCCGCGCGAAGCCGTAGCCGGGCAGATCGACGAGCAGCAGGGGGCCGGCGTCGGTGTCGACGTCGAAGAAGTGGATCATGCGCGTCTTGCCCGGCGTGCCGCTCGTGCGCGCCAGGTTCTTCCGGCGCACGAGCGCGTTCAGCAGGCTCGACTTGCCCACGTTCGAGCGCCCGAGAAAGGCGAACTCGGGCAGCTCGGTGTCGGGCAGCCGAGAGGACTTCGCACACGAGGTGCGCAGGGCCGACTGCTTGATCTTCACGGCGACGGCACCCGGCGGCCGGCGTCGGTCGCGGCGGCCAGCTCCCCGAGCACCGGCGCGAGGCGGCTGAGCGCCTCGTCGATCGCGGAGTCGTCGACCGCGTAGCAGAAGCGCAGCATGCCCTCGGCGGTCTCGCCGAAGTCGATGCCCGGCGTGGCGCCGACGCCGGCGCGCTCGAGCAGCGTCGCCGAGAGCGCGAGCGAGTCGCCGCCGAAGCGACGCGCGTCGGCGAGCACGTAGAAGGCGCCCCCCGGCACCGCCGGCACGACGAAGCCGAGCTCGCGCAGACCCGCAAGAAGGCGATCCCGCCGCCCCTGGTAGAGGTCGCGCATGCGCGCGACGTGGGCGGCCCCGTGCTCGAGGGCCGCGATTCCGGCGTGCTGCACGAAACGGCTCGCCGAGATGAAGAAGTTCTGATGCATGATCTGCAGCGGCCGGCTCGCCCACTCGGGCGCCACCAGCCAACCGAGGCGGAAGCCGGTCATCGAGTAGCGCTTCGAGAAGCCGTCGAACACGAAGGCGTCGGCATCGAGCGTGAGCCCCGAGGTGATGTGGCGGTCGTCGTAGACGAGGCCGTCGTAGATCTCGTCGCACAGGATCGGCACGCCGAGCCGGGCGAGCGCGTGCATGGTGTCGCGGCTCTGCACGGCGCCGGTGGGATTGGCGGGTGCGTTGACGAGTATCGCCCGCGTCCGGGAGGTCACCGCTTCGGCCACGCGCTCGGGATCGATCGCGAAGCCGTCCTCGGCCCGCGTCGGCACGTGAACCGGCACGCCGCCGCAGAAGCGCACGAAGTTCGGGTAGCAGGGGTAGACGGGCGCGGGCAGGATCACCTCGTCGCCCGGCTCGACGAGCAGCGAGAAGACCAGCAGCATCGCCGGGGAGGTGCCCGCCGTAACGAGGATGCGCGAAGGGTCGGGCGATACACCCGAGCGGCGCGCGCAGTCGGCGGCGATCGCCTCGCGCAGCTCGAGCAGCCCGCGGCTGTCCGTGTAGCCGGTCTGTCCCGCGAGCAGGGCCCGGCTGCAGGCCTCGATGGCTTCGGGGGGCGGGGCGCTGGCGGGCTCGCCGATCTCGAGATGGACGACGTCGCGCCCGGCGGCCTCCATCTCGAAGGCCCGTTCCATGACCTCCATCGCCAGGAAGGGCTCGAGGCCGGCCACGCGGCTCGCCGGCCGCGGTCGGAGCCGATCGGACATGGGTGCGGATTAGCTGCCGGGCCTCGGCGTGTCAAGCAGCGTATCGCTGCAAGTAGCTGGAATTCTAGGCCTTTTCCGCGTCGCCGCGATTGACTCGCCCCGGGCCCACGGCTATTCTCCGGCCGCCTGGCCCACGGACGGTGGGCCGGAGGCGCTTCCTGGCGGGTAACGACGCGCGAGATCCGGCCAAGAGCCCGGAGCCAGCCCGGTCCCGGGGCTGAACGCCCCCCACCCGGTCGGAGTCCACCCAAGCGATGTCCAAGGGAGCACAGATCGCAATCGGCGCCGGAATCGTGGCGCTGCTGCTCGGCTGGTTCGCCTGGACGAACCTCCGCGAGGGCGTGGCCTTCCAGTACTACCAGAACCTCGACGAGTTCATCGCCCAGGGCGCCGCGCTCGAAGGCCAGGCGCTGCGCGTGCACGGCTACGTGGCCAACGAGTCGATTCACCGCAACCTCGACGCGAAGCACGTCCGCTTCACGGTGCAGAACGATCCGCCCCACGCCGGCCTCGCCGTCGGCCGCACCCTCGACGTCCTCTACCTCGGGCTCGACACGCCCGACATGTTCAAGGACGGCGCCGAGGTGGTGCTCGAGGGCCGGCTGCAGCACCACGACACCGAGACGGTCTTTCTCGCCGACAACGTGATGGCCAAGTGTCCGTCGAAGTTCGAGGGCCAGGGCCAGGCCATGGGGGCCGGGCCCGGCGGCGAGGTCCGGCTCTAGCCCACGCCTGCTGGAAGGCGACGCCGGGCCCGACACCCGCCACCGGCCGTCACTCGCCGCTCATCCATCGCACGCCCGCCCTGGGAGCCTCACCCATGCCCGAGATCGGACTCTACGCCTTGCGGCTCGGCCTGGCGGTCGCCGTGGTGGGCATCGCGACAGGCGTCTTCGCAGGCGTGCGCAGGCAGAGCAAGTGGAGCGGCGTGGCCGAGCGCTCGGTGTACGTGCTCTTCGGCCTGCTCGGCCTCGCAATGCTGGCTCTCTTCTGGGCGCTCGCCGTCAACGACTTCTCGCTCAGCTACGTGGCCCGCCACTCGGCCCGATCGATGGAGCTGCGCTACCGGCTCGGCGCGCTCTGGGGCGGGCAGGCCGGGTCGCTGCTGCTCTGGGCCTTCCTGCTGATGGGCGCCGGCACGATCGGCGTCCTCGCCAACCGGCGCAGCAACCGGCTGCTGATTCCCTGGGTCGCGGTCGCCCTGCTCACCAACGCCGCCTTCTTCCTCGTGCTGCTGAACTTCCTGACGAATCCCTTCGAGCGCCTGCCCCACGGCGAGGTGCTGTCGGACGGCCAGGGCCTCAACCCGCTGCTCCAGCACCCGGTGATGATGATCCACCCGATCATGCTCTACATCGGGTTCACCGGCTTCGCGGTCCCCTACGCGTTCGCCTTCGCGGCGCTGATCACCGGCGAGCTCGGCACGTCGTGGTTCCGCACCACCCGGCGCTTCAGCCTGCTGGCGTGGCTGGCGCTCGGCGCGGGAATCGTGCTCGGCGGCCGCTGGGCCTACGAGGTGCTCGGCTGGGGGGGCTACTGGGCCTGGGACCCGGTCGAGAACGCATCGCTGATGCCGTGGCTCGCGGCCACCGCCTACCTGCACTCGGTGATGATCCAGGAGAAGCGCGGCATGCTGAAGACCTGGAACGTCGTGCTGGTGGGCCTGACCTACACGCTGTGCCTGTTCGGCACCTTCCTCACGCGCAGCGGCATCGTGCAGTCGGTGCACGCCTTCACGAACGACGGCTGGTACAAGCCGCTCTTCCTCGGATACGTGGTCGTGTCGGCGGGTGCCTTCTACGCGGCGGTCTGGGCACGGCGCGACCGGCTCGCCAGCCCGAATCGCCTCGAGTCGGTGGTGTCCCGCGAGGCCAGCTTCATCCTGAACAACTGGGTCTTCATGGTGATCCTCGCCGTGGTCTTCGGCTTCACCATGCTGCCGGTCTTCTCCGAGTCGTTCTCCGACGAGCGGCTCACCCTCGGCCCGCACTTCTTCAACGTGGTGACCGCGCCGCTCGCCCTGCTGCTGCTGCTGCTCACCGGCGTGGGGCCGCTGATCGCCTGGCGGTCGGCCACACCGGCGAGCCTGAAGCGGCAGTTCCAGTGGCCCGTCCTGGTCGGAGTCGCGACGGCGATCGCGATCACCGCTCTGTTCTGGGGGCAAATCGGCTACTGGACAATCAGCTGCTGGGGGCTCGGCGCATTCGTGATCGCCACCATCGCGCAGGAGTACAGCCTGGCGATCCGCGCCCGCGTGCGCTCGCACGGCGAGTCGGTGCGCGCCGCCTTCGCGGCGCTGCTGCGCAAGAACCAACGGCGCTACGGCGGCTACATCGTGCATCTCGGCACGGTGGTGATGCTGCTCGGCATCTCGGGCTCGGTGTTCAACTACGAGAACCTCGAGAACGTCGACCCGGGCGGCTCGATCGACGTGCAGAGCGACTACCGGATCGAGTACCTCACCGCCGAGCCCATCACCCAGCAGCATTACGGCGGCGCCACGGCGCGGCTGGCCCTGTACCGCGACGAGCAGCCCCTGGCGGTGATGCAGCCCGAGAAGCGCCAGTACTGGCTCGAGCAGCAGCCGTCGACCATCCCGTCCATCTACTCGACCTGGATCGAGGACGTCTACGTGATCCTGACCGCCATCGAGGACGACGGCTCGGCGACGCTCAAGATCTACCGCAACCCGCTGGTCAACTGGATCTGGGTGGGATCGTTCATCTTCGCGCTCGGCGGAGCCGCGATCCTGTGGCCGCACCCGCCGCGCGGCGGCGCGGGCGCGGCCGAATGAGGCGCCTCGCCGGTGGCGTGATCGCATGGCTCGCCGTGCTGGCGGCCGGCGGCGCGATCGCCCAGGCGCCGCCGCAGGTGACCGCGCCGGGCGGCGAGGTCCCGCCGGTTCCGAGCGGCGAAGGCACCATCCGCGGAAGCATCGTGCTGCCCGGCGATCCGTCCGCAGGGGCCGACCTGCCGGTGGCCCTGTACGCGCTGCGGCCGAACGGACAGCCCGGCCTGAGCGGCTCGCACACCGACGCAGACGGCCGGTTCGTGTTCGAGAACGTCTCGACCGACGCGAGCACCGTCTACCTGGTGGGCACGCAGTACCGCGAGGTGCCGTTCGGCCACCGGGTGACCTTCCAGGAGGGGCAGCGCGCCGTCGACGTCGAGGTCTCGCTGCGCCGGATCAGCGACGACGCGAGCAGCGTGCTCGTCGTCAGCAGCGTCTACAAGCTCGACTGGGTGGGATCGCAGCTCTTCGTACAGGTCTCGCACCAGATCCGCCAGCCGGTCGACACGGTCGTCTTCACGCCCGAGGCCGAGCGAAGCGATGCCCGCCCGCCGCTCACGGCCCGGCTGCCGGAGGACGTCGCCGAGTTCATCGACGGTCAGGGCGGGCTCGGCGCCGGACTCGAGCGGGCCGGCGAGGAGCTTCGCTACTGGGGACCCGTCTATCCCGGCGACCAGGAGGTCCGCTACGGCTTCCTGGTCGACGGCCCGGCGGCAGGCGGCGACCCCGAGGCGGCGCAAGCCGACCGGGCCCTCGAGCTGTCCTGGGTGCTGCCCGACGGCTCGGGCGAGGTGCAGATCCTCACGCCGGACGGCGACGCCCGCCCGCTCGCGCAAGGCCTGCGCGAGCTCGACGAACGGAGCGAGCTCGACGGCGTCTCCTACGTGCGCTCGACGCTGGGCGGTGTGTCGCCGGGGGGCCTGGTGGCGCTCGCGCTGCCCATCCCCGCGAGCAGCACCGACGCCACCTCCCTGTCGATCGCGCGCGCCGACTACTGGATCGACGTCGACGACACGGCGATGCGCGTGACCGCCGAGCTGAACCTCGAGGTCGACGGCGCCTCGCGACTGCTGGCGGACGGCGAGACGGCGCTGCTGAACTTTCCGTTCCCCGACGGCGCCGAGTTCCTGGGCCTGTCGGGCGCCGCCCAGTCGATCGGCGTCGCGCCCGGACCCGACGGCGGCCTGGTGGTGCGCGGCCCGCTGCCGCCGGGGCGCAGCGTGATGGGCTTTCGATATCAGGCCCCCATGCGCAACGGCGCCGCCCGGCTCGACCTCGACTTCGATCGTCCGGTCGGTCTGCTGAACGTGCTGGTCGCCGACAGCGGCGTCATCGTCGAGAGCGAGCGGCTCCACAAGCGCCGGCCGTTCCGCTCGGGCACGCGCCTGTACCTGCACCGCGAGGCGTATCAGATCGCGGCGGGCGAGCCGGTTCCGATCGAGCTCGTACCGTTCGAGCGAGGCGAGATGCCGCGCGCGCTCAGCACCGGGATCGCACTCGCGGTGGCCGCGGCGGCCGCCGCGTACCTGGTCGTGCCGCTGCGGCGGGCGCGTCAGGCCGGCGAGCGGCGCGACCCGCTGGTCTCGGAGTGGGCGGTCGAGCGGGAGGCCGTCTACGACGCCCTGCGCGACCTCGAGCACGACCACGAGACGGGCAAGGTCGACGACGCCGACTATGCGCGCATGCAGGGCGAGCTGCGCGCCTCGGCGGTCGAGCTGATGCGGCGCGAGCAGCAGAGCTCGGCCCCGGCCGAAGCCGCCGCGGCGACCTGTCCCGGCTGCGGGGCGCGAACCGGGCCCGGCTGGCGCTTCTGCTCGGAGTGCGGAGCGCACCTCGAGGCGCCGGAAGATTCGGCGTGAGCGCGCGGCTGCTGCGCGCGACCGGGCTCACGAAGCGCTTCGGCGCAGTCACGGCGCTCGCCGGCGTCGACGTCGAGCTGGCGCGCGGTGCGGCGCTGGCGATCGTCGGCCCGAACGGAGCGGGCAAGAGCACGTTCCTGCGCGTCGTGGCGGGTCTGGCGGCGCCCACCGCCGGCACGCTGGCGCTCGACATCACGGGCGACCGCAGGGCCGCCATCGGCTACGTGGGCCACAGCACGATGCTCTACCCGGAGCTCACCGCGCGCGAGAATCTCGTCTTCACGGGCCGGCTTCACGGCATCGACGACCCGGGCGGCCGGGCCGACGCGCTGCTCGCCGAGGAGGGGCTCGCCGCCGTGGCCGATCGACTCGCCGGCGCCTGCTCGCGCGGCATGGCGCAGCGGCTTTCGATCGCCCGCGCCCGCGTCCACGACCCCGAGCTGCTGCTGCTCGACGAGCCGTATACGGGCCTCGACCGCCGCGCCGCCGAGCGGCTCACCGCGCGCCTGCGCGAGCTGAACGAGGGCGGTCACACCCTGATCGTGGTCACCCACGACGTGGTGCACGCCGCCGAGCTCGCCGACGTCGTGCTGATGATGTTCAGCGGCCGCGTCCACTCGCGGCTGGAGGGCGACGAGGTCGGCGCGCGAACCCTGGAGGAGCGGTATCTCGCCGCCCTCGAGGAGCACGCCGCGTGAGGGTCGCCTGGACGATCCTCTGGAAGGACCTGCTGGGCGAGTGGCGCTCGCGCGACCGCATGGTCGCCATGCTGATCTTCTCGTTCCTGATGGCGATCGTGTTCTGGTTCGCCCTGCCCGACCGGCGTCCCGACGAGTGGGCGGAGCTGCTGCCCGGGCTGCTCTGGACCGCCTACGTGTTCGCCTCGCTGCTGGGGCTGAACCGCTCGTTCGCCCTCGAGCTCGAGAACGATGCGCTCGCCGGGCTGGCGCTGGCGCCCGGCAACCGCGGCTTCGTGTTCCTCGGCAAGGCGCTGGCGAGCTTCGTGCTCATCTCCTTCGTCGAACTCATCACGGCCGCCGTCTTCGCCCTGCTCTTCGGTGTCGACCTGACCGGCGCTGCGCCCGGGCTGGCGGCGGTGGTGGCGCTCGCGACCTGGGGGATCGCCTGCATCGGCACCCTGCTGGCCGTGATGGCGGTGCGCACGCGCTTTCGCGAGCTGCTGCTGCCGATCCTCATGCTGCCGGCGCTCTTCCCGGTGCTGGCCGGCGCCGTCGAGGCGACGCGGGCGGCCGTGGCCGGCGCCTCCCTGCCCTTCGAAGCCGTACAGCTGCTGATCGTGGTCGACGGCATCTATCTTGTGGTCGGCTTCCTGACGTTCGACTACATCCTCGACGAGTAACCCGACAGATGGTCACACCGGACTCCACCACCCACCCCGTCCCGAACGCCGATGACGTGCCCACTCGGGCCGAGCAGCGTGCGGGCAAGCTCGTGAACCCGCTCGGCTGGCTGCTGGCGGCCCTCTGTGCGGTGTACGCGTGGTCGGTGATCGCGGCCCCGATCGACAGCGTGCAGGGCGTGGTCCAGAAGATCCTCTACGTGCACCCCCCGCTCGCCTACGGGGCGTACCTGGGCTTCGTGATCACCGGGGTCGCCGGCGGCCTCTACCTGTGGCGGCGCGACGAAAGCTGGGACCGCCTGGCGATCTCCGGCGCCGAGGTGGGCGTACTCTTCTGCACGCTGATGATCGTGACCGGTCCGATCTGGGCAAAGGGCACCTGGGGCCGCTACTGGTCGTGGGACCCGCGGCTGACGGTGACCCTGCTGTTGTGGTTCGTGTATCTGGCCTACATCCTGCTGCGCAGCTTCAGCGCCGGGGGCGAGCGCACCGCGCGCTTCGCGGCGGTGTACGGCCTGGTGGGGGTCGTCCTGATCCCGCTCAACTACTACATCATCGAGATCTTCGGCGGCCGCGGCATGCACCCCGAGAACCTCGAGCGCGGGAGTCTCGGCGCGGGCATGGGCTGGCCCTTCGTGATGGGCAACCTCACGCTCTTCGTCGCCTTCGCGTACCTGCTGCTGCTGCGCTGGCAGCTCGAGGCGCTGCGCGCCGACGAGGCGGTACGCCTCAGCGGCGAGCGCTCGTGAGGCGCTCGAGCGGCGGCCGCCGGGGACGGCCGAGCCGGCGCCGACCCGTCCGCCCAGTGGCTACCAGCCGCAGACGACACACCACGCTGGAGGAGGCTCACCACACATGGGATACGTGATCGCCGCCTACGGGGTCACCCTCGCCGCCATCGGCGGCTACGCGATCCACCTGGCTCGCGAGCGGGCCCGCCTGTCCCGCGAGGCCTCCTGCCGACAGGCAGGCCCTGAGCGGAACGGCGGTTGACAGCCCCGCCCTGGAAGGGGTATCAAGGATAGGTACGTCTCTTATTCGTGGTCAACGCATGGTTCGTTGTCTGCTCCCCCCAGTATCCCTGGCCAGTTTCCGCCCGCCCGCGAGTCCGACCAGAGAGCGTCGGTTGGTAGGAAGTCGCGTGACGGACCGGTCCGGCCGGCTCGAACGAGTCGATTCCGCACCACTGAGAGCGCTCCGATCACACGGCAACCACCGGGATCGCAGGGCGAAAAAAAGTGCGGGACAGGAACCTGGGACGGAAGCCGGCTTCTATCAGACAGCCAGGCGTCGACCCGGTCGAGACCTCGACGGCCTCCGGGCCCGCGCAAGGAGTCGGCAACCAGGCAGGTCAAGCAGCGGAATCCCCGGCCTGATCGAGCTTCGCCCGGCCGGTGGCACGGCGTTTGCTCTTACCGAGGCCACGAACGACAGACCCGGAACGAGAACATTGCCCTCGGGATCGGCGCGACGAGCAGCAGCGGCGGCCCCCGGAGTTCCCCCAAAACGAACATGACCCGTACGATTCACCATCGGGTCGGGAGGCGGTCCGAGACAGGATGGCCAGCATGAAGCGCGGCGTCGGATATTGCGAGAACACGGATTGCGAGGACTACGCGAAGGGCGTCTTCCTCCTGAACCACGGCGACACCTTCTACTGCCCCCGGTGCCGGCAACTCGGCAAGGTGGAGAAGGAGCGCGGGTTCTACACCGGCAACTCGGACATCTTCAAGGAGGTCCGGGTCGAGTACAACTTCGATCCCATCAACGGCGTCTACCGCGAGATCGCGATCGTGCGCGACGAGAGCCTCTGGGGCCGGAACAACGTCTACACCCTGCAGTCGCCGCTGATCAAGACCGAGAAGCGGGCCCTCAAGGTCGCCGAGGCGATCCTCGCGAACCTGAACCGCTACCGCGGCCTGCTGAACGGGGACGAGATCCCGCGCACCACCGAGATCATCCTCTCCTTCGACGATCCGTTCGACGAGTTCGCCCGCAAGCTCAAGCAGCTCTCCAAGGAGTGGGAGGCGAGCGGACTCCGCGAGCAGCGCCGCTGAGCGGCAGCGCCCTCGAGTCACGACGCCCCCGACGCCTTCCGGCCTCGGGGGCGTTCTCGTCTCTGGGGCTGGCTACCGCGCCTCCACCCACCACGCCCCTCCGTCTGCCCCGCCCATGACCCGAGACGACATCCTGCTGCGCATCCTGCGTGCCCGCGTCTACGACGTCGCCCACGAGACGCCGCTGGACCCGGCGCCGCGGCTCTCGGCGCGGCTTGCCGACAGCGTGCTGATCAAGCGGGAGGACCTGCAGCCGGTCTTCTCCTTCAAGCTGCGGGGCGCCTTCAACAAGATCTCGCTGCTCCCCGAGGCGGCCCGGCGCCGGGGCGTGATCGCAGCCAGCGCCGGCAACCACGCCCAGGGCGTGGCGCTCGCCGCACGGACACTCGGCATCGCGGCCACCGTGGTGATGCCGCGCACCACGCCGGCCATCAAGGTACGGGCCGTGCTCGACCTGGGCGCGGAGGTGGTGCTGCACGGCGACGGCTTCGACGAGGCGCACAGCCACGCGCGCGAGCTCGAGTCAGAGCGCAGCCTCGTCTTCATCCACCCCTACGACGATCCAGACGTGATCGCCGGCCAGGGCACCATCGGGGTCGAGATCCTGCGGCAGCACCCCGGCCCGCTCGACGCGATCTTCGTGCCGGTCGGCGGCGGCGGACTGATCGCGGGGATCTCCGCCTACGTCAAACACGTGAGGCCCGAGGTGCGTGTGATCGGCGTCGAGCCCGAGGACGCCGCCTGCCTCGCCGCCGCCCTTGCCGCCGGCGAGCGCGTCCGCCTCGACCAGGTAGGCCTGTTCGCCGACGGCGTCTCGGTCCGGCAGATCGGCGAGGCGCCGTTCGCGATCGCCCGCGAGTGCGTCGACGAGGTCGTCACGGTCGACACCGACGAGATCTGCGCGGCCATCAAGGACATCTTCGACGACACGCGCTCCATCGCCGAGCCCGCCGGCGCCCTCGCCGTGGCCGGCCTCAAGCGCTGGGCGACGCGGGAGCGCCGGCTGCGCCGCACCCTCGTCGCGATCGACAGCGGCGCCAACATGAACTTCGACCGGCTTCGTCACGTGGCCGAGCGCGCCGAGCTCGGCGAGCAGCGCGAGGCCCTCTTCGCGGTCACGATCCCCGAGCGGCCCGGCTCGTTCCGCGCCTTCTGCGAGGCGATCGGGCCGGTTTCGATCACCGAATTCAACTACCGCTACGGGAACGACCAGGAGGCCCACGTGTTCGTCGGCGTCGGCCTCGAGCCGGGCCGCGTCACCCGGGAAGGCTTCGCCGAGCAGCTGCGCGGCGCCGGCTACGAGATCGTCGACATGACGGGCAACGAGATGGCGAAGCTGCACGTCCGCTTCATGGTGGGCGGGCGGGCGCCCACCGGGGAGGAGCGTCTGCTGCGCTTCGAGTTCCCGGAGCGCCCCGGCGCCCTGCTCGGCTTCCTCGACGCCATGGGCGACCGCTGGAACCTCACGCTCTTCCACTACCGCAACCACGGCGCCGCCTTCGGGCGCGTGCTCGCCGGCCTGCAGATCCCGCCGGAAGACCACGCCGGGCTCGAGCGCTTGCTGGACGATCTCGGCTACGGGTGGATCGAGGAGACCGGGAACCCGGCCTACCGCCTGTTTCTGCGCTGAGCCTCGAGCCTCTCCCGGCGACCCGGTCACCGGAGCCACTGGTGACGATGGTGGCGGGCTACTTCCCCGCCGCGTTCTCGATCAGCCGCCGATAGAAGCGCACGGCGTCCACCACCTGGCCGGCAGACACGCGCTCGTTGGTGCCATGGGCCCGCGTCATGTCGGCCGGCGTCACCCGGAACGGCATGAACTGGTAGACGCAGTCGCAGAGTTCGCGGAAGTGGCGCGAGTCGGTGCCGGCCACCAGCAGGTACGGCGCGACGACGACCTCCGGAAACACCTCGCGGATCGAACGTCCCAGCGCGACCCAGGCGGGACCGTCGAGCGCCGACGCCGACGAGGGCTCGCGGCGCTTGGGCAACGCCGAGATGCGCACCTGCTCGTCGTCCACTGTGCGGCGGACGTGCTCGATCACGCCCTCGGTCGTGTCGCCGGGCAGCACGCGGAAGTTCACGACCGCACGTGCCCGGGCCGGCAGCACGTTGTCCTTCTGGCCGGCCCGGAAGATGGTCGGCGCCGCGGTGGTGCGAATCATCGCGCTCGCGCCCGGCACGCGGCCGAGGACCGCGCGCACCAGCGGATCGAAGAGCCAGAGATTGGCGTACACCAGGCGATGGGCGAACGGGCTCTCGGGCCCGATGCCTCGCTCGAGGAAGGCCCGCGCGGCCACACCGAGCCGGCTCGGCAGCGGCGACGACTCCACGCGCAGCACCGCGGCCGAGACTCGGCCGATGGCGGTGATCGGCGGCGGCGCCGAGCTGTGGCCCCCCTCGCCCTCCACCTCGAGCACCACGCTCAGGTAGCCCTTCTCGGCGACGCCGACGGCGGCGACCGGCGCCCGGAGTCCGGGCACCGATCCCTCGAAGATCACGCCGCCCTCGTCGAGCACCAGCCCGACGCGCACGGCCCGCTCGGCGAGGAGCGCGGCGATCAGCGCGGCCCCTTCGCCGCCGCCGAGCTCCTCGTCGTGGCCGAACGCCAGATAGACGTCGGCCGCGGGCCCGAAGCCCGCCGCGAGCAGGCTCTCGACCGCCTCGAGGACGGCGAACAGGCTTGCCTTGTCGTCGAGGCTGCCCCGGCCCCACACGTAGCCGTCCGCCAGCTCGGCGGCGAAGGGTGGATGCGTCCAGTCGCCCTCCGTGCCCGGGTCGATCGGAACCACGTCCTGGTGGGCGAGGAGCACCAGCGCCGGCGCGTCCGGGTCGCGGCCGGGCCAACGAAAGAGCAGGCTCAGATCGCCGACCAGCTCTCGTTCGAGCCGGGCGTGCACCAGCGGGTAGGCGGCCGCGAGATGACGGCGGAAGTCACGGAAGGCCGCCACGTCCCGGTCGATGCCGTCCTGCGGCGAGATCGTCCGGATGCGCAGGCCGGCCCGCAGCCGTTCGATGGCGCCGTCCGCGTCGACCCGGGCAGGCCCGACCGGCGCCGCGTCGGGCTGCCGTGACGTCATCGACGCCGCCCGCACGACGAGCAGCGCCAGCAGCCCGAGCAGGCCGACCGCCGCGGCCACCAGGCAGCGCCGCCTCACGGGCGGCTCCGGGCGGCGCGCCACCGCATCACCGCGTCGATACGAATCCCGGCCCAGATCGCCGCGAGGCCCTGCCGCTCGTGCCTCGCCACGGGCCGGCCGCCCGCCGCCAACGCATCGTCGAGCGGCTGGCGGTACCACGGAAACAACGTGTCGGGCAGCGCGTCGATCCCGAACCAGCGCACCACGGGCGTCTCGCGACTGGGGCGAGGCTCACCGGCCACCACCTCGCAGGCGAAGACCCGCGCGGTGTGCGGCCGGAATCCGGTGCGCGTGTAGTCGCCCACGTGGCGCCTCACGGCGACGTCGAGTCCCGTCTCCTCACGCACCTCGCGGCGCAGCGTCTGCTCGATGGGCTCGCCGGGCTCGGGCGTCCCCCCCGGCAGCTCCCAGCCCTGCACGTCGCTCCGCACCGAGAGCAGCACCTCGCGCCGCCCCGCCGCGCAGCGCAGGATCACCGCCTGCGCGACCACCAGAGGCCGGCGCTCGTGGACCCGCGGCGCCACCAGGCCCCACCAGGCCGTGCGCGCGTACACCTTGAAGGCACGCCCGAGCTGCGACGCGAGCGGTCCCACCGCTCAGTCGATGATCTTGTTGACCGGGGTCTCGACGATCACCTGAGCGCCGGCCGCCGAGAGCTGCGGGATCAGCTCGCGCACGCGGGTCTCCTCGATGATCACGAAGACGTCTACCCAGCTCGGGTCGGCCAGCGTCGAGATCGTCGGCGAACCCTCGGGCAACAGCGCCAGCACGCCGTCGAGCTGGTCCCGCGACACGTTCATCGAGAGCCCGACCCGCGTCGCCGCCGCGATCGCTCCGGTGACCAGCATCAGGAGGCGCTCCATCTTGTCGCGCTTCCAGGGGTCGGCCACCGCTTCGCGGTTGGCGACGAAGCGCGGCGTGCTCTCCTGCAGCACGTCGAGCACCTCGAGGTTGTTGGCCCGCAGGCTCGAGCCGGTCTCCGTCACGTCGACGATGGCGTCCGCCAGCACGGGCGGCTTCACCTCGGTGGCGCCCCAGGAGAACTCCACCCTGGCCTCGATGTCCTGCCGCTCGAGGTAGCGGTTGGTCAGGTTGACCACCTCGGTGGCGATCCGCTTGCCGTGGAGATCCTTGGGCGTCGCGTAGGGCGAGCCCTGCTTGACGGCCAGCACCCAGCGCACGGGCACGTAGTTGGGCCACGGTGCACGCAGGTCGGCGAGCTCCTCGACGTCGGCGCCGCTCTCGATCACCCAGTCGACGCCGGTGATCCCGCAGTCCATCACGCCCTGCTCGATGTAGCGCGCCATCTCCTGCGGGCGAATCAGGATGCACTCGATCTCGGGGTCGTCGATGGAGGGATAGTACGAGCGCCCCTTCACGCGAATGTCGTAACCAGCCCGGGCAAAGAGCGAGAGCGTCGTCTCCTGCAGGCTGCCCTTCGGCAGCGCCAGGCGCAGTAGCTTTTCGCCGCTCATCGCTTGTACACCTCGTCCGGATCGAAGACCTGCACCCCCACGTCGATCACCCGGCCACCCTCGAGCTTGCGGAAGAAGCAGCTGCGCTTGCCGGTGTGGCAGGCCGCGTCGCCAACCTGCTCCACAGCGAGCAACACCACATCGCCGTCGCAGTCGACGTGGATCGACTTCACCTTCTGGACGTTCCCGCTCTCCTCGCCCTTGTGCCAGAGCTTCTTGCGCGAGCGCGACCAGTAGACGACCTCGCCGGTCTCGAGGGTCCGGCGGAACGACTCTTCGTTCATGTGGGCGACCATCAGGATCTCGCCGGAGGCGGCGTCCTGGGCGATGGCCGTCACGAGCCCACCGGACTTGCCGAAATCGAGCAGGTCGAGCACATCCATGGTCGGAACGGGTCTCCGTCGAGTGCCGACGAGGGGCGGCGGGCGCCGGCCGCGCGGGCCCGGGCGCACACGCGAGGCGGGCCTTCGACATCGGCTCGCCGGCCGGTGCGAGGCGGCGAACCCTACCGGGCCGCTGCCGCGGTCGCCAGCCGCTCGCGCAACGCCACGAGGGCCTCGAAGTGCTCCCCGGGGGCGTAGCGGATGTCCGATGCCGAGCCCTTGCGGCCGGGCGCCGCCGGCTCGACGGCGAGAATGCCGCGGGCCAGCAGCAGCTCGATCGCGTTGCCGAACGTCGTCTCGTTGGCGGCCTCGAGCCGCTCGGCGAGGCCGAGCAGCTCCGCGTGCTCGAACGCCGACTGCGAGGCGGCAACCAGCGCCTTGCGGGTCACGGGGGTGTCGACGTCCTGCAGCGCCCGGCAGACCGCCTCGTAGCACTCGACCACGCCCTGGGTCTGCGCGGCCAGCAGCCCCAGCAGCGGCCGCCCGGCTTCGCTGGCCACGAGCCGGTCCTCTCCGCGCGCCATCCAGCCCGCCGACGCGAAGTGTTCGAGCAGGCGATCGACCGCCGCCGGCTGCCGCTCGGCCGCCGGCACGAAGTACTCGCCGTAGAGCAGGTGCTGCCAGCCCTCGAGATCCTCCCGGATCTCCTTCGGCGAGCCGCCGACGAGCAGTCGCCGCGCCAGGATGCTCGGCGTCGCCAGGTAGTGGACGATCGAGTTGCGGTAGAGGTCGAGGGCGCGCCGGCGACTCGGATCGAAGTAGACGATCTCGCCGTGCGAGTCGGTCACCGTCTTCAGCAGATCGCTCCGAATCATGAAGTCGATCGACTCGGTGAAATCACCCTGGTCGCCGCGCAGTGCGCTGGTGATGGGCACCCCCGAGCGCTGCAGCAGATCCACGACCTGCTGCACCCGGGCGGCGAGCTCGCTGCGGAGCAGCCCCCTGTGCGACGAGCCGAGCAGCACGGCGGACACCACCGAGGTGGCGTTCGCCACCACCGACCAGTTGATCTGCTCGACGAGACGGTGGCCGAGCTCGTCCACGAAGGCGCGCTTCTCCTCGGCGATCTCCTCCGCGAGCGCGGCCCGCTGCTCGTCGTCGCCACCGGGCAACAGCGACGCCAGGTCGCCACGCACTTGCCGCTCGAAGCGGTTGCGGCTGTCGCCGAGCGCCTCGGCGAGCGAGATGGGCTCGCCGAAGCTCACGCGCACCGAGCCGAAGCGTCGCTGCAACACCTTACGCGAGCGGAAGAGCGCGAGGGTGCTCTCGTCGGTCTTCTTGCCGCCCTCGAGCTCGTCGACCATGCCGCTCTCCTCGACGAGCCGCTCGTAGTTGATCGCGATGGGGACGAAGAAGAGGTCGCGGCGCGAGCTCTCCAGAAAGGCGTCGACGTTCCAGTTCACCATGCCGAGCCGCGGGGCGAGCGTCTTGCCGGTGCGCGAGCGCCCACCCTCGATGAAGAACTCCTGGGTGAAGCCCTCGCGCACCAGATAGGCGATGTAGGCGCGGAATACCTGCTTGTAGAGCGGATCGTCGAAGGACTTCCGCAGGTAGAAGGCGCCGGCCATGCGGAAGATCAGGCCGAACGGCCCGAAGGCCATGTTGTCGCGCGCCGCGATGTGAGGCGGAACGAGGTAGCTGTTGTAGAAGAGCAGCGAGACGATGATGAAGTCGAAATACGAACGATGCGTGGGCACGAGCACCAGCGGGTGCTCCTTGGCGTGCTCGGCGACCTTCTCGAGCCCGGTGGCCTCGATGCCCGAGAACAGGCGCCGGATGATCGCGCCGGCGATCAGCGCAAGCAGGGCGAGCAGCGTCGAGTTCATCCGAGCGGCGATCTCGTGATGGATGCGCCCGACGTCGCGCTCGGCCTTCTGCATCGATCCGCGCTTGCGCGCCGCGCGCTCCCGCATCGCGGCACGCACGCCTGCATCGGCGAAGATCTCGCGCAGCACCCGGGCGGGAGACCGCAGGGTGGGCCCCTCGACGACCTTCTCCTCCCGGTACAGGTAGATGAGGATCGAGCGGCGGATCGTGCGCGTGACGCGCGCCTGCCCTTCGTCGCGGTGCGCCGACAGGTAGGTCTGCACGTCGATGGGCTCGCCGAGCTTGACCGACAGGCTGCGGTAGGTGAGCAGGAACGAGCCGACCTTGGCGAGGTCCGAGGGCCGCGACAACGAGCCGTAATCGAGGTTGAGGAAGCGGTTGGGGCCGCGACGCGGCCCCTTGCGCCAGAAGATGGAGAGCGGAACGACGAACACCTCGTGGTCACTCGTCCACGCCTCGCGCACCACCTCTTGCAGCAGGTCGAGCTCGTCCTGGCGGTGGCGCATGCGCCAGAGTCCGCGCCAGAACGTGCGCAGTCGTTCGGTCCGCAGGAAGAGGAAGAACGACGAACCCTCTCGTGTGAGCCGCCGCACCACCTGCTGGTGCTCGCCGTGGACCACCGCACGCGACCGCCCCCGCTTGCGCACGAGGGCCTGCCGGATGCTCTGCCAGATCGGCCGGTAGATCGCGAAGTGGATGCCGTTCGCGAAGCTCGAGAGCCGGAGACCCTCGCGCAGGAAGAGCGTGTTGAACAGCAGATAGTCGAGGCGGCTCGAGTACCGCATGACGTAGACGACCGCCCCCCGCTCCTCGAGGGCTCGGAGCTGAGCGACGGCCTGATCGTCGATGTCGAAGTGGCCGAAGAAGCGCCGCGCGAACCACGCGAAGAAGAAGTTGAACCGCGGCGTCATCGCCGAACCGGGATCGGCGATCTCCGACACACCGAGCGCGTCGGCCGAGCGCGGCTCGCTCACGGGTCCGTCGGGCGCTTCGGACGCGGGCGGATCCGCGTGGACGGGACCTTCATCGGACACGTCGGCCACAAGTACCATGGCGCCCGTGGACCGGCAACGCGGCCCGCGGGAGAGCGCACAGGACGCTCCTTCGGCTCTGCGTGACGCATCCGCTGCGCATCGCCAGGGCCGAGCGCGAAGGGGCGACGAGGCCCCC
>CAZETS010000035.1:0-10197 GCA_964515335.1 uncultured Spirochaetaceae bacterium
ACCACGGCGAGTTCTTCATGTACATGCTCGAGGAGGCGCGGGAAGCCGGCGCGCCAATCGTCCAGGCGCAATTCGTCCAAGAGGCAGCCGATCGCATCCTGGTTCGCGTGGTCGGCGGGGACGGCTACACGCCCGCCCACGCGGCCCGACTCTGCGATCGAATCGCCTCGCAGAGCGAGGGCCGGCTGCATGCCGAGGCGGAGCGCGTCGACGGCCTCGAGCGGGAGCGGTCGGGTAAGCTGCGGCTGATCCGGGCGCTCGGTGGCGCCGCGAGATGAGCACGGCCGTGGACCCGATCGATCCGAACGCCCTGACCGCCGCCCGCTCATCCGCGGACGGTCTCGCACTGCTAGTCGGGCGGGCCGAGTTCGAGCAGGCGGCGTCTCTCTGGCGAAGCCTGGAAGCGAGCCCGAGCGCCACGCCATTCCAGTCCTACGACTGGGCAAGGAGCTGGCTCGAGCACTGCGCACCGGACGCCGAGCCGTGGCTGTTCGTGCGCGACGGGAGCCGCCCACTCCTGCTCGCCACCGCGTGTCGTCGGATTCGCGGCCGCAGTGTGCTGACGCTGCTCGGCCAGGGGCCATCAGACTACCTCGGGCCGCTGGCCGCCGATCCGAACGCCTCCGACGGCCGGGACCTCGCCGCATCGATCGCGGCCGTGCGCTCGCGATTCGACGTGATGCAGCTGCAGGCATGGTTCTCGGACGAGCCCACTCGCCGCGCCTTCGCAGCCGGGCTGCCGGGTCGCACCGCGGGCCGTCTGTACGAGCCGTGCCCCTTCGTCGGGACCACGGGCAGCTGGAACGCGTACCTGGCGTCTCGCACGAAGAAGTTCCGGGCCAACCTCAAGCGCACGGCCCGCAAGGCCGCCGAGTCGGGCGATTTCTCGATCGAACGGGAGACCGTAGACAGAGCGCTCTTCGACGAGATGGTCGCCGTCGAGCGGGAGAGCTGGAAGTGGGAGAGCGGCTTCGCCTACCTGCGAGACGCCGAGCTGAACGGGTTCCTGCGCACGGTCCTGCTCGAGACGGCGCTACCGCGCGAGCTCTGGACGCTCCGACTCGCCGGCGAGCTGGCCGCCTTCGCGCTCGTGTTTCCGACGCCGCGCGTCCGTTACTATTATCTGCCCTCTTTCCGCGCCCGGTATCCTGACGTGGGCAGTCAGCTGCTGCGTTCCATCGTCGAGGACTCGTTCTCCTCGGACTTTGACGAATTCGACTTTCTGCAGGGCGATGAGGCGTACAAGCGACCGTGGACGACTGGTGCCCGGGAGGTCTACGAGATCGTGGGCGGTGGCCGGCGCGTGATCGGACACCTGGCGGTGCTCGGGTTCGAGGCGCGCTGGCGCCTCGGAAGTTCACGAAGACTTCGCGACTGGCGACGCCGCGCCCTGCTGGTCGCGCAGCGGGGTCGCCGTCGAGGCGACGAATGATTATTGGGTCGCCCGGAGCCGCTGCGGCAGGTCCGTGTCCCAGGATGCCGACGGGCCGATTCTTTTTCCTTCTCGCTGCGCTGTGATGATCGTCACCCCGAAAAAGACGGATCGCGACGATTGTTTGGGGCGCTCGGCCGGGCAGATGGGACGGCCGTGAATCACCGACCGCGGAGGACGCAATGCGGATCCACCTGAATGATCTACTCGTCGGGGCGAGTGCGCTCGCGGCGGCGCTCCTGGTTGCGGGCAGCGCGACGGCGGGTGGTAACTGTACCGACGGCGTCGACTGCTATTGCGACCGCGTAAAGAACCCCGCCGATGCGTACTACGACCCGTCGGTCATCATGTGTGAGGACTTCGAGGCGCCCCAGCTCTGGGACGCGCAGAACGCGTCGCAGTACGTCGGGGGTGGTCCGCCGAACTACGGGCCGTGGTACGACGGCTTCTCGTATCGTGGCGACAACAGCTACTGGGTGAAGAAACTGGGCCAGTCGGTCTCCTCGTGCTCATTCTCGAGCTCCGATCCCGCGCCGAACGACGGCGGCATGTCGTGCAACCACCCGACCTGCGGAACGGCCGCCACCGACGGCTCCGGAAATGCCTACAACCTTCGCAGCAGCGGCGAGTGCATCGTCGTCTACGAGGATGGCGAGGCCGCGCTCGGCGGCGGCCACTCGCCCAACGGAGACGTCTTCGACGGCACGGCCTATCTCGGCATGAAGAACAAGCCGGGCACTGATGCCGGGTTCCTGTTCGTGAAAGGCCTGAATCCGCCGGCGACCGAGGTGGGAATCACCGAGGCGCTCGCGCTCTCGCACGGCTTCCGCACCTCCGGCGTACTCAGCCAGGCGCTGAAGCGCGACGAATGGGGCGGCCCGAATGGCTTCGCCCAGTTCTGGTACATCGGTGGCCAGAGCAACGTGCCGAACTACCCCGCCCGCTTCCCCTTCGCCGCGTTCCTGTGGACGCAGGGCGGAAGCAGCTGCTGGAACAACGTCGGCAGCGTGCAGGCACACGTCGGCGAGGTGATGTGCAACGGCAGCCAGCAGTACGGGACCAACAACGCCCTGATCTACAGCCCGGGGCCGAGCTGGAACGCCGCAACGGCGATGCCGGACGGACAGTGGCACTGCATCCAGGCCCACATCCGCGGGCTCGGCACCAGCAACGTGCGCGTCACGGTCAGCCTGAACGGTCAGCCCGTGATCGACCTCTCCGGCATCAACGGCCCCGCGATGCTCCACGACCAGTCCTGGTCCGACTGGGGCTTCGACACCTACTCGAACCACTACGGTGGAGGCGGCTCGGGTGCTGAGGTCGTCCACTACCGTGACAACTTCCACGCGCGCCGGGGCCCGCCCGTTAGCTGCAGTCAGATCGGCTATCAGGGCGGTGGGAGTCCGCCTCCTCCGCCGCCCGGCCAGACCGCCCCGGCACCGCCGGTCCTGCTGCCGCCGCAGTAGCCCCAGCCGGGGGACCGCCGCGATACATCGCGGCGACGTAGCGGTCGACCACGGCATCGCGTCCGTGGTGCGACCGCAGCGCGTCGGACCACCGGCGCGCGTCGTCTCCGGCCTGGGGCCGGTCCGCGGCGAGATCGCGCAGCGCCTCGGCCATCGCGTCCACGTTGCCCGCCTCGACGAGCCAGCTCGGCGGAGCGTCGCGCAGCAGCTCGGGGACGCCGCCGACCGCGAAGGCCGCGACGGGCAGCGCCGCGCCCGCCGCCTCGAGCAGCGCGATCGGCTGCCCCTCGTGGCGCGAGGTCAGCGCCAGGGCATCCAGCTGTGCGAAGTAGCGCGTCGGCCGGGACACCGCGCCGACGAACTCGACGCGCCCTTCGAGGTCGGGGGCGCTTCGTACCGCACGCCGCAGCTCTGCCTCCATCGATCCCGCGCCCATCATGACGAGGCGCAGATCCCGGGGACAGCGCTTCAGCACGTCGAGACACAGATCGGGCCCCTTGACGGCCTCGAGTCGACCGACGAACGCGACCAGGCCGCAGTCGGACGGCCAGCCGAAGCGGCTGCGCAGATCCTCGGCCTCCGCGGTCTCGAGTCCGGGCATCGGATTGTCGACGCGAACCACGCAGGAGCCTCCGAACACCCGCGACAGGCGCTCTGCGAGCTCGGGGGACACGGCCGCGAACCGCGCACCGACCAGCCGCGCGAGCCAGAGCGCGCCCCAGATCTGGACACGGGAGCGGTTGTCGAGCCGTCGGAGCGGCTCCGCGCCGTGAACCGTCACCACCCGCTTCGTGCGCCCGGGCAGCCCAAGGCTGCTCACGAGCATGATCTCCTTGTAGCGATGGGCGTGAACCACGTCCCAGTGCCCGTTCGCCAGAATTGGTCGAACCCGCCGGCGCAGCTCGAGGAACGAGAGTCCATCCTCCTCCACCAGCTCGACGGCCACCCCGGCCTCCCCGAGGCGCTGCGCCAGCTCGCCCTCGTTCAGGACGAGAGCGCGAACCTCCACGTCTGGCCGAGCCTCGAGGCCGCGCACGAGCTCGAGGGTCGCCACCTCGGCCCCGCCCCAGCCATCACCCGACGCGACGTGGAGGACGCGCATCAGCGACGACGTCCGGCGCCGTGACCGGCACTCGGCCCCACCTGGAGGGCTGCGCCGGGAACCCATGCGAGAGCCCGCAGTCGAACGGACAAGCGCGCGGTCGTCGGTGACCATCGCGACACCTGTCGGTGAGCGCCGCCCACGCACTGAGCATCCATCGCCCTCCCCTCCGGGGTCAACAGGCCGGGCTTCCCTCCAGCTTGACCGTCGCGGGGCCGATCGATGGCGGGACTCGCGTCGAAGGCCGGCTCGTCCCGACACGGATGCCACTCTGTACCATACGCGCCGCCTCGCAAGCGGCATCGGAGCGATCTCGAATGGGCGGCTCGAAGGGTTCCTGGTTCTCCCGCCATCCGGTGCTGGCCCTCGTCGGATTCAACCTCCTGGTGTTCGCGCTGCTGGCCGGTGTCGCCGAGATCGCGCTGCGCCTCTTCATCTCCTACAACCCGGGCTTCTACGCCTCGGTACGGGCGACGGACACGGAGCTCGAGCACCCCTACGGCATCATCAAGATCAACAGCCACGGATTCCCCGACGACGAGTGGGCGCTCTCACGGCCACGCAGGATCGGCTACTTCGGCGACTCCGTCACCTACGGCGTCGGTGCCGGCTATCCGTACCGCATCTCCGAGATCGTCGAGGCCGCCTATCCCGACTACGAGCACCTGAATCTCGGCGGCATCGGGCTCTCGGTCTCGAACGCAGAGATCGGCCACGCGGCGAAGCTGGCGCGGCGGTTCGGACTGACCGACGCGATCTACCTCTTCAACCTGAACGACATCCTCCCGGACCAGGCCTTCAGCGGTGAGCTCCGGCCGACCTCGCTTCGTATGCGCGATCAGGTCGTCAACTACCTGGACTGGCTGCGGGGACGCAGCTACCTCTACACCTCCCTGCGAACCCAAGCCAAGAACCTGCTTCGCCGCCAGGGCATCGGCTTCCACGGCTACTCTGCGTACGAGTTCGAGCCCCGCAAGTACGAGTCGATCCTCCGCGAGACGGCCGGTCGCATCAACCACTTCCACGAGGTGATGGCCGAGAACGGCGTGCGCCTCAGCATCGTGATCCTGCCCTACGAGATGCAGATCTCCCTGGAGGCGCAGGAGACCTACGCCGATCTCGGGATCGTGTGGGAGGACGGCTTCATCGAGCGCGGCACGCAGCAGGTCATTGCGCCCTTCTTCGCGCCCGACCTGCCCGTGGTCGACGCCTACTGGGCGTTCATCGACGATCCGCAGGAACCGGAGAGCTCACGTGGGCGAAACGGTCTGGGCGAGTTCTTCGTGTACAACAAGGGCGACAAGCTCGACTGGAACCACCCGAATCGTGCCGGTCACCGCCGCATCGGGGAATACCTGGTGCGCCGGGACATCCTCTCCCTCGAGTCCGATGCGCCCCACGGCGACAGCGCCTCGCGCTGAAGCGATCCCGCGTCACTCCCCTTTCGCGCGGCGCTTCCACCAGACGATCTCGCGCCCGCAGAGCGTCAGCGTCTGGTAGATCATCGTCGGCCGGAAGCCGGCCTTCTCGATGCCCCGGATCGACGCCCGGTTGTGGCCGCGCGTGAAGATCCATGCACGCTGGTCACCGGCGTCGCGATGGTGCTCGGCGACGCCCGCCAGCATGTGCGGATACGCGTTTCGTCCTCGGCAGGCGGGAAACGTGAAGCAGTCGATGATCACGAGCTCCCCATCGACGATCGGCACGACCTTCGCAGCGAGCCCGGTGGCGGGGGTGAGCGCCCAGCCGCCGCCGGCCGCTCGGCCGTCGAGATCGACCAGGAAGAACGTCCACGCCGCCTCGAGGCGCGCACGCGCGGCGTCGAGGTAGCCGTCGCCCCCGTAGTCACGAAGCGCCGCGAGGTCGGCAGCGCTGAGGTCCGCGACTGCGCCGATCCGGCGCAGCGAGGCACCCGCGGCGCCGGCCGTCGGCGGCGGGGAAAAGCCTCGGAGATCCAGCGTGAACAGGATCTCGTCGCGCTGGAAGAGCGCCTGCCAGAGGGTCCGCAGGGCGAGGCGGATCGCGCCGACCCGGCCGATCTCGTCGACCTTCCGGCGCAGGGCGAGCCACTTACCCGAGAGGCTCACGGCCCGCTCCTCGCGGCGCGCCACCTAACACCGAGGGCCTCCTTGACGGCGACGAAGTCGTAGCCGCCCTCGAGCTTCGCCCGGACGTGCCGCAGCGAGTCCCGCGGCTCGATGCCGACCCGCCTGAGCCCGTACCGGTCGTTCGGGCTGCTCCCGCGACCGAATCGGGTCGAGCACGCTGCCGCGTAGCCGGCCCGCCGGACGGCCTGCTCGGCCCGCGCATCGAAGTCGTCGCCCTGTCCGTACGGATACGCGAACAGGTCGATCGGTCGATCGATCGCTTCGGCGAGGTCGCGCCGGGCAACGTCCGTCTCGTGTGCGAGCGCGCCATCGTCGAGGCCCGCCATGCGACAGTGCGTGTACCCGTGTGCACCGATCTCGACGCGACACGGGTCGAGATCGCGCAGCTCCGTGGCGGTGAGGATGCCGCGGCGCGCATGGGCGCCCTCGTCCCAGGCGTTGTAGCCGCCCATCCGTCCGGCGGGCACGAACAGCGTGGCATGCAAGCCGCGCGCGGCCAGGGCCGGAAGCGCCAGCTGCGCGAAGTCGCGATAACCGTCGTCGAAGGTGATCGATGCCAGACGGACCGCTTCTGGGCGACCGAGCGCGCCGAGTGCCTCGCGCAGCGGCACGACGTCGCGCAGCGCCGTCAGAGCATCGAGCTGATCACCAAAGTCGGCTGGGGCGACGCCGTCCTCACCGCCGATGCCGTGGTACATCACGATCAGAGGACCGCGGGCCGGGAGCAGTCGGCCGAGGCCCACCCGCGCGACGGCCAGACCGATGGGATCGACCCAGCTCACGAGGCCTCGTCGCGCGGCTGCAGCGCCACCTCGACCAGCAGGTCCTCGGTCTCGATCACCTCGAGCAGCCGGTCGCTGGCGATCTTCATGCCGTGCGCGTTCGGGTGCAGGTCGTACGGCAGGAAGGGATTCGCGCCGCCGCGAAGCGACTCTCGGTAGGCCGCGGTGAGGTCGACGAAGGGCATCCCCGTCGGCGCCCAGACCTCTCGCAGGGTCTCGGCCATCCGCATCTCGGGGAAGTCGATCTTGATCTCGTTCTCCATCGGAAAGAGCATCAGGACCACGGGCACGCCGCGCCGCCTCGCGGAAGCGGTGATCTCGAGCAGTCGCTCTCGCGTCGCCCGCCAGTAGGGCTCGAGAGTGTCGTCGTCTCCCTCGAGCAGTGCCCTCTGCACCGTCGCGTAGGCGCCGGCAGGCGGATCGAAGGCGGCCATCACCTGCTTGGCGCGAATCGTCGCCTGATAGAGAAGCACGCTCTGGCGCAGGCGGTCGCGGAGGGCGGCCGGGATCAGGTGCCCCTGCTCGCGCTCACCCCGCTCCCACGTCAGCTCGGCGTTCGCGATCCTCGGGGTCGTCTGCAAGTCGGGGATCGGCTCGTCGTTGCCGACGAGGTCGTTCCAGTAGAACGCGACGACCACGAGATCGGGATCGAGCGACCATCCGTCGGACTCCAGGACGATCAGTTCCTGCCTCGTGTTGTAGCCGGCGACGGCGGCGTTCACAACCTGTGCCGAGCGCTCGGGGCCCACGCGCGCGCCCAGGGCGAGTTCGAGCTGCTGCACCCACAGGTCCTCGAAGCGCACACCCAGAGCGAATGTGAACGAGTCGCCGAGAGCCAGCACGCGGTACTCGCCCGCCGGCTTGGCGGGGGGGAAGTCGTCGTCGCGATAGCCCGCGGCGTTGACCGTGACGGGCGCGTCGATGGTGTAGGCCTCGAGGCCCGGGGGCAGCACCCACCCGAGCAGGGGACTCTCGAGATGCGTGACCTGCGGGTCGATCCAGGTGGCCGGCGCAGGGAAGAACTGTCGGATCGCGAGTTCGAGCACGCCGACCATCAGCAGGCTGGTCACGGCCAGCAGGCCCAGCTTCGCGCAGAGTCGCCCAGACATGCGTCCCGCCCTACCGCCCCGTGCCCGACTCGGAGGGCAGCGACCCGGGCGAAGGCTCGTCCATCGCGCCGCTGCGCTGGCGCGGCAAAGCCTTCGCGGCGATTCGACCGGCGTCGCCGATGACGCCCAGCAGCCGGTCTCCGTCCCGCTCCCAGCAGTACCGATCCTGCGCAGCCGCCAGCCCGGACGCGGCGAGCGTACGCAGCTCGTCCCGGTCCTCGGCCAGCGCCTCGATGCCGGCCGCCAGCGCATCGGCATCGCCGGGCTCGAACAGCACGCCGTTTCCGGCGTCGTCGATCACGCGTCGGTGCGGAGCGACGTCGCTGGCCACGACGGGCAGGCCGAGGCTCATGTACTCGAACAGCTTGTTGGCGAGGCTCGCCTCGATGTGCGGACAGCGGTGGAACGGAAGCAGGCCCAGGTCGCTGCCGGCGACGATGTCGGGCAGGCGCGCGTAGTCGACCCATCCGGCGAACCGCACCGCCTCCTCGAGACCGAGCCCAACCGCGCGACGCTCGAGCTGCTCGCGTACGGGTCCCTCGCCCACCACCAGCAGGCTGAAGCGACCCGGGTGGCGCGACTCGAGCCGCTCGACCGCATCGATCGCGGTGTCGAGCCCGCGATCGCCCGCCAGGATTCCCGAGAAGAGCAGCACGAAGCGGTCGTCCAGACCCGACAGCTCGGGCGGCTGCTCGCCCGAGCGCTCGAAGCGCGTCGTCAGCGGGGTGTTGCGCACGAGTGTCCAGCGTCCCGGCGGCAGGCCGACCCGCTCGAGTCGCTCGCCCGCCTCGGGACAGACCACGATCGCCCGATCGATGCGTCGCACGACGGACCGCTCCACGGCGTCCGCAGCGGCGGGGCTGCGCACCAGTCGATCCGCGAGCGACGGAGCGTTGAACTGATAGATCGAGCGCAGAGAGTCGGGGTACGGCTCGGCGAGGTCGGCCACGACGGGAACACCGTGCCGCGACGCGATCCAGACGGCGAGCGGGGCCATCGGGAGATCGCGCGCGAGCACGAGATCCGGGCCGAAGCGCCGCGCGGCGCCGAGGGCCGTCGCGACCCAGAGCGGACTGAAGAAGACGGGCAGCGAGAGCCCCGCCGGCCCCCAGGCCGGCACGCGCGTGACCTCGACGCCGTCGTCGAGGCGCTCGTGGCGCGGGCGGTCACCCCGCTTGTTGCGACACACGAGGTGGACGGCGTGCCCGGTGCCGACGAGCGTGCGCGTGACCTTCTCGACGCGCACGTCCCACGGATAGTCGCCGTCGAAGATCTTGAGGATTCGCACTGATCCCCTCAGCTGGCCCCGAGGGGCGACTTCTCCAGGTGTGTGTCCAGATGCGCTCGGGCCGGCGATTTCACGCTGCGCGCCGGTACAAGCCTATCGGATCGAGTGATCCCGAGCGACGCGTCCTGCATCTGTTCTCATCGCAGGTCGCGATCCGGGTCGAGTGAATCGGAAGACTGCTGACGGTCGTGCCGCTCGTCGCAGGCGCCGCCGTCCCCCGCTTCAGCCGGGGCCGGATCCGGCCGAAGTGTCCGAACACGGCACTCCGCAGGATGGATGTTTTCGTCCGGTTTGGCCAAGCTCCGGCGGGGACAGATGATCCGGAAGATCCTGAGCTCGGCGCGCTACCTCGCCCGCCTACACGAACTCGCCTGGCGGCGAGCGGTTCCGCGAGCCGGCGCCGTGGTGCTCATGTACCACCGCGTCGACCCGCCGAACTCGCGGCCCGATCTACACGTAGGCTCACTGTACGGCGTCGAGCGCGGCGTGCCCGTCGAAGTCTTCGAGCAGCAGATGCGCTTCATGGCGAAGCACTTCGACCCGCGCCCAACGACCGACCTGTGGCCCGAGGACGCGCGCCGTCCGGGTTTTGCGGTGACCTTCGACGACGGCTATGCGGACAATCTGCACCTCGCGGCTCCTGTTCTGTCACGTCTCGGAATACCGGCGACGGTATTCCTCAGCACAGATTTCATCGGAACCGACCGCCGCTTCTGGTGGGAGACACTAGGCGCGATGTTCCGAGAGACCCGGGTGCCCGAGCTTCGGTCCGCGGGTGCATGTTGGCCGGAAGGCGCGCCGTCGAAGCTCCCCGCGAAGCTGCTGGTTTCGAGCCAAGCGGAGCGGGGGCGGGCTCACTGGGTCGTCTCCGAGGCGCTGATGAGAACGCCGGCGGACACGATCGACGCCG
>CAZETS010000035.1:10297-57665 GCA_964515335.1 uncultured Spirochaetaceae bacterium
CACTGGGTCGTCTCCGAGGCGCTGATGAGAACGCCGGCGGACACGATCGACGCCGTGCTCGGCGAGCTCGGCCGCGCGCTCGAGGTGGACGTGCGGCGCGAGGAGCGCGACTGGCCGCTGCTCACCTGGGAGCAGGTGCGGGAGCTCATGACCCACGGATTCGACATCGGTGCGCACGGCGCCGGACACCTGAATCTGGGCCTCGCCCCCGATGAGGTCGCGCGCGATCAGGTCGCGCGGTCCGTCACCGACGTGGCCGAGCGGACCGACCGCGCCGTCCGCACCTTCGCTTTTCCCTACGGTGGCCCCGAGCATCGCAGTCTCGCCGCACTCGACGCCGTCCGGGAAGCCGGCTGCGAGTGGGCGTTCGCCACCGAGCTGGGCGTGGCGACGCCCGACGACGGCCCGCTCGTGCTGCCACGCGCCGGACTGACGCGGGGCGATTCGCTGGCCTGCGCCTACCAGATCGACGAGGCGTTCCGGCACGCCCGCGCGTCGCGACCGGGCGATGACTGAGCATCGACCGGGCGCCACCTACGCGCTGGGCCTGGGGATCGCCTGCGCGGCGGCCTTCTCGCCGGTGCTCGTCGACCTGGCCCGAAGCCTGGGGCGCGTCGACGGCCGGCTGGCCATCCTCGTGGCGCCGGTGCTGACCGTCCTCGCGACGCGTGCGCAGTCGACGCCCGCCCCGATTCGCACCCGCCCGGGCGTGCTCCTGATCGGAGCCGGTCTGGCGCTCGAGCTCGTCGGCATCGCGCTCGCTTCGTCGACCATGGCGCGGGTGGGGCTGCCGGTCGCGGCGCTCGGTCTCGGCTGTCTCGTCGGCCGACCGGGGCCGCGTCAGCTCGCCCTGCTCTGCTTCGTGGTCCCGATCCCGATCTCCGTCACGTCGTTGACCACACCGTGGCTCGAGTCGACGTACGCCGACATCTGCGTCTCGCTGCTGCACGGTGTGCTCGGACTGGACATCAGCGCATCCGGCCCGCTCCTGACGAGCGGACCGTCGACGCTCGAGTTCTACGCGAGCGACAGCGGCATCTGGCTCGCGTACGTGCTCGCCGCGCTCGGATGGCTGGCCGGGGTGCTCGCCGAGCGCAGCGTGCCGCGGCTCTTTGCTCGGGCGCTGCTCTGGTCGCTGATCGCATGGCCGGCCCAGGTCGCGGCGTGCCTCGTGGCCGCGACTCTCGTCGCCGCTGGTCGGATCGACATCGCGCGCGCTTGGCTCGACTGGGGGGTGCATCTGACGACGGCGGCCATCGGACTGATCGCATCTCCCGCGACACGCCGGGCGATCGGACGCTCCGCCTCATCGACGTCGTGACGAGCCGAAACGAATCGCCCACGGCGATTCACATCGGAAACGAAGCTGTCGTGCGCACGACCGGCAACCTTCCTTGACAACTCGGCGGAATCCGCCTGCCCGGCTCGGGATGTGACGTTCGTCCTCGTAGCGTCGTAGGGGCTGCGGTAACTTGCTCGATCGACCGGCTCCCGGTACCCGGGTCGGTTCACCGGAGCGCCAGCCCTTGTCGCGTCCCGTCGCATGGCTGCTGATCACCGCTTTCTGGCTCGTGGCTGCTCCCTCGGTGGCCTCGGCTCAGATCTGCGGCCTCGCCGGAACCCCCGACTTTCCCGGCCACAACATGCCGCTCGATGGCCCACTGGTCGCACCAGCGATGACGACGGTCGATGCGTTCCCGAACCTGCTCGACTTCAGCCTGCCGATCTTCCTCACCGGCGCAGGAGACGGCAGCGGCCGCGTGTTCGTGGTCGAGCAGGCGGGCCTGATCCACGTCTTTCCCGGCGACCCGAGCGTCACGGAGGGCCAGAAGCAGACGTACCTGGACCTGCGCGGCGAGGTGTCGTTCGGGCCGTTCAGCGAGACGGGTCTGCTCGGCCTGGCGTTCGATCCCGGTTTCGCGACGAACGGGCACTTCTACGTCGACTACACGGTCGACGAGCCCGGCGGCGGCTGCGGTCTGCCCACGTGCTTCAAGGTGATCGTCGAGCGGTTCACCTCGCCCTCCCCGTCCGCCAACTCGGTCGATCCTTCGACGGCGCCGCGACAGCGCCTCCTCGAGGCCGTGCAGCCGGCCACCAACCACAACGGCGGGATGATCGCCTTCGGCCCGGACGGCTATCTCTACGTCGCGCTCGGCGACGGGGGCGGCGGGGGCGACCAGTACGGCCACGGGCAGAACCTCACGACGCCGCTCGCCGCGATCCTGCGCATCGACCCGAGCGACGGAAGCGCCGCGCCCATGAATCCGTTCGCCACCGCGCCCGGCGCGGACGACCGCATCTACCACTACGGTCTCCGCAACCCCTGGCGCTTCTCGTTCGACCGCGAGCCTCCCCACGACATGTGGATCGGCGACGTCGGCCAGAGCGCGTGGGAGGAGATCGACCGCGCCGTCGCGAACGTCCCGGGACTCAATTTCGGCTGGCCGGACTGCGAGGGCACCCACGACTTCGGCACGTCGGGATGCCCGACGCCCGGCACCGAGCCACCCGTCGTCGAGCTGCCTCGCATTGGAAGCCCGAACGCGCGTTCCATCACGGGCGGCTACGTGTACCGGGGCTTCGCCCTGCCCTCGCTCCGCGGCACCTACGTGTTCGGCGACTACGTGTCGGGCGCGGTCTTCGGCTGGGACCGCACGACGGTCGATCCGGCGACCGGCCTCGGCCAGATCGTCACCCTGGCGACCCTCGGCAACGTGTCGTCCTTCGGTGAGGACGACGCCGGCGAGCTCTACATCGTCGACTACGGGGGCCGCATCCTGCAGCTCGCACCGGGCGGCGGGCCGCCGCCGAGCGCCTGGCCCGATACGCTGTCCGCGACCGGGTTCTTCTCGGATACCGCGAACCTCGTGCCCACCACCGGAATGGTCGAGTACGACGTCGGGTCGGCACTCTGGTCGGACCGCGCGCTGAAGCGTCGCTGGATCGCTCCCCCGGCGGGCCAGACGATCCCTCTCGTCCCCAATGGACCGCTGACTCTCCCGGTGGGCACCGTGCTCGTCAAGCACTTCGAGCTGCCGATCTCGCCCGGCGTCACGCGCCGGCTCGAGACGCGCCTGCTGATCCACCAGAATCCCGGCTGGACGGGCGTGACGTATCGCTGGAACGCCTCAGAGACGGATGCCCTGCTGCTCTACGGCCCGTCGTCGGACGTCTTCGACGTGATGGTGGGCGGGCAGGCCGGGCAGCAGACGTGGCTCTACCCGTCGCCGAGCGACTGCTTGGGTTGCCACACGTCCGCGGCGGGTCGGGTGCTCGGATTCAGGGCCGCGCAGCTCAATCACGACTTCGCCTATCCAGCCGGGACCGACAACCAGCTGCATGCAATGGGCTGCTCGGGGCTGTTCGAGACCGAGGTCGGCGACCCGGCGCAGTTCCCTGCGTGGCACCCCATCGACAGTACGCAGGGCTCGCGACAGGCCCGCGTTCGCGCCTATCTCGAGGCCAACTGCGCCCACTGCCACCAGCCGAACGCGCCCGCGCCGGGCGGTCTCGACATGCGCGCCTCGGTGCTGCTCGGCGCGATGAACCTGATCGGTGTGACGCCGACCGAGGGCGATCTGGGCCTGTCCTCTCCGGAGCGCATCAAGGCCGGCGTTTCGGCCGAGAGCGTGCTGTGGGAGCGGCTGCAGACGACGACCGCCAGCATCCGCATGCCGCCCGGCACGCTGGTCCCGCACGACGAGGCGGTCACCGCGGTGCGCGACTGGATCGACCTCGACCTGCTGGTGATCGATAGCGACGAGGACGCCGACGACGACGCGAGCGACAACTGCCCGGCCGTCGCGAACGCCTCCCAGGCGGACGGCGACATGGACGGCGTCGGCGATGCCTGCGATCCCGATGCGGCGCCCGACCTCACGGCCTCGGCCGACGGCAACGCCACCTCGGTCGGCCTCGGCGAGACCGTCTCGCTCGACGGCCTCGCGATGAACGGTGGCCCCGGCCTGGCAGCGGGCAATCAGCTGCGGTTCTACCTCTCTTCCGACCTCGTCTTCGACCCGGGCACGGACCGGCTCGTCGGCGACTGCCACGTGGCCGGCGCCGCCCCGCAGTCCTCGGCGGGCTGCACCGACGCGGACGCGGTCGTCCCGCCCGACCTCGTCGTGCTCGGACCGGGCGAGACCCGGGACTTCCACTGGGCGGCCTGCGCGGACGGCTTCGACCTCGTCTTCGAGAGCAACGAGGCGAACAACTGCGCGGTCACCACCGAGGTGGTCGCGGTGCCCGAGTCCGGCGCGCGGCTCTCCTCCATCGCCGCGCTCGCGCTCGTCGCGCTGTTGCGCCGAAAGGCGCGTCGACGCACCGTGCGCCAACTCGTGTAATGGCGCAATCGAGCCGATCAGCGGCCGGGTAGCGTCGCTGCGCTCATCCGCTCGTCTCGACGAGCACCGCGATTGCGTCGTCGAGGCGCCGCCCACGGAGGCGACCGTGCGTCGGCAGCGTGATCATCCGCGCCGCCATGTCGCGAGCCACGGGGCAGTCCGCCGGTGCGGCGAGGTGCGGAGCCAGCACGGCGAGGCGATCGAGGCTCTGCGGATACATCGGGCTAGCCCCGGCCCCGATGCGCGTCAGTGCGTCGAGTGCCGCATCGCGCCGTGCGCCGTCGGGCGCCAGCAGCGCCAGACGGGGATGCACTCCGACCGTTCCCGCACGCGCCTGCAGCGGCACGAAGTCGGTGGCCGAGGCGATCGTGGCCGACAGGCGCGCGGCCGCTTCGCGTCTCTGCTCCGCGTTTCGCTCCGCGCACGCGAGCGCCACGCCGAGCAGTCCGCGCGCCGAGTCGGCGATGCCACCGCGCTCGATGCCCGGGTCGAAGATCGTCTCGCCGATGTGCAGCGCGGGGATCGCGGCGAGCACGCGGAAGACCGGCCCCGCCATCGCCAAATCGTAGGCGACGGCACGCGCCAGTCCCGGCAGCGACGCCGGCGCGCTCACGGGTGCGGTGCCGACCGGCGGCGATCCTGCCGGCCACCACGCACCGCCTCCACCGAGCGCCGACAGCGGCTTGCCGCGCCCGAAGCTCAGGAGGCCCGCATCGCCGCGACCGCCCACCGGGCCCTGCGCGTCGCTCGCGCCGAAGGCCTGGGCGGCGTCGTCGATCAGCGCGCAGCCGCGCGCCCCGGCGATCGCCCGCACGGACTCGAGCGGCTCGGCCAGGCCGAAGAGATTCGAGACCAGCACCGCAGCCGCGTGCTCGAGCGGCAGCGCCGCGAGCCGATCCGCATCGACGCACCCGCCACGATCGACGTCGACGAGGCGCACCCGCAGCCCGGCCGCGACGGCTGCTGCGGGCACCGAGTAGCAGGTGTACGCCGGCACCACGACCTCGTCGCGACCCGAGCGGGCAGCCAGCGCTTCGAAGACCGCGACCAGCGCGGCCCGGCCCGAGCGATACAGCTCGACCCGGCCGCCGCCGAGTCGCGCGGCGATGGCCGGGGCCGGCGCGTCGGCGCCGAGGCCGGCGCGTGCAGGCGAAGCGAGCGCTCGCAGCACCTCGCGCGCCAGCGGATGCCCGCCCGGCGGCAGCCGCGACAGACGAAAGCCGCCCGCTGCCCCTTCGCGAGCTCGCTCTAGCGTCTCGTCGGCTGCCACTTGACCGACCTTCGCCCCGTCAGGTGGTACGCCCACGCGACCACCATGGAGGCATTGACGAGCATGAAGAACGCCGCGAGCCGGGGCAACAGCAGCCCCTGGACGCGGCTCGACACGAGCGCCACCCCGCCGACCGCGTAGAAGGCGAGCTGAGCCGAGGCCAGCCAGGCGGCGAGCACGCTTTCACGTGCCGCTGCAACACTCGCGAGCAGCAGCACGATCAGCGCGAGCGGAGAGGTGAAGCGCATCAGCTTGTGGCCCCACAGCGAGAACGCCACTCGTCCGTGGCGCGGATCCAGCAGATCGCGGTACGCCGAGAGCACGGCGATGCCCCGGCGGACCGTTCGCACCTTGCGGGGCCACTCGGCGGCCGCGTCCTCGACGGCGCGAAACGTGGCACGTGCGCCGGGCTCCGAGACCGCTCGCAGTCCGCGGCGCGACGCCTCGAGCGCGGTGCGGAAGTCGCTCGCCAGGTGCGTGGGCCAGGGATCGCAGATCTCGCGCCGGACGGCGAAGAACGAGCCGGACAGCCCGATCAGCCCGCCGCACACGTTCTCGAGCCGCCGGAGCGCCATCTCGTAGCGCACGTAGGCGCCCTCGCCGCCGTCGCTCTCGACCTCGTCCTCGCTGCTGACACAGCCCACGCCCGGATCGGCGAATGGGCGGACGATGCTTCGCAGTGCATCGGGTGCGAGCTGCGCGGAGACGTCGGTGAAGACGACGATCTCGCCGCGGGCAAGCGGAATCGCCGCGGCCTGGGCCGACTCCTTGCCGCGTTCGCCGGTGTTGCACACGAGGCGCACACGCGGATCGCCCCACGACCGTGTGATCGCCTCGGTGCGATCCGTCGAGTGGTCGGAGGCCACGATCACCTCGAGGTCGCCCGGGTAGTCGGCGGCCAGTGTGTTCTCGAGCTTGGCGGGCAGGTCGCCCTCCGCGTCGTGGACGGCGATCACCACGCTCAGCGGCGGCGTCGCGTCGCCCGGCCGAATCGGCCGGGGCGAAAGCCGCGCCAGGCTCCACAGCACGATCGGATAGCCCGCGTACGCAAACCCGACCCAGCCCGCGGAGAGCACGATGACGACGAGCAGAACCGTCAACCTCCGGACCTCCCCACCCGTATCGCCTCCGCCAGCCGGTCGGTAGCCTCGACGATGCGCGCAAAGGTACGCCGGAAGACGTCGTCGGGCTGGCCCCACGGATCGGGAATGAGGCGCGGCAGTCGCGGCAGGATGTCGCCGATGATGCAAACCGTAGACCCCGCATCTGGCCACCGGCGGGAGACCGCACGCACGTGGTGGCCCTCCATGCCGACGACCAGATCGGCCCAGCCGGCGAGACCGGCGTCCATCGACGTCGAGCGATGCGCGGAGAGGTCCACGCCATATTCGGGCGCCACCCGAAGCGCGCCCGGCTCTGCGGGATCACCCCCGCCCGCCTCCAGGCCGGCGCTGCGGACCTCGAGGCCCGGACACCTCTCGGCAAGCAGCGCGGCGGCGAACGGGCTGCGGCAGATGTTTCCGTGGCAGATCACCACCGCGCGCGCGACAGTCGCGGGCAGCGCGGGAGCTCCGCCGAAGATCCGACCCAGCTCGTAGGCGACGTTCTCGCGACCGGTCCCGGTTCGCAGCTGCCCCAGCCAGGCACGGGGACCAAGTAGAGTGCGCTCGCCCATCGGTTGCATGCTCATCGGCTCGATCCTGCGACACTGGAGTCAAGCTGGCCGGGGCGGCCGGTCGATCGGAAACGGCGGGCGGAGCGCGTCGAGGCGGGGGAATCGATAAGGTGGGTACACGCTCGAACGGACGCCTGGCCCTCTTCGCCGGCGGCATGCTCCTCGGGCTGGCAGTCGTCTTCGAAGGGCTCGCTTACCTCGCCATCGCATGGCTGGGCGACGATCTCCGCTTCGACTTCACAAAGGTCGCCGACCGTCAGCGCCAGATGCAGAGCCGCGTGGGCGATCTGCTCGACGCCCAGGGCGAGGCCCTGCTCCAGCTCGACGACGAGCTTGGCTGGGTGTACCGGGCCGACTACCGGGGCGAGCTCTACAGCAGCAACTCGCTCGGCCTGCGCGGACGCCGCGAGTACGCGCCCGAGCCGCCGGACGGCGTGCTGCGCATCGCCGCCTTCGGCGACTCCTTCGTCCACGCCAACGAGGTCGGCGACGACGAGAGCTGGTCGGCCCGGCTCGAGGACCTCGACCCGCGCATCGAGGTGCCCAACTACGGCGTCGGCGGCTACGGGACCGATCAGGCCCTGCTCTACTACGCGCGCCGCGGTCAGGAGCTGAGCGCCCAGGTCGTCGCCCTCGGCTTCGTCGAGGTCGACTACGCGCGCAACGTGAACCGCTTCCGTCGCTTCCTCTCGGTCCACGAGCTGCCGCTCTTCAAGCCGCGCTTCGTGCTCGGCGAGGGAGGCGACAGAGCCCTCGAGCTGATCCCGAACGCATTTCCCGGCGCCGACTCGATGCGCATCCTGCTCGACGACCCCGACGCTGTGCGCCGCTCGGCGGAACGGGACTGGTTCTATCAGCCCCTGGTCTGGTCGAACCCGCTGTACGATCACGTCGCTCTCGTCCGACTGCTGTCGACACTGCTCTCCGAGGCGTGGCGCGCCCGTCTGCGCCCGGACGGACTGTATCGCGGGGCGCAGCTCAACCCCGACTCCGAGGCCTTCGTGATGCTCGTGGCGCTCGTCGAGCGCTTCACCGCGCTCGCCGAGCAGCGAGGGCAGCACTTCGTGCTCGTGATCTTCCCGAGCCGCGACGAGGACGTCTGGGGAGAAGGCCCGCCCGCCTACCAGCCGCTGCTCGAGGCGCTCGACGGCCGCCACACGGTGCTCGACCTCGCGGCTTCGCTGCGGGACGATCCGCAGATCACGCCCTCCAACCTCCGCCTCGCCGGTCGGCACTACGGTCCCGAGGCGAATGCGACGCTGGCACGCGAGATGCGCCGACTCGCGATCGAGCGCGGCTGGCTTCCGACCGGGCGTTGATCGCACCACCCGGCCGCCACGAGCTCGTCTCGACGCCCGGCGCTTCAGCACAGCGCGCGCGCGGCCTCGTCGACGGTGGCAGGCTCGACGGACGCGAAGCCGGCGAGGCCGTCCACGAATCCGGCGATCGTGTCGCGCAACCGCGCGAGATCCGAATCGCTCTGCACGAAGGGCGTGAAGCCTCGCACCAGGCTCGGACTATGGAGGAACAGGTGCACGAACCCCGTGCCCGCCTCGACCAGACAGCGCGCCAGTGCGAGCAGGTCATCGAGCGCGTCCGTCTCCGGGCTCCCGATGACGCGACGGGCCAAGCCCGTCCGCGACGCGACGCCCACGAGTCTGAGCGGCCGAAGCACCGGACTCGACAGCCTGCGGTGTACGGCGCTCCGCCAACCGAAGGGCAGACGCGTGAAGCCGCACGAGAGAGGCACCTCGCAGAGCGCCCCCCCGTCGATCGGACGATCGAGAGGGCCGTTGCCATCCAGCCGGTAGCAGTTCGCCGGCGCCCGGGTAAAGTCGCTGCCGCCACCGTGCTCGCGCCAGCTCACGAAGGGCGTGACGCTGCTGTCGACCTCGAAGCCTTCGTCGATCAGCACCCGCGCGCTGCCCGGCCCGAGTCCGAAGCGCCCCGCGCGAAAGCTCGTCGGCGTCCGTCCCGTGGCCTGCTCGAGCGCCGTGCGGAGCGTCCGGAGCTTGGCAGCCTGAAGCCCGGCATCCAGGTTCTTCATCATCGTGTTCTCAGGTGTGAACGGCTCGTCGAGTGGCGGCGTGTTCCAGGGATGGAGGTGTGCGGCAACCTCCGCATGGCCGCCCTCGTCGAGGTCGCGCAGGATTCGGGCCGACCATTCCGTGGAGGCGACCGGGTAGTCGACGAAGTAGGTGGGGCGCAGTCCCAGGCTCTCGAAGAACTCCTGCGCCTCGGGCAGCGCGCGCACGTTCTCGATGCGGACGTCGTCCCGCACCGGGTGCCAGTTGTCCTCCTCGGTGTCGATCGAGACGAGGAGCTTCACGGTGGGTGCGGTCATGGGCGGCTGGGGATGTCCTGGGCGAATCCGAGCAGCTCGTCGTACACGGTCTGCACGCCCTCGGCCGTCTGGCGCGCGTCGAAGCGCCGCGCCTGCTCGGGGCCGGCCGCACCGAGCCGCGCGCGCAGGTCGGGGTCCTCGATCAGCTCGGCAAGCACCACCTCGAGCTCACGCGGGTTGGCCGGGTCGAACAGGCGGCCGGTCTCCGGGCTGATGACCTCGCAGGGACCGCCGAGCGAGGCGGCCACGACCGGGATGCCGAGCGCGAGCCCCTCGACGAGCACCAGGCCGAAGGGCTCTGGCGTTGTCGAAGCGTGCAGCTGCACGTCCGCGGCCCGCAGCAGGTCGGGTACGTCCGTACGTGACCCCAGGAACTGGACGGTCTCCTCGAAGTCGCCCTTGCGGATCCGGTCCCTCAGGGCCGAAACGTGCTCCCCATCCTGTTCGCGAATCGCTCCGATGAAGAGCATGTGGATGCGCCGCCGCAGCTCGGGGGCCATCTCTTCCAGCGCCGTGACCACCGCGTCGTGCCCCTTCCACGGTTGCAGGTTCCCGAGCAGGGCCACCAGCATCACGTCGGGCGGCACGCCGAGTTCGGCGCGGACCTTGGCCGGATCGCGACGGGCGCGCGCCACGAAGGCATCCACGTCGATCCCCACCACCACCCGTGCGACCTTCTCGGGCGGATAACCGCCGGCCAGGATCTGGTCGTGCACGAACCGCGAGATGCAGACGAGCCGACCGTAGCGACTCGCCAGAATCCGGTGATGAGGCCTGCTCGGCGGCGCGTAGGGCCGGCCCATGACGTTGGCCACGCAGGGCAAGCCGAGGGACTTGGCGGCCGGAAGCCAATCGTCGAGCCCCATCACGGGCGAGTTGTTGAGGTGGACGAGGTCGATCGACTCGTCGCGCAGCAGTCGGCGTCGCCTGCGGATCGCGCCGAGCAAGCCGAACACTTTACCGAGAAACGATCGAACCACTGCCTCGCGCTCGATCCGCCGCTCGGCGTCCCACACGTAGACGGTGACGCCTTGCTCGCGCAGCGGCGCGACGAAGCGGTTCTCCTCGTAGAAGACGACCACCGCCTCGTAGCGCTCGGGGTCCAGCAGCCGCACCGTGTCGTAGAGGATCTGATGCGACCCTCCGGCGCTGCCGTCCTCGCAGAACTCGCAATACAGGAGCCTCCGGCGCCGGCCGGCCCCCTGCGAAACTTCGCTTCGAGTCACCCGTTCACTCTCCCGCCGCGCGCACCGACGACGCCCGCGGTGCCTGGATCAGCGCCATCGCGGAGCGGAAATCGTCCACCGGAACCACCCCTGCGAGCAGGACAGCTACCACATAGCCGATGAAGACCCCCGCCTTGGCGGCAAGTGAGAACCAGAGGCCCTCGACGGGCAGTGACAGACCCAGCACCACCGACCCGAAGCCCAGCGCGACGAGCGTCCAGACGGGGGTCCACTTGTATCGCACGGGCCAGAGTCGCTGTGAGGCAAAGTAGCACCCCACGTACCGGACGACGAAGGCCGCCACGGTGACCCCGGCGGCCCCCATGCCGAGGAAGCGCGGAATGAAGATCGCGTAGCCCACCAGCGCGACGACCGCCGAAGCCCAGTTGGCGGCCGTGATGAGTTCGGTCCGCTCCTTCATGTGGATCCCGACATCCTGGAGCCCCGTCCATCCCTGCAGCACGTAGGCGATGAGGATCAGGGGGACGTACTGGGCCGCCGGATAGAAGGCGGGAGTCGCCATGACATACAGCACATCCTCCACGAAGAGCGCGAGGCCGACCGCCATGGTGATCAACATGAGATTCAAATACGTGAAGCCCTTGGCGTACACCTCGTCGCGGTCGGCTCGCTTGGCGATCTCGAATCGCACGGGCTGCCAAACCATCTCGAACGGCAGGTAGCCAACGGCTGCGAGCAGGAACCCGAATTGATAAGCGAGCGAGTACAGCCCGACCTCGGTCGTATCTGCCGCCGCTTGCAGGAAATAGCGGTCACCGAAGGTGACGGCGAACGTGGCGAGCTGGGTGCCGATCAGCGGGACGCCGTAGCGGAGCAGGTCCCGCGTCGCACTTCGAGAGAAGTGCAAGCCGACCGTCGAGACGAGCATCACAGCCAACCCTGCGCCGACGGCCACCCCCGCGATGAGATTCGCGATGAAGATCCCGCGCACGCCCATCTCGAGGTGAACCAGGAAGAGCAGGTTCAGGACGACCTGCAGTGCGACACGGGCGAGCTGTGCGCCGACGAAGAGGCGCGACTGTTCCCGCGCGCGGAAGTAGGTCAACGGAGCGATCGAGAGGCCCGACGCCGCGAGTCCCATCGCGGCGAGGCGAATCAAATCGGTGTAATCGCCCGAGTCGAAGACCAGCGCCGTCAGCCAAGGGGCGGCGAAGAAGGTCGCGAGGCCGATCGCCGCGTAGCTGATCGCGAGTACCGTGAACGAGGTCGAGACGACCGCATCCCGCTCGGCGTCGCTCTCGGCTTTGTGGTAGTACCGAAAGATCCCGATGGCGAGCTGGGCGCCGGCGAGGATCGCGATGACGTCCAGTGTCATCTCGATCAGCTGCATGACGCCGTAGTCCGCCGGCATGAGGTAGCGCGTGTAGATCGGCAGCATCACGAAGGACACGGCCTTGGTGGCGAGCACCCCAATGCCGTAGATCAGGGTGTGCTTGCCAATTCGACTCATCCGGAAGGGCTGCTCGGCGTCGGCGGACGCGTCGGTGTTCGATGCGGATCGGGTGGCGTCGTTCGCGTTCATCGCGTGCTGCCGCAGCCTTCCTCGCATCGGTAAAGGCGTAGGTAGCGGTCGGCCATGAGGCTGATGTGGAAATCTCTGTGTGCGCGATCGAGCGAGGCCGCACCCATCCGGGCGCGTAGCGCCGGGCTTTCGATGAGCGGCTGGAGGGCCTCGGCGAGGTGGTTCACACTCCCTGGCTCGACCAGGAAGCCCTCGACACCCGGCTCCACGGCCTCGCCGATGCCTCCGACCCGAGAGCCCACGATCGGATTGCCACTGAACATTCCCTCGAGAACGGCGAGCGGCAGCCCCTCCCAGAAGGACGGCATCGCACTGATGTCAGCCGCGGCCTGAAGGTCGGCGATGTCGCGCCGCAAGCCGAGCAGGTGCACACGTGAGGACAACCCGCACTCGTCGGCGAACTTCTGGAGCCGCACGCGCTCCTCGCCGTCTCCAGCGACCGCCAGATGGACTGATCGGCCGACACCACGTCGGTCCAGCTCGGCCAGAGCCTGCAGCAGGATCAGGTGCCCCTTGCGAGGCCGCATGTTCCCAACCGCCAGCACGAGCACGTCGTGATCCGTCAGGCCGAGATCTTCTCGCGTGCGCTCGCGCTCGCCGGAAAGTGGCAGGATGCCATTCAGGACGGTCATGGTCTCGTCAGCCTGCCGGCCGAGTCGCTCGACCATGTAGGATCGGGCGTGCTGCGAAACCGCCACCATTGCCGCGCTGTTGCGCATTGCCCACCGCAGAGCGATACGTCGGCGAAGTGCCTCGAAGACCTCGCTGCTGCCGTGCATGGTGATTACGTGGCGGAGTCCCAGTGCGCGGCAGGCCGCGGCACCGTAGACCGCCATTGTGAACTCGTGGCTATGAACCACGTCGAGGTCGAGCTCGCCGAGCATGTTCCGCATGCGCAGCGCACAGCCTGGATCGACGGCGCGGCGCAGCGAGAAGGTGCGGCGCTCGAAGCCCAGCTCGTGCAGTGTCCCGCTCAGCCAGCCACGTCCCTTTTCGGGACCCACGGCGATCACCGTGTGGCCGCGGCGTCGCAGCTCCTCCGAGAGCTGGATGAGTAATACCTCGGCCCCGCCCGGGCCGTCGGTCTCGATCATCATGCCGATGCGCATCGGCTTCTCGGTGTGAGGCTCCGATGCGGTCACGCGGCGCTCGACTCGGCCCGTGTTGCGCGCGTCGGCCAGTGCTCCGCCATCCAATCCCGCATGGTTTCGACGAGCGCGGCCTGGTGGTCGAGCTCCGTGAAGATGTGGTCGGCCTCGGCGATGTAGAGCTCGCGGAGGTTCCTGCCCATTTCGATCCGCCGGAACGCGTCGCGGAACTGGCCTTCGTAGTTGTAGTGGTCTCCCTGGCCGCCTGTGAACACGCAGCAGAGCTGCACGCCCCGCTCTATCAGCGCTCTCAGGTCGCCCTCGGCCTGCTCGCGGCTCGGGAACTCGCGCACGTAGGTCGGCAGGTCGAGCTCGTCCTCGGTGGGGCCGTTGGCGATCGAAGGGAACTCGCCCTGCCCCGTCTTGCCGAATAGGCGTTGACGAGCCGCGTTCGCCCAGGCCGACGGCTCGAGGAGCCGCGGGCCGTAGTGTTTCAGGTAGTACTTCGGCGTGCGGTACGCCCACGGGTCGAACAGGCCGAGGCCCACGATGCGGGCGTCGTTCTTGGCTCCTTCGAGCGCCATGTCGGCGCCCGAACACAGGCCCATCACGACGAAGGATCCGTGCCCCTTCGCCGAGGCCAGGTGGTTCATGGCGTCCTGCAGCTCGACGACGGCACTTTCATCGAAGGAGAGGTCGTCGCGACGCACCGCGCTGTCGCCGATGCCCGAGAAGTCGAAGCGCAGGACGTTGTAGCCGTCGCGCGCGAGGGTCCGCGCCAGCGTCACGTGCAGCCGGCAGGCGCCCACCCGATGCAGGATGCCCGAGTTGACGAGCACGATGCCCGGACGCGTGCTGGCATCGGGATCCGGCGACTCGGTGAGAATGCCCACCAGGGACGCGCCCCGTCCGATGCGGATGGCCTTTTCCCGAGTCACAGGCTCTCCTTCTCGAAGCCCGCCACGATCGCCCCGATCAGCTCCTGGGGAACCAGCGCCGAGCCGAAGTTGTCAACCTCGTTCCAGTTGCCTCCGGAGGGGATGCACTCGAAGTCGAAACGAATACCGCCCGCTCGCCACTTTTGCTGGAGGGCATGGTACTCGCCGTCTTCTGCCGAAACGAGCACCGAGAGCCGCTCGAAGACCGGGTCGCGGAGCGCGCCGAGCGACAGCTCGGCGAGGTCGCTGCGCAGCGCCGGCGCCAGCGGGAAGCCGAGCGCGCCGACGGTCTCGTCCTCCGCCGGCCTGCGACCTGCGAGCAGCGCCTCGAGGAGGTCCGCGCCGGAGACGACCGGATCCCACAGTACGATGCGCTCGACGTCACTGCGACCGGCGGCGCCCAGGGTCGCGAACGTCGCGCCGAGTCTCAGCCCGACCAGGGAAACGCGCTCGACCCCAGCGTTGTCCTCGAGTTCGTCGATCGCCGTGCCGACGTCGGCCAGACAGTGCGCCACGCGGACTTCGTCGCTCTCGCCCATCGAGTCGCCTGTGCCGTACCAGTCGAAACGCAGCACGTGGTAGCCGCGCCGCGACAGCAGATTGGCGAGCTGCCGGAAGGCCCGATGCGAGCGCATGTACTCCTGACCCAGCGGATAGCAGAGCACGATGCCGTGATCGCGCGCGGTCCGACCCTTCGGCGGATGGTAGACGCCGAAGAGCGAGTGGTCGGAGCTGCCGAAGAAGAACGAGTTCATGTGCGATGGTGGCTTTCGCCGGACCCTGTGACGCCGCGTCGCTAGGCCTGGCCAACCTTTCGTTTGACGGCACGCAGCAGTCTTCCGGAGAGGCCCGTCGGGGCCTCGGCGAGTGCTTCGTCTGCATCGGCGGTGGCCGCGCTGGCGTCGGGCACTTCGGCGTCCGCGGCTCCCGCTCGGCCGGTGCGCTTGTCGATCTCCGAGGCGATCTGTTCGAGGGTCTGTAGCACCATGATGGCGTTGTTGAGCCGCGCCCCGAGCTTCTTTTCCATGCGGATGATCACGCGCATGGCCAGCAGCGAGTGGCCGCCGATGTCGAAGAAGTTGTCGTGCAGGCCCACGCGGTCGACGCCGAGGATCTCCTGCCAGATCCTGGCCACGCCCTTCTCGGTCTCGCCGCGAGGCGCCACGTAGTCGTCGGCGAGACCGAAGGGATCCTCGAGGGCGCTCCGGTCGACGGCGCCGTCCCGATCCCGGGGCAGCGCGTCGAGCTCGCTGAAGTTCTGCGGCAGCAGGTCGCTCGGGAGCGTCTTGCGAAGTGACTTCCGAAGCTCGCTCGCCGTGCCGCGGTGGTCGGCGTCCCAGACGATGTGGGCGAGCAGGCGCCGCTCCCCCGGTCGGTCGAAGTGGGCGCTGACGACGACGTCGGCGACGCCCTCGCAGGCGAGGACGGCGGCGGCGCTCTCCTCGAGATCGGCGGTCAGGGCCGGGTCCTCGGCCCGCGACGGACCGGCAGCGGCCTCGGCTGGTTGCACGAGCCGGTCCACGAAGGCCCCGAGATCGTGGGGCAGCACCGCGACATGGCCGGACAGGCCGCTCGCGAGCAGGCGCTCGAAGATCGCCGGCGCCTCGGCCGGTCGGATCGCATCCTTCAGGTTCTCGAACAGCGGGTTGACGGCTGCAGCCGCCTGGGCGGCGGGGTCGTCGAACATCACCACCGCCGACGCTTCGGCGCCTGCGGATTCCCCCGCGACGAGTGTCTCGCCGCCGGCGACGCGCTTGAGCATGAACTCCTCGATCGAGCCGCACTCGACCCCGTCGGCGTCGAAGAGCGTCACGTCGAAGATCGCCACGTCCCGATCGGCGCCACCCTCGTCGCGGTAGCGCACGTGGCTGTAGAGGCGCCGCGGCAGCGCGCCGCGAAGCAGGATCCGCGAGTAGGCCATCGGGACGTAGAAGTCGTCGGCCGCGTCGCCTGCGCGGATCAGCGCGTGAGCGCAGCCGGTGGCCAGATCCAGCAGGGCCGGGTGAGCGGCCAAGGTCTCGAGATCGCTCGCGAGCGAATCGGGCAGCTCGAGCTCGCCCACCGCCTCGTTGCGGCCGTAGTGGACCGCGCGCAGGCAGCCCCAGCGCGGGCCGAAGCGCAGGTGCGGCGGCTGCGGGGGGCCGCCGAAGGTTTCGTGGTCGGCGGTGCACCGCGACAGCAGCTCCTCGAGAGACTGCTCGACGGGCGCGTCCGCCTCCACGTAGGCGATCTGGCCGCGCACGTGGTCGATCCAGGGGCCCTCTTCCGCCCCGCCCTGACGGCTCACGATCGCGAACTCACCGCTGCGTCGCTCGAGCACCACGCGCAGCTCGCGCTCGGCGTCGTCGGCAACCACGACCGGCTGCGCGAGGAACACGTCGCGCAGCTCGATGGCGCGGGGTTCGGGCTTGCTAGCCAGTGCGGCGCGGGCAATCTCGACGAAGCCCGTGCCGGGAATCAGCGCGTCGCCCCCGGCCAGGCGGTGGTCGTCGAGCAGCCAGTGGGTGCGCGGGGAGAAGCGGGTCGCGAAGACCTCCTCGGTGCTCGTCTCGTGGATGCGCTGCGCGACGAAGGGATGATCGAGTTCGTCGGAGATCCGCTCACCGTCGGCTCCCGCATCGCGGGCCAGCTGCGCCGCCATGCCGGCCTCCTGCCAGGGCCCCCAGGCGATGGCCAGGGTCGGGCGTCCAAGCGCCGACCGGTGCTTCGCGAAGGCGTCGAGGAAGGCATTCGCCGCCGTGTAGTCGACCTGACCAGCGAGGCCCGCGCTGGCGCTGACCGACGAGTAGAGCCAGCAGAAGTCGAGCGGCGCGTCGCCGAGCGCCGCATCGAGGGCGAGCGTGCCCTGCACTTTCGGCGCCAGCACCCGCGCGGCGCCCTCCGCGGACTTCATGGCAATGGGCTCGTCGTCGAGCACGCCCGCCGCGTGCACCACGCCGTGGATCGCGCCGAAGCGGTCCACCACCCGGGCGACCGCGGCCCTCATCGCGTCCACGTCGGTCACGTCGGCGGTGACGATCTCCACCTCTGCGCCCGCTGCTTCGAGGTCGCGGACCGCCTGGATGCGGCGATTGACCGCGTCGCGTTCCCCGTGGCTCGCCAGGCGCGCCTCCCAGTCGTCCCGATCCGGCAGCCCACTGCGGCCGAGCAGGATCAGCCGCGCGCCGGGCGCCGAGGCGAGGTGGCGGGCCGCGACGAGGCCGAGACCGCCGAGGCCGCCCGTCACCAGGAACACACCCTCGTCACGCAAGGTCTGCGTCGAGGGCGCGGGCTTCGCCAGCGCCATCCCGTGCGGGGTGGCGATCAGTCGCTGCCGACCGCGCCACGCGACCACCTCCGCGTCGTCCTCGCCGAGCACCTCGCCGAGCACCTCGTCGAGCAGCTGCTCGACGGCGCGGGCTGCGTCGCTCGCGTCCAGGTCGACACTGCGGCCGACCACGCCGGGGACCTCTCGTGCGAGCACCCGGCAGGGACCGGTCGTGAGCGCCTTCTGGGGGTACGGCAGGCCCTCGCCGGCCACCTCCTGCATGCCGTCGGTGACGACGTGCCAGCGCAGCGAGCCGGCCGGGTCGTTCTCGGCGATCGCCTTGGCGAGATGGAAGGGGCCGTAGAAGGTGCGATCGAGCTCGGCGGCAGTCAGCGACGGCGACGTGCTCCCGCCCAGATTCCATAGGTGGACGATCTCGCCTTCGAGCGCATCGTCGGCCTGGAGTGCGTCGACGAGCGTCGCGTAGCCCCGCGCCGACCCCGCCGGCAGGGCGAATTCGCGCGGCCCGCGACGCTCGTAGGCGGCGCCTTCCCGAACGACCCGCACCTCGTGGCCGCCCGCCTCGAGCGCCTCCACGAAGCCTGTCGAGATCGCGTCGTCCCCGGCGAAAACCAGCACGCGACGCGCCCCGGCGTGTCGCGCGGGGGCCGGAGCGCGGCTCCAGTCGACGGCGTGGAACCACTCGCCCGAATCCTCGATGCGAGGCAACCCGCTGCCCGCGCCCTCGGCGTAGAGCGCCTTGCCGGGCGCAATCCAGTGCCGCTGGTGGTCCCACGGATAGGTGGGCAGCGCGACGCGCAGGCGGCGCTCTTCGCTCGCGAACTTCGACCAGTCGGGGTCGCTGCCGGCGATCCACAGGCGCCCGAGCGCGGCGAGCACGTGCGGCAGGTCCTCGACCGTCTCCTCCGGGTGCCGCAGCGAGTGGATGACCGTCTGGTCGGTCGAACGGTCGGGGTGCATGCGTGCGAGCGTGGCCAGGGTGCGACCCGGCCCCACCTCGAGCAGCACGCGGCCCGGCTCCTCGACGAGCGCCTTCACGTCGTCGGCGAAGCGCACCGTGCCGCGCAGGTGCTCGACCCAGTACTGCGGATCGGTGGCCTGCTCGGGCGTGATCCAGCTGCCGGTGAGGTTCGACACGAAGGGGATCTCGGGCGGCGAGAGCGTGAGCCCCTCGAGATACGCCGACCATTCCGGCAGGATCGGGTCGAGCATCGGCGAGTGCGCGGCGATGCGGATCTTGATGCGCCGGCTCTCGATGCCGCGCTGCTCGAGCTTGGCCTCGAGGCGCTCGATGGCGGCAATCGACCCGGACGCGGCGCAGAGGTCGGGTGCGTTGACCGACGCCATCGCGAGGTCGTCGCCGAGCAGTGGCAGGGCCTCGTCGGCGGGCAGCGGGATGCTCAACATCGTGCCCTCGTCGACGGTCTCGAAGAGCCGCCCGCGCAGCCGCACGAGACCGAGCGCGTCCTCGAGCCGGAAGACGCCGGCGAGACACGCCGCCGTGTTCTCCCCCATGCTGTGGCCGACGAGCGCCGCCGGCTCGATGCCCCAGGACATCCACAGCCGGGCCAGCGCGAGCTCGCAGACGAAGAGCGCGGGAAGCTGCAGCGACGGCCGCTCGAACTCGCTCTGCGCCCACTCGAGGCGGTCGGGCGCCGGAAACAACACCGCGGCCAGCTCTTCGCGGAAGGCGTCGTCGAGCAGTGCCAGACACTCGTCTACCGTCTCGCGATAGACCGGCTCGTGCTCGTAGAGGCCGCGGCCCATCTCCGGGTACTGTGCGCCGCCGCCCGGAAACATGAAGGCCACCGAGCGGCGCTCGGGGCCGGCGCTGCCCAGCAGGCGATCGCCCGTCGGCTCGTCCTCGAGCAGCCGGGCGGCCTCGGCACGGTCGCGGCAGACCACTGCGCGGCGCCGGCCGAAGCGCCGACGACCGACGCGCAGGGTGTGTGCGACATCGGCGAGCGGCGGCGCCTCCGGCGCGGCGAGCGCCTCGGCGAGGCGATCGGACGCCGCCTCGAGGGCGTTCTCGCCGCGCGCCGACAGCAGCAGCAGCTGCCACTCGCGTGAGGAGCTCGACGCTTGCGTGATCGGCGCCTCCTCGACGATCACGTGGGCGTTGGTGCCGCCCACCCCGAGCGAGTTCACGGCGGCGCGCCGGGAGCCGTCTGTGGGCTCGGGCCACTCGCGCCGCTCGACGTTCACGTAGAACGGGCTCGAGTCGAAGTCGATCGCGGGGTTGGGCGCCGTGAAGTTGATGCATGGCGGAAGCTCGCGGTGGCGCAGGGCCTGCACGGCCTTGATGAAGCTCGCGACGCCGGCCGCAGTGTCGGTGTGGCCGATGTTGGGCTTGACGGATCCCACCGCGCAGAAGCCCTTGGCACCGGTTCCGTGCCGGTAGGCCTCCGTCAGTGCCGCGATCTCGATCGGGTCGCCCACGGCCGTACCGGTGCCGTGACACTCGACGTACTGGATCGAGTCGGGCGCCACCTCGGACACCGCGAGCGCCTCGGCAACTGCCTCAGCCTGGCCGTCCACGCTCGGCGCGAGGTAGCCGATCTTCGAGGCGCCGTCGTTGTTGACCGCCGAGCCGCGGATCACAGCGAGTACGCTGTCTCCGTCGTCGAGGGCTTCCTCGAGCCGTCGCAGCACGACGACCCCGACGCCGCTGCCGAAGAGCGTGCCCTTCGAGCCCGCGTCGAAAACCCGGCAGCGGCCGTCGGGCGAGAGGATCTCGCCGTCGCGGTAGAGATAGCCCTGGCGGTGCGGCAGCTCGATCGTCACGGCGCCGGCCAACGCCATGTCGCACTCGCCGGCAAGCAGGCTCTGGCAGGCCATGTGGATCGACACCAGCGATGTCGAGCAGGCGGTCTGCACGTTGATGCTCGGCCCCTTCAGATCGAACTCGTAGGAGGCGCGCGTGCAGAGGAAGTCCTTGTCGTTGCCGGTGTGGCGCAGCAGGAAGAATCCCACCTGGTCGACGATGTCGGGGTTGGTCAGCAGGTTGTACGGCAGGTAGGCGTTGTGGCCCGAGCCTGCCCACACGCCGATCGCTCCCTCGAAGCGCGCTGGGTCGTGGCCCGCGTGCTCGAACGCCTCCCAGGCGCATTCGAGGAAGTGTCGGTGCTGCGGATCCATGATCGACGCATCGATTGGCGAGAAGCCGAAGAATCCTGCGTCGAACTTCTCCATGTCGCGCAGCGGCCCGCCGACCTTCACGTAGTGGGGGTCGTCGAGCAGCTGGCGGCTCACGCCGGCGGCGAGCAGCGCCTCGTCGGAGTAGCGCTCGATCGATTCGACGCCGTCCCGCAGATTGCGCCAGAAGGTTTCGACGTCGCTGGCGCCGGCGAAGCGGCCGGCCATCCCCACCACCGCAATGGCCGACTCGAGGCGCGCGTCTTCCTGGCTCGGCTTCTGCGTCATGGGTTCCACTTCAGCGGATGGCTCGCACCAGGTTGGAAGCATCGATGCATGGGGCGCGCATCGGCCTACCCCCAAAATCTGGCCAGTCTCACATGGGGAGCATTCTGGACGCAAGCCACACACCACTCGTGGCTGCTCTCCGCAGCCTTCGAGGTCGCCCCGGGGGCCCTTGCCTGCCGTGAGGGGTACTTTAGCCTCCCGCCCGCTCCACATCCCCGGATGGGCCTATGAAGACCGATTCACAGCCTGGCAACCGTATGTGCCCTCCCGTGCCCAGGAGGTGGCGAACTCCGGCGAGCCGCCGGCGCATTTGCGTGTCGCTGCAACGCAGCGCTGCTCCCCTCGGGTCCGGCCCGCAGAGCGCGGCGGGCTGAGCGCAGGGAGGCGCCGAGCATGGCCCGAAGGGCAAATGGGCTGCTGCTCCCGATCGGCGTGGCCACGATCCTCACCGTGACACTCTGGCCGGTCGCCAAGGTCGGGCCGGACACCGGAGAACTACTGAGCGCCAGGCTGCAGCTCTACCCGGTCGATCTCGTACGGAACGTGCTGCTTTTCGCGCCACTGGGCGCTCTGCTCGCCCACTGGCGCACGGGCGCCGCCGTGGCGGCGGCCGTGGGGCTCACGGTCTTCATCGAACTCAATCAGATCTGGCTGCCCGGCCGGGTTCCCTCACCGTGGGATGTCGCCGCGAACGTCATGGGCGCGTGGGCCGGCCATGGCGTCGCCGCCGCGGTGGGCCGCCACGGCTTACAGGACGAACGTCTGCGCCGGCGCGCCTACGTGACCTGGACTCTGGCGAGTGTCGTCGCGCTGCTCGCTGCGCCGCTCGGGTTCCGCACCGCGCCTCCCGATTCACCCTGGTATGCCCACCTGCCGCCCGACGTCGCAAACCTCGAGCGCTACGCGGGAAGCATCGAGCGCGTGGCTCTCAACGGAGTGCCGCTGCGCCACGGGCGGATCCAGGAGCCCCTCGTCGTAGACGCGCTTCACGCTGCCCACGTGGTCGATGTCGACGCTGTCACCGGATCCGCGCCGGAGCGACTCGCGGGCCTCTTCCTCGTCACCGACGGCACCGGCGACGAAGTGGCGATGATCGGGCTACGTGGTCGCGACCTGATGTATCGCGTGGCCACGGCCGGCATGGCGTTCGGACTCGAGTACCCGCAGCTCTGGTGGCCGGACGCCCTCCTCGACGAGCCGATCGGCCGACCTTTCAGCGTCACCGCGCGCCTGGACGGCGCCTCGCTCTGCCTGGCGGTCGATGGTCGCGAGCGCTGCGATCGCGGTCCTCGCCTCGAAGACGGCTGGCAGCACTGGTTGCCCGCGCAGCTGGTCGACGCGCGCACGCGGGCGCTGCTGGATCGCGCCTGGCTGGTGGTCGTGTTCCTGCCGCTCGGCGTCGGGCTGCGGGCGCGGCCGCTGCCGCTGGCCTGCGTGACGGCCGCCCTGGGCGCTGCGGCGGTCGGCCCGTGGCTCGGTCCGATTGCACCGATCGGACCTGGCGCGGCCCTCAGCATCGGGCTCTCGCTCGCCGGGGGCTGGGTGCTCGGGGTGCTGCACCGGCGCGCAGGGCAGGCGCCGTATCAGCGATAGCCGTGGGGGTTGGCGCTCTGCCAGCGCCAGGCGTCACGGCACATGTCGTCGAGGTCGCGGGTCGCCCGCCAGCCGAGCTCGCGCTCGGCGCGCGCGGGATCGGCGTAGCAGCGCGCCACGTCGCCGTCGCGGCGCGCGGTCACTTCGAACGGAATCTCCCGCCCGCTGGCGCGCTCGAAGGCGCTCCGCACCTCGTGGACCGACGATCCCCGCCCGGTTCCGAGGTTGTACGTCCGCACACCCGGCCGCTCGTCGATGCCTTCGAGCGCCTGCACGTGACCGATCGCCAGGTCGACGACGTGGAGGTAGTCGCGCACGCCGGTGCCGTCGGGCGTGTCCCAGTCGTCCCCGAACACGCGCAGGCGCGGCAGCTTGCCGACTGCGACCTGCGCCACATAGGGCATCAGGTTGTTGGGGATGCCGGTCGGGTCCTCGCCGATGCGACCGCTCTCGTGCGCGCCCACCGGGTTGAAGTAGCGCAGCAGCACGATCCTGAAGCCGGGATCGGCGTGCCCGAGGTCGCCCAGCATCTGCTCGACGGCGAGCTTGCTGTGCCCGTAGGGATTGGTGGGCTGGAGCGGGGAGTCCTCGCAAATCGGCACCGACGGCGGGTCGCCGTAGACGGTCGCCGACGAGCTGAACACGATGTTCCGGACGCCATGGGCCTGCATCAGTTCGAGCAGCATGAGCGTGCCGGCGACGTTGTTCCGGTAGTAGTGGAGCGGCTTCGCGACCGACTCGCCCACGGCCTTCAGGCCAGCGAAGTGGATCACGGCGTCGAATGCGGTCTTGCGAAACACGCCGTCGAGCCCCTCGCGGTCGAGCAGGTCGACGCGCCGGAAGGGCACCGCGCTCCCGATGATCTCGCCCGTGCGCTCGAGGGCCTGCTCGCTGCTGTTCGAGAGGTTGTCGACCACGACGATCTCGTGGCCCGCCGCGGCAAGCTCCACGCAGGTGTGGCTTCCGATGTAACCCGCCCCACCCGTCACCAGGATCTTCATGCGCGCTCCCGATCCTCCTCGTCTGCCGTCCCGAACGCCCGGCGAACTCGATCCTGCGTGAGTATGCGCGACGGGCCCGGTCGTGACGAAAAAGCGCCGAAGTGTCTCGACTTCCCTGGCGCTCGACCCCGGTGTCGCTCTGCTGTGCCTCGCAGCCGTACGAGGACGCGCGAATCGCGACCGTAGACGCCCCTCTGTCGCCCCCTGGACAGCCCAGATGGCCACCCACTCGTATCGTCCCGCGACGCCGCGCGGACGTTGCTCGGTGGTGAGTTTTCGAAAGGTTTCAGAAGAATCTACGGTTCGGATCGCAAAGCCTGGGAAACGCAGGCTTTCCCGGGACCGAACGGATACCCTCGGTGGACTGGGCCAGAAACGCCGCCGAGGCGGCGCGACCGCGCCGCCCGGCAGGCACGGGCGAGCCGGCGGCCAGCGGAGACGGAGCGACGCGCACAGGATGGCGGACGAAAACGGCTTCTCCTGCTTTCTGATCGGCGGCGACACCCTGCTCGGCGAGTGCGGGGCGATGCTCCTCGAGCGCGGACACACCATCCGCGGCGTGATCGCCGATGCGCCGCGCATCGCCGCCTGGGCGCACGAGCACGACCTCGAGGTGGCGTCAGTCTCGTCCGACTACGCGCAGCTGCTGGCCAGCCGCCCCTACGACTACCTCTTCAGCATCACGCATCTGCGCATGATCCCCGAGGCGGCACTGCGCACGCCGAGCCGCGCCGCGATCAACTTCCACGACGGCCCGCTGCCGCGCTACGCCGGACTGAACGCGCCCGCCTGGGCGCTGATGAATCGCGAGCCCCGCTACGGCATTACCTGGCACACGATGACCGGGGCCGCCGACGAGGGCGACGTCCTCGCGCAGGTCGAGTTCGACGTGGCGCCCGGCGAAACCTCGCTCTCCATCAACACCCGCTGCTTCGCGGCCGCCATCGACAGCTTCGGGGCGCTCGTCGATCGCCTGGCCTCGGGCGAAACGGCCGGCACGCCACAGGACCTGTCCCTGCGCAGCTACTTCGGTCGTCACGACAAGCCCGACGCCGCGGGCTCTCTGATCTGGACACGCGACGCCGAGGAGCTCGAGGCGCGGGTGCGCGCACTCGACTTCGGCCCGTACGAGAACCCGCTTTCGGTCGCGCGCGTTCTCGGCGAAGGCGTTTCGCTGAACGTGACGGCTGCGTCGGCCCGGCCCGGCGACGAGACGACGGGTGAGCCCGGCGACGTGCTCGACGTCTCCGCCGAGGGCATCGCGGTGCGCACGGCCGGCGGCTCGCTGCTGCTCTCCGGCTTCACCAGCGCGACGGGCGCGCCCCTCGATCCCGTCGCCGCGGCGGCCCGGCTCGGCGTCGCGGCGGGCGATGCCATGCCCGCGCCGGACGGCGCGCTCGTCGAGCGGCTCACGGCGCTGGGTGAGCCGGTCTCCAAGGCGGAGAGCTTCTGGCGCCGGCGACTCGAGCGGTTCGAGCCGGTCGAACTGCCCTACGGCGGCGCGACGCGCGCAGGCGCCCCGGCCGTCGCCAGCTTCGACGTCGAGGTGCCGGGAACCTTCCGGCTGGCCCATCCCGGATCCGGGGCGCTGGCGGCCGCGGCACTCGTCTGGCTCGGGCGCGTCGGAGGAAGGCTGCGGTTCACGGTGCCCCTGCGAGGCCTGCTCGAGCGGGAGGCCGGCGCCGAGGCGATGTTCTCCGAACACGCCCTGCTCGAGGCGGCCCTCGACCGCGGCGACGACTTCACAGCTCACCTCGCCCGGGTCTCAGGCGAACTCCGTCGGCTTCGCGACAGGCAGCCCTGGCTGCTCGACACGATCGCGCGCCACCCCTCGCTGTCCGCGCAGGCGCGGCTGCGGGCAGGCGAGCTGGCGGACGTCGAGATCGCCCTGGTCGACGGCGCGGCGACGGCAGCCGGCCTCTCGCACGGGGCGGCGCTCGCGTTCGCGATCGGCCCGGACGGCCGGGACGCGGCGTTGATCGTCGACACGGCGCGCATCGCCGAAGCCGACGCCGCCGCCATCGCGGATCAGCTCACGCAGCTGCTCGCTTCGCTGGCCGACGGCGACTCGATCGGTCGGGCGGATCTGCTCGGCCCCGCGCTCCGGCAGCGCATGCTCCACGAGTGGAACGAGACGGCGCTGGCGGGCGACGATCACCTCACCCTCGATACGCTCTTCGCACGGCAGGCGGAGCGGACGCCGGAGCGCCCGGCCGTCACCTTCGAGGGCGAGTCGCTCGACTACGCCGAGCTCGACCGCCTCTCGAACGGCCTCGCCCACCAGCTGATCCGCGCGGGCGTGCGCGGCAACGATCTGGTCGGCATCTACGTCGAGCGCTCGCTCGAACTTCCGCTGGCCGTGCTCGGCACGCTGAAGGCTGGCGCCGCCTACGTGCCGCTCGACCCCGCCTACCCACGCGCGCACATCGCGCTGATGATCGAGGACTCGGGCCTCAGCACGATCCTCACGACCAGCGACCAGGTCCACACCCTGCCGAGCTGCGACGGCGTCGAGGTCATCCGCATCGACCGCGACCCCCAGCAGGCCGAGGCGCCGCCCGAGACCGCGATCACCGGCGAGAGCCTCGGCTACGTGATCTACACCTCGGGCTCGACCGGCCGGCCCAAGGGCGTGATGGTCGAGCACCGCAACGTGGTGAACTTCTTCCAGGGCATGGACGCGGTGATCGAGCGCGAGAACAGCGACGCGCCGGGCGTCTGGTTCGCGGTGACGAGCCTCTCGTTCGACATCTCGGTCCTCGAGCTGCTCTGGACGCTGACGCGCGGCTTCGAGGTGGTGGTGCACCTCGACCGCGAGCGCGGCCGCGCCGGCGGCGAGGCGCGCTCGCCCGAGAGCGCGCGACACATCGACTTCGGTCTCTTCTACTGGGGCAACGACGACGGACCGGGGCGGCAGAAGTACCGGCTGCTGCTCGACGGCGCGCGCTTCGCCGACCAGAACGGCTTCGCGGCGGTCTGGACCCCGGAGCGCCACTTCCATGCCTTCGGCGGCCCTTACCCCAATCCGGCCGTCACCGGCGCGGCGGTCGCCGCGACCACCCAGAACCTCGAGATCCGCGCGGGCAGCTGCGTGATCCCGCTCCACAGCCCGATCCGGGTCGCCGAGGAGTGGGCGGTGATCGACAACCTGTCGAACGGCCGCGTCGCCCTCGGCATCGCCTCGGGCTGGCAGCCGAACGACTTCGTCTTCGCCCCGGACAACTTCAAGGAAAACAAGACGGTCATGCTCGAGTACATCGAGAAGCTGCGCAGCCTCTGGCGCGGCGACCCGGTGGACTTCCGCGGGCCGCTCGGCGACTCGGTGGCGGTCACGAGTCAGCCCCGGCCGGTCCAGGCCGAGGTTCCGATCTGGCTGACCACCGCCGGCAACCCGGACACCTACCGGGCCGCCGCCCAGGCGCGCGCACACGTCCTCACGCACCTGCTCGGGCAGTCGCTGGAGGAGGTCGGCGAGAAGATCGCGCTGTATCGCGAGACGCTTCGCGAGGAGGGGCTCGATCCGGCCGACTTCAAGGTGACGCTGATGCTCCACACCTTCGTGGGCGAGGACACCGAGCACGTGCGCGAGCTCGTCCGGCAGCCGATGAAGGAGTACCTCGGCAGCTCGGTGAGCCTGGTCAAGAACTTCGCCTGGGCGTTCCCGGCCTTCAAGCGGCCCCAGGGCCTGGAGGCCACCGCGGACGACATCGACCTCGACCGGCTCTCCGAGGAGGAGGTGGACACGATCCTCGACCACGCCTTCGATCGCTACTTCGAGACCAGCGGTCTGTTCGGCGACGTCGAGCGATGCGTCGAGATGGCCGAGCGCTGCAAGGCAATCGGCGTCGACGAGATCGCCTGCCTGATCGACTACGGGGTGCCGACCGACCGGATGCTCGCCGCCCTGCCCCTCCTCAAGCAGGTTCTCGACCGTTCGCAGGCGATCAGCGCCGAGGTGCGCCACGAGCAGGCCCAGGCGGGTGTGCACTCGCTGCCCGAGCAGTTCCGACGGCACGGGGTCACCCACCTGCAGTGCACGCCCTCGATGGCGCGCATGCTGCTCTCCGACGACGAATCCAGGGCGGCGCTCGGCCAGCTGCGTCAGATGCTGGTGGGGGGGGAGGCGATGCCACCGGCCCTCGCCCAGGACCTGGGCGGCACGCTCTCGGGCGGGCTCACGAACATGTACGGGCCCACGGAGACCACGATCTGGTCTTCTACCCAGCCCGTCGCCGGCGACGGAGCCGCGGTGCCGATCGGGCGGCCGATCGCGAACACCCGGCTCTATGTGCTCGACGAGGCCCTCGAGCCGGTGCCGCCCGGCGTGCCCGGCGAGCTCTACATCGGGGGCGACGGCGTGGTGCGCGGCTACCTGGGCCGGCCCGAGCTGACAGCCGAGCGCTTCCTCGCCGATCCCTTCGCCGAAGTGCCCGGTGCGCGCATGTACCGCACCGGCGATCTGGTCCGCCATCGCCCGGACGGCGTGCTCGACTTCATCGGGCGCACCGATCATCAGGTCAAGATCCGCGGCCATCGCATCGAGCTGGGAGAGATCGAAGCCCGGCTCGCCGAGTGCACCGAGGTGCAGGAGTGCGTGGCGATCGTTCGCGAGGACACGCCGGGCGAGAAGCGGATCGTGGCCTACTGGGTGGCGGAGGCCGGCGCAGTGGCCGACGCCGCCGCGCTACGCGACCGGCTGCGCGAGTCGTTGCCCGAGTACATGGTCCCGGGGCACCTCGTGCTGCTCCCCGCCCTGCCGCTCACGCCGAACGGCAAGCTCGACCGCCGCGCGCTGCCGGCTCCGGATGCCGCCGGGCCCGCCGCCGAGCAGCCCTACGTGGCGCCCGAGAACGAACTCGAGCGGACGCTGGTCGAGCTCTGGCAGGAGGTGCTGGGCCTCGAGCGGGTCGGCACGCAGGACAACTTCTTCGACATCGGCGGCCACTCGCTGCTGGTCGTGAAGCTTCACCGCGAGCTCAATGCGCGCATCGATCGGCCCGTCGCGCTGACCGACCTCTACCGCTTCACGACGATCCGGGCGCTCACCGGGCACCTGTCCTCGGACGCTCCGTCGGAGGGCCTGACGGCCAGCACCGACCGCGCCCAGCGACGCCGCGAGGCCATGCAGCAACGCAGGCGGAGGCGCGGAGGCAAGCGCTGACGGCGGCAACCTTCAGCGGCCAACGAGGATCGCCCCGCCCGTGAGCAGGTGGGTGTCGCCGACCGCGTAGCGGCCGACGATCGAGGCGAGCAGGTCGGCGAGCCCGGCGGCGCGCGCCCCGGCAGGCGCCGCCCGGAAGCTCCGCCCGGCGGCATCGAGCTCGACGGTCACGTCGAGGAAGTCGAGCGTTTCCCCGCAAAGCGGGTGGATGCACTTGTGGACGATCTCCTTGGCGCTGAACACGAGTCGGGCCGCGATCGCCTCGGGCACGGCAGCAGCGCTGCCGGCGGCGTGCAACTCGTCCGCCGTGCCGAGTCGCCGCGCGATGTCGTCCCCGAGCGCCGCGCGGGGCTCGGCGTCGAGTCCGAGGCTGCTCACCGTCTGCGTGAGACCGACCGCGGCGGCCACCAGCCCTTCGCAGTGCGTGATCGACCCGGCGCCGCCTGCTGGCCACACCGGAGCCCGGCCCGAGTCGGCCGGTAGCGGCCCGACGCCGAGACCGAGGGCCTCGCAGGCCGCCCGAGCACACGCCCTGCCCCGCGCGAACTCGGCGCGGCGCTTCGGCACCGCGCGGGCAACCGCGGCCTCCTCGCCGCTCCACAGCTCGGGCACGGGACCGTCGTCGGGCATCGAGAAGACGACCACGCCGTCGGGGAACAGCTTCGCGAGCTCGAGGCTGCGCGTGGGGCCCGGCATGCGGTCGCTCAGCCGAGCCGTTCGTGGGCCGAGAGCGCGAGGGAGCGGATGCCTACGCCCGTGGGGCAGACGCTGGCGCACGGCGCCCCGGAGCAGCCCGCACAGGCCGCGGCGTCGCGTTCGAGGGTCGCGTACTCGCGCGCCGCAATGACGGGCTGGCCGTAGTCGCGGTCGTACATGCCGATGCGCAGCACATCGGGTATCGATACGCCGCTCGGGCAGGCGCCCGCGCAGGCCCCGCAGCCCTGCACGCACTGCCCCTCGCGATTCAGCCACTCGTAGCGCGAGAGCAGGGCCATGTCCTCGCCGGTCGGGCGCCGGCCACCCGAGGCGGCCAGGTACTCGTCGACGAGCTCCGGGGACGTCATCGAGATCATCGCGGCGTCCACCCGCTCGTCGGAGAGCACCCACCGCAGGGCCGCCTGGGCGAACGTCGCGCCGCGTCGCTCGAAGGGCCGCATGTCGTTGCGCCGCGCCCCGCGCAGCGTCTTCATGACCATCACGCCCACGCCGGCGGCCCGAGCGCGCTCGAGGAAGCGCGGCAGCTCGGGCTGCAGCGCTACCCAGTCGATGCGTCCGAGCTGGCGCTGGAGCCAGACCTGCGCGGTGTCGATGAAGTCGGGGCTCTGGATGTAGTTGTACGCGACGAGGACCACGTCGAGCTGACCATCGGCGAGAGCCGCGTCCAGACAGGGGACCAGCGAGGGCCCGTGGCCCGACATACCGGCGAAGCGGATCTTGCCCTGCGTCTTCGCGCGATCGACGAACGCCGACCACTCCGGGTTGCTCATGCGATCCGGCGAGTCGACCGCGTGGTTCAGGTAGAAGTCGACGCGATCGGTGCGCAGCCGCCGGAGACTCGACTCGAGCCTCTGCATCAAGGCCGAGACCGTCATGTCTGCGGAGGCAACGGTCTTGGTGGTGATCGTCACCTGGTCGCGAACGCCTTCGAGCGCGTGACCGAGCGCGGTCTCGCTGCGGCCCTCCTGGTAGCCGTCCGCGGTATCGAAGTGTGTGAGGCCCCGGTCGAGGGCGTGGCGAACCAGCCGGATGCCCGCCGGGTCGTCGTCGAGCGCGAACGTGCCGAAGCCGATGTCGGTCACCTCTACGCCTGTGCGGCCGAGCACGACCTTTCGTGGCGGACCGCTCGGGCGGCCGTTCGCCGAATCCGGCGCGGCGGCCAAACGCGCCTCTTCGTCGCGACAGGCAGACAGACCGCTCGCGCCGATCGCCAGACCGAGCACGGCCCCCGTTCGCAGGAAGTCACGCCGCCCGTAGTCGCGGGGGCGCTCCCTGGCCGCCCGCGACGCCTGCTGGGGCGCTCCCGGACCTTCGTGGATGAGTCGTCGGTCGTCCGCCATGCGTCTATACCACCACGATACATTTCGCCACAAGCGATGCCAGCTGCGGCCTGCGCGGTGACGGGATTCGTTCGAAACAGTGCTCTTCGAGAACCCCGAGGAGAGAGCTTCTCGTTTCGGTGACCGGGATCATCGAATCAATTCACCCATTCCAGCGAAATTCCGATCGTGGCGATAGTGCACTCGGCCGTCCGGGCGGATATACTACCCGCCAGTCATCACTTCTTCTGGGGGGGAGAGCGATGCGAGTGACTGCAGGGCGTCTACTGCCCGTATACGATGCGACCGCCGAGAACGACGCGAACAGCGCCGGCTCCTCACTGGCTTTCGCAATGACCGAGCGTACGGCAGACGCGGAGGTCGCGCCGAGCACGCGACCCGGCGCGCGGCTCTGCGAGAGTACGGCTCGTCCGACAGGGTCTGAATCGAACGTCCACCCGGGTGAAGAACTGGCCCCCGCAAGCGGCATGCTGGCCGCGGTCGGAATCGGGGCAGTCATCTGGGGGTCGCTGATCTTCGTTGCGAGAGCCGTCGCCGGCTGATCCGGCCTGGCCCCCGCTCTACTTCGCTGCGCCCACCCTTCGTGCGGGCCGTCGTAGACGGCTTCGCAGCGGAGTTCACCCGCGCGCGGCTCCCTCGCCTGCTCCTCGGCGGCCGTAGTGGGCCTCGTAGAAGCGGCGATACTCGCCCGACTTGAGCGGCTCCCACCAGTCCCGATTCTCCGCGTACCAGCGCACGGTCTGCTCGATCCCCGCCTCGAGGCCCGCCTGCGGCGACCAGCCGAGCGCCCGCAGCTTGTCGGTCGCCACCGCGTAGCGCTGATCGTGGCCCGGTCGCAGCCCGTGGCGGTGCTCGACGAGCGAGTCCGGCTTGCCCGTACACGAGAGGATCATCTCGGTCACCTCGGCGTTGGTGCGCTCCGGCTCCTGATTGGCCCCGACGTTGTAGATCTCGCCGGGCAGGCCCGTAGCGAGCAGCAGCAGCAGGGCGTCGCAGTGGTCCTCGACGCGCAGCCAATCGCGGATCTGGGTGCCGCCGTCGTAGAGCGGGAGCGGTTCGTCGTCGAGGGCATTGGTGACGAACAGCGGAATCAGCTTCTCGGGGTACTGGTAGGGCCCGTAGTTGTTCGTGCAGCGCGAGACCATCACGTCGAGGCCGTGGGTGCGGGCGAAGGAGAGCGCCAGGTGATCGGCGCCGGCCTTGGACGCCGAGTAGGGACTCGAGGGAGCGAGCATGGCGGTCTCGTCCGGTGACGCCGGAGCGGCGACGTCCCCGTAAACCTCGTCCGTACCGATCTGCAGGAAGCGCGCCCCGGGCCGTGTGAGCCGCATCGCCTCGAGCAGCACGAACGTGCCGTAGACGTTGGTCTCGATGAAGGCGCCGGCCTTCTCGCTGGTCGACCTGTCCACGTGCGACTCGGCGGCGAAGTGGACGATCTGGTCCGCCTCGCCCACGAGCGCCGTCACCGTCTCGGGGTCGCGCACGTCGCCGTGCACGAAGCGGTAGCGCGAGGAATCCGCCACCGAGGCCAGATTGGCGGGATTCCCCGCGTAGGTGAGCAGATCGAGGTTCGTGACGCGGACGTTCGGGTCGCGCTCGAGCAGCCTCCGGACGAAGCACGAGCCGATGAACCCGCACCCGCCGGTGACCATGACTCGTCGGTCCGTCACGGGACTCCCTCCCCCCCGCCGCCGGCGAGAGCACTCTCCTCCAGGCCGAGACCGGGCGAAGCCGCACGCGTGGGGACACGGCGGACCGGAAGGTCGACTCCCGGTCCGCCCCGCCCCGTTGCGGCTAGAAGAGCGTGTAGATGAACGGCGCCGCGGCCGTGCCGCCCAGCATCACGAGCAGCCCGAGGCCGAGGATCGAGACGATGATCGGCGCGAGCCACCACTTCTTGTTGTCCTTCAGGAAGTCGATGAATTCACCCCCGAGGCCCGTGCGGTCCCCACTCGCCTGGGCGGCGAAGTCGTCCTTGTCCTGCTCGTCGGCCATCTCGGTCTCCGTTCTTCGATTCGTTGCGAACACGCGCGGCGGCGTATCCGGTGCTGCGTCGGCGCTTTCCCCGTGCCGACTCAGAATTGCTTGAAGTAGCTGTTCTTGTCGCGCCCGCTGCGGGCGGGCGCCCAGTAGGTGTCGAGTTCGGGCTCGAAGCCCCGCATCATCGGATCACGGCCCAGAACCTTCATGATGAGCCCCACCGGCGTGATCATCAGGTAGAAGAGCGTCCCCATGATGACGTAGGACAACACGAAGCCGATCGGGAAGGCCACGATCGTGAGACCCAGGTAGATCGGCAGGTTGGCCTTCGGATACACGAGCGAGAGCAACAGCGAAAGGCCCGCCAGCGCCGCGAACGCCCCCGCCACGAGCGGCCGCGCCTCGCCCAGGCCGAAGGCGAAGATCAGCACCTCGTACCAGGCGATCGCCGCGAGGAACGCAAATCCCACCAGGGCGATGAAGCCGAACTGTCGCAGGGTCTTCACGTCCGGACGAAGGTTGATGTCGATCATCTTGCTCATGGATTGCGCTCTCTTCTCTCGTCTGCTGGCCGCTTGCCCGCCTGCTGGCCGTGTGTCGAATCCGTGACCGGTTCAGTCCAGCGCGAATTCGGCCAGGTAGGCCTCGGCGTCGATCTCCTGGGCGTTCGGCTGGTCCTGCTTGCGCAGGATGAAGTTCTCGAGCACCAGGACGTCCATGTTGGTGAACATGAAACAGCGGTAGGCGTCGTGGGGCGTGTTCACGATCGGCTCACCGCGAACGTTGAAGCTGGTGTTGATCACGACCGGGCTGCCGGTCTTGTTCTTGAATGCCTGGATGATCTTGTAGAAGCGCGGGTGGTGCTGCATGTCGATCGTCTGCACCCGCGCCGAATAGTCGACGTGGGTGATTGCCGGCACCGAGGACCGGATCTCCTTGAGCTTGTCGAGCCCCTTCGCCCGGTCGGCCTCCTTGACGTCGAGCCGCTTCGAGCCCTGGACCGGAGCGACGAGCAGCATGTAGGGGCTGTTCTCGTCCGGGCGCATCTCGAAGTACTCGTCTACGTCCTCCCGCAGCACCGCCGGCGCGAAGGGTCGAAACGATTCGCGGAACTTGATCTTGAGGTTCATCGTCGACTGCATCTCGGTCGAGCGGCCGTCCCCGAGGATCGAGCGGCTGCCGAGGGCGCGGGGACCGAACTCCGAGCGGTCGGCGAAGTGCCCCACCACGTGCTCGCTGGCGATCAGCTCCGCGATGCGGTCGATCAGCTTCTCCTCGTCTTCGTAGTGCTGGTAGACGGCGCCCGCCGAGTCGAGATAGGTCTTGATCTCGTCGTCGGAGAACTCAGGGCCGAGCAGCGAGCCGTACTGGCTGTCGTCCGGCTGGGCCTCCCGCGGATTGTCGAGCAGCTGGTGCCAGGTGAAGAGGGCCGCGCCGAGTGCCCCACCCGCGTCGCCGGCCGCCGGCTGGATCCAGAGGTTCTCGAAGGGTCCCTCGCGCAGCACCCGCCCGTTGGCCACACAGTTCAGCGCCACGCCGCCGGCCATGACCAGGTTGTTCTGGCCCGTGATCTCGTGGGCGTGGTTCGCGATCTTCAGCACGATTTCCTCGGTGACCACCTGGATGGACGCCGCGATGTCCATCTCGCGCTGGGTGATATCGGTCTCGGCCTGGCGAGGCGGCCCACCGAAGAGCCCGTCCATCTTCGGCGACGTCATCACGTCGGTGTGGCAGAAGCCGAAGTAGTCCATGTCCATCCGGAACGAGCCGTCGTCCTTGATGTCGAGGAGCTTCTCGCGGATCACGTCGGCGTAGACCGGCTCGCCGTAGGGTGCGAGGCCCATCAGCTTGTACTCGCCGCTATTGACCTTGAAGCCGGTGAAGTAGGTGAAAGCCGAGTAGAGCAGACCCAGCGAGTGCGGAAAGCGCATCTCCTGGAGCATCTCGATGCGGTTGTCGCGGCCGAGCGCGATGCTGCCGGTCGCCCACTCGCCCACCCCGTCGAGGGTGAGAATCGCCGCCTCCTGGAAGGGGCTGGGAAAGAAGGCGCTCGCCGCATGCGACTCGTGGTGGGCCGTGAAGACGTACCGGCCCTCGTAGGCGCCGCGCAGGCCCTGGTCGAGTTCGCGCGGGGTGTGGAGCTTCTGCTTCAGCCAGAGCGGCATGCCCATCAGGAAGAGCTTGAAGCCCCTTGGGGCGAAGGCGATGTACGTCTCGAGCAAGCGGTCGAACTTGAGCAGTGGCTTGTCGTAGAAGGTGACGAGGTCGAGCTCGTCTGCGGTGATACCGCCCCGCTCGAGGCAGAAGTCGACGGCGTGCTGCGGGAAGTTGTAGTCGTGCTTCTTGCGCGTGAAGCGCTCTTCCTGGGCGGCAGCAATGATCTCCCCGTCCTTGACCAGGCATGCGGCGCTGTCGTGGTAGAAGGCGGATATCCCGAGGATGTTCATCTCTGGCTGACTCCTGGACCGGAAGCAATTCGTCCCCGAACGGCTCATCGCCACCCGGGGAACGCAGCGTGAGTGTCCAACGGCCCTTTCGATGTGTCAAACGAATGGGACGCTCCGCGTCGTGTACAGCGGCACGGTTGGCTTGCGGCTGGATCACAATCGGGTGTGCGAGCGCCGCGACACGGGCCGTGACGACCGGCCCGTGGTGGGACACCCACCAGCGCTACAGGACGGCGCTGAGCGGCCGAAGAAGTGCGATACTGGCCCGCGAGCCGGGCCAGGTAGGCCGGGCCATCCCCGGTCCGAACGGCACGTTCCTCACGGTGGCTGGAGCGGCCCGAGACGGCCGGATCACTCCTGACCGGAGACAACGACGACGGTCGAGGAGGCGCAGGAGAGGCAGTGGCGAGTTCCGGGATGAGCGATGCCGCCCCGTCAACCTCGGCGGGGGCGGGGACGGTGGCCGGGGCCGACAGGGACCGGCCTCGCCAGGTCTTCGTCGACCTCGACGGCACCTTGATCCGGAGCGATCTGCTCTGGGAGTCGCTGCGCCTGCTGTTCTCCGAGCGGCGAATCGGTGCGATTCTCCGCGCGCCCTTCTGGCTGCTCCGGGGCAAGGCGCACTTCAAGGGCCGGCTGGCCGGGCAGGTGGCGCCCGTTCCCGGCTCGCTGCCCTATCGCCAGGCCGTCCTCGACTACCTGTGCGCCGCCCGGTCCGAGGGAGCCACGCTGGTCCTGGCCAGTGCGAGTCCGAGACCTTGGGTCGAGGCCGTTGCGGCGCACCTGGGACTCTTCGACGGCGTGCTGTCCAGCTCGGAGGGCGAGAATCTCTCGGGTGAGACCAAGCTGGCCGCCATCCGCGCGAGGGTTGGCGATGCGCCCTTCGAGTACCTCGGCGACCGCGCGGTGGACATCCCCATCTGGCGGGCGGCCCAGCGAGCCACGGCCGTTGCGCCGAGCGCTGCGGCGCGCCGTGGCCTGGCCCGACTGCCCCAGCATCACGAGATCCCGACCGAAGAGGCAGCCGTGGGGCGTCAGGCGCTGCGGGCTATGCGACCCCACCAGTGGGCGAAGAACGCGCTGCTGCTCGCCCCGCTGCTGCTCGCCCACCAGCTCGGAGACCTCACCCGCCTGCTCTCGATCTTTGCCGCCTTCGTGGCCTTCTGCGCGGTCTCCTCGGCGGGGTACGTGCTGAACGATCTCGTCGACGTCGAGGCCGATCGAGCGCATCCCAGGAAGCGCCACCGTCCGATCGCCAGCGGCGCCCTGCCCCTGCCCACGGCCTTCGCTCTGCTGGCAGCGCTGTTGGCGGCTGCGGGGCTCGTCAGCCTGCTGGGGCTCACCTGGGCCGCGACGGGCATGGTCGCGGCGTATCTGGCTCTGACGCTCTCGTACTCCTTCTACTTCAAGGAGCTGCTGCTCCTCGACGTGCTGCTTCTGGCCGGGCTCTACACCCACCGGGTGCTGGCCGGGGGTGTGGCCGCAGAGGTCGCCGTCTCTCCGTGGCTACTCGTGTTCTCGACCTTCTTCTTCTCGAGCCTCGCCCTCGTCAAGCGTTACGTCGAGCTCTGTTCGATGGACCGGCAGGGCACGGATGCGTCGATCTCGCGCCGCGCCTATCGGATCGACGACCGCCCTCTCGTCGAGTCGATGGGCCTCGCCTGCGCGTACATCGCCGTACTGGTGCTCTGCCTCTTCGTCAGCAGCGACGACGTGAGCCAGCTCTACCGCACGCCGGCGCTGCTCTGGCTGATGCCGCCCGTGATGTTCTACTGGATCTCGCGCATCTGGGTGCTCGCCCACCGTGGCGACCTCCACGACGACCCGGTGCTCTTCGCGACCACCGACCGCAACAGCTACGCGGCGGGTGCACTCCTGGTGATCATCGTGGTGGCGGCCACGTGAGCCCCCTGCCGAGATCGGCCACGCTGCCGCTCTCGGGCCGGGGCCGCTGCCACGTCGAGGAATGCGTGGTCTACCGGCCCGAACGAGAGGCCGAGCTGGCCGAGATCGTCGCGCGGGCGCCGACGCAGAGCGTCGTCTCGCGAGGCATGGGTCGCAGCTATGGCGACGCGTCGCTGAACGCCAGCTCGGGCGTCGTGCTGCACGAGCGCTTCGACCGCTTCCTCGACTTCGACGAGGAGACGGCGATCGTGTCCTGCGAGGCGAATGTCACTTTCTCGGAGATCGTCGACGTCCTGTTGCCGCGGGGATTCTTCATGCCGATCACGCCCGGCACCAAGCACATCAGCGTGGGTGGCGCGATCGCGGCCGACGTCCGCGGCAAGAACCACCACCGCGACGGCACCGTGAGCCGTCAGCTCGTCGATTTCCGTCTGCTGACCGGCGACGGTCGCATCCTGACCTGCTCGCGCGACGAGAACCCCGACATCTTCTGGGCAACGCTCGGCGGCACGGGCCTGACCGGCGCGATCCTCCAGGCCCGCCTGCGGGTACGCCGGGGCGAGACGGCCTGGGTCCGCCAGCAGGTGCTGCGCTGCGCCGATCTCGACCAGGCCTTGGAGAGCATGCTCGGCGAGGACGCCGACTTCGAGTATGCGGTGGGCTGGAGCGATTGCCTCGCGTGCGGGCGGCTCGGTCCTCATGCGCGCCAATCCGGCTTCTCTCGCCGACCTGCCTGCCGAACGCCGCGCCGACCCGCACCGCATCTCGCCCCCGCTGCCTCTCACGGTGCCGTTCGAGCTGCCGGGCCTGGCGATCAATTCGCTCAACATGCGGATCTTCAACCAGGGCTTCTGGCTCGCCCATCCGCAGCGCGACGTCCTCCCTTCGCCGAGCGTGCCGGCAAGGGGTTCGGTGACGGCGTCGAGGGCTTCATCGCCTGTCACGGCGAGATGCCCGAGGAGGACGAGGCGCGTCGCGACCCGGCCGTGCTGCGGCGCATGGTCGAGGTGAACTACACGTCGATGGTCTCGCTGCTCGAGCGGGCTGCCGAGCAGCTCTTGCCCCGGGGCCGTGGCTTTCTGTGCGCCGTCACCTCGGTTGCCGGCGATCGGGGCCGGCCGCGCAACCATGTCCACGGCTCGACCAGGTCGGCCGTGGGGGCTTATCTGCAGGGGCTGCGCGCCCGGCTCGCGAAGTCGGGCGTCTCGGTGGTCGACGTGCGTCCCGGCGTGGTCGATACGGCGATGACGTGGGGGCTTCCCGGTCTGCCCCGGCAGGCCTCCCCGGAGCGGGTGGCGCGCGACGTCCTGCGCAGGATCGCACGCGACGCCGCGGTGGTCTACACCCCTTGGGTCTGGCGGATCGTGATGGCGATCATCCGGGCGATTCCGGATCGCGTCTTCAAGCGAATCGATCTGTAGACCGGCCCCGGCCGGATCAGGAGCCCACATGTCCAACGCGGTCCTGCACCCCACGCGCTCGCTCGTCACCGGAGGCGCCGGATTCCTCGGGTCGCACCTCTGCGAGCGCCTGCTCGCAGAGGGCCACGAGGTGATCTGCGTCGACAACTTCTACACCGGGACCAGGCGCAACATCGTCCACCTCCAGGACGACCCGAGCTTCGAGGTGATCCGTCACGACGTCACCTTTCCGTTGTACCTCGAGGTCGACGAGATCCACAACCTGGCCTGCCCGGCGTCCCCGCCGCGTTATCAATACGATCCGATCCAGACGACCAAGACCAGCGTTCACGGCGCGATCAACATGCTCGGGCTCGCCAAGCGCGTCGGTGCGCGGATCCTGCAGGCGTCGACCAGCGAGGTCTACGGCGACCCGGCCGTCCACCCCCAGAACGAAGACTACTGGGGCAACGTGAATCCGATCGGCGTCCGCTCGTGTTACGACGAGGGCAAGCGCTGCGCGGAGACGCTCTTCTTCGACTACCACCGCCAGGTCGGGCTGGAGATCAAGGTGGCGCGGATCTTCAACACCTACGGGCCGCGCATGGATCCCGACGACGGTCGCGTCGTATCGAACTTCATCGTGCAGGCCCTCAAGGGCGAGACCATCACGATCTACGGTGACGGCATGCAGACCCGCTCGTTCTGCTACGTCGACGACCTGACCGAAGGCTTCGTGCGGCTGATGGCGGGCCCCTCCGAGGTGACCGGACCGATCAACCTCGGCAACCCCGACGAATTCACGATGCTCGAGCTGGCCGACCTCGTGCTCGAGCTGACCGGCTCGCGCTCGGGGATCGACCACCAGCCCCTGCCCGCCGACGACCCGACCCGGCGCCAGCCCGACATCGGCCGCGCCCGTGAGCATCTCGGCTGGGAGCCGCGTGTGGCGTTGCGCGACGGGCTCGAGAAGACCATCGCGTACTTCGACGAGCTGTTGACGAAGACGACCGATTGACTCGACCGACCGATTGACTCGACCGACCGAGTCGAGCGCACGGCCGCCCCTCAGGCCTTCTTGATCCTCAGGCCTTCTTGAAGAGCGCGTCGAGCTCGGCAAGAGCGCGATTGCGCTCACCGGCTCCGTCGCCACCCGCGTGCTCACCGGGGCGGAAGTACTCGCAGCGGTTCGACCGCTCCCGATCCGCGACACGCTCGGCGCTCGACTCGCGGCACTCGTTGTAGGCGGACGGGTCGTGATGGGCACAGTTCGCGCAGCTGTGCAGGTCGGCCCGGCAGGCGTCGCAGGTCTCGGCGAATCCGATGCGGCGCCCCCCGGACCGCTCGACCTCGTGTCCGCAGGCACGGCAGTGCATGCCGGCAAGGCTCCGTCAGCGCCGGGCCGCGGTCAAGCGGCTCGGCGCGGGGGGTGATAGCCTGAGCCGCCGTCGACCCCGTTCCGCCACCACGAGGAGCTTGCCGAGCGATGCGAATCGCCGCCTTCGCGCTGCTGCTGGCCTGCGGTCTCGTGTTGCCTGCACGCGGCGGGCTGGCTCAATCCCCTCCCGACCTGAACGCACTCGTCGTCGACTGGGCGTCCGGGCGCTACGCCTCGCCGGTCATGTGCGAGATCGGCGGCGAGTTGGTGCGTGGCATCCGCCGGGTGATCCTGCGCCCGCGTCACACCCTGGGCCGGCCCCTGCGGCTCGCCGTGCACTTCATCGACATGCGCCCGGACGGCGCAACACGCTGCGTCAATGCAACCGGGGCCCGGCAGCCGAACGCGCTCGGCAAGCTGCTGCTGCAGCTGCCCGGCATGCCCCACCCCGAGACCGCCAAGCGGGACTTCAAGCGTGCGCTCAAGCGCGAAAAGGGGTTCGACCTCGACGTGGCCGAGGGCATCCTCAAGCTGCAAGTGGTCGCGGAACCACCGGTCGAACCTCGCCTCGTCGACTTTCGCGGGGGCAAGGCAAGGGTCGCCCTCGTCATGCCGGCCACCGACGCTGCACGCGAGCTGGGGGCCTTCGACAGCCCGCGCAAGCTGCTCCTCTCGGTCGAGTCACCCGACGGGGAGAAGCTCGTGCTGCCGCTCTTCCTGGCGAGCGACGACCCCATCTGATTTTCGCCCCGGGGCGCGCACAAGGGATTCAGTCCGGGTCCCGGCCGGCCGATCCAGGTGGCGCATGGGAAACCGCCTCCGCCCCATCTACTCGCTCCACGAGGACGACTTCGACCTCGAGGATGAGATCGATCGCTTCGTGATCGGGCTCGCCGAGTCCGTCGACGCGTTGCAGGATGCCGAGAGCGCCGGCGACCACGACCTGCTCGACGACCTGGCGACCCGCATGGCATCGCAGGCCGCCCAGCTCGGCTACCCCGACCTCGAGAAGATCGCGAAGCGCGTCCGCACCGCGTGCGAGGACGCCGACAAGGTGGCCATCGAGGAGTCGCTCGTCGAGCTGACCGTGGTGGCTCGGCGTGTACGGCTGGGGCACCGCGGCGCGGCCTGAAGAAGCCCCTACTGTAATCCGGAGAGTTGGGCAGCGTGATAGCCGTACTCGACCTGGACGACGACCAGCAGCACGGCCGCGCACCAGAACACCACGCGCTCCTCGGCCCGGCGGACCGGGCTGCCGCGCCATGATCGCATCGCGTTGAGCGCGGCGATCGGCATCAGCAGCCCCATCACGGGAAAGTGATAGGTGCCGCTCGAGAAGGCCAGCGCGTAGGGGGCCTGGTACGAGAGGGCGAGTCCGATCAGCAGCAGGCAAGGAACCGCGAGGCCGGATCGGAAGGCGATGATCGCGCCGCTCACGATGGCGAGCATCAGCAGGAGGTACCCGCCCGCCTCGAAGCAGAGGAAGACGAGCAGCGTAGGCATGCTGCCGCCGCGGTGGTTCTGGATGGCACGCGACATGATGTAGTCGAAGCCCCAGAAGGCACGCACTCGGCTGAACGTTCGCCAGGCCGTCGTGAAGGGGTGCTCGAGCACGTAGCGGACCGCCGCATCCCGCATGGCGGCGCGCCGGTTCTCGAGCTCGAGATACCCACCGATGTAGGCTGCGGTCTCCGGATCGATCTGATCGAAACCCCGCTGCGCGAGATGGCTGGTCTTGTAGTAGTGGGTATGGGGGTTGTTCCCCATGAAGAAGTTCATCTCGTTGTTGATCGAGAGCGACCAGCCCTCGCCGTGCGCGGCGTTGTGCGCCATCGCGGGCAACACCGCGCTCAGCACGCAGGCGTAGATCAGGACCAGGGCGGCCGCGACCGCCCGGGCGCCCGACCCTCCCCGCACGACCGCCCAGCCGACTGCCGCGACCGTCGCCAGGGCCAGCACGCTCAGCATCGAGGGCCTCGTGAGGATGCCGACACCGAGCGCCAGGCCCGCCACGACTCCCCAACGCGCACGCGGTCGCGCCAGGAATCGAAACACCGACCAGGCGAACGACAGAAGCGCCAGGCTCGCGAGCTCCTGCGTGTAGGTCTGGCCGCTCATCAACACGGCCGGCGGGTAGAGGGCGGCGATCCAGCCCGCCGTCACGGCGACGCGCCCGTCGCGAAAAGCCTCGCGTGAAACCACGACGACCATCGCGGTCGTGGCGAGCCCGAGTCCGACCATGGCGAGCCGGGACACCGCGAGGTCGCTGCCGAACAGGCCGTAGACGGCGGCCAGGTAGTACAGCATGCCCGGTGGCCAGAAGTACGCGGTGGTCCCCGGAAACTCCGCGAGAACCTGCCGGGCGACCTCCGAGTATTGCAGGGCATCGGACTGGAGTCCCATGTCGCCGAGGACCCCGAATGCCACCCCCGCGCGTGCCGCGGCGGCGGCCGAGAGGAGTGCCAGCCATTGCCGCCGCGAAACGGCCGCGCGGCCGACCTCCCGCCCGTCGTCCGGCGGCGTCACCACTTCCTCACACGAAGAACCAGAGCGAGAGCGGCGCACCCGACGCATCGGTGAACCAGCCCTCGCCGAAGGTCGCGATCACCAGGATGGCGGCGTTCGTCACGCCGTGCACCACGATCACCGAAAGCAGGTCGCGTCGCCAGTAGAACCAGAGGTTCGTGATGGCGACCCAGGGCACCGCCACCCACCACTCCCAGGGAACGTGACCGAGGGTGAAGACCACGATGGTCGTGATGAAGCTGCGCAGGCTGTAGCGGGCGAGCGGAACGCTGCGGAAGTCGCCCCGCTCGGCCCAGACGTCGGCGTAGCGCATCACGAAGCTGCGGATGAACAACTCCTCGAAGAGCGGCGTGACGATCGCATAGCCGAACATCCGCACACCGAGGGCGAGCGCCTCCTGACCGCCGCCCAGCACGCTCGGATCGAAGGGCTCGGGATCCTCCGGCCCGAGCGCAGGGAGCATCACGAACGGCGCCATCCACAGCACCGCCAGCACGATGCCGAGCGCCGCGTCGAGCGGCGTGCGCAACGCATCGAGCCGGCTCGCTCGCAGCTCGGGGTAGGCGCCGCGGGCGAAGAACCAGAGCATCAGACCGAGCGGCACGGCCGGCTTGACGAAGAGCATCACGCCCGCTGTGGCCTCGGGCATGCGGCGCGAGATCTCGAGTGTCAGCAGGAAGCCGATGTACGGGGCGAGGTAGGGCCACCAGCCGTGATCGGTCGAGCTCGGCGAGGAATCGCTCAAAGGGGGTCCTCGCTCATGCCGGCGGGCCGTTGAGGTCCAGCGCGTTGTCGCGCATGACGCGTCGAACCGTCTCCTCGGGAAGTCCGGTCAGCTCGCCCACGTAGTCGAGCGGCTGGGGCATGCCCTCGATGTGGGGCCAGTCCGAGCCGAAGATCACGCGCTCGGGTCCCATCAAGTCGAGGATCTCGTGGACGTCGTCCTCCCAGAACGGGTTGATCCAGACGTGCCGCCGGAAGGTCTCCACCGGATCGGACTCGAACCAGCCGCGGGCCTTGCGGCCCACCGAGTGAAGCTTGCGGAACAGGTCGGGCAGGAAGTCCGACCCGTTCTCGATCGAAGCGACGCGCAGGCCCGGGTGACGCTCGAAGAGGCGCTCGAAAACGAGCGTGGCCAGGAAGTCGTTGGCGGCCCGCTCGAAGTTCCAGGTGCGCACGGAGGGCCGCATGTCGCCGCCGCTGAAGTCGGCGCTGAATCCGTCGCGCACGTACCCGTGGCTCGTGTAGCCGCTGTCGCCCGCGTGCACGACCACCGTGATGCCGGCCTCGGCGGCGCGCGCCCAGAACGGGTCGAGCTCGGGTGCCGCGGGCGAGCGTGGACCGTTCGCGGTGAAGACCGCCGAGGGACGCATGCAGGCGACGCGAGCGCCGCGCTCGAGCGCCCACTCGAGCTCGCTCACCGCGAAGTCCGGGTCGACGAGCGTCATGTAGGGCGCGCCGAAGATCTTCTGCCGGTAGGCGAACCCCCAGTCCTCGTCGAGCCAGCGGTTGAAGGCCCGGAAGGTCATCGTCACCGCCTCGGGGTCGTTCTTCAGCAGCTCCTCGTAGAGCACGCCCAAGGTCGGAAACAACCAGATGCCCGCGAGGCCCTGCTCGTCGAGCAGCTCCACCCGCGCATCGCGATCACGGTACGCGGCGGGTATCGGCTCGCGCTCCCGCAGCAGCTGCATGGCAGAGCGGCCGTCGCCGCGTCCGCGCAGGAAGTCACACAGCGCCCCGGGCCTGGCGATCGGGTCGAAGGTGGGGTTCTTGACCGCACGGGCCAGCTTGCCGCCCACGATGTGGTGCATGCGTCCGTCGATCTCGCACCACTGCACGGTGCGCGGCCCGTACTTCGGATCGAGGTGCCGCGTGAAGGCGTCGATCGCCTCGTAGTAGTGGTTGTCCGCGTCGAAGGCCGCGTAGCCCAGCGCAGAGGTCGTCATGCCAGTGCTCCCCGCATCGGCGGGGCAGCATACCGCAAACGCCGCCCTCTACGGGCCGCCGATTCGGACGAACGACCTCGACTTCACGGCCGCGCCGATCTTCCTCACCTCGGAACTGTTCGGGCTGTTCCCGACCCTCTGCGACGCGATGCAGCGCGCTTCGCTCGTCATCGTGCCGGTGCTCGCAGCGAGCACCTTCGAGACGGTCTCGAGCTCGTCCCCGTACACGGAAGGCAACAGCTCTCGCCTGGCTGGCGAGCCGCCGGCGTGGGGATCTCTGAAGGTCGGGCCCAGGAGGTCTTCGAGATGAAGGCGTCGCCGAGCTGGTTCAGGCCCTTCTCGACCGCGTCCCTGTGGAAGCCCGGCGGCGGCACGATCAGCCGCGAGACGCCGAGATCCTCCATGCGCTTCACGTCGTCGAGCGAGCGCAGCGTGGCACCTGCGGTCAGCTCGATCTCACCCGGATCCCGGCCGATCTTCTCGCACTCGTCGCGCAGCGCCGCGAAGAGCGCCGGCAGGTCGCCGGCGGCCGGGAAGAATCCGTCGCCGATGCGCGCGGCTCGCCGCGCGGCCCCATCCACGTGCCCCCCCCACCACGATCGGTACGCCGCCGGGCTGGAGCGGCTTGGGGTTCGACTCGATCGCGGCCCACTCGTAGAAGCGGCCCTGGAAGGGCTTCGACTCCGCCGACCAGAGGTACCGCAGCGCGTGGACGCACTCTTCGGTGCGCGCTGCCCGCTCCTTGAAGGGCAGCCCGAGCGCCCGAAACTCCTCCTCGAGCCAGCCGATGCCGATGCCCGCGATGGCTCGGCCGTCCGACAGCGTGTCGAGGGTCGCGAACTCCTTGGCGGTGTAGATCGGGTGGCGCTGGGGAAGGATCAGGATGCCCGTCGCGAGCCGGATCGTCTTCGTCACGGCGGCCGCGAAACCCAGCCAAACGAGCGGGTCGGGGATCGGCGAGTTCTCCGGCCCCGGCATCTTGCCGCTCTCGCTGTACGGGTACTTCGACTCGTAACCGACCGGGACCGCGACGTGCTCGACCGTCCAGAGCGACTCGACGCCGACCGCCTCGGCGGTCTGCGCCAGGTGGGTGCAGCCCTCGCCCCGACCGAAGGGCCCCGTGTTCGAGAACATCAGCCCGTACTTCACGAAAGCGCTCCTCTGCTCGCTGGGTCGGCGGCTACTGCTCGCGATAGGTCGTGTGCGTGGGACGACCGGCCAGGATGTTGTCGCGGCCCCAGCTCGTAACCTTCTTGAAGGTGTCGGACGCGACGAAGCTCTGGAACGCGGCCTCGTCGCTCCAGCGCGAGACGATCAGGTACTGCGCCCCCTCCCCGCCGTCGATGCGCCGGAAGATCTGCGAGTCGTCGTGGCCGTCGGCCTCGCCCATCACCTCGAGAACCTTGCGACAGGCGCCCTCGAAGACCTCCTCCTTGCCATCGAGCACGTGGTAGTTCATTCCGATCGTGACCATGGTGCGTTGCGTGACCTCCTGGCGTGCCCGGGCCGCTAGAGCAGCGCGAGTGCCTGCTCGGCAGGGCGACCGATCGCGGCGCGGGCGCCCGCCCGCAGTATCGGCCGCTGCATCAACTCGGGGTGGGCGAGCAGCACCTCGACCACCGACGTCGCATCGACGTAGTCGGCCTCGTCGAGGCCGAGCTCGGCGAAGCGCTTGTCCTTGCGCACGAGATCGCCGGGCGTCTCGGGAAAGAGCGCGACGATCGCCTCGAGGGCCTCACGCGAGAGCGGATCGGCCAGGTACTCGACGACCTCGAACGCGACGCCGCGCTCCTCGAGGGCGCCGTGCAGCTCTCGCGATTTGCTGCAGCGCGGGTTGTGGTAGAGCACGAGCGACATGACGCCGTGGGACCTCCGGGCGGCACCGTAGCCGATCGTCGCATCGATCCTCAACGCGCATCGATCGATCTTCGCCGGAAAGGCGGTGGGCACTGCTATCTTCGCCGCGCGTGAACGTTCACCTCGTCGACGGCACCTACGAGCTGTTCCGCGCCTTCTACGGCGCACCCGCGGCGCGGAGCCCCGACGGCGACGAGGTCGGCGCCGCCCGTGGCTTGCTGCGCTCCCTGGTGGCCCTGCTGAACCAGCCGACCACCACCCATCTGGCGATCGCCTTCGATCAAGTCATCGAGTCGTTCCGCAACGAGCTCTTCGACGGCTACAAGACCGGCGACGGCATCGACGAGGACCTGTGGGCGCAGTTTCCGTTGGCCGAGGAGCTGGCGGCGGCGCTCGGCCTGGTGGTCTGGCCGATGGTCGAATTCGAGGCCGACGACGCCATTGCGACGGCGGCCGGGCGCTTCGCCCGCTCGAAGCAGGTCGACCGCGTGCTGCTCGCCTCACCCGACAAGGACCTCGCCCAGTGCGTGCAGGGCGAGCGCGTCGTGCTTCTGGACCGCATGCGCGACCGGGTGATCGACGAGGCCGGCGTGCACGAGAAGTGGGGCGTCGCGCCGGCCAGCATCCCCGACCTGCTGGCGCTGATGGGCGACAGCGCAGACGGCATCCCCGGCATCCCGCGCTGGGGCGCGAAATCGTGCGCAGCCGTGCTCTCGGAGTACGGCTCGATCGAGCGCATCCCGGACGATCCCGAGACCTGGCGCGTAAAGGTCCGGGGCGCCTCGACCCTGGCGCGCAACCTCACCGAGCAGCGGGACGACGCGCTGCTCTACAAGCGCCTGGCAACGCTGCGCACCGACGTACCGCTCGGCGAGAAGCTCGCCGATCTGGCCTGGCGCGGCGCCGACCGGGACGCACTCGAGGCGGTCTGCGAGCGGCTCGGCGACCGCCGCAGTCTCGATCGCGTGCCGCGCTGGCGCAACCACTAAACAGTGG
>CAZETS010000036.1:0-57339 GCA_964515335.1 uncultured Spirochaetaceae bacterium
TGAACTGAAGCACCGGCCACAGTGTTGACACTGGTACCGCTGGACCTTGTGGGGGCTGTACGTCCGCGAGAAGAAGCCCTTCTTGCGAAAGCGCCAGGTGGCCGGATCGGCTCGGGAATCACAGTCCGGGTTGGGGCAGAAGGGAGGTGTGCGTCCCGATCGATTTCTTGCCATGAACCGAGATCAAGCAGAAATCATGCCAGGCACAATCCTCGATCCACTGTTTGGGCCGTGAACCGCGGGGACGAGCCCCGACAGGCAACTAGAGATGGAGGTCCTGCTCGATCGAGATCTCTTCGAGCAGGCGCAGCGCGATCGGGTCGATTTCGTGGAACTCGATGCCCACCTCGAGCGTGATGGGATCGGTCTCCGTGGCCCACACCACTTTGCCGCTGGCCACGACGGTGTGCTCCCCGACGTTGAAGGTCACGCGCAGCACGTCGCCGAGGTCGATCTCACAGCCAACGGCTTCGAAGCGGATGCCGCCCGACGAGACATCGCGGCTGACAGCCAGCCGGTCGGCCTTGTCGATCTCCGCGAAAGAGATCACCTGGTCGGTCGGGATGCGGTGGTACTTGCGCCGATCGTGCGACTGCTTCAAGAGAGGCGGCCCCGTCTGGCCAGCCCGCGGACGTGGCTGGCACGGTCGCTTGCCCTGATCGGCGCGCCCGAGACCGCCCTTTAGGGCAGCTCAGTGCGTCGGCTCGGTAAAAAGCTCGAGCTGTCGATCAGGCTCGCCGCGGCCCACCAGGCCAGCGACGGTGAGCGCGAGCCCCCGCACGGCCAGGTCGCCCGCCCTGGCCCGGTCGAGCAGTCCGGCGGCGCCCGAATGAATCGCGGCTGCTCGATCAACGGGCTCCCCCAGGGTCGTGCTGCGCGTCACCAGCGACTCGTCGGCGAAGCGCACCCGCAGCGCGACCCGGCGGGCCAGCAGCCCCCGGCGCATCAACAGGCGCTCGACGCTGCGGGACAGCCGCGCCAGGCAGGCGTCGAGTACATCCGCCGCCACGGTGGCCTCGTCGAGCGTCTCGCCTCGGCTCAAGGTGCGCGGATGGCGCGAGGCGCGGGGGGGCCCCGACTCCTCGCCCCGGGCGAGCGCGACGATGGCGCGGCCCCGCGGCCCGAGCTCGCGTTCGAGCAGCTCGGGGCCGAGTTCCACCACGTCGCCGATCGTCTCGGCGCCGAGTGCGAGCAGCCGCTGCTCGGCCTTGCGCCCCACCCTCGGCAGCAGCGAAACGGGCTGCTCGGCGAGGAACGCCTCGACGGCCTGGAGCGGCACCTCGACCACACCCGCCTCGCCGCTCTGCCGCGCGGCGAGGCGCGCGACCAGCTTCGACGGGCCGATGCCCACGCAGAGCGGCAGGCCGACGTCCTCCCGCACCACCGCGACGAGCGCCTCGGCTCGCGCGCGTGGACCCGTCTGCGCGCCGCTCCCCTCGACGTAGGCGGCCCCGTACCCGGCCGGCTCGAGGGCTTCGACGCGGCGCCGCAGGCAGACTTCGAGCTCGCCCTGCGCCTCGCGGTAGTGGGGCATGTCGGTGGGAATCCGCACGGCGTCGGGGCACAGGGCCAGCGCCTCGCCCATCGGCATGCCGGCCCGTGCTCCCTGCCGCCGCGCCTCGATGCTCGCCGCCTGCACCTTGCCACGCTTCGCGGGATCGCCACCCACCAGCACCGCGCGGCGATCGAGCCCGTGCACGCGACGCCGCTCGACCTCGGCGTAGAAGTCGGGCACTTCCAGATACAGGACGGGCTCGTGGCCCGGGGCGTCGCTCACGACGCCGGCTCGAGCAGGAGCTTCGGTCCGGCATCCTCCTCGACGAGCAGGCGGCTGGTGAGCAGCAGGCCGGGCCTGCCTTCGAGCCAGCGCGCGAGCCCGTCCTTGTAGTGGGGATGACCGGGGTGCTCGGACTGACCCGGCGACAGGCTGCTGAGCAAGCGGTCCGGTGTCGCCAGATCGACCGCCATGCGCAGGCTCGAGGCGCGGGTCACCGCGAAGCCGGCCGCGGGATCGAAGCCCGACGAGGCGATCGTCGCGTCGTTGCCCCCGATGCCCACGCTCGGCAGGTCGGGGGCCGGCTCGGCGTGCGCGGCGACGAACCTGTCGAAGGAGAGCCGATGCAGCCTGCTCCAGCGCCACCCGTCGCGACTCGGACCCAGTCGATACGAGAGGCTCATCCAGACGCGGCGCAGCGACGTGCGCACGGCTTCGGCCACCCGATCGGCGTCCGTCCACCCGCCCGAGGGGCCGGCCCGATCGGCCGCCACCACGATACTGCCCGTCACCGCGTCGGGGCGCACCGCGGGCAGCTCGAGGTAGCGCCGGTAGAGGGCGTCGCCGAAGGGACCCCGGAAGAGCTCGTCGGCGAGGTGCCGCATCAGCAGCTGGTAGGCGGCGGCGCCGCGGCTGTCGGCGGACGACACCCCGTCCCAGTCGGCGAGGATCGTGACGACCTCCTCCGCCTCCGGCCGCAGCGACCCGCCGCGCCGCGCCAACCTCGACAAAGCCGGCACCACATCGCGCGCCGCGCTGCCGCCGAGATCCCCGAGCAGGTCCATCGCCGCGCGGATGTCGATGCGATCGTCGCCGCCACCCGCACGTGCAGCACGAACCGGCCCGTTCGGCGCCGTGATCTGACGCAGCAGCCGTTCGAAGCGCTGCTGCGTCTCGCCGGTCCGCCACAGCCACTCGACCCCCGAGGCCTGCCCGGGTGCGCCGATTGCGCCGTCCGCCACCACCAGGAAGCCCCGCCCCTCGGGCCGGGGGGGTGCCTCGGGCGAGGCGTCGAGGGTGACCGCCGGAAGCGCGTCGAAGGCGATCGGCTCGCGCCAGTCGAACAGGCCCAGGCGGCCGGGGACCGGCACCAGGCTGGTCGGCAACATGCGGCGCGGCAGCCAGCCCGCGAGCTGCGCGCCGGCCCTTCCCTCGCGATCGGCGTGCACCACCGCGACGACCGGCTCGTGGTGGAACGAGAGCGCCTCCACGATCTCGGTTGCGCTCTTCGCGCTCGCGACCCGCAGCAGCGATCCGATGCCATCACCGGGAATCGCGCCGGTCCACCCCACGGCGAGCGGCTCGCGCTCGTCGACGGCCGGCGGCGCGTCGGCCGTCGCATGCCCGGGCGGTGTGCGTCCGGGCCGCAGCAGGGCGTCGATCAAGGGACCGTGTCGCGTCGAGCGGACCGGCCACTCGATCTCGTCGACTCCCTCTTCCGTCCGAACCCGGATCAGCTCGGTCCGCTCTTCGAGAGGCACCCAGCGGCTGCCGTTCTGATAGAGGCCGTCGCTCGCGCGCACGGTCTCCTTGTAGAGATCCACCGTGACCGCTCGCGCCGGAATCGCCGCCCAGGCGACGTAGAGATTGCGGCCGGCCCAGACGACGGGCATGCCGGGGATCGTCGCGCCGGCGAGATCGACGGCGCCGCCGCGCAGATGCGCCTCGTAGACCAGCGGCGGCGCGGTGACCGGCAGGTGGAGGTCGGCCACCAGGATCGGCGCACCGCTCTCGGTGTAGCGACCACCGAGCACCCAGGCCCCGCCGCCCTCCAGCGCGACCCCGCGCACCAGATCGCGGCTCGGCCACGACGACTCGCCGCTCGGCCCGCCGGTCGACTCGCGGGCCACGTCTTCCGGCGAGAGGTCGCCGGCTGTCTCGACCCCGCGCACCCCGACCCCGCTCGGGCGGAACGGCCGCGCGAGCTGGCTGCCGAGGCGTTCGATCAGATCGTCGAGCACGATGCCGGTCTCGATGCGGTTGCTGGTCCCCCAGGCGATCAGCTTGAGGACCGCGATGCTGTCCGCCACCTGCCAATCGCCGATCTCCGAGGCCCGGCCGACGAACGCGAGCGGTGGCGCGCTGGCGCCGCTGCGCACCCGCGCGATCCGGGCGTTCACGCCGGCCGCGTACGACTCGAGGATCACGCGGGTCTCGGAGTCGAGCCGTTCCGCCTGGGCGTCGGCGAGCCGGCCGATGCCGAGGGTGCGGGCGAGCCTGTCGCTCGCGAGCCCACTCTCGCCGACGGCCTCCGCGGTGCGGCCGCGGGCCAGGCGGCGCAGCCACAGCATCTGGGCGAGGCGGTCCTGGGCGTGGACGAAGCCGAGGCTCAGCCAGGCGTCCTGGTCGCGCACCGCCTGGATGTGCGGCACGCCGCGGGCGTCGCGCATGATCTCGACCGGGGCGGCCAGCCCGGGGACGGCCACCCGGCCCGCCTCGACCGCGAAGGCGCCCACCCATCGCCGCCCGAGGGCCTGTCGCTCGGCGACCTGGGAGAGGCCTCCGACCGCGACCGCCAGCAGCGCCGCAGCGGCGACCCCGCCCGTCCAGCGAATTCGTGAGAGCGCCGCACGGGCGACACCCCCCGACCCCTCCCGCTCCGATCGCTCGGCCGGCGACAGCGTTCCGATCCCCCGGCCGCGCAGTGTAGCGGCACGCGCGGGCCGGAATCGGATTCGTTGTCAGCCGGTTGGGCGGCCGGTACATTGCCGCGTCCCCGGGGCACCCGCCGGGGAGCCGAAGCCCCGCACCGTGGCCCGGGACCGGGCCCCGGCCCGGCATCCCGCGACTCCACAGGATTCGATCTTGCGCGTACGCACCCTGGACGACTGGCTGGCCGCCGACGGCACAGACCGACCGCTCGCCGGCAAGCGCGTGCTCGTCCGCTCGGACCTCAACGTCCCGCTCGACGACGGCCGCATCACGGACGACACACGGATCCGGGCCTCGCTCGGCACCGTCGAGCGGCTGCGCGCCGCGGGCGCGCGGGTGATCGTATGCTCGCACCTCGGCCGGCCTCAGGGAGAGCGCGTCGCCGGGCTATCGCTCGCCCCGGTCGCCGCGGCCATGTCGAAGCTACTCGACTGCCCGGTCGCATTCGCCGAGGACTGCGTGGGGCCGGGGGCCGAGAAAACCGCCCACGCCCTCGCCGACCGCGAAGTCCTGCTGCTCGAGAACCTGCGCTTCCACCGCGGCGAGACCGACAACGATCCGGAGTTCGCGCGCGGCCTCGCCAACCTCGCCGACCGCTACGTGAACGATGCCTTCGGCACGGCACACCGTGCCCACGCCTCGACGGCGGGCATCGTGCCGCTGGTCGCCGAAGCGGCGGCCGGCGATCTGCTGCGGCGCGAAGTCGAGCGGCTCGGAGCGGTGCTCGATCCCGAGCGACCGCTGCTGTGTCTGCTCGGCGGCGCGAAGGTGTCCGACAAGCTCGGCGTCCTCGAGGCGCTCGCGACCCACGCCGACGTGCTCGCGGTGGGGGGCGCCATGGCGTACACGTTCCTCGCGGCGCGCGGTGAGGACACCGGGCGCTCGCTGGTCGAGCCCGATCGATTCGACGCGGCGCGCGCCGTCGAGCGCGCCGCACGCGAAGCGGGCTGCCGACTGCTCTTGCCCACCGATCACGTGGTGGCGGAGAGCGTCGACGCCGCGGCCGCCAGCGAGATCGCCGCGCAGATTCCCGCTGCCAAGATGGCCCTCGACATCGGTCCGGAGACTGCCGCCCGCTACGCCGACGAGGCCGCCAAGGCGAAGACCATCTTCTGGAACGGACCGATGGGCGTCTTCGAGATCGACGCGTTCGCGAAGGGGACCGAGCGGGTCGCGCAGGGGGTCGCCGACTCGTCGGCCTTCTCGGTGGTGGGCGGCGGAGACTCGCTCGCCGCCGCCAATCGGCTCGGCGTCGCCGACCGCATCGACCATCTGTCGACCGGCGGAGGGGCCTCGCTCGAGTTCGTGCAGGGACTCGCGCTGCCCGGAATCGAGGCCCTGGAGGCGTGATGCGACGACCCATCATCGCCGCCAACTGGAAGCTGCACATGTTGCAGAACGAGGCGCGGACGTTCGCGCGCGACCTGAGGGCGATCCTCGGCACCGCCGGGACCACCGCCGAGGCGGTGATCGCGCCGCCCTTCACCGCGCTCGCGGCCACGCGAGAAGCGCTCGCAGGCAGCGATCTCCTGCTGGCCGCCCAGAACGTGTCCGCCGAGAGCAGCGGCGCCTTCACCGGCGAAATCTCACCCGCGATGCTGGTCGACGCCGGCTGCCGCTACTGCGTGATCGGTCACAGCGAGCGGCGCGCGCTCTACGGGGAGACGAGCGAGGGCGTTTCGCGGAAGGCCGCGGCGCTGCTCGCCGCCGGCATCCGCCCGATCGTCTGCATTGGCGAGACCCTCGCAGAGCGCCAGGCCGACGAGACCGAGCAGGTGCTCGCCGAGCAGCTCGACGGAAGCCTGGCCGACGTCGACGCCGCACAGGCGAGCGAGATCGTGCTCGCCTACGAGCCGGTGTGGGCGATCGGCACGGGTGTCACCGCCACACCCGAGCAGGCCCAGGCCGCCCATCGATTCGTGCGGGAGCGCCTCGCGGCACGCTTTCCCGCCGCCGCCGAGGCGATCCGCATCCAGTACGGCGGGTCCGTCAAGCCCGAGAACGTCGCGTCGATCCTGACCGAGCCCGACATCGACGGCGCTCTGGTCGGCGGCGCTAGCCTAGACCCCAAGAGTTTTGCGAAGATCGTCCAGTTCGATCGACCGGAGAACACTGCATCATGATGACCCTGCTCTACGTCCTTCACTTCATGGTCTGCTTCGTGCTGATCGCCGTCGTCCTGCTGCAGCGCGGCAAGGGATCCGATCTCGGCGCGGCCCTCGGCGGCGGCGGGGCCAATACGGTCTTCGGCAGCCGTGGCGCAGGCAACTTCCTGACCCGGATCACCACCACGAGCGCGATCGTCTTCATGTGCACGAGCCTCTCGCTCGCCTACCTCGGCACCCAGCACTCGCAGCTCGATCTGTTCGAGGCCGGCGAGGTCGAGGCGCCCGCCGGCGGCCTCGAGCCCATCGAGGACAACGCCGCGGGCGGCGGTGGCGACGCGGGTGGGCTCGAGGAGATCCCGGCCGCCGACCTCGGCACACTCGAGGAGATCCCCTCCGACGCCGCGGGCGGCGACGGGACGGACTGATCGGCGGCGCCCCTGGCGCCGGTGGGCGATCGCGACGCGGTTCGGTAGTCTCGTCGCCCGCGAGTCATCGTGCGGCGATGGCGGAATTGGTAGACGCGTCAGCTTGAGGGGCTGGTGGGGGCAACCCCGTGGAGGTTCGAGTCCTCTTCGCCGCACCATTATCGTGGGCTCGTCAACGCCCTGCCACGAGCGTCCGCCACGAGGCGAGAAGCGCTCTACCTCGCGCGGGCTGGCCGGTTTGGAGCCCACTGGCCTTCTTTCGTGGGCTCGTCAACGCCCTGCCACGAGCGTCCGCCACGAGGCGAGAAGCGCTCTACCTCGCGCGGGCTGGCCGGTTTGGAGCCCACTGGCCTTCTTTCGTGGGCTCGTCAACGCCCTGCCACGAGCGTCCGCCACGAGGCGAGAAGCGCTCTACCTCGCGCGGGCTAGCCGGCTTGGAGCCCACTGGCCGCGGGCGCTTTCTGTGCCTGCTTGGCGCTGCGCTCCGGACAGTCGCCGGGCGTTCGGCTTCGATCAGGCGGTCGCTGATTCGCGGCGGGCGAGGGTTCGGTCGATCCAGCGTTGGTAGAGCTCGATGGGATGGGCGCCGACGATGATCGCGGGGTTGTCTTCGAGGCGGACAGCCGGAACACCGGTGGCGCCGAAGGACCGGGCCTCGTGGTGCTCGTCCAGCACGGCGTCCAGGGTGCCGGGGTCGTGTGCGACCTGAAAGCCCGCTTCGGGCAGCTCGAGTTCGCTCCAGAGATCGAGCTGGACGTCTTCACGGCTGATGTCGCGATTCTCGGTGAAGTAGGCGCGCAGCAGGCGGTCGTGGAGACGGCGGAAGGGCTCGGCGCCGAGGGCCTTGGCGGCCTTCGCGACGAGGTGTGCGGGGATGCTGTGCGAGGGCGGGCCCTCGTTGCTGGCCCAGACCGTGAAGTCGCCGCTGTCCTCCTCGGCGCCCGGGCGCTGCCACGATCGCGTATAGGCCCGGAACTTCTCGAGCGCCGCCGCTTCGTCGACGCTGCGCCGCCTTTCGGGTCGCAGCAGATAGCTTCGCCAGTCCAGCTCGATCCGATCCGCGTACTGCTCCTCGAGCCGGCGCAGGCGCACCGAGGCGTTGAAGCACCACGGACACAGGTAGTCGGAGTAGACGATGAAGCGGACGGGCGTCACGCGGACGTTTCGGCCAGGAGCCTGTATCCGCCGCTCCAGTAGACGAGCGGCGAACGATCGCTCGTGCGGCTCGACTGAATTTCGCCGAGATAGATGACGTGGTCGCCGGCGTCGTAGGTGGCGACCACCTCGCAGTCGAGGTTCGTCACGCAGCCGGCGAGCAGCGGCGCGCCGGTCTCCGCCTGGTCGTACACGGTGCCGACGAACCGCTCGTGCTCGTGCTTCTTGGAGGCGAAGCGGTTGGAGAGCTCCGCTTGGTCGGCGGCCAGCACGTTCACGCCGAAGCAGCCGCTGCGAGCGATCAGTTCGGTGGTGATCGACTCGCGGGCGCAGCACACCGTCACGAGCGGCGGCGACAGCGACGCGCCACTGAAGTCGGAGACCGTCATGCCGTGGATGCGGTCGCCGTCCCGGCTGGTCACCACGGTCACGCCGCTCGTCCAGCTCGCGAGACAGCGCTTGAACTCGTCGGCATCGATCGCCAAGTTCCGATTCCCCCGCACCCGCCGCGACCATCGTGGCGGCCGCAGACTCTACCACGCGGCCGAGCTACGAGACGAGCACGAGCGCGAGATCCATGACGTTGGTGCCGGTCGGGCCGGTGTGGACGAGTCCGTCCGTCGCTGCGTGGAAGCGGTGGGAGTCGTTGTCGTCGAGCAGCTCCCGCGGCGCGAGCCCGCGTGCGCGCGCCGTGGCCACGCTGTGCCGACCAACGCAGGCGCCGGCCGCGTCGGTGGAACCGTCGCTGCCGTCGGTGCCGACCGCCAGCAGATGGACGAGCGGACCGCCTCGCTCGGCGTCGAGAGCCAGGGCTGCGGAGAGCGCGAGCTCCTGGCTGCGCCCGCCCCGCCCGGCTCCCCGCAGCGTCACCACGGTCTCACCACCCGCCACCAGCAGCCGGCTGCCCGGGCCTCCGGTCGACCGGGCGAGCGCGACGAGCCGCCGCCCTACCTGCCGCGCCTCACCCTGCAGGATCTCGCCGAGATCAAGGGCGCGGCGCACCCGGCCCCCGGCCGCGGCGAGTGCGGCACGGCGGGCGTCGGCGTTGCGCGCGACGACCGTGGCGCGCACACGCGCCAGCAGCGGGTCGCCGGGCTTGGGACTCTCGGGCAGGTCGCCCCGCACACCCGACTCGAGGTGCCGGATCACCCGTCCGGGCAGTCGCGCAGCGAGGCCGTGGCTTGCGACGACGCGCTGCGCATCGACGTAGCGGCTGGGATCGGCGCTGCAGGGCCCCGAGCCGATCACGTCGAGTCGGTCGCCGCAGACGTCGGAGATGGCGAGCAGGTGGATCGTGCCGGCCGACGCTGCCCGTGCCAGGCGACCGCCGGCGATCGCCGAGAGGTGCTTGCGCAGGCAGTTGATCTCCTCGATGTCGGCCGGACAGGCGAGCAGCGCGTCGGTGGTCGCCACCAGATCGTCCATCTCGAGCCCGGCGGCGGGACAGCTCGTCAACGCGGAGGCGCCGCCCGAGAGCAGCACCAGCAGGACGTCGCCGCTCGGCACCCGCGCGGCGGCGTCGAGCAGTGCGGCGCCGGCCGCTGCCGAGCGCTCGTCGGGGAGCGGGTGGCCCGCATGCAGGACGTCGAGTCCCGGCGGCGACTGCGCGGCGTGACCGTCGCGGGTCACCACGATCCCGCCGCTGAGACGCGAGCCGAGCGCCGAGACGGCTGCGCGCGCCATCGCCGAGCCCGCCTTGCCGACCGCCATCACGAAAACGCCCGCCGCAGCCGGCAGGCGCTCGCCGGCGATCGCCAGCGAGTCGCCCTCCCCGGTGATGGCGCGGCGCACGACGCGCTCGCCGTTCACGGCCTCGAGGGCTGCGCTCAGGCAGTCGTCGAGGAGCGCACGCGGCTCGACTTCCAAGACCCGTTTCCCGTGACTACTGCCGGCCACCGCCGCCGGTCAGCGCTTCCGGTCACTATTTCCTGTCACTGTTTCCTGTCACTGCTTCCGACCACTCAGGGGGTGGCAGCGGCTTCCTGGACCGCGCCGCCGGCGGCAGCGGCGGTCGCAGCGTCCGACTGCCCCTTCGGCTTGAGGCGGATCTCGATGCGGCGGTTCAAGGCACGCTCGTCCGCGGTCTCGTTCGGCGCGATCGGGCGGAAGGACGCGTACGAAACCAGCGTCAGCCGATCACCGGTGATGCCCGCCTCCTCGAGCAGCCGCACCACCCGGCCGGCGCGTGCGGCGGCAAGCTCCCAATTCGAGGGAAAGCGCGACTTGAGGCTGCCGCGAATCTGCCGGTCGTCGGTGTGCCCCTGCACCTCGATGTCGTGGTCGAGCGCTGCGAGCTGGGCCGCCACCTTGTCGAGCACCTGCCGCCCCACCGGGTCGAGGCGCGTCGAGCCCGTGTCGAAGAGGATGTCGTCGGAGACGTTCACCCGGATGCCCTCGCGCAGCTGCTCGATCTGGATCTGACCGGACGCGACCTCCGATTCGAGATCGGACATCAACGTCGTGTAGGTGGATGTCAGCCGCTCGAGCTCCGAGCGGGTCACCTCGAGCGCCTCCTGGGAGCGCACCAGCTCGACGCTCTGCGCGGCGAGCCGGGTGCCCAGGCGGTCCTCGGTCTGCCGCAGCCGGTCGGCCTCGCGGAGGACGGTCTCGTGCTCGACCGAGAGGTCCTCGTACTGCTCGAGGGTCGAGTCGAGCTCTTGCCCCAGAGCGGCCGTCGAGATCTCGAGGGCGCTCACCCTGGCCTCGAGCTGCGCCTTCTCGGCCGTCAGCTGGTCACGCTCGCCCACCACGGCCGTGTGGGCACCCTGGCTCACGCAGCCGCCAGCCGCCCCGCAGAGCACGAGCGTCGCGACCGCGAGCAGCCGCACGGGGTCAGGCCGCGGCCGCTCCCGCCTCGGCGAGACTCTGCTCGAGCGCTTCGACGATCGTTCCCACGTAGGCGAGATCGAGCCCCTCGAGCAGCTCATCACTGATCTCCTCCACGTCACGACGGTTCTGCTCGGGCAGGATCACGCGGCGGATCCCGGCGCGCTTCGCGGCCAGCACCTTCTCCTTGATCCCCCCGACGGGCAGGACTTTACCACGCAGCGTGATCTCGCCGGTCATCGCGACGCCCGGACGCGCGGTCCGCCCCGTCCACATCGACGCGAGCGCCGTCACCATGGCGACACCCGCCGAGGGGCCGTCCTTCGGCACCGCACCCGACGGGACGTGCACGTGCACGTCGCCGGCGTCGAAGTCGCGGGCGGGCACGAGGCCGAAGTCGTCGGCATGGCTGCGCAGCCAGGAGCGCGCCGCCTCGACCGACTCGCGCATCACGTCGCCGAGCGACCCGGTCAGCTTGAGCTCGCCCTGCCCCGGCATCTGGGTGGCCTCGACGAAGAGGATGTCGCCGCCGGCCGGCGTCCAGGCCAGACCGACCGCAACGCCGGGCTGCACGTCGGCCTCGGCGATCTCGGGCTCGAACTTCACGGGACCGAGCAGCTCGCCGAGATCCCCGGGCAGGACGCGCACCGAAGTCGACTCGTCACCTTCGGCCACGCGGCGGGCGATCTTGCGGCAGACCGCACCGACCTCGCGCTCGAGGTTGCGGACGCCGGCCTCGCGCGTGTACCGCTCGATCAGGGCGACCAGCGTCTCGTCCGGCACGTCGAGGTCGACGCCCACGATGCCGTTGTGCTCGATCTGCCGCGGCAGCAGGAAGCGGCGGGCGATCTCCACCTTCTCCTCGACCGTGTAGCCGGGCAGCTCGATCACCTCCATGCGGTCGCGCAGGGCCGCGGGAACCGGATCGATCAGATTCGCGGTGGCGATGAAGAGCACCTGGGACAGGTCGAAGGCCACCTCGAGATAGTGGTCGCTGAATTCGCTGTTCTGCTCGGGATCGAGCACCTCGAGCAGCGCCGAAGACGGGTCGCCGCGCCCGTCGGAGCCGACCTTGTCGATCTCGTCGAGCACCATCACGGGATTGCGCGTGCCGGCCTTGCGCAGCGACTGCACGATACGCCCCGGCATGGCGCCCACGTAGGTGCGGCGGTGGCCGCGCACCTCGGCCTCGTCACGCACGCCGCCGAGCGAGATGCGCGTGAACTCGCGACCGAGCGCCCGGGCGATCGAGCGGCCGAGCGAGGTCTTCCCCGTGCCGGGCGGGCCCACGAAGCAGAGGATCGGGCCCTTCAGGTCGCGCTTGAGGGACAGCACCGCGATGTACTCGACGATGCGGTCCTTGACCTTCTCGAGCCCGTAGTGGTCCTCGTCGAGGATGCGCCGGGCCTCGGCGACGTCCAGCCGGTCCTCCGACGCGTTCGACCAGGGCAGGTCGGTCATCCACTCGAGGTAGTTCCGGATGACGCTGTGCTCGGCCGCGGCGGGCGGCGCCTGCGACAGGCGCTCGAGCTCGCGACTGGCCTGCTTGGCGGCCTCCTCGGGCATGCCCACGGCCTCGATCTTCTCCCGCAGCCGCTCGATGCCCTCGTCGCCGTCCTCGCTCTCGCCGAGCTCGCGCCGGATCGCCTCGAGCTGTTGACGCAGCATGTACTCGCGCTGCGTCTTGCTCATCTCGCTCTGGACCTTCTCCTTGATCTCGGTCTCGATCTCGAGGGCCTGCCCCTCCTTCGAGAGCTGCTCGAGCACCAGGCGAAGCCGCGTCGGCACGTCGGTGCTCTCGAGGATCCGCTGCTTGCCGGCGACGTCGAGCTCGAGGTTCGATGCGACGAGGTCCGCGAGCTTGGACGGGTCGTCGAGATTGGCGACGAGCACCTGCAGATCGTCCGAGAGACGCGAACTCTCGGCGACGAGCGCCCCGAAGCCCTGCGACACGCTGCGCGTCAGCGCCTCGACCTCGACCGAGTCGAGGTCGCCCGCGTCGGTCACCGGCCGGATGCGGGCGCGCAGAAAGGGCTCTTCACTCGTGAAGTCCTGGAGCGCGACCCGCGCGACGCCCTGCACGAGCAGCCGGTAGGATTCATCCGGGAACTTCAGCATCTTCACCACGCGCAGCACGGTGCCGACGTCGTGGACGTCGGCGGCGCGCGGCGGGCCGTCGACCTCGCGCCGGATCGCGGCGCACACCAACAGCCGGTCCGGCCGCAGCAGCACCTCGTCGATCAGCTGCTGCGAGGCCGGCGTGTTGACGAGCAGCGGCGACAGCAGGAACGGGAAGAGCACGGTGTTCTTGAGCGGCAGGACGGCAAGCTCGTCCGGCAGCTCGGGCACGCCGAGCTCCCCTTCGTCCACCATCCCGGTGCCGACCTGGATCGCCATGCCGCCCGCGCCGGGATCGTGGGACGTCTCGATCTGCTCGCCGCCCTCGTCAGCCGGGCCTTCGCGCTGGTCGTCGTGCTGGTCGTCGTGCTCTTCGCTGCTCATTCCGTCTCCACCGCCACCTCGCGCCGTACCGGCCTGACCTTCGCGAGAGTGACGGACAGGAATCCGTCCTCGAGCCGGGCGCTCACCTGATCGCGGTCGAAGGGCACGCCGATGCGAACGTCCCTCTCGAACGGGCCGAAGGCGATCTCCATCTGGAGCAACCGCTGCACCGAAATGCCCGCCGGAACCTTCCTGACGCCGCTGATGCGCAGGAACGTACCGTCGACGTTCACGCGCAGGTCGTCCCCCCGCACGCCCGGAATCTCGACGCGCACCACGATGGCCTCCTCGGTTTCGAAGATGTCCACCGAGGGCTGCCAGGTGTTGCCGCGAAGCCGGTCGGGAAACTCCCCGAACAGCTCCGCCAGGGGATCGTGGCGACCGTGCTCAGGAATCTCCCTTCTCCTCGGTGTACTCCGCGTCGATCACGTCGTCGTCGGCCGGCGCGTGCGACGCCTCCTCGGCGGCGTCTCCGGCGTCGCCGGCGCCTCCCTTGTAGAGCGTCTCGGCCAGCTTGTGCAGCTCGGCCTCGAGGCGCTGGCGCGCCGAGTCGATGCGTGCGGCGTCGTCGCTCTCGAGGTCCTTCTTGGCGTCGTCGATGACCGCCTGCAGCGACTGCTTGTCGTCCTCGGACAGCGTCTCGGCGTTGTCGGCGATCATCTTCTCGGCCTGGTAGATCATGCTGTCCAGCTGGTTGTGCTTCTCGATCTGCTCGCGCCGGCTCTCGTCCTCCTGGGCGTGGGACTCGGCGTCCTTCACCATCCGGTCGATCTCGTTCTGCTCGAGACCGCCACTGCCCTCGATGCGGATCGATTGGTCCTTGCCGGTCGCCTTGTCGGCGGCCTTCACCGAGAGGATGCCGTTGGCATCGATGTCGAAGGTGACCTCGATCTGCGGCACGCCCCGCGGCGCAGGCGGGATGCCGTCCAGGATGAATCGGCCGATCTCGCGATTGTCGGCCGCCATCTCGCGCTCGCCCTGCAGCACCCTGATCTCGACCTGAGGCTGGCTGTCGGCCGCAGTCGAGAAGACCTGGTTGGCCTTGGTGGGAATCGTGGTGTTTCGTTCGATCAGCTTCGTGGTCACGCCGCCGAGGGTCTCGATGCCGAGCGAAAGCGGCGTCACGTCGAGCAGCAGCACGTCCTTGACGTCACCGGCGAGCACGCCGCCCTGGACCGCGGCGCCGACCGCCACCACCTCGTCGGGGTTCACGGTCTGGTTCGGCTCCTTGCCGAACAGCTCGGTCACCTTCTGACGCACCAGGGGCACACGGGTCGAGCCGCCGACGAGCACGATCTCGTCGATCTCGCCCGCCGAGAGGCCCGCGTCGACCAGCGCCTTGCGGCAGGGCTCGAGGGTGCGCTCGACCAGGTCGTCGACGAGCTGCTCGAACTTGGCGCGAGACAGCTTCAGAGTGAGGTGCTTGGGGCCGCTCTGGTCGGCCGTGATGTACGGGAGGTTGATGTCCGTCGACTGCGCGGTCGACAGCTCCATCTTGGCCTTCTCCGCGGCCTCGCGGAGGCGCTGCACGGCCATCGGGTCCTTGGTGAGATCGATGCCCTGATCCTTCTTGAACTCGTCGACCAGGTAGTCGATCACGCGCTGATCGAGGTTGTCACCGCCGAGATGCGTATCGCCGTTGGTCGACTTCACCTCGACGACGTTCTCGCCGACCTCGAGGATCGAGATATCGAAGGTGCCGCCGCCGAAGTCGTAGACGGCGATCTTCTCGTCCTCCTTCTTGTCGAGTCCGTATGCGAGCGCCGCGGCCGTCGGCTCGTTGATGATGCGCTTGACGTCGAGGCCGGCGATCTTGCCGGCATCCTTGGTGGCCTGCCGCTGCGCGTCGTTGAAGTACGCGGGCACAGTGATCACCGCACCGCCCACCTCGGCGCCCAGGTGCGCCTCGGCGGCGGCCTTGAGCTTGCCGAGGACCATGGCGGAGATCTCCGGCGGGCTGTAGGTCTTGTCGCCGACCTTGACGGCGGCGCTGCCCTCCTTGCCCTCCACCACCTCGTAGGGAACCAGCTGGATCTCCTCCGGGATCTCGGGAAGACGGCGCCCCACGAAGCGCTTGATCGAGTAGACGGTCGCCGCCGGGTTGGTCACCGCCTGGCGCTTGGCGATGGCGCCCACCAGGCGCTCGCCCTCGTCGGTGAAGGCCACCACGGACGGCGTGGTCCGGCCGCCCTCTTCGTTCGCGATCACCTCGGGCTGACCGCCCTCCATCACGGCCACCACCGAGTTCGTGGTGCCGAGATCGATACCGATGACCTTGCCTGAATCCGCCATGATGCTTCCTCGCTCGCTACTGGATGGGTGGATGCCTCGTCGGGTCGGCACCGGACGCTCCCGCCTCGGTCGCGCCCCCTCGCACGACGCCGGCGGGCGCGGCTGTCGGAGACGCGACCGGAGAACGGCCGCAAGCCTGGGTCCGCAGGGGGGCGTGTCAACGACGCGACGCGGATTCGCCGGATCGATCCGTCCCGGTGGACCCGGCGGGCTCGAGGATTGAGGGCAAAAGACCACCTCCATAGACGCCCCTCGGGGCATCCATCGCCCAATCGACCGGAACAGCTGGGATCCGCCCGGTTTCCACTTTTGAAATCGACCTCATGTGGCGATACGAAGGAGTGATGGGAGTCGGAAGACGCCGCAGTAACCTGCCGTAATCGCGCAACGTTTTTGGTTTGGCCGAGACCCGGGGCTATATTCGCCCCGCCGGGTGCATCCGCAGCCGACCGGGCCTCGCCGTCCGAGCCGGTCGGATCGATCCGTCGGCCGACAGGGCAGCTGGACCGGAGACAGCGCGCGTCGGCTGGTGGGCGGGAGATGCAATTCGGGCAGTACGACTCGTGACCGGGGGAGTCCGGGTCGGGTCCGCGTAGAAGATGGCGCGGACGTGCGGGGCGCCGATTCAGGTGGGAGCACCCGACGGGTGCTCGTGGAGACCAACACTCGATGGCCACGATCGGCATCCGCCTCGCCAATGCCGTGCTGTTCGTGTTGAGCTGCTCGGTGGCCGCGAACGTCATCACCGACGTCGGCGCCTCGGCGCTGATCCCGACCCGTGTCGCCGCCCCGCCGCCTCGGCAGGTCGAGGCGCCCGCCCCCAAGCAGTGGCAGGACCGCCAGGTGATCCTCGAACGCAACCTCTTCGGCTCCAAGGTGGTGGACGAACCGATCGAGGTGGTCGAGGTGATCGAGGACGAGGAGGCCGAGGACTCGAAGCTTCCCTACAAGCTCCTCGGTACGATCGCCTCGGACGAGCAGGTCATCGCGAGTGCGGCGCTGCTGAACAACCAGACCCGAAAACACGAGGTGGTCCGCGTGGGCGACACCCTGTCGAGCCACAGCCAGGTCTCGGTCGAACGCATCGAGCGCGGGCGCATCCTGCTCCGCAACGGCACGCGCCTCGAACAGCTCGAACTCGACGACAAGGTCGCCCAGGCGAACATCCCCACCCCCGCGCGTCGGCCCCGCGCCGCCCGGCCCGAGCCCCGCAGCCGCCGCCCGAGCCCCACCGTACGCGATCGCCTGCAGGAGCTGACCGACGAACAGGGACCGCGCAGCCCGGCCGCGATCTTCTCGCAGGCGCGCATCCTGCCCAAGTACGAGGACGGGGCCATGGTGGGCATAGAGCTTTCGAAGATCAAGGAAGGCAGCTTCTACGAGCAGGTGGGCCTCGGAGATGGCGACATCGTGACCAGTCTGAACGGCGTCGCCATCGACAATCCCTCCGCCAGCAAGCAGCTGCTCGAGGCGTTCACCAGCGCCGACAGCCTCACCGCCGAGGTCCGCCGTGCAGGCGGCGGCACCGAGATGATCACCGTCGACGCCGACCTGCTCGATCAGTTCGGCGGCCTGGAGTAGACGCCCCGTGAGCCGGAGCGCACAGCGTACGAACGGAACCGCCCGCGCCCTCGGAGTGGCAGGCGCCCTGCTGCTCGCCGGCCTGACGGCCGCCGGGCCCGCCCTGGGTCAGGGCCGGACGGGGTCGCCCGACACCCGTCCGTTCACACAAGGCGACGAGCTGGTGCAGCTCGACTTCAAGGAGGTCGAGCTGCCGGTCGTGATCGAGACGATCGCCCGCATCACCGGCCGCAACTTCATCTACGACGACCGGGTGCGCGGACGCGTCACCATCGTCTCCCCCTCCGAGGTGACCGCCGACCAGGCCTACGCGGTGTTCGAGTCGGTGCTCAAGATCAAGGGGTTCACGGCGGTGCCCGGACCAGGCGGCGTGCTCAAGATCGTGCCGATCCGCGACGCCAAGGAATCGAGCATCGACACCATCAAGGACGACCGGCCGAGCGCCAATCGCGACAGCTTCGTGACACGGCTCGTCCCGCTGCTCTACATCGACGCCGAGGCCATCACCAACACCATCAAGCCGTTGGTCTCGAAGGACGCCTCGATGGTCGCCTACGCGCCGACCAATACGATCATCATCACGGACACCGAGGCGAACATCCGCCGGCTGCTCAGCATCCTCGAGGCGATCGACGTCGAGAGCTACAAGGAGGAGCTTGCCGTCATCAAGGTGCGCCACGCCGACGCGTCGACCCTCGGCCAGCAGATCTCGGAGATCTACGGCGCCGAGGTCTCCTCGACGACGAGCCAGCCCCGGGCGGCGAGCCAGCGGCGGCGAACGGCGCGCGGAAGACAGACGACCCCGCAGCCCGGCCAGACCACCCAGCCCGGCCAGACCGTCCGCATCATCACGGACGAGCGGACGAACTCGCTGCTCGTGCTGGCGCCCCGGGGATCTCTTCAGGAAATCCGCGACCTGGTGCGTCAGCTCGACGTGCCGCTCGTCGGTGAGGGGCGCATCCACGTCTACTACCTCAAGCACGCCGACGCCGAGGAGCTGGCCGGCACGCTGAACGGAATGCTCTCGGGCCAGACGGGCGGCGCGGCGCCGGGTCCCGGCCGGACCGGCGCGACGGGCGCCACGCCCCAGAACCTTCGGGCACAGGTGACCGCCCTCGCCGAGGGCATCACGATCAACCACGACGCCGCGACGAACTCGCTGGTCATCCAGGCGAGCAAGGAGGCCTACGAGGCCCTCGCCAACGTGATCGAAAAGCTCGACATCGCCCGGCCCCAGGTGCTGGTCGAGGCGATGATCCTCGAGGTCGACGTGACCGACGGCATCGACCTCGGCGTCGAGTGGACGATCAACGCCGTCAACGGCGACCAGCAGTTCATCTTCAGCACGGCCTCGGCGGCGGCGAGCGGCTCGGGCTCGGGTCAGATCGTGGGCGTCATCTCCCAGGCCTTCGAGGTCGACGAGGGCGGCATCGCCGAGCGCCCGCAGTCCGACGGCTCTGATCCGGTCGGCACCAACTTCGACGCCGTCCTCAAGGCGGCCGCCGCCGACTCGAACCTGAACCTCGTCTCGGCGCCCCACGTCCTCACCTCGGACAACGAAGAGGCCGAGATCCGCATCGGCAGCAACATCCCCATCATCACCAGCCGCGTGCAGTCGGCCACCGGCAATACGGCGGGGCTGGCGAGTTCGGTGAACGTCGAGCGCCAGGACATCGGAGTCACGCTGCGCGTGACGCCCCAGATCAGCGAGGGCGACAGCCTGCGCATGAAGATCTTCCAGGAGCTCACCGAGATCAACGAGAACCTGCAGAGCGGTGTCGGCAGCGCCGAGGAGGTGGGCGTCGCCCTCTCCAATCGCAAGATCGAGAACACCGTCGTCGTGAAGGACAACGAGACAGTCGTGATCGGCGGACTGATCAGCGACGTCTGGACCGACGGTGAGCGCAAGGTGCCCTTCCTCGGCGACATCCCGGGCCTCGGCTGGGCGTTCAAGAGCACCTCCAAGGACCTGCGAAAGATCAACCTGATCGTCTTCCTGACCCCGCACATCATCCGCAACGCGGACGAGATGGAGCTGGAGACCATCCGGCGCCGCAGCGAGTTCGCGGCGCAATCGGGCCCCGACTACGAGACCATCGACGAAGAGCTCGCCGACCCCGACGGCGAAGAAGACAAGTGGGCCGTGGGCAAGAGCCCCGTGCTCGGCCGGCTCCGCGAGCACGGCAACCGCTACACGCTCGACCGTGGCGAGGAGCTCGAAGACCTGCTTCGCGACCGCGAGGAGCGACGCGTCGCCGAGCGCCTCGCCCGTGGCGGGAAGGGCGCGACCGGCTACGGGCTCCGGGTAGCGATCTTCCGCGACGAAACCGCCGCCGCCGCAACGCTGACCCGTCTGCTCGACGCCGGATACGACGGCACGCTGGTCTCCGGCGAGAGCGACGGCGCCCTCGTGTACGAACTTCTCGTCGGGCCCTTCGAGGATCTCGACACAGCCCGGGACGCCGCCGACGCGCTGACCGAGGTCTACGACTACGATCCCAGCGTGATGCTGCTCGAACTCGAGCCCGAGCCGGAGCCTGCGCCGTGAGCGCCGCCGAAGGCGGCGCGCCCGCCTCCGATCCGCTGCCGCCGCGCGCGAGCCGCCACAGCGAACTCGAGCTCGGAGACATCCTGCTGCGGACCACACGGCTCGAGCCCGAGCAGCTCGAGCGCGCACGGGCACGCCAGCGCGAGAGCCACGAGCGCCTCGGCGACGTGCTCGTCGAGGAGGGGCTGCTGAACCCGGACGAGGTGCTCGCCGGCGTCGCCGAGCAGCTGCGCCTCGACGTGCGCCAGACGCTGTCGGCCGACGAGGTCGACGAGGGTCTCGTCCAGCGCGTTCCGATCGCCTTCGCGAAGCAACACCGCATCCTGCCGCTTTCGTACGACGAAGAGCGGCAGATCGTGCACATCGTCGCGGCCGACGCGCTCGACACGGGTCCCATCGACGATCTGCGGATCCTCTTCGGCGGCGCCGACGTCGACCTCGCGCTGGCGAGCGAGCGAGTGATCGTTTCCGCCATCAACCAGGCCTACGACCGCGGCGGCGCCTCGACCGACATGCTCGCCGAGGCGGCCGAGGACGACCTCGACGCGCTGGCCGACGAAGCGCTGCACGAGCCGCAGGATCTGCTCGAAGCCACCGACGACGCCCCGATCATCCGCCTCGTCAACTCGCTCCTGCAGCACGCCGTCAAGGAGCGCGCGAGCGACATCCACATCGAGCCGTTCGAGAAGGAGATCCGCGTCCGCTTCCGCATCGACGATGTGCTCTACGAGCCGATGCGCCCCCTGCCCCGGCGTCTGCAGGCGAGCATCGCCTCGCGCATCAAGATCATGGGCAATCTCGACATCGCCGAGAAGCGCCTGCCGCAGGACGGCCGCATCCGCCTGAAGATCGCCGGCCGCGACTATGACGTGCGCCTGTCGACCGTGCCCGTCGCCTTCGGCGAGCGCCTGGTGATGCGCTTGCTGCCCGACACCCAGGCACTGCTCGACCTCGAGAAGATCGGCTTCAACCAGACGCAGCGCCGCGCCCTCGCCCGCATCATCCACCGGCCCAACGGCATCTTCCTCGTCACCGGCCCCACGGGCAGCGGCAAGACCACCACCCTGCACGCCTGCCTGCACGAGATCAACGACACCGACAAGAACATCATCACCATCGAGGAGCCCGTCGAGATCACCCAGGAGGGCATCGGGCAGATCGAGGTCAACCCGAAGATCGAACTGACCTTCGCGACCGGCCTGCGCGCGATCCTGCGCCAGGACCCGAACGTCGTGCTGGTAGGCGAGATCCGCGACAAGGAGACCGCCGACATCGCCATCCAGGCGTCGCTGACCGGCCACCTCGTGCTCTCGACCCTGCACACCAACGACGCCGCCAGCGCGCTGACACGGCTGGTCGACCAGGGCGTCGAGCCCTTCCTGGTGGGCTCCTCGCTGGTGGCGGTGCTCGCCCAGCGGCTGGTGCGCGTGCTGTGCCCGGAGTGCCGCGAAGGCTACTCGGCCAGCGACGACGAGCTGCGCGAGATGGGCGTGCGCCCCCCCGGCCGGCCGGTGACCCTCTACCGCGCCGCCGGCTGCCCGGCCTGCGCGAACACCGGCTACCAGGGGCGCCTCGGCATCTTCGAGCTGATGATCGTAGACGACGACATCCGCCAGCTGCTCTCGACCAACGCCGACTCGAAGACCATCAAGAAGATGGCGGTGTCGAAGGGGATGGCCACGCTCCGCTCCGACGGCACCCGCAAGGTGCTGAGCGGCGTCACGTCGATCGCTGAGCTGCTGAGGGCCACCGAGGAAGAGGGCTCGATCGATCAGATCTGAGCAGCGCGCCCTCGCCTGAGCGGCGCGCCCACGAAAGACACGACTACTTGCCCGTCTACGCGTACAAGGGCGTCTCGAACGCCGGCCGGAACACCAAGGGGACGATCAGCGCAGAGAACATCCGCGCTGCGCGGGCCCGCATGCGCACCGACGGCGTCTTCCTCACCGAGATCCGCGAGACCGACGTCCGCGCCGAGCCGAAGCCCGGGGACGACGCCGGCGGGCTGTCGAGATTCTCCGTCGAGCTGCCGGTCCGCATCCCGACCACCGAGCGCGCCATCGCGACGCGCCAGCTCGCCACGCTGGTCGGCGCCGGCATCCCGCTCGTCGAGTCGCTCAGCGCCCTCGTCGAGCAGATCGAGCACGCCGCCCTCAAGTCGATCTTCGCGCAGGTGCGCGACCGGGTGAACGAGGGCGCTTCGCTCGCCGACGCCCTCACCACGACCGGCAAGTTCGACACCCTCTACGTCAGCATGATCCGCGCCGGCGAGGCCAGCGGCGCGCTCGACAGGGTGCTGCAGCGCATCGCCGACTATCTCGAAGACCAGGTCAGGCTGTCCAGCAAGGTGACCTCCATCCTCGTCTACCCGCTGGTGATGCTCGGCTTCGCGGTCGTCGTGGTGGCCCTGCTCGTCACCATCGTACTGCCGCAGATCACGAGCCTGCTGCTGTCGCTCGGCGAGGAGCTGCCCTTCTACACGCGCTGGGTGATCGCCGGCTCCGAGTTCGTGCGCAACTGGTGGTGGGCGCTGATCGGCGGGGCGCTCGCCGCCTTCGCGGGCCTGCGGGCGGTCGGGCGCACCACGCGCGGCCGCAATGCCCTCGACCGGCTCAAGCTCACCGTCCCGGTGATGGGCCGCGTGGTCCGGATCGTCGCCATCGCGCGCTTCACGAGAACGCTCTCGTCGCTGCTCTCGGGCGGCGTGAACATCATCCAGTCCCTCGACATCGCCCGGCACGTGGCCAACAACTCGATCATCGCCGAGGCCATCGACGAGGCCCGCACGAGCGTGATCGAGGGCGCGAGCCTCGCCAAGCCCCTGCGGCAGAGCGGCGAGTTTCCGCCGATGGTCATCACCATGGTCGAGGTCGGCGAGCGGGCCGGTGACCTCGAGTCGATGCTGGCCAAGGTGGCGCAGACCTACGACGAGCAGGTGGAGACGACCGTGACGCGGATGACGTCGCTCATGGAGCCCCTGCTGATCCTGCTGATGGTCGGCATCGTGCTGGTCATCATCATGGCCACCCTGATGCCGCTGCTCTCCATCACGAACTCGATCCAGTGACCCGCCACCGCCACCCCGAGGCCCCGCCGGCGAGCCGGCGAACCCAACGCGAACCCACAGAGAGGCCCATCACCATGCGCTCACCCGTTTCCTCCCGCGTCCAACGCGGCTTCACGCTGATCGAGATCATGGCGGTCGTGCTCATCATGGGGCTTCTGATGGCCGTGGTCGGCGTCAACATCAAGGCGCAGATCGACAAGGCCCGGCTCGCCACCGCAAAGGCGCAGATCACCCAACTCGAGAGCGCTCTCGAGTTCTACCGGATGGACAACGGCCGCTACCCGACCAGCGAACAGGGCCTCGAGGCCCTGGTGCGCGAGCCCGCAGGCGACCCCAGGCCCCGCAACTACCCGCCCGAGGGCTACCTCAAGAAGGCCGACGCGATGCTCGATCCCTGGGGCGAGAAGTTCCAGTACGAGGCGCCCGGCAGCCACAACCCGCACTCCTACGACCTCTGGACCCAGGGCGCCGACGCCGCCCCGGGCGGCGAAGGCGGCAACGCCGACATCGGCAACTGGGACGCGGGCGAGGGCTCGGAGGCGTAGTCGTCGTGGCGGCTAGAACCCATCGAGGCCGCCACGGCTTCACCCTGATCGAGATCCTGGCCGTGGTGCTGATCATCGGTCTCACGTTCGGCTTCTTCCTGCCCAACCTCGATTCGGCCCGCTACCGGCGGCTCGAGGACCGGGCCGGCGAGGTGGCGGCGCTGCTGCACGTAGCCCGCGAGCGGGCGATCGTGACCGGCGCCCCCCACCGCCTGTGGCTGCACGTCGAGGACGGGGCGATGCGGGTCGACTGGTACGTCGACGAGGAACGCGCGTCCCGGAGTGACGCCAACGAAACGGAGCCGGCGCTCGAGCTGGACCCCGCGCTGGGCGGCCCCGGCCGGGCCGAGGTCTCGCTGTTTCCCCCGGAGACTTCCGAGCGCACCTACTACCCGATCCCCACCCGCTTCGGCCGGCTCGACTACCTGCCCCGCGACTACTTCTTCGTGGGGGTCGACACGCCGGACGGCTTCGTCGACATGGGAGAGGTCCAGCTGGTGTTCGGCCGGAACGGCACCACCGACTACGCGGAGATCGTCCTGGCGGACGCCTGGGAGAACCAGGTCGTGCTCGAGATTCAGCCGCTGATGAACCGCGTCCGCATTCACCGCGATGGCGATGGCTAGCGTGTCGTCTCGAAAGAAGCGCGGCTTCACGCTGCTCGAGGTGCTGGCAGCGGTCGCCATCCTGTCGATCTGGTTCATCGTCCTGATGGGCAGCGCCATTCAGGGCCTGCGTGCCGAAGGAGTCAGCAAACGCCGGCTCGAGGCGGCGATGATCGCCGATCGGAAGCTCTCCGAGCTGGAGGCCGCCAGCCTGGGTGGAACCGTCCCCGAGGCGACCGACGACGTGAGCGAAGAGGGCGAATTCACGGTGACGGTGGTGGTGCGACCGTTCGTCGAGCCGAGCGGCGAGGAGGCCGGCGGGCTCGCGGCGGCGGTGGGCGAACCGGCGCCGCCTCTCGACTCCCTGCTCGCCAGCGAGCTTCCCGAGCGCGGAGCCGACCTCCGGCGCATGGACGTGACGGTCGCCTGGACGGAGGGGGCCGGCGAGCTCCAGGTCACGCGGACGAGCTTTGCCTTCGACCTCGAGAGCGCCCTCGAGGACTACGAGGCCGAGGGCATCGAGGTCGCCGGTGAGGCGGCCGGCGAGCCCTCCTTGGATGACTTGGAGCCGCCCTCGGCAGAGGATCTCCAATGAGCCGGCCGCGATCGCGAGGGGCGACACACGCCGTCGGTGCGCGCGAGGTCGGCTTCACGCTGATCGAGGTGCTCGGCGCGATCTTCCTGACGAGCCTCGTCGTGGCGGTCGCCGTCACGGCTTTCGTCAACCTGTCGAGCCAGAGCACCCGGGCGGTCGAGATGATGCGCGAGGGCCTCCACTCGACGGCCGTCCTCGAGCGGATCACGAGCGACCTCTCGGGGGCGAGCCTGCTGGTCCGCAAGAGCGAGGACATCGACCCCCACCTGCACCCCTGGCACTTCACGGCCGCGAGCCAGTACGCGTTCGGCGGCGCCGACGCGCTCAAGTTCATCAGCCGCAGCCAGCGGCCCCGGGTCGGCGCGATGCACGTCTCGGACCTCGCGCAGGTCGCCTACTTCACCACCGTCGAGGAGGACGGCTCGACCACCCTGCACCGCTGGTCGGCGCCGAGCCTGCCGCCCAGCTACGAGCCGGGCTTTCCACGACCCGACGACCCCGGAAGCTTCGTGCTCGCCGACGGGCTGGGCGGCGTGACCTTTCGCTTCCGCACCGAGGAGGGGGAGTGGGTCGACGAGTGGGACTCGAAGCAGATCATCCAGTCCGACCAGCTGCCGAGCGCGGTCGAGGTGAGCGTCTACCCGTTCGCCGACGAGCCCGACTTCGATGGCTTCGACGGAGGGGCGCCGGCCCACGTCCGCCAGATCGTCCTGCACCAGCGCCCCATCGATCTCACGCTGATGATCGAGGAACAGGTGAAGGCCCAGGAGGCAGCGCTCGCGGCAGCCGGAGCCGCGGGCGAGGACGAAGACGGTGCGGTCGAGCTCGACGAAGACGGCAAGCCGATCCCTACGGCCGGCGTCGATCAGGTCGACGAGTGCTCGGTCGCCCAGATCGTCAGCGCCAACATGGCCGCCTGCACCGAGCAGTTCGGCCGTGACAACTGCCTGGTCTGGTCGAACGTCAACAACCTGCCCGTCAGCTCGTTCGGCGTGGCGCTTCCCTGGAGCTGCCCGTGAGCGCGTCACGTCGATCCGAGCGCGGCATCGTGCTGCCGCTGGTGCTGATCATCGGCCTGCTGCTGTCGGCCGCGATCGTCACCTTCGTGCGGCAGAGCGTCGTGGACAAGATGATGGTCGACAATCGCGATCGCGGCGCCGCGGCGGCGGCGCTCGCCCGGGGAGGCGTGCAGATCGCGACAGCCGTGCTGTTCGAGGACCGGCTGCAGAAGATCGTCGCTCGCCGCGACGGCGAGCCCGCCGGCAGCTCGCTCGAGGACCTGTGGGCGCGCCTGGCGCAGAGCCCGCTCGAGACCGACTGGGGGGGACGGCTCGTAGTGCGGGTGGAGGACGCCGGGGCCCGCCTCAACCTGAACGCCCTGGTTCCGATGAGCCTGAACGAAGACGAGGCCGAGCCCACCGAGGAGGCCGAAGAGTTCCTGGTGGACTTCTTCGAACGCATCCTCCAGCCGGCCACCTACCCTGCCGATCAGGGACGCGACCCCCGCGAGCTGGCGCGCAACCTGCTCGACTACATCGACCCCGACGACGTCGCGATCGGCGGCCGCAACGAAGACGACTACTACCTGCAGCAGGATCCGCCCTACACCGCCGCCAACCGCCCACTGCTGAGCGTCGACGAGGTCGCGATGATCGAGGGCTTCGACATGGATCTCGCCGAGCGCATGCGCCCCTACGTCACCGTGCATCCCCTCGTGAGCGAAGCGGGCATCAACGTCAACACCGCGCCGCCCCACGTGCTGGGCCTGATCTACTACGGCAGCAGCGGAAACATGCGCCTCGCCGACGAGGGCCTCGTGGGCGACATCCTCGACGAGCGCAACGAGGGGCGCCTGGTCTGCACCGAGACCGAGCAGGCGCCCGGTCAGTGCGTCTCGCTCTCCGAGGTGGGACTCGGCGAGGGCGCCGTCTATCCACCGGCCGACTGGCCGGCCGACGCCACGGTCTTCACCGTCGTATCCGAAGCGACCGTGCAGGACGTCGTGCACGCGATCGAAGCCACCATCGATCTCTCCAACGGCCAGCAGCCCCGGCTGCTATCCTGGCGAGCGCTCTGAGCCGAAGCATGCGCGCACGAGAGAGACGCCGACCATGCCCATGATGAAGAACGTGCTCGGGCTCGACCTGGGCTCGCACGCCATCAAGGCCGTCGAGCTGCGCCAGACGCTGCGCGGACTCGAGCCGGTCCAGATGCGCCTGCACGAGGCCGGCGACGGCCCCGAGGCGGGCGCCGAGTCGCTCGGGCACCTGCTCGCCAGCCACGCCTTCGCCTCCGATCACGTGGCCTGCGCGTTGGCGGGCGATCGCGTCAGCATGCGTCGGCTCGAGTTCCCGTTCCGCGACCGCAAGCGACTGGTCGCCGCGGTGCCGTTCGAAGTGGAGAGCGGCATCCCCTTCGACCTGGCCGACGTAGTGATCGACTGGCAGCTTCTCGAAGGGCAGCGCACCCACGGCGTGGTCGCCGCGGCGATCGCCCAGCGCGCCGACGTGGCGACCCTGCTCGAGCTGCTCGGCGAGGCCGGGTGCGAGCCGCGGGTCGTCGAGGCGGAGGGGCTCGTGCTCGCGAACCTCGCCACGCTCTTCGACCTGCCCGGGGTGCGGCTGCTCGTCGACATCGGCCACCGCAAGACGACCCTGTGCCTGGTGCGTGACGGCCAGCCGCTCACCGCCCGCACGCTGCCCGGCGGCGGCCACGCGGTGACGCTGGCGATGGTGCGCGAGATGGGCCTCACCCCCGAAGCCGCCGAGGCGCGCAAGTGCGAGCAGGGCCTGTTCGAGCTGGGCTGGAACAGCCCCTCGCCAACGGCCGTCTCGCAGCTCGATCGGATCGCTCGCGAGATCCTGCGCACCCTCGAGTCGCAGGAGGCGACGCTCGGCGGCGACGCGATCAGCGTCGTCGACGAGATCACGCTGATGGGCGGCGGCTCGCGGCTGCAGCGCATCGACGCATTCCTCGCCGAGCGCACCGGCGTACCGACACGCCACCTCGCGCCGCCCGAAGACGCCGAGGCGGCCGCCCTCGTGGCCGGCGGTGACCCGGTGCTCTTCGGCCCCGCGATCGCCCTGGCGCTTCGCTCCACCGCGAACGCGACCACGCAGATCGACTTCCGCCGGGACGAGTTCGCCTACAAGTCCGACTTCGGCTGGGTCTTCGGCCCGCAGCTCCGCCCCACCGCCATCCTGGCCGGCTTGCTGCTGCTGCTGCTCGGCATCTCCACGACGGGTTCGATCGCCGTCGAGTCACACAAGGCGGAGCAGCTCGAGCAGCAGGCGGGCGCGATCTACAGCGACCTCTTCCCCGGTCAGGCGATCCCCGAGAGGCCGATGGCGACACTGACGCGGGCGGTCACCGAGGCCCGGGACCGCGCCGACTTCCTCGGGCTCTATGGCGGCAACCTCTCCGCCCTCGACCTGATGACCCGGCTGTCCGCGCTCATCCCGGATGAGATCAAGCTCAAGTTCGACGAGGTCGCCATCGACCGCGAGGTGATCCGTATCAAGGTGATGACGGACAGCTACGAGTCGATGGACAGGCTGGAGAACGAGCTTAGGACCGAGCCCGCCTTCGCCGGGGTCGACGTCTCGGGCCAGGCCAAGCGGCAGCGCGACGGAAGCGTCACCTTCAACTTGAGCATTCCGCTCGAAACGCGCGGGGAGTCGTCGTGAACGAGCTGATCGAGCGGCTGCGGACCGTCTGGGACAACCTCTCGCCGCGCGAGCAGATCCTGGTGTCCGCCGCCGGCGTGATGGCGGCGGTCAGCCTGCTGGTCTTCGCGATCGTGATGCCTTTCCTGAACCTCGCCGACCGGGCCGAGACACGCGTGCAGACCGCCGAGCAGCAGGTGAGGGCCATGGTGCGGCTGCAGCGCGAGTACGCCGAGATCAACAGCCGGCTCTCGGCCGTCGAGCAGCGCATCAAGAACCAGGGGCGGCAGCAGAACATCCGCACCCTGCTCGACAATCTCGCCGGGAACTCGGGCGTGCGGATCGCTTCGATGGAGGAGCGACAGGCCAGCAAGAACGACCACTACGTCGAGACCAAGGTCGAGGTGAGTCTGAAGAACGTCTCGCTCTCGCAGACCATCAAGTACCTGCACAACATCGAGTCCTCGCCCCAGCAGCTCTCGGTCAAGAGCCTGCGAATCCGCGGCCGGCCCGACGAGAGCCAGCTGCTGGACGTGACGTTCTCGGTGTCGTCCTTCGAGCCCACCGCCACCTGAGGACACACACGAGATGGCGAGCCCCGTCGAATTCCTCGAGGCGCCGATCCCGCGCCCGCTGCTCTGGGTCGGCGTGCCGATCGCGGCACTGGCGCTGATCGGCGTACTGGTCTTCCTGCGCTTCCCGTACGGCGAGTTCGCGCCGCTGATGTCCCGCGTGCTCAGCGACGCGACCGGGGGCGAAGTGCACGTGGGCGACATCGAGCCGGCCCTCACGATCGGCGGACCGGGCATGGCGGCTCGCGACATCCGCATCGTCGGGGCGGGAAGACAGCGCTTCGACATCGACCCGCTGCGCGTGAGGCCCGCCTGGTCGAGCAGCTGGCTGAGCGGCGAGCCGGCGCTCAAGATCGAGGCCGAAAGCGCCGCCGGCCGCGTGGACGGCATCGCGGTGCTCGGCAACGAGCCTTCCTGGAGTGGCGAGATCGCCGAGGTCGACCTGGCGCGCCTGCCAGTCTTGCCGAGCATGGGGCTCACGCTGTCGGGCACGCTCACCGCCGCCGCCGAGCTGACGCTTTCCGAACTCGGTGCGACGGGACCGCTGAGCTTCGACGCGAACAGCGGGCGCATCGAACATGCGATGCTTCCCGTCGGCATCGACTACGAACGGATCAGCGCCGACCTGATGCTCGGTGGCGGCGCGATCGTCGCCGTGCACAACTTCGACCTCGAGGGCCCCGCCCTGTCCGCCTCGGTCACCGGCTCGGTGCTGCGGGGGCGCGAGCCCGGCGAGCCGCAGCTCGACCTCGCCGTGGAGATCGAGATCAAGAACCCGCTCCTGCGAGCAGCGGTCCAGGGCGTGGGCGTACGAGTCGACGGCCGCGGCCGCTCGGCGTTCTCGGTGCGGGGCACCCCCTCGGCGCCGAGGATGCGCTGAGCGATGGCCGGCGGCGCCGAGGAAATCCAGCGCGTCTTCAAGACCCTCTCCGACCCGACCCGCATGCGCATCCTGCGCCTGCTCGAGCGCGAGGAGCTCGTCGTCCAGGAGCTGATGGAGGTGCTCGGCATGGCGCAGTCGCGCGTGTCGCGTCACCTCGCGATCCTGCGCGAGGCGGGCCTGCTGCGCGATCGCCGCGACGGCACGTACGTCTTCTATCGCTTCGTGCCGCCCGCCGCGGGGCCCTGGCGCGAGGGCTGGGGGCTGGTGGGCTCGCAGCTCGAAGAAGACCCGGCCTCCGAGCGGGACGACACGCTGCTCCAACAGGTGATCCTCGCGCGCAGCCAGAAGAGCCGAAGCTTCTTCGACGCCGTGGGGCCCGAGTGGGATGCCCTGCGCAAGGTCTTCAACGACGACGCCCTGCGCGCCCGGGCCATCGGCCGACTCGTACCGCCCGGGCTCGAGGTCGCCGACATCGGCACCGGCACCGGGATCCTGGCCGGCGAGCTCGGCCGTCTCGGCCTGCGGGTGATCGGCGTCGACCATTCGGCCCGCATGCTCGAGGCGGCAGAGAGCAACCTCGCCGAGCTGGCCCTTCCGCCCGGCGGGAGCATCGAGCTCAGAGGAGGCGAGGCCGACCACCTGCCGATCGACGACGACGCGGTCGACGCCGCGTTCGCCCACATGGTGCTTCACTACGTGCCGGCGCCGGGAGACGTGATCCGCGAAATGGCGCGCGTGGTGCGGCCCGGCGGCGTGATCGTCGTGGTCGACTTCGTGCGGCACGCCCACGAGTGGATGCGCGGCGAACTCGGCGTGCTGTGGATGGGCTTCGATCCGGACGAGCTGCGCGGGTGGTTGACCGAAGCCGGTCTGCCCGATGCGAGCGTGGAGGAGACGCCGTCGGTCGCACGCGGCCGCGATCTCCCAGCCACCTTGATCGCCAGCGCAAGGGTGCCGGCGACGGGCGGCGCGGCCGGCGAGTGAGGCTCGAAGCGGTCCTCTTCGACGCGACGGGCGTCCTGATCGAGCCGGCCGAGAGCGTCGGGGAGACCTATGCGCGAGCCGCCCGGGCCCATGGCGCCGGACTGCCGCCCTGGCGACTCGAGGACGCCTTCCGCCGCGTGGTGCGCCGCGCGCCGCCCCGGGCCTTTTCCGGCCGACCGCCCACCGAGGTGACTGCAGCGGAGCGCGACTGGTGGCGCGAGCGCGTGCGCGAGACCTTCCAGGCGGCGGACAGCACCGTGCGCTTCGACGACTTCGACGCCTTCTTCGGCGATCTCTTCGAGCGCTTCGCTTCGGGCGACGCCTGGCGGGCACGCGCCGGCGCCCTCGAGGCACTGCGGACGCTGCGCGCCGACGGCCTCGCGACCGGGGTCGTCTCGAACTTCGACCATCGCCTGCCGGGAATCCTTCAAGACCTCGGAATCGCAACGCTTCTCGACGTCACGGTGATTCCCGCCGCGTGCGGGGCCAGCAAGCCCGATCCGGCGGCCTTCCGCGCAGCGCTGACCGCCCTCGGCGTCGACTCGGCGAACGCCGTCTACGTCGGACACGACCCCGAGATCGACCTCGCCGGCGCCTCGGCGGCGGGACTGCTGCCGCTCGCCCTGCCCGAGGCCGAGGGGCTCCGCGCCCTGCCCGCGCGGATCGCGCGGATCGCTAACCTCGGCGCCTGATCGCGCCGACACGGAAAGGCTGGAACTTCGCGCCCCGCGCGACATCGGAGATTGATGGCCGACGAAACCGAGACAGAAGGCGCAGCGACCACGCCGGGGCCCGACGGCGCCATCACGTTCTTTCGCGAGCGTTTCGGCCTCGACGAGCGCGCCCTCGAGGCGGCGCTCGGCACCGCGCTCGAGCGGCGCGTCGATCAGGCGGACCTCTACTTCGAGTACACGACGCAGGACGCCGTGTCGCTCGAAGAGGGCATCGTCAAGGACGGCAGCCGCCACGTCGAGCAGGGCGTGGGCGTGCGCGCCGTCGCGGGCGAGCGGCAGGGCTACGCGCACAGTGACGAGATCAGCCTCGACAGCGCGCGACTCGCCGCGGGCACCGCGCGGGCGATCTCCGAGCAGTCCGGCGACTCGGCGACCACCGCCGTCGAGCGTTCGCGCACGGGCGCCCACGATCTCTACCCCGTCGCGACGGCCCCCACCGACGTGCCCGTCGAGCGCAAGGTCTCGCTTCTCTCCGAAATCGACGCCTACGCGCGGGGCCTGGACCCGAGCGTCAAACAGGTGATGGCCAGCGTCGTCACGCAGCACCGTCAGGTGCTGGTGGCCGGCAGCGACGGCACCCTCGCGGGCGACGTGCAGCCCCTCGTGCGGCTGAACGTGCAGGTGATCGCGGCAGACGGCGACCGCTTCGAGATCGGCTACGAGGGCATGGGCGGGCGCTACCCGCTCGAGCGCCTGATGGAGCCCGGCACCTGGAGGCCCCTCGTGGACGGGGCGGTGCGGGTGGCGCGGCTCAACCTCGGCTCGGTGCCCTGCCCCGCCGGCACGATGAACGTGGTGCTCGGACCGGGCTGGCCCGGCATCCTGCTCCACGAGGCGATCGGCCACGGGCTCGAGGGCGACTTCAATCGCAAGAAGACGTCTGCCTTCTCCGACCGCCTCGGACAGCGCGTGGCGGCCGAAGGCGTCACCGTCGTCGACGACGGCACCCTGCCCGAGCGCCGCGGCTCGATCAACGTCGACGACGAGGGCACGCCTTCCCGCCGCAACGTGCTGATCGAGAACGGCGTGCTCGTGGGCTACATGCACGACCGGCTGAACGCGCGACTGATGGGCACGGAGCCCACCGGCAACGGCCGCCGCGAGAGCTACGCCGACCTGCCGCTGCCGCGCATGACGAACACCTTCATGCTCGCCGGAGAAGACGACCCCGAGGACATCTTGCGCTCGGTCGACCGCGGTCTGTACGCCGTTTCCTTCGGCGGCGGACAGGTCGATATCACGAGCGGCAAGTTCGTGTTCAGCGCCAGCGAGGCGTACATGATCGAGGACGGCCGGATCGGCGCGCCGGTGAAGGGCGCCACCCTGATCGGCAACGGCCCCGACGTGCTCACCCGGGTGACGCGCATCGGCAACGACCTCGCCCTCGACAGGGGCGTGGGGACCTGCGGCAAGGACGGCCAGGGCGTGCCGGTCGGCGTCGGCCTGCCGACGATCCGGGTCGACGAGCTGACCGTGGGAGGCACGGAGGGATGAGCCTTCCGGTAGAGGACGGCGGCGCAGTGGTCGAGCGCGCCCTGGAACGGGCCGCGAAAGCCGGGGCGAGCCAGGCCGACGGCGTGTTGATCGTCTCGGACAGCCACGAAGCCAGGGTGCGCGGGGACGAGATCGAGTACGTCAAGCAGGCCCAGGAGCGCTGCCTCGGCATCCGCGTGCTCGTGTCGGGAGACGGCGGCCTGGCGACGGCCGTCACGTCCACCTCCGACCTGTCGCCCGAAGCCGTCGACCGCATGGCGGACGAGACGGTCGCGCTCGCCCGGGCCACCGCACCCGACCCGAGTGCGGGCCTGCCCGACGAGGCGTTCGCGCGCGACTTGCCCGACCTCGCCCTGGCCGACCCCGCCGATCGCGACGTCCACGTCGAGGCCCGCATCGAGGAGGCGAAGCGGGCCGAGCAGGCGGCGCGCGCCTTCGACGACCGCATCGTCAACTCGGAGGGCAGCCAGGTCTCGTCCGACTGGAACCGCGTCTTCTACGCCAACAGCCAGGGCTTCGCGGGGGATTACGAAAGCGCCTACCACTCGCTCTTCAGCGAGCCCCTCGCCCGCGAGGGCGAGTCGATGCAGCGCGAATACTGGATGACCGTGGCTCGCCGGCTCGAGGACCTCGAAGACGCAGCGAGCGTCGGACGCGCCGCCGCCGAGCGCGCCCTGCAACGGCTCGGAGCGCGCCGCGTGAAGACGTGCGAGGTGCCGGTGATCTTCGACGACCGCACCGCTCCCAGCCTGCTCGGCCACGTGGCCCAGTGCGCGAACGGCTACTCGGTGTACCGGGACGCGAGCTTCCTCGGCTCGAAGCTCGGCGAAAAGATCGCGGCCGCGCACGTCACGGTGATCGACGACGGACGCCTCCCGGGCCGCCTGGGCAGCAAGCCCTTCGACGGCGAGGGCCTGGCGACGCGGCGAAACGTGATCGTGCGTGAGGGCGTGCTCGACACCTTCCTGCTCGACACCTACTCGGGCCGCAAGCTCGGTCACGACTCGACGGGCAGCGCCTCACGCGGGGCCGGCAGCGGCCCGGGCGTCGGCAACACCAACCTCTGGCTCGAACCCGGCACGGGCACCCTCGACGAGATCGTCGCCGACACCGAGCGCGGCCTGCTGGTCACCGAATTGATCGGCATGGGCTTCAACCCCACCACCGGCGACTACTCGCGCGGGGCGAGCGGGCTGTGGATCGAGAACGGCGAGATCGTCCACCCGGTCGAAGAGATCACCATCGCGGGCAGCCTGGGCGACATGCTGCTGGGCATCGACCGGATCGGCGGCGAGCTGGTCTGGCGCGGCCGCACGGCGGCGCCGCCCGTCCGCATCGCCGCCATGACGGTGGCGGGCGAGTAGCCATGGCGGGCCCGACGGGCGGCGATTCGGCGCCGGTCATGCTCGGCATGCGGATGCCCGACGTGCAGACCTGGTCCGACCGGGTCGTCACGGCCCTCGGCCAGAACCCCAGCTCGTTCACCGGGCCGGGCACCAACACCTACCTCGTCGGCACCGGCAAGCAGCGCATCCTGCTCGACGCCGGCGACGGACGCGCCGAGTACCTGCCGATCATCGAACAGGCGCTCGAGCACGCCGGCGGCGTCACGATCCAGGAGGTCGTGCTGACCCACGGACATCCCGACCACATCGGCGGCGTCGCATCGGTGATGGAGCGACACGGCACCGTCCGCGTCGCCAAGATGGGCTACGAGCCCTTCGACTCGCCCTACGACTTCGAGCTGCATCCGCTCGCCGACGGTGACGTGATCGAGACCGAGGGGGCGACCCTGCGCGCGCTGCACACCCCGGGCCACGCACCGGACCACCTCTGCTTCGTGCTCGAGGAGGAGCAGGCGATCTTCACCGGCGACAACGTGCTCGGCGTCGGCACCACGGTGATCCCGCCCGGCACCGGCGACCTCGGACAGTACATGGCCTCGCTCGAGCGGCTGCTCGGCGAGGCGCCGCGCGTGCTCTTCCCGGCTCACGGTCCCCGCATCGACGACGGCGTCGCCAAGGTGCGCGAGTACATCGCGCACCGCATGGCGCGCGAGGAGCAGATCCTCGAGGCGCTGCGCGGCGGCGCGAGCCGCATCGCCGCGATGGTGGAGATCATCTACGCCGCGTACCCGAAGGCGCTGCACGCAGCCGCCGGGCAGTCCGTGGCCTCGCACCTGCTCAAGCTCGAGGCCGAGAACCGCGTGCGCCGCGAAGGCGGCACGGGCGGCGAGCCCACCGAGGCCGACTGGCAGCTCGCCTGAGCGAGTCGCCGCCACGGGCGCAGCGCCGCTCAGCGTGGCCCGGAGCCCTACTCGTCCTCGTCCTGGCCCGCCGCCATGCGCACCATCGTGCGCAGCAGCAGGCTGCGGCGAGCCCCGCCGAGCAGCTGCTGCAGCTCCTCGTAGACGCTCGGATCGTTGACGAGCAGCCCGAGCGTACCCTCGCCCCGGTCGACCTTCGCGAGGATGCTGTTGAGCCGCGCGCCCGCCGCCATCACCTGCATGACCGCGTCCTGGTCGCGCGGGCGGTCGTAGATGAGCGCGTGGAGCACTCCCTCGCCGTCGCGGATCTCGACGAGGATGTTCTCGAGCAGCGCCAGCGAGCGCTCGATGCTCTGCACTCCCTCGCCCTCGTAGGGGTCGTAGATCAGCGTGTGGAGCAGCCCGGGGCCCTCCTGGATGCGCACCAGCACGTCGCCGGCGGCGCGGATCGCATCGGCGGCCCGCTCGCCGCCCTGCTCGTCGGCGAACCGCTTCACCACCGTGTCGAGGTTTTCGGACAGCGAAGCCACGCTGTCGAGCGCCCGCGTGCCCTTCTCGAGGGCCAGGTTCAGGTTGATCGGGCTGGTGGCGTGGATCTCGTCGCCGTCGGCGAGCATGGCCGCTTCGGCGCCGCCCACCGACACCTCGACGTAGCTGTCGCCGAGCACTCCGATCGTACCGATCGAGGCCAGCGAATCGGCGCGCACGTGGCTCTGCACGGCGCGGTCGATCGAGAGCACGACGGCCACCGGAAGCTCGGCCTCGACCGGCTCGAACTCGATCGACTTGACGACACCGACCTCCTTGCCGGCCAGCCAGACGGGTGCACCGGGCAACAGGCCCTGCACGTTCTCGAAGCGGGCCTCGAGGAGGTAGCGGGTGACGAAGATCCCCCGCTCGGCGGTGAGCGAGAGGATCATCGCGCCGAAGGCCAGCACGACGACGATCAGGAAGCTGCCGACCACCAGAGCGAGCCGCCCGTCACGCTCCATCCGTTGCCCCTCCCGGTGTAGTCGTGGCGCCGTCTTCGCGACCGGTCAGCCACACGTCGTCGTCCTCGAGGCTCGTCCCGCCCGACAGGAACGCCTGCACTTCCGCGCGCGGCGAAGCCCGCAGCGCCTCGGGCCTGCCCTCCTCGACCATGCGGCCGTCGGCCAGCAGCCCGATGCGATCCGACACCGCGAAGCACAGCTCGAGCTCGTGGGTGACGATCACCGACGTCACGCCGAGCCGATCTCGCAGTGAGGCGATCAGCTCGCCGATGCGGCGCGAGTTGGTGGGATCGAGGCCGGTCGTCGGCTCGTCGTAGAGGATCGCAGCGGGCTCGAGGGCGATCGCCCGGGCCACCGCCACGCGTTTGCGCATGCCGCCGGAGAGCTCCGCCGGCATCAGCCGCTCGATGCCGGCGAGCCCGACCGACTCGAGGCACTCGGCGACCCGCCGGCCGATCTCGGCGCGGCTCATGCGCCGGTGCTCGCGCAGCCCATAGGCGACATTGTCGTGCACCGAGAGCGAATCGAAGAGCGCGGCGCCCTGAAACACGTACCCGATGCGCTGCCGCACCTCCACCCAGTCGCGCTCCCGGAAGCCCGCGGTCTCGCGTCCCTCGACCGCCACGCGACCCCGATCGGGCAGCAGCAGCCCGATCATGTGCTTGAGCATCACCGACTTGCCCGTGCCCGACCCGCCGAGCAGCGTGAAGATCTCGCCTGCGAAGATCCTCAGGTCGATGCCGCGCAGCACGTGGTTCGATCCGAACGACTTGTGGACGCCGACCAGCTCGATGAACGGAGCGCGTCCCCCGCCCGGGTCGCGTTCGTGCTGCGCCGTCTCCACCGCAAGCCCGCCCATCAGCCCACCTGCAAGACGAGCAGGAGCTTCGTCAGGAAGAAGTCCGAGACCAGCACGGCGATCGAGGCGATCACCACGGCTCGGGTGGTGGAACGGCCGACCCCCACCGTACCGCCGGTGGTGCGCAGACCGATGTGACAGCCGACCATCGCGATCATCCAGCCGAAGAAGAACGTCTTGACGAGACCGTTCATCAGGTCGTCGATGCCCACCACCTTGACGACGCTCTGGTAGTAGAAGTTCGTCCCGATGCCCGACTGCGAGGCGATCAGCATGCCGCCCAGCATGCCGAGCACGTTCGCCAGCACGGCCAGCATGGGCAGGCCGAGCGTCGCGGCGATCACCCGAGGCAACACGAGCTTCTGCACCGGGTCGGCGCCCAGGGCGCGGATCGCATCCACCTGTTCGGTGACCGCCATCGAGCCGATCTCGGCGGTGATCCCCGCCCCGACGCGCCCCGCGACCACCAGCGCCGTCAGCACGGGCCCGAGTTCGAGCACGAAGGCGAGCCCGACGAAGCTGCCCGTATAGGGCTTCGCGCCGAAGCGCGCGAGGGAGTTCACCGTCTGCAGCGCCAGCACCATGCCGGTGAAGAGCGCGGTGATCGAGACGATCGTGGTCGAGCGCACCACGATCGCCTCGAAGGAGACCCAGACATCACGCAGCTGGAAGCCGCGGCGCACCAGACCGGCGGGCGCACGCACGGCGAGCAGGGCGAACCGCCCCACCTCGTCGACGCTGGTCAGCACCGCCTCTCCGAGCCGCGCGACGCCCCTGCGCTCGGGCGCGACCGCGCTCACGGGACGCTCTCCTGGGTCCGGCCGTCGCCGGTGGCCACCACCGGGGAGTCGACCGCCTCCCCGGCGCCGTCGTCCGGCGGCGGGACGAAGCTCTCGATCCAGGCGTCGAAGACGGGCTCGGTCTCGGCGAAGGCGGCCTCGCCGGGACTGACCAGCAGCCAGTCGTAGACACAGCCCGAGGCCATCAGGGTGACGGCCTTCACGCGCACGCGGACGTCGCCCTGCAGCGTGTCGAAGGTCTGCGTCCACCCCTCGACGCCCGACTGCTCGATCGGCCCGGAGGCCACCCGGTCGCTCCGCGGTGTGCCGATGGTGACGTGCCGCGCCAGGTTCTCCGCGCTGGCGCGCGACCGGGGGCAGTTGCTGGCCAGGCTCGTTGCGGTGCCGTGCTGGTCCCGGTAGGCGAGATCGCTCGAAGCGAACTCGGCGAGCTGCCACCCGGGGCCCGTCGCGAAGGGAGGCTCGGCGATCGAGTAGCCGAGATCGCGGTGGGTGAGCCGCGTCCGGCCATCCACCGTGCTGGTGGTGAAGGGACCGCTCGCGCAGGCGATCACGAGGCCGAGCGCACCGAGCCCGACGCCCACGGCCGGCCAGGAGGCCGAGCCGGACCGCACCGCCCCCCTCCGAGGCTCGCTGGCCCTGCGCAGCTGCATCGTCGCAACGCTATCCCATCCGAGGAGTCTCGAAGACGACCGGGCCCGGCGAAGCGTGCACGCAGGTTCCCGAGGCGGCGACCACGCATTCACACCGCCCGAGTGAGGCGGGCCGGCCCAATCCTCGAAACACCACCGACTTGACGCCCCGGGCCCTCCCCGGTACTCCCCCGCTCCATGCACCCCGAGACCGGCGCCCCCCGAGCCACCACCGACGAAATCGTTCTCGCCAGCGGCTCGCCCCGACGCCGCGAGCTGCTCACGCGCGCCGGTGTCGCCTTCGACGTCGTCCCGCCGGAGGTCGACGAGGAGATGCGGCCGGGCGAGGCGCCCGGCGAGCTGGTCCTGCGACTCGCCCGCGAGAAGGCCGCCGCCGTGACGGCGCGCCTCGGCGATGCCGACCGTCGACTCGTGCTCGCCGCCGACACGATCGTCGTGCTGGGCGAAGACGTGCTCGGCAAGCCCACCGACCCCGCCGACGCGCGACGCATGCTGGCCAGACTGACGGGTCGGCGGCACCGGGTCGTCACGGGCGTGGCGGTCGTGCGGGTCGGCGACCCACGCTGCTGGTCGACGGCGATCACCTCCGAGGTCGAGATGCGAGCCGCCACCGGCGTCGAGATCGAGGACTACGTGGCCACCGGCGAACCCCTCGACAAGGCGGGCAGCTACGGGGTGCAGGGCGAGGGGGGGCGTCGCTTCGTGACCGCGATCGTCGGCAGCGAGACCAACGTGATCGGCCTGCCCCTCGAAGAGACGCTCGCGCTGCTCGCGCGGGCCCGAGCCGAGACCGGCGCAGCCGATCCGGCCGCCGCCGGCGTGCGTGGCGGGGCCGCATGAGCGCTTGGCCCGACCAGAGCGACCTCGCGGCCGCGGCCGAGCGACACGCGCGCATCCGCGAACGCATCGCGGCCGCCTGCCGCCGGGCGGGTCGCGATCCGGACGAGGTCCGGATCGTCGGCGCCTGCAAGCGGCAGCCGCTCTCGCGCATCGCCGCCGCCGTGGCCGCGGGGGTGGACGAGCTCGGCCACAACTACGTCCAGGAGGCGCGCGACGTGCGCCCCGCCGTCGAGGCGCTGCTGGCCGAGCGCGGCCTGCCAGCGCCGCGCTGGCGGATGATCGGCCACCTGCAGCGCAACAAGGCCCGCCAGGCCGTCCAGCTCTTCGACGCGGTCGACACGCTCGACCGGGCATCGCTCGCCATCGAGCTCGACAAGCGCGCCGCGGCCACGGGCGTTCGGCTCGAGGTCAGCCTGCAGGTCCACCTCTCGGACGAACCGACGAAATCGGGCGTCACGCCCGACGAGGCGCCGGCGCTCCTCGAGGCGTGCGCCTCCCTCGAGCACCTGCGCGCCACCGGCCTGATGACGATGCCCGCCGCCGATCCCGACGCCGCCCGGCAGGCCTTCCGGCAGCTGCGCGACCTGCGCGATACCCTCCGCGCTGCGCCGGGTGGCGGATCACTCGAGTCGCTCGACATGGGGATGTCGGGCGACTTCGAAACCGCCGTCGAGGAGGGCGCGACGCGGGTCCGGATCGGCACGGCGCTCTTCGGAGAGCGCGCGCCGCGCTGAGCACCGGCGCCGCCCCACCGCTCGCCACCGGCAGGAGGATCTCGATGGGCAACGGGCTCGAAGGACAGCGGATCGGCTTCGTCGGCTGCGGCGCAATGGCGCGCGCCCTCTGCGGCGGTCTCGTCGGGGCAGGCGTACCGACGGAGAGCCTGCGCGGCTCGGACCCGGACGCCGGCCAGCGCGCCGCCTTCGAGGGCGAGCTCGGCGTGGCCACCACCACCGACAACAGCGAACTCGTCGCGTCGTCCGACATCGTGGTGCTGTGCGTCAAGCCGGGCCTCGTGGCGAGGGTGTTGCGCGAGCTGCCGGACGGCGCCGGCGCCGACAAGAAGCTCTGGATCTCGATCGCGGCCGGGGTGCGCATCCAGAGCCTCGAGGTGGTGCTCGGCACCGACTGCCGGATCGTGCGCGTGATGCCCAACACGCCGGCGCTCGTCGGCGAGGGCGCGAGCGTGCTCTGCCCGAACACGCGGGCCAGCGAGGCCGATCGCGCCGCCGCCGAGGCGGTCTTTTCGGCGGTGGGCACCACCTGGGAGGCGCCCGCCGAGCACCTGCTCGACGCCGTCACCGGTCTGTCGGGCAGCGGGCCCGCCTACGTGTTCCTCTTCCTCGAGGCGCTCGGCGACGCCGGGGTGCGGCAGGGCCTGCCCCGTGAGGCCGCCTACCAGCTCGCCTTCCAGACCGTCGCCGGCGCCGCCCGCCTCGCTCTCGAGAGCGGCCGGCACCCGGCCGACCTCAAGGACCAGGTGACGTCACCGGGCGGCACCACGATCGCCGGGCTCGAGCAGCTCGAGGCGGCTGGCGTGCGGGCGGCGGTCTACCAGGCCGTCGAGGCCGCGACGCGGCGCTCGCGCGAGCTCGGCGACTGAGAGAGAGGCGTCTCGACGGTCGGGCCTGGCTCCGGCCCTGAGCCCGGCCCCGCTGCCCCGCCTTCGCGGGACCCCGCCCCGGGGCCCCCGGGCGAGGCCCCGCTCAAGCGCCCTCCCCGCGTTGCCGATTACTTGCGCAGGGGCCTGGGCCCTCCAGGGAGGAGTTCCGCCGTGCGCATGACACCGCTCGAGATCCAGAGCCACCGCTTCGGCCGCCGCATGGGCGGCTACGACCGCGACGAGGTGGACACGTTCCTGCGCATGGTGACCGAGGACTACGAGGCGCTGGTCGGCGAGAACGAATTGCAGCGCAGCCGCATCGCGAACCTCGAGGACCGGGTCGAGGAGATGGTCCGCCAGGAGAAGCTGCTGCAGGAGACGCTGCTCAGCGCGCAGTCGATCAGCGAGAAGATGCGCGAGTCGGCCGAGAAGGAGCGCGACCTGCTGATCGGCACCGCCGAGGTGCGCGCCGAGAAGATCATCGACGCTTCGCACCGCCGGGCGGCCCGCCTGGCCGAGAACATCCGCGAGCTGCGCGGCATGCGGGCACGCATCACCGAGTCGCTGCGGGCGGCCATCGAGACGCAGCTCGCCATGATCGACACCCTCGAGATCGACCCGCACAGCGACTCGATCGTCGACGACATGGTGGAGGGCAAGATCGCCTACCTCGACCAGGCCAAGACGGCCCGCACGCCCGAGCGCGAGTCGGCTCCGGGCGACCCCGCCGCCGACTCGAGCGCGACCAGCTGAGAGGCAGCGGCCGGGAGCCCGGCCCGAGCGGCATCGGGCTCCTCATCCAGGCCCCCCGCTCGCCCGAACGGATTCCCTGGCTCCCACCCGCGGTCGCGTCTCCCTGAGCGGAGCCCCGCAGGCCTGTCGGCCCGTCCGGCTGCAAGCGCTGGCGGGTCGATCGGGATTGGGATAAAACCACGGCCTCCTACCCCGGGGAAGCCGCCCGCCCACCCGCGGCGCCACGCCCCGGTCGCGGGTAACCCGAGCAACCGGGAGCGGGACGGACGAAGCGACGGAGTCGAGCATGCCCATTTACGAGTACGAGTGCGACAAGTGTGGCCACAGCTTCGAGCGCGAGCAGTCGATCTCCGACCCGCCGGTCAAGACCTGCCCGAAGTGCCGCGGCCGTAAGGTCACGAAGCTGATCTCGCGCAGCTCGTTCGTGCTGAAGGGCGGCGGCTGGTACGCGGACGGCTACTCGGACTCCAAGGACTCGTCGGCGAGCAGTGGCGACTCCACGTCCGACAGCAGCTCGGACAGCTCGAGCTCCGACAAGCAGACCGAGAAGAAAAAGAAGAAGAGCGAGAGCAAGTCGAAGGGCGGAAAGAAGGCCAAGAAGAACGCCGCCTGAGCGGCGACCCGGAGCCCCCCATTGAGTGACACCCGCCCTACCGGACCGGCGATCGAGACGGTCGTGCTCGACGGCAACGGCCTCGCCCAGCAGGTCCGCGGCGCACTGGCCGAGGAGATCGCCAAGCTCGTGGCGGCCGGCCACCGTGCGCCGTGCCTCGCGGTGGTGCTCGTCGGCGACGACCCTGCCAGCAAGTCGTACATCAAGGGCAAGCAGCGCGCGTGCCAGCGCATCGGAATGGAATCGGTCGAGCACCTGCTGCCCCAGTCGACCTCCCAGGACGAGCTGCTCGCGCTGATTTACCGGCTGAACGCCGACGATGCGGTCGACGGCATCCTGGTGCAGCTGCCGTTGCCGGCGCAGATCTCGCCCGCGGTGGTCGCCGAGGCGATCGACCCCGCCAAGGACGCCGACGCACTCCACCCGATCACCTCCGGCCGCCTGCTGGCCGGCACCGCCGAGCTGGTGTCGTGCACGCCGCTCGGCATCATGGCGGTGCTCGACCACCACGGCATTCCGATCGAGGGCGCGAACGCGGTCGTGATCGGCCGCAGCCAGATCGTCGGCAAGCCGATCTCGCTGCTCCTGCAGCAGCGCAACGCCACCGTCACGATGTGCCACTCCCGCACCCGCGACCTCCCCGAAGTCTGCCGCCGGGCCGACATCCTGGTGGCCGCCGCCGGCCAGCCCCGCATGGTGAAGGCCGACTGGATCAAGCCCGGCGCCGCCGTGATGGACGTGGGCGTGACCGAGGTCGACGGCAAGCTCGTGGGCGACGTGGACTTCGAGGCCGCGCAGGGCATCGCCGGGCTCATCACGCCCTCGCGGCGCGGCATCGGCCCGATGACGATCACCATGCTGCTGCGCAACACACTGCGCGCCTATCGCACCCGCAAGGGCGCATGAGCGACCTCCAGCGCACGCCGCTGCACGCTCGACACGTGGAACTCGGCGCGCGCCTGGTCGAGTTCGCGGGCTTCTCGATGCCCGTGCAGTACGGCTCGATCAAGGAGGAGCACGCGGCGGTGCGCGAGAGCGCGGGGCTCTTCGACGTCTCGCACATGGGCCAGCTGCACCTCACCGGCCCCGAGGCGGTGACGGCCGCCGAGCGGCTGCTGACCTGCCCGGTGGCCAGCCTGCGGCCCGGCCGGGTCCGCTACGGGCTGCTCTGCAACGAAGCCGGCGGCTGCGTGGACGACGTCACGGTGTACCGCGAGGCCGAGGACGCGCTCTTCCTGTGCGTCAACGCCGCCAACATCGAGAAGGATCTGAAGTGGGTCCAAGCCCACGCCCCGGCCGGCGCCGAGGTCGTGGATCGCAGCGCGCAGACCGCCCTGCTCGCGCTGCAGGGACCCGAGTCGGCGGCGCTGCTCGCCGCCGTCACGACGCCCGAGACCGACGCCAGGCCGGTCGCCGACCTGAGCCGCTTCACGTTCGCCCGCTACGCGATCGCCGGCGTACCGGCGATGGTCTCGCGCACCGGGTACACGGGCTCGGACGGCTTCGAGCTCTACTTGCCGGCCGAGGGTGCGGTGGCGGTGTTCGACGCCCTGCTCGAGGCCGGCGCCGCCCGCGGCCTCGTCCCGGCCGGGCTCGGTGCGCGGGACACGCTGCGACTCGAGGCCGCACTGCCCCTGTACGGCCACGAACTCGACGACACCACGAGTCCGCTCGAGGCGGGGCTCGGGCGCTTCGTGAAGCGCGAGACCGGCGGCTTCGTCGGCGCCGAGGCGATCGAGGGCCGCGAGAACGACGGCCGCACCCGCCAGCTCGTCGGCTTCGTGGTCGACGGCCGCGGGATCGCGCGCGCCGGCTACCCGATCGCGATCGGGGGCGAGGAGATCGGCCGGGTGACATCCGGCGCACCGTCTCCGAGCCTCGGAACCGCGATCGGTCTCGGCTACGTTCCGCCGCACGCGGCTGCACCGGGCACGCCGCTCGACGTGATCGTGCGCGGCCGCGCCACGCCGGCCCGGGTCGTGAAGACGCCCTTCCTCGAGAAGTCCTGACGAGCCCCTTCCGGGGACGCCGGTCACCGCGAACAGCCCCGCCATCAGGAGCCGACTTCAGTGTCCGACTACGAACTCCCCGAAGAGCTCCGCTACACGAAGGACGACGAGTGGGTGCGTGCCGAGGACGACGAACGCGCTCGCATCGGCATCACCGACTATGCGCAGCAGCAGCTCGGCGACGTGGTCTTCGTCGAGCTTCCGTCGCCGGGTGACAGCTTCGAGGCCGGCCAGCCCTTCGGCGTCATCGAGTCCGTCAAGGCCGTGTCCGACCTGTACTCGCCGGTGTCGATCGAGGTGCTCGAGGTGAACGGCGACCTCGAGGACGCGCCCGAGACGGTGAACACCGACTGCTACGGCGCCGGCTGGCTGATCGTCGTGCGGCCGACGGCGGCAGACGAGCTCCAGGGACTGCTCGACTCTTCGGCCTACCGGAAGACGATCGACGAGCGCGCCGACTAGACGCCCGACCAGCCCGCGGGCCAGCCCACTCAGTCTTCGCTTCGCTCCAGGCGGCGCCGGGCAACCTCCGACCAGGCGCCAGAGGTCTCGAGCTGCAGGTAGCGGCGCCAGTGGCGCCGCGCCTGGCCGTCGTCGCCGAGCTTCTCGTACAGCAGGGCCAGATTGATCTGCAGGTCCGGGTACAGCGGGTCTCCGGCCAGGGCGAGCTTGTAGCGCCGCAACGCCTCGCCGTCGTGGCCGTCCTCCTCGAGCAGGTTCGCCAGGTTGAAGTTCGCCTCGACGTGGTGGGCGTCGATCTCGAGGCAGCGCTCGAAGCAGCGGCGGGCCGCCGTGCGCTCGCCCCGGTTGTAGTAGACAGCCCCGAGATTGCAGTGGCAGTCGGCGAAGTCGGGCACGAGCTCGATGCCCTGCAGGTAGCACTCGACCGCCTGATCGTAGGTGGCCGGGTCCCCGTCCAGCGTACAGCCACGGGAGAAGCACTCCTCGGCCGTCTCGTCGGCCATTCGCTCGGGCCGAGCGATCGCCTCGACCCGCTCGTCACGCGATGGCTCGGGCGAGAAGTCGAGCACGGCCTGACCGTCGGGCTCGAGCAGGATGCCGTCGTGGCGCACCACGATGCGCCCCGATCCCTCCTCACAAACCCGCAACGCGCGCAACGGCTCGTCTATCTCGGGCACGCGCTCGCGCAGCGTCTCGACCGTGCGCCGGATGCGGCGCAAAGACACGCCCTGCTCGAGTAGCGAGAGGATGCCTCGCACGCAGACCAGATCACCGAAGTCGAGGTCGCCCTCGTCAGTGGCTTCGCGTTCACGACTGGCCGAGACCAGCTCCGTGCGCGTCCAGTAGCGAAGTCGGGCGGGCGACACCTTCAGGATGCGGGCGGCGTCGCTGAGCGTATAGGTGCTCACAGCGACAGAGAGTACACACAGCCGGGCCGCATCGCCCGATCTGCGAGCTAGCGTCTGCGGTGGCGGGGTTTCCGTGGCTGGTGCCCGGCCTCGACTTCAAATCGAGTGTGGAGCGTGTCGCCACGTTCCAGGCGGGTTCGATTCCCGTCCCTCGCCGCCACAAGACGAGTTGCCACGCTTCGTTGCAGAGGCCCGGACAGGGCCCTGTGGTAGGCTGACCGATCGAGGAGGACAACATGGCCGATCACGCCAACATCGTCGTCCACTTCAAGGATCTCGAGGTCGACGAAGAGCTGCAAGATCACATCGAGGAGCGCTGCGCGCACCTGGCCGCCGAGTTTCCCGAGGTGACACGCTTCGAGGTGACCCTGGAGCCGGGTCCGAACTCGGTCGAGTGCCACGGGCTGGTGTCCGGCAAGCGCACCCGGGTGGCGGCCCACGCCAACGGGGCCGAGCTGCCACGGCAGGCTTGCGACGCCTTCCTCGACAAGATCGAGCGCGAGCTGCGCACCGAGCACGACAAGCGGATCTTCACGCAGCGCCGCAAGGCGCAGAAGAACCGCCGCAATCCAGGGGCCTGAGCGGGCCGCCTCCTCGCTCGTCTCGACGCCCCGGCCCTCACGCGGGCGTCGAGCAGCGGGCCCTCATTCCGATCCGCCCGACCGGACCGGGCCGCCGGTCCCGGCCACGGCCCCCTGCCCGCCCTCGAGCAGGCGCGCAAGGGCCTGCCCGGTGTGTGATTCCGCCACCTGCGCGATCGCCTCGGGTGGGCCCTCGGCGACCAGCTTGCCCCCGAACGGTCCTCCGTCGGGACCGAGGTCGATCACCCAGTCGGCCCTGCGGATCACCTCGAGGTCGTGCTCGATCACCAGCACGCTGCCCCCGGCCTCGACGAGCGCTTCGAGGCAGCCGAGCAGCACCTCGATGTCGGCGGCGTGCAGACCCGTAGTGGGCTCGTCGAGGATGTAGACCTTCCCGGGCGCCGGGTCGACGAGGGCGAGAGCGAGGCGTACGCGCTGGTGCTCGCCCCCGGACAACGTGGAGAGCGGCTGCCCCAGGGTGAGGTAGCCGAGGCCGACACGCCGGAACGGCTCGAGGCGCGTGGCGATCTGGTGGTCGTCCACGAAGGCCTCGGCGGCCTCGTCGATCGTCAGATCGAGGACGTCGACGATCGAGCGGCCGTCGAGCCGGACCCCGAGAACCTCCCGCTTGTAGCGGTGCCCATCGCAGCGGTCGCAGGGCACGCGCACGTCGTCGAGGAACTGCATGTCGATCACCACTTCGCCGGATCCCTCGCAGGCCTCGCAGCGTCCGCCGGCCACGTTGAACGAGAACCAGCCGGGGTCGACTCCGAGGGCGCGCGCCTCGCGGGTGGCGGCGAAGCGCGTGCGGATGCGGTCGAAGGCCTTCGACACGGTGGCGGGATTCGAGCGCGGGCTGCGCACGGCCGGCGTCTGATCGACCACCACCAGCTCGCTCACGCGCTCGGCCCCCTCGATGCGGTCGCACTCGCCGAGCGCATCGCCGGCGCCGACGCCGGGCCAGAGGCCGTCGGCGAGCACCGAGCGGATCAGCGTGGACTTGCCCGCACCCGACACACCCGTCACCGCAACGAGCCGCTCCATCGGGATGTCGACGTCGAGCGACCTGAGATTGTGGGAGCGCGCCCCGCGCACACCGAGCACGTGCTTCGGCGCTCCGCGGCGCCGTACGCTCGCCGGCGCGAGCTCGCCGCGCAGCAGACGCCCGGTCGCCGACTCCGCCGCGGCTCGGATGTCGTCCAGGGAACCCTCTGCCACCAGCCGGCCGCCGAGGCGGCCGGCCCCCGGCCCGAGGTCGATCACGTGATCGGCGACGCCGAGGATCGCGAGGGCGTGCTCGACCACCACCACCGTGTTGCCGCGATCGCGGATCGCCAGCAGCACGTCGATCAGCCGCTCGATGTCGCGCGGGTGCAGCCCGACCGACGGCTCGTCGAGCACGTAGAGCGACGCCGTGAGTCCACCGCCGAGCGCGGTGGCCAGCTGGATGCGTTGCGCCTCGCCGCCGGACAGACTGCGCATCGGCCGGTCCAGCGACATGTAACCGAGACCCACCGCAGACATCGTCGCGAGCCGCGTGCGCAACATCTCGAGCAGCCGGCCCGCACCGGCGCGCGCGGCCGGCGCCGCGGCCGCCTCGTCGAGCCACTCGCGCAGCGCCGAGACGTCCCCGGCACACACGGCGCCCAGATCCCGGCCTTCGATCTCGACCGCCCGGGCCTCGGCTCGCAGACGGGTGCCTTCGCAAGCCATGCAGGCGTCGAAGCGCCGGTAGCGGGCGATCAGCACACGGGCCTGCACCTTGAAGCGGCGGCCCTTCAGCCAGTCGAAGAGCGCCTGCACGCCGTGCCACTCGTCGTCGTCGCCCAGCAGGACGAAGCGGCGGTCGGCCTCGTCGAGCGACGACCAGGGTACGTCGGTCGGGATGCCGTGGTCATGACACAGCTCGAGCAGATCGCGCTGCATCGAGCGGCCCATGCTGGTGGCGAAGGGCGCCACCGCTTCGTCCTCGAGACTGCGCGAGGGATCCGGCACCACGCGGTCCCAGTCGACGCCTGTGGTGCGACCGAAGCCCTGGCACGCGGGACAGGCGCCGAGCGGAGTGTTCCACGAGAGCCGCGCCGGCTCGGGATCGGAGAACTCGCGGCCGCAGCGATCGCAGGCGAGCCCGCTCCGATAGCTCGCGCGCTCGCCTTCGGGGGTCGCGATCTCGAGCAGGCCGCCGCCCCGGGCGAAGGCCTGCGCGATCGCCTCGGTGAGACGCAGCCGGCCGTCGGCGTCCTGCTCGGCGCCCGCCTCCGGGAGCGCCATGCGGTCGATCAGCAGCCGGTCCCGCGCGAGGTCGATCTGCGCGGCCGCCGCGTCCTCCGACCAGTCGATCAGCTCGCCGTGTTCGGACAGCACACGCGTGAACCCGTCGGCGAGCAGCCGATCGCGAAGCCGCTCGCTCGACTCCCCCGGCTCGCAGAGCGCCCGGACCACGATCTGGATGCGCCGCCCGCCGAACCGGTCGACGATGCGATCGGCCACGTCGCCGACGTGGCCACGCGAGGCCAGCTCGCCGCAGTCGGGACAACGCACGCAGCCCACCTTCGCGAACAGCAGCCGCAGGTGGTCGAGGATCTCGCTCGCGCTGCCGACCGTGCTGCGGGCGTTCGTGACGCGATTGCGCTGCTCGATCGCGATGGCCGGCGGCAGGCTCGAGATGCGGTCGACCTCCGGACGCGCCAACCGCTCGAGGAACTGGCGGGCGTACGTCGACAGCGAGGTCACGTAGCGGCGCTGCCCCTCGGCGTAGAGGGTGTCGAAGGCGAGTGTCGACTTGCCCGAGCCCGACACGCCCGTCACGACGGTGAGTGCCGCCAGCGGTATGCGGCAGCTCACCCCCTGCAGGTTGTGGGAGCGGGCGTTCTCGATCCGGATCTCGGTCTGGCGCATCGGCGCTTTCGGTCGCCCCGCAGTGCGGCGCCGGATCGATCAGACCCGCGCCTGGAAGAGCTTTCTGAGCGTGAGCGCGAGCGACAGGTCACCGTCGACAGCGAGCCTGTCGGCCATGAAGAGCAGGTCGGGATTCTCGCTGCCCGCGAGCACGCCGAAGAAGTCGTTCGCCCCCAGACGAAACGTCACGTCCGGCTCGGGCGCCACGCCCTCGGCCAGCTCGAGGCGACCGTCGTCGACGCGGATCCAGAGCGAGCCGCCCCGCTCGCCGGCGAGCTCCAGCTGATACAGCACACGGACGTCGGCGGCCGCCTCGGGCCGGAAGGCCTTGCGGAGCCAGGCGATCGCCGAGTCGATCGAGCTCGGCGAGGGGGGGCTGTCCAAGCTTCCGACCTCCTCACCATCCCGACTTCCGCTCGGGGGCCGAATCCCCGCGAACCCTCGCACCGCCGCAGGGCGCTGCTGCCCGACGAGCGGGACGGGCGAGCACCGGCGGCGGATCGAGGGAGCAGTTTAGGAGCCGATCGACTGAGCGGTCAATCGGCCGGCTACTGCTCGCTGCTCAGCGCGTGGCGCCGGGCCATCTCCGCGTAGCGCTGCTTGCCGGCGGCCTCGGCGGCGCTGGCGGCGGCCTGCCAGCGCGCGGTGCCCGGATCCTCGCCGGTGGCGTCGGCGAGCTCCTTGAGCAGGAATGCGTCGCCCTCGCCCACCGCCTGCTCGACCAGCGCGGCCAGCTGCTCCTCGGCCTCGGCCTTCACCAGGAAGGCGACCGCCTCGGACACCCTTCCCGCTTCGAGGTAGGCGTCTGCGATCGCCAGGCTGTCGGCCGCGGACAGGTCCTGCTCGATCAGGTGCCGCCGCTTGAGCGGGTCGGGAATCGTCTTCTTCGCCACGGACACGCTTCTCCTCGATGCCGACGGGGCCGGCGCTGGATCAGTAGCGGGGCACGCTGCCGTCGACGGTGAGCGACCAGGCTTCGATGCCGCCGTCCAGATTCTCGACGAGTTCGAAGCCGCTGTCGATCAACAGCCGGCACGCCTCGGCGCTGCGTCCGCCGTGATGGCAGTGCACCACCACCGGACGCGCTCGCCACTCCGCGAGCTCCTCGATGCGTTCGCCGAGCTCGGTCAGCGGCAGGAGGCGGGCCGCCGGCAGGCTCGCCTTCTCGAACTCGTCGGGATTGCGCACGTCGAGCAGCAGCAGGTCCTCGCCGCGATCGAGGCGCGCGCGCAGCTCGACGGCGCGCACGCTGGCCAGCTCGGGCTCGGAGGCCTCGCGGGCCGGCATGCCGCAGAAGCCCTCGTAATCGATCAACTCGGTCACCGTCGGCGACTCGCCGCAGACCGGGCACTGGGGGTCCCGGGCCAGCTTGAACTCCTTCCACTCCATCGCGAGCGCGTCGTACAGCAGCAGACGCCCGGACAACGAAGAGCCGATGCCCGTCAGCAGCTTCACCGTCTCGGTCGCCTGGATCATCGCGATCAGTCCGGGCAGCACACCGAGCACACCGCCCTCGGCGCAAGAAGGCACCGCCCCAGGCGGCGGCGGCTCGGGATAGAGGCAGCGGTAGCAAGGGCCCCGGGTCGCATCGAAGACGCTCGCCTGCCCCTCGAAGCGGAAGATCGAGCCGTAGACGTTCGGCTTGCCGAGCAGCACGCACGCGTCGTTGCTGAGATACCGGGTGGGGAAGTTGTCGGTGCCGTCCACCACCACGTCGTGTGGGCGGAAGAGATCGAGCGCATTGTTGGAGTCGAGGCGGACGCGATGACCCTCGACCTGCACGTCGGGGTTGAGGGCGCGGATGCGCTCGGCCGCCACCTCCACCTTGGGCCGGCCCACGTCGCTCGTCGAGTAGAGGACCTGGCGCTGCAGGTTCGAGGCGGAGACCACGTCGTCGTCGACGATCGCGATGCGGCCGACGCCCGCCGCCGCCAGGTAGAGGGCGAGCGGACAGCCGAGCCCGCCGGCGCCGATCAACAGCACACTCGACTCGAGCAGGCGGCTCTGCCCCTCGACGCCCATCTCGGGCAGGGTCAGGTGTCTTCGGTAGCGGTCGAACTGGTCCGCTCGAAGCCGCGCGGTGGTCGGGTCGATGCTCATCGTTGATCCATCGCGGTGGTGCCGGAGGCGGGACTCGAACCCGCATGGCCGTGAAGCCGGGGGATTTTGAGTCCCCTGCGTATACCGATTTCGCCACTCCGGCGGCGGCGCCGAAGATACCCTACGGCCGACCCCCATCCGCGCCGCACGGGACGCGCGATCGCTTTGACACGGGCGCTGCCCCGCACTAGCCTGCGGGCCCTCGTGGGGCCGTAGCTCAGTTGGGAGAGTGCCTGAATGGCATTCAGGAGGTCGCGGGTTCGATTCCCGCCGGCTCCACCACCTGGCACAGCGTCAGCACCCGGTCCGCTACACCGGATCGCGCTCGCGCCGACCCGACGCCCCCGATCGATCCCGCTTGGCCCCGGGGGAGCGAAGCACCCGGTGCCAGTGCCAGTGGCTGACCGCTGACAGGCTCGGTCAGCCCACGACTCGTGGCGTGCACGCAGGATCGCCGGTCTCCCGGTGTCGAGCGGATGCCGGGCGTCGATGGCACGAACGCGTCGCGCGACAACGCGAGCATCCGCCCAACCCGCTGCAGGCAGTTTCGTCGTGCCGCGGCACGCCTGTCCGCTGACTGAAACGTGTTCTAGGATCTCGCCTCCCGGGCCTCAGGGGGGGCGCGTCGGGCCCTGCCCGGCGGACGCCGCCATCCCGGATCCTCCGCATCGGATCCAGCCAGGCGCCGGTCACATGGGAGCCGATCGATGAGCGAAGCGAACGCGGCGGCCGAAGGCCTGTCCGCCGCCCACAGCCTCGAATACGCGTACCGCAGGTCCCTCGGCCCGGTGCTCGGCCGTTTCTTCACGGGCCTGCGTGATCGAGAGATCGTCGGCGTGAAGACGCGCACCGGCCGGGTGCTGGTGCCGCCGGCCGAGTACGACCCCGAGACCGGCGAGGATGTGAGCGACGAGTTCGTCACGGTCGGCCCCGGCGGCACCGTCGAGTCCTGGTGCTGGAACGATGCGCCGCGAAGGCCGCATCCCCTCGACCACGCCTTCGCGTTTGCGCTGATCAAGCTCGACGGCGCTGACACGTCGCTGCTCCACGTGGTCGACACCGGCGACCGCTCGAAGATCAAGACCGGCATGCGCGTCGTGCCGCGCTGGGCCGACGAGCCCGCCGGCGGCATCCACGACATCGCCTGTTTCGTGGCGGAGGACGCATCGTGAGTGAAGCCCCCGATCCCGTGACCAGCATCGTGACGCCCGTGCGCGTCGACTACACGTACACGCCGGGCATCTCGCAGTCGAAGTTCCTGCTCGGCCTCAAGCAGGGCAAGCTGCTCGGCGGCACCTGCGACGAGTGCGGTCGCGTATACGTCCCGTCGCGCGGCGCGTGCCCGCGCTGCGCCCGGCCGACCTCGACCTTCAAGGAGGTGGCCGACAACGGCACGGTCATCACCTTGACGATCGTACGCGTGCCCTCGGAGAACATCGACGTTCCCCTGCCCTACTGCGTGGCCAGCATCCTGCTCGACGGCGCCGACATCTCGATGAACGGCCTCATCCAGGAGTGCGAGCTCGCGGACGTACGCATCGGCATGCGGGTGCAGGCCGTGTGGAAGCCCGAGAGCGAGTGGGACTACGACATGGCCAACATCAAGCACTTCCGGCCGATCGACGAGCCCGACGTGCCGTTCGAGCAGATCAAGGAGTACTCGTGATGCGCGACGTCGCGGTCGTCTCCTACGCGCAGACCCCCTACGTGCGCACCGAGCGCGTACGCAACGAAGTCGAGATGCTGATGCCGGTGATCGACGAGGTCGTCGAGCAGTCGGGCATTCCCCGGCGTGAGATCGGCTTCACGTGCTCGGGCAGCACCGACTATCTCGCCGGGCAGTCGTTCAGCTTCGTGCACGCGGTGGACGCCGTCGGCGCCTGGCCGCCGATCAGCGAGAGCCACGTCGAGATGGACGGCGCCTGGGCGCTCTACGAGTCGTGGATCAAGATCCAATGCGGCGAGGTCGACTCGGCGCTGATCTTCTCCTTCGGCCGCTCGTCGATGGGCGAGACGGCCGAGACGATGACGCTGCAGACCGACCCCTACACGATGGCGCCCCTCGGCCCCGACGCGATCAGCATGGCGGCCCTGCAGGCGCGCGTCGGACTCGACCGGAGCGTCTTCAGCGAGCGCGACATGGCCGAGGTGGCCGCGCGCTCGCGCAAGAACGGCCTCGGCAATCCCGACGCGCAGGTGACGGGGGAGTTCGAGGTCGAGAAGCTGCTCGGCGAGCCCTTCCTCGTCGATCCGCTGCGCAAGCACGACTGCCCGCCGGTGACCGACGGCGCCGCGGCGATGGTGATCGCGGCGAGCGAGGTGGCGGAGAAGGTGAGCGAGAAGCCGGTGTGGATTCGCGGCATCGACCACCGGCTCGACACGCATCAGCTCGGCGCGCGCGACCTGGCGGTCTCGCCCTCGACCGAGCTGGCCGGGCAGAAGGCGGGCGTAGCGCGCGGCCCGGTCGACTTCGCGGAGCTGCACGCCCCGTTCAGCCACCAGGAGATCATCCTGCGCCGCGCTCTCGGGCTCGCGAACGACGTCGAAGTCAACCGGTCGGGCGGCGCGCTCTGCGCCAACCCGGTCATGTCGGCGGGCCTGGCCCGCATCGGCGAGGCCACGCGACAGATCGTCGCCGGCAACGGCTCGCGGGCGGTCGCCCACGCGACCTCGGGCCCGTGCCTGCAGCAGAACCTCGTCTGCGTCCTGGAGGGCTGAACAAGATGGCAGAGCACGCCGCGGTCGTCGGCATCGGACAGACGAAGTACGACGCGAAGCGCATCGACGTCTCGCAACCCGGCCTGATTCGCGAGGCCGCCGGACGCGCCCTGGAAGACGCCGGTCTCGACTGGAGCGACATCGACGCCGTCGTGGTCGGCAAGGCGCCCGACATGTTCGAGGGCGTGATGATGCCCGAGCTCTTCCTCGCCGAGGCGCTCGGCGGCGTCGGCAAGCCGATGCTGCGGGTGCACACCGCCGGCAGCGTCGGGGGCAGCACGGCGATCGTCGCGGCGAGCCTGGTCCAGGCGGGCGTCCACGAGCGCGTGTTGACGGTGGCCTACGAGAAGCAGAGCGAGTCGAATGCGATGTGGGCGCTGTCCATCAAGCTGCCTTTCTCGGTGGCGATGGTGGCCGGCGCCGGCGGCTTCTTCGCACCGCTGATCCGCGGCTACATCGAGCGCTCCGGCGCGCCCGACGACACGGGCATCCGCGTCGCGCTGAAGGACCGCCTCAACGCGCTGAAGAACCCCTACGCGCACCTGAAGCTGCCCGACGTCACCTTCGAGATGATCGCCAACTCGCCGATGCTCTGGGACCCGGTCCGCTACCTCGAGACCTGCCCCAGCTCGGACGGCGCCTGTGCGATGGTGATCGCGAACGAGAAGCACGCCAAGGCCGCGGACAAGAAGCCCGCGTGGATCCACGCCACCGACATGAAGACCGAACCGACCATGTTCGCAGGTCGCGACCAGGTGATGCCCAAGGCCGGCCTCGAGTGCGCGGCCAGCCTGTACAAGAAGGCCGGGATCACCGACCCGCGCAAGGAGATCGACTGCGCGGAGGTCTACGTACCCTTCAGCTGGTTCGAGCCGATGTGGATGGAGAACCTCCATTTCGCGCCGATCAACGAGGGCTGGAAGATGACCTACGAGGGCGCGACCGCCCTCGACGGCGACCTGCCGATCAACATGTCGGGCGGGGTGCTGAGCAGCAACGCGATCGGCGCCTCGGGCATGATCCGCTTCGCCGAGGCCGCCATGCAGGTGCGCGACCAGGCCGGCGAGCACCAGGTCGACGGAGCCCGCAAGTCGCTCGGTCACGCCTACGGGGGTGGCTCGCAGTACTTCGCGACGTGGATCGTCGGCGACCAGCCGCTCCAGTAGTCGTCGAAACGGGAGAACGCCATGGCCGAGATGGGATTCTGGAACTTCGCGCAGCAGGGCCCGGAGAAGCTCGCCCTCGTCGATCCGCAGGAGCGCCTCTGGACCCGCAGCGAGCTGCTCGCCGAGGCCAACAAGATCGCCCACGGCCTGCGCGCCCTCGGCCTGGGCCCCGGCGACTGCGTGGCGCTGGTGCTCGAGAACAGCGCCGAGTTCTACCAGATCCACCTCGCCATCACGCAGATCGGCATGTACATGACGCCGATCAACAACCACCTCACCGGCCCCGAGATCGCCTACATCGTGAGGGACAGCGGTGCGAAGGTGTTCTTCGGCTCGGCGCAGTTCGCCGAGGCCTGCGTGGCGGCGCGCGAAGAGCTCGAGTTTCCGAGCGAACGCTGCTTCTCGGTGGGCGACGTCGACGGCTTCCGCCCCTTCGCCGAGCTCGTGGCCGGGCAGCCGGAGTCGATGCCCGAAGACCGCGCCGCCGGCCAGGTGATGAACTACACCTCGGGCACCACCGGGCGCCCGAAGGGCGTGCGACGCACGCTCGCCCCGATCTCGCCCGACCTCGTCGCTACCCTCACGACGGGCTTCCTCGGCATGTTCGGCCTGCAGCCCGAGGACGACAACGTCCACATCTGCGGCTCGCCGCTCTACCACACCGCGGTGCTCGTCTTCAGCTCGAGCGCGCTCCACATGGGGCACGCGGTCGTGCTGATGGACAAGTGGCAGCCCGAGGAGATGCTGCGGCTGATCGCCCGCTACCGGGTCACCCACAGCCACATGGTGCCGACGCAGTTCCACCGACTCCTCAAGCTGCCCGAGGGCGTGCGCGGCGAGTACGACGTCTCGTCGCTCAGGGCGATGATCCACGCGGCCGCGCCCTGCCCGGTCGAGACGAAGTGGAAGATGCTCGACTGGTGGGGAGACGCCGTATACGAGTACTACGCGGCGACCGAGGGCGGCGGCACGCTCATCACGCCGCAAGAGTGGCGCAAGAAGCCCGGAAGCGTGGGCCGGGCCTGGCCGAACAGCGACGTCAAGATCTACGACGATCAGCAGAACGAGCTCGGCCCCGGCCAGATCGGCACCGTCTACATGCTGCTCGGCCAGGCCGACTTCGAGTACAAGGACGCCGGCAAGAAGACCCGCGACAACCGGATCGGCAGCTACTTCACCGTGGGCGACGTCGGCGAGCTCGACGAGGACGGCTATCTCTTCCTGCGCGATCGCAAGAACGACATGATCATCTCGGGGGGCGCCAACATCTATCCCGCCGAGATCGAGGCGGAGCTGATCCAGCACCCGAAGGTCGCGGACGTGGCCGTGTTCGGCATCCCGAACGACGACTGGGGGGAGGAGATCAAGGCCGTCATCCAGCCCATCGACGACGTCGAGGCCGGCGACGCGTTGACGGACGAGATCTTCGCCTGGTGCGCAGACCGCCTCGCCAAGATGAAGACGCCCCGCACCATCGACTACCTCGACGAGCTGCCCCGGGATCCCAACGGCAAGCTCTACAAGCGAAAGCTGCGCGACCCGTATTGGGAAGGCCGCAGCCAGATCTGAGGCAACGGGCCCGCGCGACGCGAGCCGGCTACGCTGGGGCCATGCGCCGAGCCGCCCGACGGGCAGCGATCATCACGTCGATCGCGCTACTCGTGTCTTTGCTCGCGCCGCCGGCGTGGGCGGACGCCGACGGGTGGCGGCCGTTCGCGAACGAAGACGTGATCGAGATCGTCACGACCGACGCGAACGGCGACGAGCGCGAGACCAAGATCTGGATCGTGGTCGTCGACGGCAGCGGCTACGTGCGCACCAACGATTCGCGCTGGCTCGCCAACATCCGCCGCGGCTCGGCGGTGGCGCTGCGCACCCGCGAGTGGGAGAGCCGGGTCCGCGCCGAGGAGCGCGACGATCTCGCCACCCGGGATCGCGTGGAGGAAGCCTTCAAGGAGAAGTACGGCGTCACGCAGCGCCTGATGAGCTTCTTCCGGATCTCAGAGCCGACCGTCCTGCAGCTCACGCTCGCCGGCCCGTCCGGCAACCACTGATCTGTGGCTCGAAGATTGGGCCCAAGACCACTCGAAGTTGTCGATTCGCGGTGGGTT